>NZ_RJUF01000191.1 GCF_024343775.1 Lacihabitans soyangensis | reverse complement strand
TCCAAAGCAAACAATCATGGTCTTGAAGAAACATCCACAATTTTCGGCTGTAAATACCTGTGTACTCCATGCAAAAAAATAACTTGTCTGTTTTTAAGCTATTAGAGAGCCATGTAAACAGTTCTTCAAAACCTAAGTCATTGTTATTGAATTTTTTATGACCAATTCTAACACCAGACTTATCCATAACTCCAACATCAAATTTGTCTTTAGACATGTCAATGCCAACAAAAAAATCAATCTCTAAATTTTCATTTTGTTTTATAAAAACTTAATTTTAAAGTGAAAAGAAAAATTGACCTAAGTAAACTCAAATCGACAAAAGCCTTTATAAGATTATCAGCACGAACTGGTTCTAAATAGCTAAATTGGTTTAGATTGAGTGAGGGAAGCAGGACCTTTATCGAGATATAGTTTTAAACTTGAAGAGCGGTTAGGTTCTCCTGCTTCCCACTTAGGAAAATTTACCAAAATAAATTTATCCTATTTACTCGTATTTTTCAATCTTTTTTTCATTTGCTAAAGTAAAGGAAGAGCGGATTAACCAAACCATGGCCACCAAGGCCAACATTACATTTTTCATATTTTACTGTTTTGTGTTGTTCTTTATTTTACTAAATTGTTTTTTATATCTTTTTTTTGTTTTAAATCTTCTTCCTTAAACTTAATTTTTCCCTTACTTTTTTAGGATTAAAATCCGGCCTTTTCTGACTTCTATAAATACTCAAAGACTTTATCTGCTAGTATTGATGCGGGCGAAACCCGCTTTACACACCTACGAAGGCACAAGCTTCGCAGAGCTGGTAGCTAAATTAATATTTTGATTAAAATTTCAGGATAAAAAACTAAAATTATAGGACAAAATATCAAAACCAAGTATAAAATGTATGAAAATATATTACTCGTTCTTTTAAAAACATAAATCAAAAAAATACCATATAAGTTAAAAAAAAATATCAAAATAAAATTTAAAACGATGAAAACACCCAACCCGTCATTGTTAACATCATCATTTAAACTTGAATAAATAAGAGAAAATAATAAAAATATGTTGAACATTAAAATTGGAATAACGAATTTGTACTTTTTCATTTTATGCTTTAATATGTATTAGGATCTTTAATAGTAAAACTAAAAGTTTGACTGATATTTCCATATTTATTATTACCATCATTTGATCTAACCACTGAGTTGGAATAATTATTCCACCACCAGTGTTTTTCTGCATCTCCAGAGGTTAAGCTAGTAACATTAAAGATTTTAACGTACAGATTACCACCAGTTGTACGTGAAACACTTACTGAAGCAGATCCTATAAATGTTTCAATTGCTAAAAACCCATTCCTTGCAATCGAAGATGGTGCATGAAAATTACCACTTACTTGAAGTTCAACAAAATCTATGTTTTTATCAAGCAATTGAGTTATTGCCTCATTTGCAATTCCAGAATTTTTTAATTTAAGCGAAGCTGCCCCATTTGTAGGAAAAATAATATTTTCAGGCCCTGTGCCATTAACAAAATTACCCATCAAATAATTTATTAATTCTTTCTGGTCAAAATTTTCAACATCAGATGCATATAAAACACCTTTATTATTTACCCAAGTATTATTTTTATTTGCTTCATCAGATGTTTGGTTATCTGTGGTGAATCCGTCCTTGGTTGTTAAGCCTTCAATCTTATTGTCAGGTAAAAAAATGCCCACACCATACTTCTTTGCATTTTTATTATATAGTACATCGCTCCAGCTGTGCTTAGTCTTCAGACTAAGCACGAGTGAAAAGCGGTCTTCAGACCGAAAACTTGAAACAATATACCACAATTCAATATTAATGCCATATCCAAATTTCTTTACTGCATTAACAAATGGTTTTGATGGCAATTTTACAGAAATTAGAGCCCAAATATTTTTTCTTTGCTCATCCCTTTGTTCCAGCTGTGCTTAGTCTTCAGACTAAGCACGAGTGAAAAGCGGTCTTCAGACCGAAAACTTGAAACAATACACCACAATTCAATATTAATGCCATATCCAAATTTCTTTACTGCATTAACAAATGGTTTTGATGGCAATTTTACAGAAATTAGAGCCCAAATATTTTTTCTTATATAGTACATCGCTCCAGCTGTGCTTAGTCTTCAGACTAAGCACGAGTGAAAAGCGGTCTTCAGACCGAAAACTTGAAACAATATACCACAATTCAATATTAATGCCATATCCAAATTTCTTTACTGCATTAACAAATGGTTTTGATGGCAATTTTACAGAAATTAGAGCCCAAATATTTTTTCTTTGCTCATTCCTATGTTCATTTTACTGCCAATGATGTCAAATGATCAAAAGGTCCCGCAGGGCCTACAATACCATTTTTGTCAAAGGCTATTTTAATGGCTTCGTAGAGGAAATCCTTAACC
>NZ_RJUF01000190.1 GCF_024343775.1 Lacihabitans soyangensis | reverse complement strand
TTATTATGGTTTTAAAATGCAGTTGATGATTACACAAAAAGGTGTACCACTGTCTGTTGGATTAACCTCAGCCAATGTTCATGACGTAAACTATCTTGGAATGATAGACAAAAAAGAACAACTTGCAGGTTATGAGTTAATTGCAGACAAAGGTTATCTCTCATTGGGCTATCAAACATCTCTTTTTGAACAAGACAAAATCAGACTAATAACACCAATTAGAGGTAATATGAAAGAAAGAGCAGATGTGTGGAATAAGTCTTATCGATATATTAGAAAAAGAATTGAAACACTTTTTTCACAACTCTGTGATCAAATGATGTTTAAAAGAAACTACTCAAAATCATTAGATGGCCTGCTTACAAGAGTCGTTGCAAAGGTAAACGCTGTAGCTGTTTTACAATTCATAAATATGTCAAACAATAGACCAATAAATCAGTTGAAGCATGCCATGTTTATTTAAACCGCACAAGGGGTTATTTCAGTATCCACAGGCTAAAGCCGGGGGCAATTGAAAACATTTTCTCAAAGCTTGATAATGTATTGCCTCCTGCTTTAGCTGGAGGCCTAATAATTAAGATTACAAGTTGGGCTTTAGCCAAAACATAAAAGCTTCAACATTTCGACTAAAGTCAAATAGGAATTTCTTCTCATTATCCACAGTCTAAAGCCAGTGGCAATTGAAAACATTGTGTCAAAGCTTGATAATGAATTGCCTCCTGTTTTAGCTGGAAGATGAGAATTTAAGAAGATAAATTTTGCTTTAGCCAAAACAAAAAAGCTTAAACATTTCGACTAAAGTCAAATAGGAATTTCTTCTCATTATCCACAGTCTAAAGCTAGTGGCAATTGAAACCTTTGACAAAAAAGATTGATATTCTATGGCCTCCTGATTGGAGTTCTAGCAGAGTCTCCGCAGGGACTCTGCGATGCTAATATTAGAGTTTAATGAATTGCCTCCTGCTTTAGCTGGAGGATGAGAATTTAAGAATACAAATTTTGCTTTAGCCAAAACTTACCAGCCTCAACATTTCGACTAAAGTCAAAAAGGAATCTCTCTCTCATTATCCACAGGCTAAAGCCAGTGGCAATTGAAAACATTGTCTCAAAGCTTGTTAATGAATTGCCTCCTGCTTTAGCTGGAGGTTGAGAATTTAAGAATACAAATTGGGCTTTAGCCAAAACATAAAGGCTTCAACATTTCGACTAAAGTCAAAAAGGAATTTCTCTCAGTATCCACAGGCTAAAGCCAGTGGCAATTGAGACCTTTGACAAAAAAGATTGATATTCTATGGCCTCCTGATTGAAGTTCTAGCAGAGTCTCCGCAGGGACTCTGCGATGCTAATATCTGGTGAGAAAAGCATTAGAGTTTAGTTCAAAGTCCCCTAGTGGGAGACAATTAACGGATATAAACTATTATATCTGTAATACCAAAACTATTTAAAAATCATTTTGATTGATACTTTTTTGTACTGAATCAGAGGGCGTTAAGATAAAATAAGCATGTGATGATTTATCGTTTATAGTATGTTTTGCATTTATTGCTATAGTAGCATCACTTCTACTACTTTCAAATTTCATAAAGGCACACTTATATTTTTCATCAGATTCAAGTTTTTTAAGAATAGTTGTTTTGGCAAAATCAAGTTTCCATGAAGTCATTTCAAGTATTTTAATATTTTCCGGAATATTCAAATCTGGACCATCGTAAGGGTGATCACCACAGAGCATGGGATATCTTATTTTGTACCCCTTATTTTCCAAAGTTTGAAATAGATCGGAAAGTTGAAACGAAATGCTACCAAAATTCCAAAAATCGGGGGAATAACTAAATTTAAAGTAAGAGACTATTTTTGACAGTTTACCATTTTCAAACGTATATTCTACTTTTGCAATCTTACCACCAACAGAAATACCCTCACTAACTAATGTATAAAATTGATTCGATCTTATTTCTCCTGTTATATTTCTTCCTTCTAAATTTGATACTTGATCAATTGACATCCCCCATTTAAGTTCTCTAAAATCGGCTTGAGCATGTACCACAGAAAAAATAGAAACAAATGAAATAACAAAACAAAATACTTTTATCTTCATTTTTTTATAGAGTAAAAAATTAATTAATAGTTTTAAAGCCATTTTACCTATTGATTCGTTTTTGATTTACGAATTGTTGATCCGAAGAAAAATTAAAATAAATTCATCATGTCCA
>NZ_RJUF01000189.1 GCF_024343775.1 Lacihabitans soyangensis | reverse complement strand
ACTTTCACATGTACCCACCACGCAAACAGCTGTGTATTTGCTGGTTGCTGTTGGTTTAACTTCAACTGCGTTACCTGTCATACCATTTGACCACTTGATTATACCATCACACTCATAAGCTCTAAGTGTAATTGATTCACCGGCACAGATGATGTCTGTTGCACAAGCTACAACTGGTTTAGTTGCTTTTTGAACTTTGACTTCAACTATATTAGATACCGGACTCACACAATCAGCTACTTTACAAACTGCCGAGTAAGTAGTAGTAACCGCAGGTTTAACTACTATTGAGTTACCGGATTTTCCGTTAGACCAAATTATTGTACCAGTTGTACAGCCGGTTGCAGTGAGTGTAATATTCTCTGGCTCACAAATAACTGTTTTAGAAGCCGCTACAACAAGTGCCGGAAGATTACATCCTGTTCCACAGTCCGTAGTTTTTATTTCAATAACTACCGGTTGAGAATTAGGACTAACTCCACATGTATTGGTACACTTCACTGTATACGAACCTGCTATTTTAACTTTAATGCTATTTCCAGTAGCTCCGGTGCTCCAAGTAACCGTTCCATTACAACCATCTGTACTTAATGTGGCTGAATCGCCCGCACAAATTTTGGTAGCAGATGCTGTTATAATAGGTGCAGAAGGGGTACCTCCAACGGTGATAACTACCGCATCAGATGGTAAACTAGTACCGCATGAGTTAGTACAAGTAGCTGTATAAGAACCAGCAGTTTTTACGAAAATACTTGCTCCTTCTTTACCATTGCTCCATTTAACAGTTCCGCTACAAACGCTTGCTGTTAATTTAGCTGAATCAACTCCACAAATACTTGTTTTGTTGGCCACCACAATCGGTCCTGCAGGGCGTCCTCCAGTTTCAATTTTGATAATATTTGAAGCTAGGCTAGTTCCGCATGAGTTTTTACACTTAGCTGTATAACTTCCTGCTCCAACTTGAATCATATCGCCCGTGGCTCCTGTGCTCCATTCGATAGTTCCTGTGCATCCTACTGCTACCAATCTCGCTTTTTCAGTATCACAAACATTTACTCTATCTGTAGTAATTAATGGAGCATTTGGCACAGCACCTATAGAAATCTTCACGATGTTACTATTTCCGCTCTCTCCGCAAGTGTTTACACAAATGGCAGCATAGTCACCCGCTTGTGAAACCTTCACAGTAGTACCAGTTGCATTGTTAGACCATTTAACTGTACCTGTACATCCTGTTGCTGTAAGAGTAATTTCTTCATTACCACAGATTTCATTCTTGCTAGCCGTCACAATCGGTGCTGTTGGCGTTGCTCCAATGGTGATTACTACCGAGTTAGAATTAGCTGAAGTACCACAACTTGTTGTACAAGTAGCGGTATATGTTCCCGCCGCTACTTCTTTGGTAGTTCCTACTCCCAATCCACCAGACCAAGTAATAGTGCCTCCCTCACAACCAGTGGCTGTAAGAGTCGACTTGTCTGTTCCGCAAATCGAAGTTTTGTTAGCTGCGATTGTTGGAGCTACTGGTGATTGACCTGTGGTAATAGTTACTGCGTTAGATACAGGTGATGTTCCACAACTAGTTGTACAAGTAGCTGTATATGTTCCTGCTACTACTTCTTTTGTAGATCCTACTCCCAATCCACCAGACCAAGTGATGGTTCCTCCCTGACAGCCAGTTGCTGTAAGAGTCGCCTTGTCTGTTCCGCAAATCGAAGTTTTGTTAGCTGCGATTGTTGGAGCTACTGGTGATTGACCTGTGGAAATAGTTACTGCGTTAGATACAGGTGATGTTCCACAACTTGTTGTACAAGTAGCTGTATATGTTCCTGCTACTACTTCTTTTGTAGTTCCTACTCCCAATCCTCCAGACCAAGTAATTGTTCCTCCTTCACAACCAGCGGCTGTAAGAGTGGCCTTGTCTGTTCCACAAATCGAAGTTTTGTTCGCTACGATTGTTGGAGCTGCTGGTGATTGACCTGTTGTAATAGTTACTGCGTTAGATACAGGTGATGTTCCACAGCTTGTTGTACAAGTAGCTGTATATGTTCCTGCTACTACTTCTTTGCTAGTTCCAACTCCTAATCCACCTGACCAAGTGATGGTTCCTCCCTGACAGCCAGTTGCTGTAAGCGTTGCTTTTTCATTTCCACAAATCGAAGTTTTATTGACTGCGATTGTTGGAGCGGCTGATGATTGACCTGTTGTAATAGTTACAGTGTTAGACACAGGTGATGTTCCACAGCTTGTTGTACAAGTGGCGGTATAGGTTCCTGCTACTACTTCTTTGCTCGTACCTACTCCTAATCCACCAGACCAAGTGATTGTTCCACCGGTACAACCTACAGCCGTTAAGGTAGCTTTATCAGTTCCACAAACAGCAGTTTTATTTGCTGAAATAGTTGGTGCAGTTGGAACAATTCCTGTTTCGATTTTTATAATATTCGAAGCCAAACTTATTCCACAAGAATTTTTACATTTTGCAGTATAAGTTCCAATTCCAACGAAGATTACGTCACCTGTTGCACCATTGCTCCATTCGATAGTAGAAGGACAACCAACAGCAACTAATCTCGCCTTGGCTGTATCACAAACAGTTACCTTGTCAGTCGTAATCAATGGAGCATTTGGAACTCCACCAACCGTGATTTTAATAATGTTACTATTTGGACTCTCTCCACAAGTGTTTTGGCAAACAGCTGCATAATCTCCAGCTTGAGTTACCTTAATCGAGGTACCTGTTGCATTATTAGACCATCTAACTGTTCCAGTGCAATTCGTGGCTGTCAAAGTAATCTCTTCAGAGCCACAAATTTCAGACTTGCTTGCAGTAATCACTGGGGCTACTGGGGCTGGACTGGTTCCAATAGTAATTGTATTTGAATTACCTGAAGTTCCGCAGCTTGTAGTACATGTGGCTGTGTATGAGCCTGCTCCTACCTCTTTGGTAGTGCCAGCTCCCAATCCACCTGACCATGTGATAGTTCCACCTGCACAACCGGTAGCTGTCAATGTAGCTTTATCTGTTCCACAAACCGTAGTCTTGTTAGATGCTATCACTGGTGCGGTTGGTGCTGGACCGTTACTGATGGTTATAGTATTCGAAGCAGATGAAGTTCCACAAGAATTAACACATGTTGCTGTGTAGGTTCCTATT
>NZ_RJUF01000188.1 GCF_024343775.1 Lacihabitans soyangensis | reverse complement strand
AGAAAATGAAGAGTTTAAGCAAATGAAGCTCTTAATGTCCTTCATTTCTTAATTCCTTCCTGGTTTATTGGTTTTTAATTGTTGATTCTAAGCCAAAATATTTGATTTCTGTGATAACTGATTATAACCCGACCACTGAGCGCTGATAATTATATGAGCCCTGTCATGCTAATATAGCCTAGGTTACAACCGTAATTCTAACGTAAAAAATCACTTTAACTCCGTTCATTGAGCGGAGTCGAAATGAAAACGTACGTTATGCAAATAAAAAACCAGCCCTAAATTATATAAGGCTGGTTTATTGGTTTTTAATTGTTGATTCTAAGCCAAAATATTTGATTAACCCGCCCACTGAGCGGAGCCGAAGTGGCTTCGGCTTCGCTCAGCCACCGTTTGACTCCACGGAGCCACCACAAATGTTAGTCAGTTAAAAAGTCTTTAAAATATATATTTATTCTCAGCTAAAAGTGCATCTGCGACTCTTCTTCTTGCTTCTTTGGTGTTGATGGGGTCAATTTTGGTGAAACGCTTTAAGCCCATTAACATCACTCTTAGTTCATCTCCTTCGGCGAATGCTTGGATGGCCTCACGTCCAGCCTGATTGCATTTCATAACGGCATCTTGTAGATAAACCAAGGCCATGTCTTTTTGCAGTGAAACAGCCTCTTCACCTTTGATTCCGATAAGTTTTTCAACTCTTAACATGGCTGATTCAGCTACATATACTTCAGTAATCATATCTGCTTCTCCATCATTGAATGTTACCGAATATTTATTTGCCAAAGAAGGGCTTACTTTTCCATTCTCGAATCTAAAATCTTGTCCAAACTTAGCCGAAAAAGCTCCCTCTCTATTGTCCAAATTGGCCATTTTCTTACGGAATGTGCCCTTCATACTTTCACCATCTACCTTGGCAACTATTTCAGCATCAAAGAGTTCCATCTTTAGGTGCAAAGAGTCGTTTGCGAAATATAAGGTATCAAAAGCCAGTTTTTCATCGGCATTGATGGCGAAGGCTTGGTTGTTTTCTACAAGAATATGAAAGGGCAAGACACCTGCAACCGTTGTAGTGGTTTTTAATATGAAGAAAATGAAGAGTTTAAGCAAATGAAGCTCTTAATGTCCTTCATTTCTTAATTCCTTCATGTTAGATATTAATTTCTATTTAAGCTCTTAATGTCCTTCATTTCTTAATTCCTTCATGTTAGATATTAATTTCTATTTTTAACAAGAAGAAAATGAAGAGTTTAAGCAAATGAAGCTCTTAATGTCCTTCATTTCTTAATTCCTTCATGTTAGATATTAATTTCTATTTTTAACAAGAAGAAAATGAAGAGTTTAAGCAAATGAAGACTTGAATAACTTATGTCTTGATG
>NZ_RJUF01000187.1 GCF_024343775.1 Lacihabitans soyangensis | reverse complement strand
TTCCGGCAAATTTTATTTTGCCTGAAGTTTGGATAGAATAGCCATTTGTTGATTCAAAACTTCCTCCTATACCATTTGTGGTTTCCCCTCTGACAGCAGCTCCTGTGCCAGAATGAGTACCTCCAACCCCATAACCCAAGGAGTTTGTAGAGGAATTTTTCCCCCAAACACCTGCGTTTGGTCCTGAGGGTGTTGTTGAATTGGCAATACCATGTATACCAAAACCTAAACCACTTGAAAATGTTTCACCTTGAATGCCATTGTAACCACTTGTAGAGGTATTAGTTATTTTAAGAAGTGCGGAGGTTGAGGTTGAAGTTTGGGAGTATGGCAGTAAATCGCTCCATTCGGCATTGCCATTGCTATTGGTTGATTTTAGAAATTTATTTGTTCCTGCACCGTTTAGCCCTCTGAACTCTACCTTACCTTCTGTTTTCAAAGCATACCCACTATTAGAAGAAGTAAATTGTCCTCCAATTCCAGTATCTGAAGAACCGAAAACACCACTTGATTCAGCCGAAAACCCACTAACTCCACCCCCAAAGGCGGATTCACCATAAACCCCAACTCCTGAGATGGATCCGCCAAAAACCCCTGATCCAGACCCCGAATGAAATCCTCTTACACCATAACCATTTCCGTTTGTAGAATTGTTTTCGCCTGTAATTGCTGTGTAAATGTTAGTTGGATTTGTTGGCTTTAAAACCGCTCGAATTCCATTAACGTTTTCGGTATCACCTACAACTACGTCTATTTTAGGCGTTTGCCCAAACATTTTGAAGCTAATAAATAGCGAGAGAAACAAGATTTTTTTCATGGTGATTTTATTTTTTAGAATTCAAGTTTTCAGTATTTGGTTGAATAGTAGTAAGCATTGCTTCTATTTTATCAAGGCGAGTTTCTAAGGTTTGGTTTTGGGTTTTCAAAGCATCATTTTCCTTTTTTAGCTCTTTTATTGCTTCAATCATTAACGGCGTGAGTTGCAGGTAATTAACGAATTTATATCCATTTGCATCGGTATCTACCAATTCTGGGAAAATCTTTTCAACTTCTTGTGCTATTAGGCCCATTTGTGTTTTTTCGCTGAAGTTTCTATCAGGATACTCATTAGTTCGCCATTTATAGCTATATCCATTTAGTTCATTCACCGCATTGAGCGGACTCATTATCGGTTGTATATTCTTTTTGAATCTTTGGTCTGAGGTTAAAACCACACCTGCCGCTCGCACGCTTCCTGTAGCGTTTATATCTCCACCTACTTGGAGTTTCCAAGTAGTATTGGATGCTAAACTAGTAATAGGCATATTGATACCCACTACATCTGTAAAAAAATCACCTCCTATCAATGGAATTGAACTAGGTGTATTCTCTATATATAATTTATTTCCCCCAATTTCATTTTGAGCAGCTTGATTTCCTATAGCAACATTTCTACTACCCAAGCAAGCATTACACGCATAATCTCCAATTGCCACATTATCTGAACCTGAAACATTGTCGAATAATGCATTTTTCCCCAATGCAGAATTATAATTTCCAGTTGTATTTTTATATAATACCTGATACCCGACAGCAGCGTTTTGAAAGCCAATTGTATTACTTTTCATTGCTTCTCCACCTATGGCAGTATTGTATACACCATTGCTACTATATGTAGAATTATTAGTAGCTAGTGCGTTAACCCCCACAGCTACATTAAATCCATCATAAACTGATTCACCATTGGTAAATGACTGCGTAGACAGAGCATTATCGCCAATTCCGACATTTTTAGATGAATAAGTGTTTGAATATAAAGCATAGGCACCTATGGCAGTATTGTTTGCCCCGATGATATTTTCATACATTGAATTGGAGCCTACTGCTGTATTTCTAACACCATTGGTAGCAGTTGTTGGGTTATTTTGCGAAAGTGAATTCGAACCAACAGCAACATTGTCACTGTCATAAGTGATACCATTGTTAGCAAAATTTTGGGTTCTTAATGCTGAATACCCTATTGCTGTATTGTAATTGGCGTTTGTATTTCGATACAAACTATAGGCACCAAAACCCGAATTTGAATACCCTTTTAGATTACCGTACATTGAAAAATAACCCAACGCACTATTATTATAACCAGTTAAATTTTTTGTAAGTGATGAATTACCTACTGCAGTGTTAAAACTTGCAGTATTATCCGTCAGTGCTTCATTACCGATTGCTATGTTATAATTACCTACTTGGTTGATATACAAGGCATTAATGCCTACTGCAATATTGTCTCTGCCGTCGCTGGCAAATGCTCCGGATTGGGTAGGTTGAGCTTTATACAAGGCACCATTTCCTATGGCAATATTTTTTACACTATAATCTGAGGTACCACCATTTGAGGTATAATGAGCATTGTTACCTATCGCAATTATATCGGTTCCAAAGTTATTGTTTTTTAATGCGTTATTGCCAATAGAAGTATTAAGGTAAGAATTAGCTCCATTGCTAAATTTACTTTGAAGTCCTTTTGGAGTTATGGTAATAGAACCATCAGAAATAGACAGGCTGTTTATTTGCCCCCAAACATTTACACTCATAAAAAAAAACATCAATAATTTTTTCATATCACAATCAATTAATAATTAACAATTTAAATAACATTTAAAAATGGCTTACGCCTTCTTGAAACCACGAAACTCAGGTTGTTGGAAAGCTCCACGCTGGATTCTTGGCAGGTTTTTACATGTTGGCGATTGATGACAAGGCCGCGGTTTATTCTTAAAAACTCTGGGTTTTCGGCAAGACGACTTTCGATGATTTTCAGCGTGGTAGACGAAAATATCATTTGGCCACCTACCAAAAACACTTTGGTGTAGTTGAGGTCTGACTGTAGATATAAAATATCTTTTGACGGCACTTTTTTACGACTGCCAATCGGTATGATGTTGTTGTTCATGGTGTGTTTTGAGTTTTTTAAATTAATTTTCATTTCGTTTTATCTGGCCAGTCGATCTCGTGATGAAGAATGTTTTTACATTGTTTTTGCTTGAACATTTCATCAACAACTTGGCTTTCAATAGTTTCCAAAGTTGCTTGAAAGCGTCGGTCCATGAAATAGCCAATAGACAAACAACCCAACAAATAGACGAACGACACCGATAAATATCTATTCAAGGTTTTCAATGCTTCGAAATTATCGGTATGTTTGTTTTATGAAGCTAATAAATTGCATAATCATAGACGACAACGAGATTGACAGACTCACAGTGAGTTCTTTTGTAAACAGAAGTGCTGCATTTCAAGTACTTGGAGTTTTTGATAATGCCTTCGATGCCATTCCTGTTTTGGAGAAAGAAAAAGTTGAGGTGCTTTTTTTGGATATAGATATGCCCAACATGAATGGTATTGACTTCAGAAAAATAGCCAAGGATGTCCCGATTTGCATTTTCATAACCTCACATCCCGAATTTGCCGTTGAAAGTTTTGATCTTGACACGCTTGATTTTATCGTAAAACCGCTCAAGTTTGATAGGTTCAGCAAAACGGTTGACCGCATTAGAGATTATCTCGAACTCAAACAAAAAGCCAACCTTTTTGAAGCGAGCTTGGGTGGCGATGTGATTTATATCAAAGAGGGCACTGACCAAGTAAGGATCAAGCTACATGATATTTTGTACCTCGAAGCACTTAAAGATTACACCAAAATCGTAACCGAAACCAAGCAACATTGCGTGCTGTCGAGTTTGGGAGTACTCATCAAAGACCAACATTTTAGTAGTTTTGTGAGGGTACACCGTAGTTATGCCATTCAGAAACACTACGTATCAAAAATTCAAACCAATGATGTTATGCTGCGGAATGAGTTTCTGGTGCCTATTGGAAGGAGTTTTAGAGAAAACCTAATTCAGCTACAATGAAGACTAAACTTTTATTTATCCTTTTGCTTCTTGCAAGTAGATTGCTGTTTTCGCAGTCAAACAAAGCCATTGAAGACCTCACTGCCGAACTACAAAAACATACAACCTCAGATACTACGAGGGTAATGTTAATTCTCAAACTTACTGTTGCAAACTATGGTGTTAACCCAACTAATATGCAGTTGCGTGCAGAAGAAGCCATTCAATTGTCCAACAAATTAAACTTTAAAAAAGGACAGGCCGAAGGATATAAGATGCTGGGAGCAAAGTACATATCGGTCGGGGACTATCAAAAAGCAGAAGCCAATTTCCAAACGTCTCTAAAGTTATTTGAAGAATCAAAAATATACTCAGGAATCATTATTTGTAATAATAATTTAGGATCTGTCGCCCTGATGCAAAATAAATATCCAGAGGCATTGGTTTATTTTCAAAACTCCATTCGTGTATCCGAAAAGGCCAAATTGCCGAAGCTTGCAGGATTGGCATATAGCAACATTGGGGTTATTTATACGACTCAAAAAAAGTTTGACTTAGCTCTAAAACACTTTCAAGATGCCCTTTCGATCAATACAACTGCTAATTCTGCCGACGGAATAGCGGGAGGATACAGCAACATCGCCTCGGTGTATTTAGATATGAAAAATTACGACAAAGCATTGGAGTTTTATGCTAAAGCCCTTGCCAAAGACATTGAGATGAACAATAAGGTTGGCATGGCACGCGATTATGGCAATTTGGGCCTGGCTTATGCCCGACAGAAGATTTATGAGCCATCCTTCGAAAACCACAGCAAGGCACTTAAATTAGCCGAGGAATTGGGAAGTAAAAAGGGAATAGCCATCAACAATGCAGGTGTTGGTGAATATTATCTACAGAAAAACAGGCTAGATGAGGCTTTGCCTTTTATGATGAAATCAAAGGATATTGCTCTGGAAATCGGCACCAAAGACGTGTTAAGAGACGCTTACCTTGGACTTAGCGATATTTTTGAAAAAAAGGGTATTGCCGACAGTGCCTATCTGTATTTTAAAAAATATGTTGACGTAAAAGAGAGTATTGACAATGAGAATAACCAGAAGCAATTGGCTCGGTTAGAGATTCAATACGAGTTTGATACAAAGGAAGAAAAATACAAAAACCAGCAACTTTTGGATGCCGAAAACTTGAAACAAGGCCAATTATTGCTGGCTCTTAACAATGCAAAACTAAGTGTTAGCAATAAGGAGCGAGACTTGGTAAAACTGAACTATCTAAAAACCCAAGCCGACCTGAAAGCCGAACAGATTCAGGGTATTTCGAACAAAAAACAATTGGTGGCGGCTGAGAACGAGGTGAAATTGAAGAAAACCGAAGTAGAGATTGCCAATCTTAATTTGGCAGCCAAAGAAACACAAAAATGGTTCTATGTCAGTGGATTGCTTCTTTTGAGTGTAATCGGAGGCTTGCTACTCTATCAACGAAATACTAGCCAAAAAGCCAATAAGAAACTACAAGCATTAAACACGGAATTGGATGAGGCCAATAAAGCCAAAATACGGTTCATGGGAATCTTAAATCACGACTTACGAAGCCCAGTGGCCAGCTTATTGCAGTTTTTACAACTCCAGCAAGAAAGCCCCGAGCTATTGGATGAAACCAACAAAAAGAGACTCCAAAACAAGACCATAACGAGTGTAGAAAATCTTTTGGTTTCTATGGAAGATTTGTTGCTTTGGAGCAAAGGGCAAATGCAAAATTTTAAGCCTTTTCTCAAAAAAATTGAGATTAAATCCATTTTTGAAGACACGCAAAGGCATTTTGAAAGCCAAGAACATATAAAAATAAACTTTCTCAGTCCCGAAAATTTAACCTTACAAACAGACGAAAACTACCTAAAAACGATAATTCGGAATCTAACTGGCAACGCCATTGGGGCTCTTTCAAACACAGAAGATCCAACCATTATCTGGAAAGCTTGGGAGGAAAATGGACAGAAGTTGATTTCGGTAACAGACAATGGACCCGGTGCCACGAATGATCAGTTCAAAGCTTTGTTTAGTGATTCTGAAGCCATTGGTATAAAATCCGGCCTCGGGCTTCACCTCATCCGTGACCTCGCTAAAGCAATAAATTGCACTATTTCCGTAAAATCCAACCCAGGCGAAGGGACTACCTTTGTACTTTCTTTTTGATTCTTAAATCTTGTTTGGTTTTCGAGATTCAAGTATTGCCAAACCATCTGGTATTGCTTTCTGATTAAATCATTTTTGGTTTGAAGCCAACTTTGAAGTTTGGGAGAAAGCATTCATTTGGGATAGAAATAACCCATCAGCAGGACCTTACTTGTACTTTCCCACCCAAAACTTTTACTATTTGTTTAATAAAGCCCCAAAAGTCGTCTGTAGAATTCTGCTTTCGATTTTATTCACTAAATTTGCACCCAAATTATACCAAAAATCAAATTTCTTATGGCACAGTATGATGTTGTGATTCTCGGAAGTGGCCCTGGTGGTTACGTTACCGCTATTAGAGCTTCTCAGTTGGGAATGAAAGTAGCGGTTATAGAGAAGGAAAATCTGGGCGGTATCTGCCTCAACTGGGGGTGTATTCCTACCAAGGCTCTTTTAAAATCGGCACAAGTGTTTCAATATATTCAGCATGCCAAAGACTACGGTATCACTGTGGGCGAGGCCCATGCAGATTTCTCGGCGGTAATAGGCCGCTCAAGAAGTGTAGCCGACGGCATGAGCAAAGGCGTGCAGTTTTTGATGAAGAAAAACAAAATTGATGTTATGGACGGATACGGTAAAGTACAGCCTGGTAAGAAAGTAGAAGTTACAGCTGCAGATGGTACAAAGTCAATCATTGAAGGAAAAAACATTATCATCGCTACAGGTGCAAGAGCCAGGGCATTGCCAAATGTGCCAATTGACGGCGAAAAGGTAATAGAATATCGCAAAGCCATGACACTCGAAAAACAACCTAAATCATTGGTAGTCATAGGTTCAGGTGCCATTGGTGTAGAGTTTGCTTATGTGTATGCCAGTATGGGTACCAAGGTTACTATTGTGGAATTTTTGCCAAACATTGTCCCTGTGGAAGACGAGGACGTTTCAAAAGAATTGGCAAAGCAATACAAAAAAATGGGTATCGAAATCTACACCGACTCCAGTGTAGAGAAGGTAGATATTTCAGGAGCGGGTTGTGTTTCGACTGTTAAAACACCAAAAGGAGAAATAACGATAGAGTCAGACATCGTACTTTCGGCAGCAGGTATAGTAGCCAATATCGAAAGCATTGGTCTTGAAGATGTAGGCATAGCAACTGATAGAGGTAAAATATTGGTAGATAAGTATTACCAAACCAACGTTCCTGGATATTTCGCCATCGGTGATGTGGTTCCAGGACAAGCATTGGCACATGTGGCAAGTGCGGAAGGTATTATATGTGTTGAGAAATTGGCCGGACATCATCCACAGCCGTTGAACTACGGAAATATTCCTGGTTGTACCTACTGTTCTCCAGAAATAGCTTCAGTTGGTTACACGGAAAAAGCTGCGAAGGAAGCTGGATATGAGATAAAAGTAGGCAAGTTTCCATTCTCCGCATCTGGCAAAGCCAAGGCTGGTGGTGTGCCTGAAGGTTTTGTAAAAGTCATTTTTGATGCTAAATACGGTGAGTGGTTGGGCTGTCACATGATTGGTGCCAACGTAACCGAAATGATAGCCGAGGCTGTAGTTGCTCGTAATTTGGAGACAACCGGTATGGAAATCGTGAAGTCGGTTCACCCGCACCCAACAATGTCAGAGGCCATCATGGAAGCAGCCGCTGCTGCTTACGGTGAGGTAATTCACTTGTAAAATATAGGTTTCGCCTAGAAATCTTCAATATATCAGAAACCTCCAAGATTCGACTTGGAGGTTTTTTTTGGCCCATGTTTGGCCAGTGTTTGTGTCCTACAAACATTTTAATTGCCAAAGTTTGTGTCCTCACAAACTTTCCACTCCTCACAAGCTTTCCAGCTTACTCAAATTTATGTAACGTTGTCGTTTGTGAGGACACAAACGAAGGCTTAACAGTTATCGTTTGTGAGGACACAAACGAAGGCGTTACGAGGGCGTTCAGGAAAAAATGTCATTACAGGAAATTGAAAAATCAGCCACTTTGTCATTTAAATTTTCTCACCAAACGCACCTTTCGGCCATTTTGTCTTAAAAAAACGATTGGAATAAGTTTTGTTCATTGTCAACCAAACAAAATTTGTAAAACATTAAACAAACAATAATTATGAAAACGTTAGTAAGAAACTATGACAATTTGAATTCTTTCCCAGCTTTGTTCAACGAATTTTTTGGTGAGCCAGTTGTTGCTAAATGGAACAAAAACCTACCCGCTGCAAACATCAAAGAAACTGAAGATAACTTTGGAATTGAGCTAGTAGCTCCAGGTTTCAAGAAGGAAGCTTTCAAGGTAGAAGTGCATGAGCGTAACCTTACCATTTCGGCCGAAGAAAAAACGGAATCTGAAGAAAAAACAGAGACATTTTTGAGAAAAGAATATAGCTTCGGTTCGTTCACGAGGTCTTTCAGATTGCCCAATACAGTTGATTCAGACAAAATTGAGGCAGCTTACGAAGACGGGGTTTTGCATGTGACTATCCCTAAAAAAGAAGAAGCCAAACCGAAAGAACCGAAATTGATATCGATAAACTAAGTATTGATTTTTGATTTTAGCATCTCCCAGAAAACATGGGAGATGCTTTTTTAGTTAATTAATGTTAAACATATATTCACACTGTAAATTTTATTTCAAGAATTTGCGTTATTGCTTTACTTGAAAATAAATTTGTATCACTATAAGTTTGAAATTCAATAAACATAAAGCTATTAAAAAATGACATTGAATAATTCTTGGAAGACCGCCCTCATTGCCGTATCGGCAAGTGTGGCTACCATTGCCGGTTATAGAGCCATAGATGGTTATCGCAACGATGTAGTAATCAACGAAGCAGGGTCAAACGGCTCTGTCATGAAATTTGCCAACTTGCCCGCAGGACAACCTGGCGACTTCACATTTGCAGCTAGTGCTTCTGCACCTGCGGTGGTACACATAAAAGCCAAAAGCTCTAGAACTGTGCGTCAAATGCCTTCTATTTTTGACCAGTTTTTTGGAATGGACGACATGTTTGGCGGTCCTCGTACCCAAAACCAAGAGTCATCAGGTTCGGGTGTAATCATTTCTGAGGATGGTTATATTGTAACCAATAACCATGTTGTGGAAGGAGCTAACGAACTGGAGGTTGTTACTTACAACAAGAAAGCTTATGATGCCACCATTGTAGGCACTGACCCGTCCACAGACATTGCGGTTATTAAAATCGAAGAAAGAAAACTACCAGCGATTACCTTCGGAAACTCTGACGATGTAAAAGTTGGTGAGTGGGTGCTCGCAGTTGGTAATCCTTTCAACTTAGAATCAACCGTAACAGCCGGTATTATTAGTGCTATTGGCCGGAATATCAACATATTAGGCCAAGGACAAAGAAGAGGTCAGCAGTCGGATCAAAAACAAGATTCGCCGATAGAATCGTTCATTCAGACGGATGCGGCTGTAAACCCTGGTAATAGTGGAGGTGCATTGGTAAACCTTAGTGGACATTTGATAGGCATAAATACTGCGATTGCCTCACCAAATGGTGCTTATGCAGGATATGCGTTTGCTGTGCCCTCAAGTATCGTTAAGAAAGTTTCTACGGATTTGATCAAATTCGGAAACGTTCAACGTGGATTTATTGGACTTGCTCCAGTGGAGTTGAACAACAAGAACGCCAAAGAACTTGATTCTGACTTAGATGAGGGTATCTATGTGGCGGAAGTACCAGAAGATGGAGCAGCCAACAGTGCCGGCATCAAAAAAGGTGATGTAATTACCAAAGTTGATGGTGTCGAAACCAAATCAGAACCAAAATTCAGAGAGTTAATTGGCAGAAAAAGACCAGGTGAAAAAGTTACTTTGACCGTGAATAGAAATGGCAAAGAGAAGGATTATGTCGTAACGCTCAAAAACAACAAAGGTGGCGAAGGTGTAGTGAAGAAGGACCCAGAATTGGTCTCGGCTTACGGCAAATTAGGAATTACACTTGAAGATTTGTCTGCCAAAGACAAAGAGAAAATTGGTTTGAGAAACGGAGTAAGAATTTCTGAAATCAACGAGGATGGTTTCTTTGGAGAGCAGACCAATATTGAGGAAGGCTTCATAATTACCAGAGTTGGTAATGTGAGGGTTAATTCCGCAAAAGAAGTAAAAGATCAAATAAATGCCGCCAAGAAAAACGGAGAGGAGGGAGTGTTGATTTGTGGAGTTTATGAAGGCAGCACTTCTAGAAACTATTGCGTCGGAATTCCGGTGGAATAGTGGCTTCGGCTCCGCTCAGCCACCATTCGATTCTTCTAAGGTACTTAGGCTGTAGAATCCGCTTGGATGTTGTAAATGTCATATTCTGATAGCTGAGCGTAGTCGAAGCTTGAGCCCGAAGGTTTTTATCTTCGGGCTTTTTTGTTTTCAATTGTCGGTGGAAAAATTGGGTTTTGAAGATATATTTCTATTTTTATAAAATGTTCAACCCTAAAATGAAACACCCAGTAAAAGTTTGAGATTCTTTCGAAATAATTATTTCCTTGCGTCTTAGCGGCGTTGCGGTGAAAAATAGTATGCAAAACGACCCATATCATTTAAGTATTGAAAAAATCAAACAAGCTCCTGAGACTTTCAGCGAGAGGCTAAAATTTCTTGGACCTAGCCTTATACTTTCTGCGGCAATCGTGGGTTCTGGCGAACTTATAGCCACCACCACACTTGGAGCCAAAGCCGGTTTTGTTTGTTTTTGGATTATTTTGGTTAGTTGCGTGGTAAAGGTCATGGTTCAGCTCGAATTTGGTAAACACACGGTAAGTACAGGTGAAACTTCAATGCAAATTATGTCGAAATTGCCCGGACCTAAAATCCGTGGTACACGCTGGAGTGTATGGCTGGTTTTTGTAATTATGATCTTTAAACTGCTTCAAGTAGGTGGAATAGTTGGCGGAGTAGCCATCACGCTCAATATGGTTTTTCCGATGGTTTCCGTGCCAATATTTGCATTTTTGGTGGCCGCCTTGGGTGCCATTTTGGTTTATCAAGGATATTATCAAAGCTTGGAGAAGCTATCGCTTATCATGATTGCTTTCTTTACTGTTTTCACTTTTTCTTCCCTCTATTTTCTGAAATTTACTCAATACCAAATATCCTGGGAAAATATTGCCGAAGGTCTTTCCTTTAAACTTCCAAAGGCAGCTTTGGCCTTTGCTTTCGGGGCATTTGGTATTACGGGTGTAGGTGCCGACGAAATTATTCATTACAATTATTGGTGTTTGGAAAAAGGCTATGCATCGCATGTAGGTCCACGTGACAATTCAGCAGAATGGAAAGCCAGAGTAAAAGGCTGGGTAAAAGTCATGCAATTGGATGCTTTTCTGGCCATGTTGATTTACACCACAGTTACTGCGGCATTTTATCTTTTGGGAGCGGCGGTTTTACATCACCAAGCCAACCTACCAGAAGGTTACCAAATGATAGAAGTGCTGTCGTCTATGTTTACAGAAAGCCTCGGTTCTTGGTCAAAAACCTTCTTTCTAGCGGGGTCGTTCACTATTCTATTTTCTACGGTTTTCTCCGCTTTGGCTGCTTGGACACGGCAGTTTGCCGATATATTTGGTCAAATGGGCTGGATAGACTTCGGAAATATGGCTGAACGTAAAAGACTTATTGCTCGTTTGGCGTGGATACTTCCTTTTCTCTGGGCATTTTTGTTTGTCTATATCAAACTGCCCATGATTATGGTTATTTCGGGCGGAATTGTAGGCTCGTTCCTGTTAATTTTGGTGATTTGGGCGGTTATTTTCAATAAGTATTTTAGAAAAAATGACGTCGAAAAATCAACTCCGACCTATAATCTGTTGCTTTGGATAAGTATCTTGGCCATCCTTTCGTTTTGTATATTTGGTATCGTGAAATTGTTCTAAAGGCACATGAAAAACCTTGGTTGGAAAATCATCAGCATTATTTTGCTGCCCATACAATTTATAATTATTAAAATAATTACCTCCAACGAAGAATGGGTTGAATACTATTATTCAAGAGGTTTTTTTAAGATAATTACTCGATTTTTAAGGATAATAACTGGCTGGACAAGTGTTTCTCTCGGCCTAATTTTGGTATATGCTTCGAGTGCTTTTTTGTTTTATTTGTCTGTTAAAACGTTCCTAAGAATAAGAAAAAAGGAGGTTTCGTTGAGACAAATTATTATAAATTTCTTCGCCTATCTGTCTCCTATTTACTTGTTTTTTATGCTGACATGGGGTCTGGCCTATCATAAAAAGCCTTTGAAAGACCTTTTGAATTTGAATACCGAAAATATTAAAAATCAAGAAGTTATAGATTTGTGTAAAGAATTGATAGATTCTACCAACCTTACTCGTTCAAGAATTCCGGAATCAAAACTTCGAGACTTAACCTTTGAAAAAGTATTTGCAAAAGCACCAATAGGATATGAAAAATTAGAAAATCAATGTAACTTTTTAAGCTACACTACACCATCAATAAAAATGGCGACCGGAAGCGATTTGCTCGCCTACATGAGTACCAGCGGAGTGTATATGTTTCCGACTGGCGAGGCGAATGTCAATACCAACAACATGATATACGACGTGCCATACGTTACAACGCACGAAATGGCCCATCAACTAGGTTTTGCATCTGAAGAAGAGGCCAATTATTTGGCCTATTTATCTTGCAAAAATAATCCAGATCCCGTTTTTCAATATTCGGCCCATTATGGCACAGTTTTCAGGGCATTGAACAAAGTTTGGGAAATAGACAGCACTTTTTCAAAATCACTTTTTGATAAATTAAGTCCGGCAGTAAAGGCTGACAGAGAAAAAGAAAGACAAATTTGGAAAAAATTCAGAAATCCCATTCAAGTTTATGTTGTCAGTCCTTTTTATGATTTGTTTTTAAAGTCCAACGGCCAAGAACAAGGCTCTCGCAGCTACGATTTAGTCATAGATTTGATGGTGGCGGAGCGTAGGAAGGGTTTGAAGAAATAGGTTTTTTTCATATTTTTGGAAAAATAAATTTCACATGGGACAAACCTTAATTAAAAACTATGTCCACATCGTTTTCGGCACAAAAAATCAACAAGATTTTATTAATGATGAAATTGAGGATGACCTATTTGCCTATTTAGGAGGCATTTGTAATTCCCTAGATTGTATCCCGATAAAAGTAGGTGGATATAGAAATCACGTACATATTTTGTGTTCTCTTTCTAAAAAGATTGCACTAGTTAAGCTTTTAGAAATAGTTAAAGCTAATTCCTCGAAATGGATAAAAACTAAGGGTGAAGCGTTTCAGGATTTTTATTGGCAAAATGGTTATGGCTCATTCAGTGTCAATCCAAGTCAACTTCAAAGGGTTGTAGATTATATTGCCAACCAAAAACAGCATCACGAAAAAAAGTCGTTTCAAGATGAGTATCGTATAATATTAAAAAAGTATGATATTGTGTATGATGAAAAATATGTTTGGGATTGAGATTACAATCCATAAATTTTCACCTACCTCCTTTGAAAAATCTATTAAACTAAATGAGCACTATCTTTCGCCCTTTCAGGGCTAATATATGTTCATTTGGGGATGAACTAATTGGGCTTCACCCAATCCTAGAATATTTCGGGCCTTTAGCCCTTTACAATTAAAATTAAGTAATAATTTATAAATCTTCTTCGCATGTCGGTGACTCTTAAATATATATTTGATTGATATCGACCTAACCCTCAGACATTTCGGACCCATCAGGCCTTTTGTTCTATAAATTGGTTTTATAAGCCTAAATAATCTAGATGCCTTAAGCAAGGCTTAAACGTCTAGAATAGAAATAAAGTAATGTTCCACTAAAGCCCTGAAAGGGCGAAAGATTTAAGCTCAGGCCGAAAGGCCTTAGGGAGTGAGTAAGGAATCGAATCCAAATTAGCCCTGAAAGGGCGAAAGCTAATGACAAATTATTTATAGTTAAAAAATTGAACCATCATCCCTCTCCACCTTTTTTAGCAATTCCGCCTTTATTTTAAACCCAAAAAACCATTCTGCCTTATTTTTGTTTAATTTTGAGGTTCTTACAATTTTCAGCAAAAACTTTAAGGTGGTAGACAAAAAACTCAACGACGTAGAGCTTACAGGACACGAACAAATAGAGGTTTTCGGTGCTCGTGAACACAACCTCAAAAACATTGATGTAGTTATTCCTCGAAACAAGCTGGTGGTTATCACGGGCATCAGCGGTAGCGGGAAGTCTTCCTTAGCTTTTGATACTATTTACGCCGAAGGCCAACGTCGCTACATGGAGAGTTTTTCTTCGTATGCCCGTAGTTTTATTGGTGACATGGAAAGGCCAGATGTTGACAAAATCAATGGACTTTCGCCAGTAATCAGCATTGAGCAAAAAACCACCTCTAAAAACCCGCGTTCTACCGTAGGAACCACCACCGAAATTTACGATTTCTTACGTCTTTTGTTTGCCAGAGTGGGTATAGCCTACAGTTATGTAACGGGTAAACCGATGGTGAAACAGACTCAGGATCAGATTATTGAGCAGATATTTGATCAATATACGGGTAAAAAGGTGAGTATTCTGGCTCCTTTGGTTAAAGGTCGCAAAGGCCACTACCGCGAGCTTTTTGTGCAAATATCCAAAATGGGCTACCAGAAAGTAAGAGTGGACAACGAGGTGCTGGACGTTTCACCCAAAATGCAACTTGACAGATATAAAATCCACGATATAGAGATAGTGGTGGACCGTGTAATTCCCAAAACAGAGGATAGATTCAGAATCAGTCAGTCTGTCGGTACAGCTCTAAAACTCGGGAAAGGCTCGGTACTTTTGTTAGACGAAAAGGGCGATGTGCAATATCTTTCACAAAACCTCACAGATCCCGAAGCTGGCATAAGCTACGAGGACCCTTCGCCTAATTCATTCTCATTCAATTCGCCTTACGGAGCATGTCCGACCTGTAACGGTATGGGTGTAGTGGAGGAAATCACAGAGGAGTCTATTATTCCTGATAAATCTTTGTCAATTACACGTGGAGGAATAGCTCCTCTGGGAGAATATCGTGACTTGTGGATTTTTAAACAAATAGAAATAATTCTTAAAAGTTATAAGTCTTCCATCAGTGTTCCGATAGACAAAATACCAGAGGAGGCACTAAAAACAATATTATATGGAAGTGAGGAGCCAGTGGCGGTTCCTTCAAAAAAATATCCAGGAACAGACTGGAACACCAATTTTGAGGGAATCATGAATTTTCTCAAAAAACAACAGGATTCTGACTCAGACAAGATTCAAGATTGGATAAAAGACTTTATGCTCATTAAAAAATGTCCGGATTGTAACGGTCAGAGACTGAGAAAAGAGTCGTTACACTTCTTGATTGATGATAAAAACATAGCCCAGCTTTCCGACATGGATATTGCCGACTTGGCAGATTGGTTTGGTTCTTTGGAAAATAGATTAAACGATCGTCAGAATGTAATTGCAACTGAAATCCTGAAAGAAATCAAGAAACGAATCGGTTTTCTTTTTGGTATTGGGCTTGACTATCTGACTTTAAACCGACCACTCAAAACGCTTTCGGGCGGCGAAGCACAACGAATCAGATTGGCCACACAAATAGGCACGCAGTTGGTGGGTGTACTTTACATCATGGATGAGCCGAGTATAGGTTTGCACCAGCGAGACAACGTAAAGCTAATCACAGCTCTCAAAGACCTTCGTGATCTTGGTAACACCGTTTTGGTGGTAGAACATGACAAAGACATGATGTTGGAGTCGGATTACATTTTGGATATTGGGCCGGGGGCTGGTCGACATGGAGGCAAGGTGGTGAGCTATGGTACACCAAAAGAATTCATAGAAAAAGGTGGTATTACGGCTGATTATCTGAGTGATAGGGTACAAATTGAAGTTCCAAAAAAACGACGCGAAGGTAATGGTCTATTTTTGTCTATCAAGGGAGCTACCGGGCATAATCTGAAGAATGTAAATCTCAAAATTCCGTTAGGAAAAATTACTTCTATTACCGGTGTTAGTGGTAGTGGCAAGTCTTCGTTGATTCATGAGACGCTATTCCCGATACTGAACCATCATTTTTTTAGAGCAAAAAAAGAACCGCTTGAATACAAAAAGGTGGAAGGACTGGAGCATATCGACAAGGTTATAGAAGTGGATCAGTCGCCCATTGGTCGTACACCACGAAGCAACCCCGCTACTTACACGGGCATGTTTTCTGACATTCGGACACTTTTTGCAGAGCTCCCAGAATCCAAAATTCGTGGTTACAAGCCTGGTCGTTTTTCTTTCAATGTAAAAGGTGGTCGCTGCGAAACTTGCGAAGGTGCAGGCATGAAAAAAATAGAAATGGATTTCTTGCCAGATGTGCATGTAGAGTGCGAAACCTGCAAAGGAAAGCGTTTTAACAGAGAGACTTTGGAGGTGAGATTTAAGGGAAAATCTATCTCTGATGTGTTGGACATGACGGTTGAGGAGGCCATACCGTTTTTCGAAGTGCAGCCGAGAATCAATCGTAAAGTGCAGATTTTGAATGATGTAGGTCTGGGCTATATTACTTTAGGTCAACATGCTACCACGCTATCTGGTGGCGAAGCTCAAAGGGTAAAACTCTCTGAGGAACTTTCAAAAAAAGACACTGGAAAAACACTATATATTCTTGACGAACCAACCACTGGTTTGCACTTTCAAGACATCAAAAAACTCTTGGACGTTATTCAGAAATTGGCAGACAAAGGAAATTCGATTCTGATTATAGAGCACAACCTAGACGTTATCAAAATCTCCGACCATGTAATAGATATGGGACCTGAAGGCGGTAACAAAGGAGGCACCGTAGTGGCCGAAGGAACTCCTGAGCAGGTGGCCAAAGTGAAAGGTAGTTATACTGGGTATTTCTTGAAGAAGGAATTGGGGATGAAGTAATTTTTAGTTTCTAAAAATGATCAAAATCCAATTATTTGCTTGAATTAATTTAAATTTGTAAAAAAGGTTTAAATATGGATAATTATTTGGAAAGAATCACTCTGGATAAGGAGATTTGTGGAGGAAAACCCACCATCAGAAAAATGAGATTTACTGTAAGCCAAATGTTGGAGCTTTTGGCATCAGGAATGTCTCACAGTGAAGTTTTAAAAGATTATCCCTTTCTACAAGAAGAAGACATACAGGCTTGTTTACAATTTGCCGCTCAAATAGCCAATGCAAAGTCATTGATTCCTTCCCATGCAGCCTGAGAAGCTATATTTTATTATTGATACTCAGCTTCCACCTGTTTTGTCAGCCTTTTTTATAAGAAAGGGATTTGACGCTGTTCATACTTCTAAGGTTCGAGAGAATGGACAGTACATGACGGATGCAGAAATTATTGAAGTCGCTACCATGCGAAATCAAATTATTGTAACCAAAGATAAGGATTTTGTTGATTATTTCTTCGCAAAAGGCTATCCTCCAAAAGTATTATAATTACAATTTGGCAATATTAGAAATAATGAATTGATTGATGTTCTTGAGGCTAATATTGAAGAAATTTCAAAATTGTTTTTCGAAGGTCACAATCTTCTAATATTTAACGAAAAATCGATAATTGCATACTGACTCATATCAAAAACGCCTTCACCAACAAATAACAAGCTCCCAAAATCAAAAAAGAACCAACTACTCTGTTTACTTTTAAGATGAGACTGTCGGTGAAATAGTGTGAAAAAAATTCAGCCAGACGAACTTTGATAAGGTCTGCAGTGTAAGTGGTGCATACTATACTTATGAAGACCGCCAAAGTTTGGTTTCTGTTGAAATTTGTTTTGCTCATTAAAATACCAACTGTGGCAAACCAGAAAACAAAAACGCTTGGATTTAAGCCATTGAAAGCAAATCCTTTAAGTATGTTTTTTAGTTTGTCTTTGGGGTTTAATTTTACTGGTTTTTCAGATTTTACTTCTGGTTTTTTCAGGATGGTATAAATGCCATAAGCAAGTATAAAGAAGCCTGCATAGCCTTTCGCATTTTCAATAAAAGCCATGTTTTGCATTAAAAAATTTACACTCAAGAATGCAACACTTAAAAATATCAAATCATTTAAAGCCACCCCAGTGGCCAAATAACTTGCAGAGGATTTCCCCTCGGAGATACTCGTATTGACCAAGAAAAGAAAATAAGGTCCAACTGAAACTGCCAAGCCTAAGCCGATAGAGATTCCTGTGAGAATGGCGTTTAACATTTGTTTTTTGTTTGTGAGGAAATGTATTCTGTTAAAATTCTCCCCTAAATTTTGCCTAAAAGTAATGAATCTTAAATATTTATTGGCATTACTTTTTCGTGAAACTGTATTTCAAACCCCCATATTGTTAAAAAAATAACCAAGGCAAAACTTTCACCTTGGTATTTATTAAAATTTCCATTACGAAATCTTTCCCATATAATTCAAACATTGAGTCTTCCCAGTGATGCTTTAAAATCGTCTCTTCTTCTTCGAGAGACCGTCAGTTGAAGCTTGTTTTTAAGTCTAAGACTTTGAAAATGTTCGTCTGTTTTGGCAACAAAATTCATGTTAATGACCACGGACCGATTCACTCTAAAAAATCCAAACTTTTCGAATTCTTTATAAAATTCTTTCAATGTTTTGGCGAGCATTATTTTTCTCCCACATTTCAAATGGATTTCTGTGTAGTTGATATTGGCCTTAAGCAACAAAACCTCATTTGGATACACACTCTGCTTTCTATCTATTCTCAAGGGTATTGTTTTCATGACTCCTAATTATTTACCTGATAATTGTATCTTACTTCTGCACCTAAAAATTTCAAATCTGTATCAAATGGCATTGCAAAAACCAATCTGTAAAAGTTTATGGTATTATCTATTACCAAAGTGGTATTTACTCCCTGAGTTCGAATACCGAAAGGATCATTTACATTGGGTATAGTCCCTGAAAATATATTGGAATATGCCTGTGGAAGAACAGTATGATCAAATTTTTGGATGGCCCAAGAGATCATTCCTAAAGTGGCATCACCATCTATGTAATAAAACAATATTTGTGTTACCGTAGCACCATTTGGGAGCGTCAAGGGTGCATGAACCGAGCCCGATCCTGAGGAGCCAGTGAATACAATTCCTTGGTTATCATGGGTTATTGAATTGGTAGATATATGGGCTACGAATGCAGCGGCAGGGATTTTTATAACCTCAGTGCGAGTAATATTTGACCATGAAGCCGTTCCTAAATTGTCTCCCGATCTTAAAAACCTACCTGCTGCGGCATTTTGTCCTTCAAATCTTAGCGTACCCGCAGTTCTCAATGCAATGCCGCCTGCTACAGTATTTTCAAATACTCCCGCTCGGGCATTTATATTACTTGCTAAACCAAACACGGCATCACCGCTAGTAGCTGTGTGACCATAGACCCCTTTGCCGATGTTGGTTGTGCCATAGACGGCTGCCCCGCCGCCGTCGTGTTTGCCATAAACCCCATAACCATTGGCATTCAATGAGTTATTTATACCGGCTACACCCGCAGTATTTCCAGATGGAGCGGTTTCGAATGCATTCCCTAAAACCCCGTTTGCTCCATTTATGGCTGACATGGTCATACCCTGAATACCAGCAGAGTTTAGACCTCCTGCTGTATTAAGGACAGATAGACCCCCAGCCGAGAAAGCTCCACTTCCACTATAAGGTAAGGTTAATGATCCACTGCTTCCAGTTGAAGTTTCAACAGCCACCCAACCACTGCCGCCACAAACATATGCTTTGTTATTGGAGGTTAGAAATACTACTTTGCCGTAATCTGCCACTGCACATCCAGGTAGATTGGTAACCTTAGGCAAATCCAAACTTTGTGGATTAATGGTTACTGACTGGGCAAAAGAACCAAAGTTTGCCATAAGGAGTAATGCTCCTACAATTCGTACAATTTTCATAAAGAGATATAATTTTGATGAAATTTTACTTTTCTCACAACAGCAAAATTGATTCGAAAAAAAAATTAAAAATTCTTCAATTATCATGATGTATAGTTGGCTGTACAAATTGTAAGATTTTCTTATCCAGCGGTAAATGCTCGAATTACTTAAAATTTGCTAGTTTGGAATTGTAAAAAAAAGGGGGCTACTTTAGGGTAAATTTTGCTATTTGGAGTTCGAATGAAAGGCTTTTTAATCATTGTTTTTGTATTTACTATTGGTATGACTTTGGGTCAAACCCAAGTCGTGTTGTTAGATAAATGCGAAGGTTTCTATTGGGCAGGTCAACAAGATTCTGTAAGAAAATACGCCAAAGTAGCTCTGGATTTAGGGCAAAAAAGTAGCGAGAATCAAGGGTTTTTACAGTTTTTTTTGGCAAATTCCAACATGCGTTCTTACCCTGATAGTTCGTTTAGAGTTTTAAGTGCAGTATACAAAGATTTCCAAAAACGAAACGACACCAAATACCTATCTTTTATTCATACCTCATTTGGAGGATATTACCGCAAAACCGGAAACTTTAAAGAAGCCATCGCCAATTATCAAAAAGCCATAACTTTTGCTGAAAAGCATTTTGGCACTTCAGATCCACAGAAACTCAACCAAATAGTGGCTGCACAATACAACAGCATAGCTATTGTAAACCAAGAAATGTCGGACTTTGAACTATCTACCCAATATGCTCTGAAAGCATTGAAAATAGCTAATCAGTTCAATTTGCCTCAAATAGAGCTGGCATCGATCATAATTTTGGGCAATATTCAGATGCATTTTAAACAGTTGGATCAGGCAGAAAAAAGCTTTTTTTCGGCAAAAAATCTATCATCAAAAATCAACGACCAGTATCGTCTCGGAGTGGCTTTAGCCAATTTGGGCATTATAAATCTGTTGAGGGTTGAGAATTCAGCACAAAACAAAAAGGCATATCTGGCCTCGAAAAAATATTTTCTTGAGGCACTAAATATGGCGAAAACGCAGAAAGATTATACGGCTATTACGGCAAGGTATTCTAATTTGGCCAACGTAGAAAATGCCGTTAAAAACTTTAAGAGTGCAAACATTTACCTGCAGGAAGCCTTGAAAAATGCGGAGCTTTCCAATTCAAAACTCTTAAAAATGCAGGTTACAACATCTTTGGCGAGAAATCATTTGGGTTTAAACGACACGCCAAGGGCTATTGAATTGGCCAATTTAGCACTGGAAATGTCGAAACAGCTTAGCAACGAAAAGGAGTTGCCCAATCTGTACAATATTTTACAAGAAGCATACACCAAAGAGAAAGATTTTGCCAAAGCCCTAGAATACCAAAAAGCTCAAATGGCTGCTAAAGACAGTCTTTATACCACCAATACCACCGCCAAAATCACAGAGTTGCAAACCAAATATGAAACTGAAAAGAAACAAAAAGAAATAGAAGTACTCACCCTTCAAAATCAAACCAAAGAAGCCCAACTCAAGCAAAAAAACTATCTTATTTTGGTTGCTGCCTTGGGTATATTTTCGCTTTTGGGAGGTTTTTATTTTTGGAATAAACAACGAAAACTCAAAAACGTAAAAGAGGCTGCAGAAATGAAACAGCGACTTTTAAGAGCTCAGCTTAATCCACATTTTTTGTTTAATTCTTTAAATTCTATTCAAAGACTTTATGTGGAAGGTAAAACCCACATCGCCAATGATTTCATAGCCGATTTTGCCCAACTGATGCGGGATATTTTGGAAAAAACAGGCAGGACACTGATTCCAGTTTATGAAGAAATAGATTTTATAGAAGCCTACCTTTCGCTTGAAAAAAGACGGCTGGGCGATAAGTTTGATTATGAAATATGGCTAAGTGAGGAAGTCAGAAATGGCGACTATAACATTCCATCTTTTATAGTACAGCCATTGGTAGAAAATGCACTTCTGCACGGTATTTTACCTAAAAATGAAAGAGGAAAAATTGAAGTAAAAGTTGAAACACTATCAAACGCCAGTCTTGAAATAAGTATAAAAGACAATGGAGTCGGGTACTATTCAGGAAAGAAAAACCCAAACCACAAATCTAAAGCTATGGAATTGATAAAGAATCGTTTAGGTAAAAGCGGGGCTCTCATTGTTGAAGAATTGAAGGGCTCAAATGAGCAAGTTGAAGGCACAGAAGTAAAGCTAATTTTAGAATATTAGGCCATGTTAAAAATCATTATTATCGACGACGAAGAGGATGCACGGTTTCTTTTGAAGCGGGCAATAGAAGACCATTTCGGAGAAATGACAAAGGTGGTGGGTGAGGCAGAAAATTGCAAAAAAGGGCTCGATTTGATACAAAATACGGTATTTGACCTACTGTTTCTCGACATTAAAATGCCCGATGGAACTGGATTTGATTTGCTCAATAAATTGGATTCAAAAGACTTTTCGGTGGTTTTTGTGACGGCATTTGATCATTTTGCCATCAAAGCCTTTGAGTTTTCGGCGGTGGGATATTTGGTAAAGCCATTTAAGTCTTCGGATTTGAGAAAGACCATAGACCGGATACTGGAGTCAAAAACCGAAACCAATGCCCAGCAAACACCTTTCAAGATTCTCTTGGAAAACTATGAGCAGACCCAAATCCGGAAAATAGTCCTGCCCAATAACGATGGCTTTGTGGTGGTGAAACTTGAGGAAATTATTTATGTCAACAGTGTCAGAAATTACTCAGAATTCCATCTCATTTCAGGACAAAAAGTACTCACCTCCAAGCCGCTTATTACTTACGAAAACCTGCTGACCGACCAGGGTTTTTTTAGGATACATCATTCTTACTTAATAAACCTAAGTCATCTGAAGGCCTTTGTGAGGTCAGAGGGCGGAGCCGTAAAAATGCACAACGGCGATCTTTTGCCCGTCTCTCGACAAAAAAAGGGGGAGTTGATGGATAGGTTTTTATAGATCTATTTGTCGTAAATAGCTAATATTCAGTTTTTTATATACAATTTTAACCTTATATTTTTATGTTAAGGCTGTGCTTTTATTTTCTATTGTTATTGCTTTTTGGGTGTCAGAAATCAAAAGAAAAACCACTTTTTGAACTCGTTCCAGAGGAAGAATCTGGCTTTAGTTTTGTCAATGAGCTTAACGAAACAGAGCAGTTAAACATTCTTACTTATGAGTATCTGTATAATGGATCTGGTGTGGCCATTGGGGATATCAATAACGACGGCTTGCCTGATATTTTTATGGGAGGAAATTTGTTTGGCGGAAGGTTATATCTAAACAAAGGAAACCTGAAGTTTGAGCAAATTTCGGAAACAGCCAATGTGTTTTATCGGGGATTTACAACGGGGGTAAGTATGGTGGATATTAACCAAGATGGTTGGTTAGATATTTACATTTGTCGCTCATTGGATGATGATCCGAACAACCGAGCAAATCTTTTATTGATAAATAACCAGGACAATACCTTTACCGAACGAGCCAAGGAATTTGGATTGGCCGATACAGGTTACTCCACCGTTTCAAACTTCTTTGATTTTGATAATGATGGTGATTTGGATATGTTTCTGGTCAACCACAGAGTTGATTTCAAAAATGCACTTACCTTAAATACCTTCATAGAGAAAGGCACAAAAAGAGTTAAAACCAACTCTTATTCTCCCGAGAGTGCTTGTAAATTATTTCAAAACAATGGTAATCAAACATTTACGGATATTTCGGCAAAAGCTGGGATAATGAATACTACCTTTGGTCTTAGTGCATCTGTCGGTGATATTAATAACGACGGCTGGTCAGATATTTTTGTGGCAAGCGATTATGCCGATAAAGATTTACTCTATATCAACAACCAAAACGGTACATTTACCGACAAAATAGATGCTTTTTTTGAGCACATATCAAAGAATTCTATGGGGTCTGACATGGCAGATTTCAACAATGATGGTTTGCTCGATTTGATTTCCCTTGATATGGTTTCAGAAGATAATTTCAGGCAAAAACAACTGAAAGGCAATAGCCCTTATGACAAATACATGCTGGCGGCATCTGTGGGTTTGCACCATCAGGTGGTGAGAAATACGCTTCAATTGAACAATTGCGACGGGACTTTTAGCGAAATTGCTCAGTTGGCAGGTGTGTCACATACCGACTGGAGTTGGGCACCCTTATTTGCAGATTTTGACAACGACGGCTGGAAGGATTTGTATATTTCCAACGGGTATGCTCATGATGTCACCGATTTTGATTTTACAAAATATGACTCCGATGCGGCCATTCAGAAAACGGGCGGAAAGATTAGCTCTTTGGAATTGGTCAATCATATGAAGAAGACTCCAGTGTCAAATTATGCATTTAGAAACAATAAAGATTTAACGTTTTCAAACCAAACGCGAAATTGGGGCCTAGAAATTCCCTCTTTTTCTAACGGAGCTGCTTATTCCGATTTGGATCTGGATGGCGACCTGGATCTTGTGGTCAACAACTTCAATTCTAAGGCATTCCTTTTTAAAAACAATAGTCGAAATATTAACCAAAATGGTTTTCTAAATATTGTTTTTGAAAACCCTAAAGCGAGTTATGGAGCCAAAGTCTGGGTGACAACAAAAGATACAAAACAATTTTTCGAATTCACACCTTATAAAGGGTTTATGTCGTCTGTAGATAATAAAATTCACGTAGGCCTTGGTAAAAATCATATAATTGATGAACTGAAGGTGGAATGGAAAAATGGAAAGAGCCAGGTTTTGAAAAATGTTAAACCTAATCAGGCCATAAGTTTGAAAATGAATCAAGCCAACTATCAAAAATCTGTAATTCCAACCTCTGAAAAAACAATTTTTACACAGGATATTTTGAATTTCACATATCTGGAGAACGATTTTGTAGATTTTAAAAGAGAGCCACTCCTCGAACAAAGACTCTCAGATAAAGGCCCCTATGTTTCACAGGGAGATTTAAATGCCGATGGTTTGAGCGACTTTTTTGTAGGTGGATCAGCCGGAAATTCGGCTACAATTTTATTTCAAAATGATCAAAAGAAATTCACGACGGTCCAGCAAAAATGCTTTTTAGAGGACAAACATTTTGAAGACGCAGGTTCAGCTATTTTTGATATTGACAAAGATGGGGATTTCGATATTTTAACTGCAAGTGGAGGCTATGAACACGATTTAAATTCTGAAAATTATGCACTCAGATTATACCTCAACAATGGAAAGGGTATATTTGAAAAATCTAAACAGATTTTGAATTTAAAAACCAATGCCAGTGAACTGAAATTGGCTGACATAGATGTGGATGGTGACATGGATGTGTTTATTGCGGGGCATGCAATGCCTTCCAGATTTCCTTATGCTGTCCGCTCTTTCTTACTTTTAAACGATAATGGCATACTTAAAAATGTATCTAATCGACTTCCCGAAAACGGAAATTTGGGCGTGATAAACGATGCAGAATGGGTTGATATTGACAACGATAAATCTTTGGAGCTGGTCATTGCAGGAGAATGGATGCCGATAACGGTTTTAAAATACCAAGGGGGTAAATATGTACATGAAAAATCATTAAACCAAGCTTTTGTGGGCCTGAATGGATGGTGGAATTGTTTGGAATTTGGAGATGTGGATAAAGATGGCGATTTGGATTTAATTGCAGGAAACAGAGGTGAAAATTCATTTTTCAAACCGAACAAAACTACACCAGCCGTAATTTATGCCAACGATTTTGACAATAATGGAGCCATGGATGCCATTCCGGTCTATCCGTACAATGTCGAAAAACTATATCCTAAACACACTCTGGATGAATTGGCCAATCAAATTCCTTCTATCAAAAAGAGAATGAGTCGCTATGAATATTATTCCAAAGCTCAAATAGAAGATGTTTTTAGTAAAAGCCAAATAGAGAAATCCTTACGCAAAGAGGCTCATACTGCCCAAACAATGTTTTTTATAAACGATGGAAAAGGCAGATTTTCAGAAAGGACTTTGCCAATGCAGGTTCAGTTTTCGGCTGTCAAAGATGTTTTGATGAACGACTTGGACAGCGATGGAAATATGGATGTTTTAATGGTCGGAAATGAGTATGGCACTGACGTGGATTCGGGCAGACAAGATGCCTCTTTTGGATGTTTTTTGAAAGGAGATGGAAAGGGCGGTTTCAAAGTAGTCTCAAATAAAAAAGCAGGAATTAAGCTGAAAGGAAATGCCAGAAAAATAACTGTTTCAAATGGTGGAAACCAAATACTGGTCTGGATGAACCAAAGTCAGAGCATTATTTTGAAAAAGTAGCCGCCAATATTTATCAGCGGCTACTAAGCATTTATTTGGTGATGGTTTTTGGTAAATTGAAGTTCGAGGTTGTCGGTAAATTACACGGGTTTTGGATTTTAGCGTTAAATACAGCCCCGGCAGATACTTCAAAACCCGGATTCAACAAAATGGCATTACCCGCTCGGTATTCTGCCCTTGCTGGTGAAAGTATTTTGTTTAGCCCCAAAACATATTCAGTAGCCTGATAAATCGTAGTTCCCGTGCTTATTTGACTTAGGGCCACTATGTTTTGTGCCTCAGGACTAACGCTGATATTTAATACGGCGGTCGAGGTTTCTCTTGAAACGGCATCACAAGTACTAGTGCCACTCACTACACATCTGTATTGATAACCGTTCATACTGGTCGTTGCTCCAAACAATTGTAAAGTTGCTGCTGTAGCACCCTGATAGTATGTTCCGTCATAGATATTTACAAAACCAGCACCAGTATTAACCTGCCATCTATAGGTTAGCCCTTGGCCAGCTGCTGTAACCGTAAAATTCGCAAAATTTCCCTCACAAATTGTTACAGTGCTCGGATTTGACGTTATTGTTACAACCGGAATCACATTTAGAACGGCATCTATTGTTTGGCAATAATTATTTATCAAACACCTAAACTTGGCATTATTCAAATTCATTTGCACATTGGATAATGACAATGTATATGTTGTAACTCCTTGATATACAGTATTATTACTTAGGTTGGAGTAATTGATTCCATTAAAACTTATTTGCCATTGATAGGATACTGAACCTCCTCCGATATGTACAGCAGATACATTGAATGTCGTAGAATTGTTCTGGCAAATAGTCTTGTTTACTGGCTGACCAAGAACTGTGATGGTTGGATCTACTTGTAGAGTTGCGGTATTGGAGAAAATGCTTAAGCACGAACTGAATACTTGACATCTGTATTCGTAGTTGTTAAATGAAAAAGGAATATTTTTGATTAACAATTGAGCACTATTGACATTTTCATAGTTATTATCGGTTGATAAATATTCAAATCCATTTCCTTTGTTTACCTGCCATCGGTAAGACACCCCAGTTCCGTTTGCTTGAACCCCAAGGGTAATTTTATTTCCAACACAAACGGATTGTCCCGTTGGACTCGAAACAATACTCGGCAAAACATTTATGGCCAATCTGAAAGTGTCAGACACAATTGAATTACATGAATTGCTAATGACTGCCCTATATAAGTAGTTGTTCATCGAAAGGTTCAATCCAGATATTTGAAGCGTATCATTCGTAACATCACTGTAGTTTGAGGATGCTAAAATATCATTAAATCCTGCTCCGGTGTTAAGCTGCCATTGGAAACTCATTCCTGCAGTATTGGCTAAATATAAAGGAATTTTGACATTACCATTATCACAACCAAATACATTCTCAATGTAATTGAAACTATAGTTGTAGGATATTGTATTATCAATCGAAACCTGATGAGGTATAATTACACTTCGGCAGCTGTTTAATTCACATGCTACATAATACGTGGTATTGGCAGTTACGTTAGTTAGGTTTGCACCTATTGAATTCAGACCAGTCAAGTCTGTAAACCACACAGGAACAGAGCCTCCTAAACATGTTGTTGTCAAATTAAGATTTCCACCGGCACAAACATTTTGAGTACCAGATACCGGTGCGGCAGGTACTGTGTTGACAGTTACATTGGTTGTAGCCATTGCAGTGCACCCAATGTTTGTTACAGATACACTATAATTACCAGAATTACTCATTGTGGAAGTGGCTATAGTCGGATTTTGTAATATTGAAGTAAATCCATTTGGGCCTGACCAAGCGTAATCAGCCCCGCCTGAAGCGGTTAGATTTATTGGACTTCCAGAACAAAGCGTCAGATTGGAGTTAATTATGATGTTTGGTAATGGGTTAACCGTGACACTAGTTGTGGCCGTTACAACACAGATGCCGCTAGTCACTGTCAAAGTATATACACCCGAATTGTTCAATGAAGCCGATGAGATTACTGGATTTTGGGCGGCGGAGGAAAAGGTATTGGGTCCAGTCCAAGCGTAAGTTCCTCCGCCATTGCCGTTAAGGTTTATTGGACTTCCTACACAAACCGTTAAGTTTGAATTTGTACTTATTGACGGAACAGGCGTAATAGTTACACTAGTAGTTGCTGTGCTAGTGCAGCCATTGGTTGTGACTGTTAATGTATATACTCCTTGGTTATCATCGGTAGAACTTGTAATGATTGGGTTTTGAGAGGTCGAAACAAATCCATTTGGTCCGCTCCAGGAATAGTCTCCGCCTCCTGTAGAAGTCAGGTTTATACTGGAACCTTCACAAATAGTTGAAGAAGAGTTTATTGTTATTATTGGCAGAGAATTAACAGTTATTGAAGTAGTGGCAGAGCTTGAACAACCATTCAAAGAAAGTGTAACTGTATAAATCCCGCTTTGGTTAAGGGATGCCACACTTATTGTAGGATTTTGAATTAGCGAACTAAAACCGTTTGGTCCTGACCATGAAAAATCTCCACTTCCTGTTGAAGTAAGGTTTATAGCGTTGCCTTCACAGAGGGTTTGATTGGCACCTGCTGTCAAGGTTGGAATCGGATTCACTGTCACACTCGTAGTTGCACTAGCTGTACAGCCATTGGATGTAATGGTTAGACTATAAACTCCAGTATTTATGACATTAGCACTGTTTATCGTTGGATTTTGAGAGGTTGATGTAAATCCATTGGGTCCAGTCCAAGAATAGTCTCCGCCTCCTGTAGAAGTCAGGTTTATACTGGATCCTTCACAAATAGTTAAAGATGAGTTTATTGTAATAATTGGCAGAGAATTGACAGTTATTGAAGTAGTGGCAGAGCTTGAACAACCATTCAAAGAAAGAGTAACCGAATATATTCCGCTTTGGTTAAGTGTTGCTGCATTTATGGTAGGATTTTGAATTAGCGAACTAAAACCGTTTGGACCTGACCATGAAAAATCTCCACTTCCTGTTGCAGCAAGGTTTATAGCTTCGCCTTCACAGAGGGTTTGATTGGCACTTGCTGTCAAGGTTGGAATCGGATTCACTGTTACACTCGTAGTTGCACTAGCTGTACAGCCATTAGTGGTAATGGTTAGGCTATAAACTCCAGTATTTAAGACATTAGAACTGTTTATCGTTGGATTTTGAGAGGTTGATGTAAATCCACTCGGTCCAGTCCAAGAATAGTCACCGCCTCCGGAGGAAGTCAGGTTTATAAGATTTCCTTCACATATGTTTTGATTCGAATTTATGGTTATGTTTGGTAAAACATTTACTGTCACGGCTGTTGTAGCACTAGTTGTACATCCATTTGCGGTTACAGTTAAACTATATGTACCAGACTTGTTTGAGGTAGCACCCGTTATTGAAGGGTTTTGTAATGTAGAAACAAAGCCGTCTGGCCCAGTCCACGAATAGTTTCCTCCTCCAGTTGAGGTTAAAGTAATGTTTTGACCCTCACACAACGTCTGAACTGGAGAAATACTAATATTTGGTAAAGTGGTTACTGTTATATTAAAAACCATGTCTCTTGAAGTTACGCCATCAGAAACTCTGATGGTGAAGGTTTCAATACCAGCAAATGAAGAATTTGGTGTATAACTTAAACCATTTGGAGTCACAGTTCCGCCATTTGAGCTTGATGTAGCGTTAAATCCTGCCAAAATTCCGTTTGTAGGACCAGTTACAATACTCCAAGTCAAGGTCTGCCCTACATCTATATCGCTGACTGTTAGTAGATTGTTTAATTGATAAAAACCAGAGTTTTGACAGATGGTTTGATTTTGTGGGCTACTCAATGAAAAACTGGGCTCATTATTTATGATATAAGTCTGGCCCGCTGAAAACCCACTAGTGATGGCGTTTCCAGAATTATCGACAATGGATGTTCCAGAGTTTTTAAGTGTAATAGAGAGCGTCCCAGCACCTGAAATATTGTTAACTGTTACATTATAGAATAAACTACCTAGTGAGGAGAAACCAGATAAATTTCCTTGGACATTGCCTGTGGTTGCGATGCTAAAGTCGGTTAGATCTACTCCTGAAACAGCCTCAGAAAATACAACCCTAAATGTTACAGTATTAACATTGGTAATTTGAGTATTCGGATTACTTCTATTAATTCCTGAAACTACCGGAGCTACGTTGTCGTATTGAATCACAAAACTCGACGGTGCAGTATTTGAATTATTTACCGCATCAAGAAATGAGTTTGCGTTAACTGTTACATTCACTGTTCCGTTGTTTGTAGGGATTAAGTTTGCAGTGTAATTCTGCCCACTTCCTGCAAAATTGGCTATTGAACCGTTTGTTACGTTAAAATCAGTAAAGTCCAAACCTGTAATATTCTCACTTGCAGTGATGGTCAATGGAATAGGACTCACATTGGTAGGGCTATTTATAATGCTACTTATGTTTATTGTCGGGGGCGATTTGTCAATATTGTAGGTATCTCCTGTATTGAATGGCTCATTGGCTAAGGTTGGACTTAAGCCCGTGTCATTGACTAAATTTAGTCTTATAGTCCC
>NZ_RJUF01000186.1 GCF_024343775.1 Lacihabitans soyangensis | reverse complement strand
CTTCCTTTCTTCTTCTGATTGGAAAAGCATTCAGTGCATACACTGGCGTGAATAAAATTAACGACCTGGTACCCAGCTTTGGTTACCCCGCCTCAGACTTGCTCTTAAGCTCTGGAATAATCACTGATCAAGATGTACCCGGAATAGCTACCGGTAGAATACCTGCTTTGTCGAATGAGGAAGTTTTAATTTATCTTGAAAAAGTACAACAGCATGAAAATGCGAGCCCTGATATCTCCCAAAAGAGCGTTGTTCATTTAAGTGGGGGGGATAGTTTTTCACAAATTAATACTTGGACAAACTACATGAAAGATTTGAAAAATATTGCGGATTATAGCGATTATGGTTTAAACATAACTTCAAAAAACAAGCAAATTTTAGACCCTAAAGAACCGGCAAACATTGTTAAGAACCTAAATGATGGGGTCTCCTTGATTAGCTTCTTTGGCCATTCAGCGTATCAACTTGTTGATTTAAATATCGGCTTCGTTTCCGACCCTATTTTAGGTTATAATAATACCAGATATCCTGTATTATATTTTAATGGTTGTGCTTTTAATAACTATTTCAGGGAAATTCCTACTCTTTCATATGACTGGCTTTTTAGTGCCAAAAAAGGTGCAATAGCCACGATTGGCCAATCTTATTTTGGTTATCCTACTTCTTTAATCAATCATGCGAAAGTTTTTTATGATAAAATCTTTCAATCTACAGTTGAACCAACTGTTGGAGAAGCACTTAAATTAGTGGCGGAAGACTACTCAAAATTATCCTACAAATCAGAATATGATATTTTACACATTCACCAGACCCTTCTTTTTGGAGATCCTGCACTCAAAATATTTGGTTATGACAAACCAGATTTAAAAATTCTAACCGCCAGTTTTAACGAAGCCACAAGTAAACTTTTTATCAACCTAATCAACCTAGGTAAATACAAAAGTGGTACCAGCTTACCCATTCAAATTATACTTAAAAATAGTGTATTTAATGATACCATAAAGATCAATTCTACGTTACCGAAACTTTCGGATTCTTTATATATTCCTATCGAAAGCTCTTCTTTATTCGAAGAAATTGATATTTCGCTCGATTTTAACAACCTTATCAATGAAGACAATGAAAACAACAACAACTTTCAAATTAAACTATTTGAGCCTCCTGTTTTCAAAGACGACAAAGAACCAAATATACTGGTCCTTTTGGAACAACAGAACACTTACGATAAAATGTTGGTTCCTACATCACCAACTTTCCAAATCAATATAATTGATGATAAAACCCTATCCAATAAAAACAAACCAAGTAAAAATTTTACGATATACCTGAAATCATGTGACTCCTGTCAATATACTATTCTTCCAATCGACACCTACGAATATTATTTGAAAAGTGTTTCTAATAGCAATCTTGAGCTTCAAATTTCCTTAAAGGGCCTTAAGCCTGGTTTTTACGAAATGGCCATAGTTGGTAAAGATTCTATCGGAAATAGCAACCGTGAAAAGCCTTATTTATTAAACTTCACAGTAAGTACAATTTTAAGTAACTTTGAGAAAACAGATACACAGGTCAAAGTCTATCCCAATCCAAGTACCAATTGTGTGAAATTTGAATGGCCAGTAGGGGGTCCTAACAATTCTTATGCCCACTTCAAATATTTAATCTACGGCCTAGATGGAAAGCTAATAAACCAAAGTAAGTCAGACGATAAAAGAACTAGTAATTCAAATATATGGTGTGCAGATAAACCCGGTAGGTATACCTACAAAATAATAAATATCTCAGTTGACAAAATAAAATTAGTTGGTTCTGGGAAAATACAAATTACCGAATAACCTTTACCAATGTCTGCGTGATGGTAGTTTTTGACTCTTCTATATTTTTACCAAGGCAAGCTGCATTTTCTTGGCAATAAAGTATGTTCTTTTTGTATGCAGATACCAATCCATACTTGGGACTATATTCTTCAAACTCCTGAAAATTATATATACCCGTTGAATCATATTTAACCGCAACACCATAAATATCGTTTAATACCTCCTGACCAAAGGTAAATTTCTTATTAAATGTCAAATACTTGGCTTTGCCTTCTTCAAAGACCCCAGTTCGCTGATCTACCTTCCAAGACGTACTAAATGCTACCGGAAAGGCCACTTTTTGAAAATGATTATTGAGCTCTTTCTCAAATACACCTTTCTGATTCCTATATTCAAACGACGTCTTCAAATATTCCCAAGAACCAACCTCTGAACTTGACTTATACCACGCCTTTTGAAAATATTTTTCACCATTATATCTTAAGGTGTCAATAACCTCAATTTTTAAAATATAAGTTGAACCTATCTCCTTTGAAAGAATTTTACTTACTTCATCGATTCTATAAATCCAGGCATCTCCAATTTTCATCTCTGGATAATATTGAATAGGTTGAGGTTCCTCGTTTTTATTTCTATTACAGCATATCAAAATACCTATACAAATCAAGAATAGAATTTTACTTCGTATTTTCATAATTTTCAAATTTAAGAATACAATCTAACCAGATCTTTATATTTAAAGTCCGATGAATCAAATGAGCAAGACTAACTTTTCTATGATAAGTAATCTCATCATCTAATATAATTTCGACTATTCTCTGATAGGCATCGGCATCTACGTATTTCCAAAGCCTATGAGCTGAAGAAATATCACCTACTTGGTTTATATAATTTCGAATCTCACTAACAAACAACTCATCAAAACTAGTTTTGCCAATCCTATTTCTAACCTTTTGAGGAAGAATGCCTGCCAATTCCCTCCGAAAATGAGCTCTGCCTATTCCATTGCCAAATTTCTGTTCATTAGAATAAAGCAAACTAATTGACAGCAATTCCGTAGAAAAAAACGGAAATACAAATCGCATATTATAAAGCATACTCAGATTATAAAACACCTCCATTGTACAAGAAGTGACCCAATTCTGTACACTAGGGTATCGAGATGGTTGATAGTTGATTTTGAATAAATGGTTGTTTTTTACAATACTATTTATCTTAAATAATTTAGTGTTTAATTCAAATTTGCTTCTCAACGACTTAAAAACATGAAAAAAAAAGAAAATCAAACTTCCACCACATTTTACATAACTCCCTAAAAAAGTAGGAAAATATTTCAAATTCTCTTTAGTATGGGGGAATACAAAAAATAAAAGGCTGATACTTCTTTTTTTAGACCTTGTGAATGAATCCCAATCTGGAAACTTTGATTTTAGAAGCCCCCCTTCAGTTATTTTTTCAATGAACTTTTTTAGACCAACATAATTTCTTTCTCTTTTCAAAACTGCTATATATTCATAACCATGCCCCAATACACTATCTCCACCATGTCCCATAATCAGATTCTCTACATTTTGGGCTTTTAAACCTTCTAAAATACCATCAAAGACCGACACCAAGCTATATAGTAGAGGGGGGTGGAGAGAGTAATTCACATAATTTTCAGTAACTTGCTTAATGGCTGAATTGATTTCAAAAAAACTTATTTCTTTATCATACTTTGTCTCAAAACTCTTCTGATACACCTTTTCGTTACATGATTCAAAACCCGTCTCTAGGGCACAAAATTTTGCTTCTATAACTGTTGATAAATAATGTTCATGAATTGACGCCAGCCCAGTGGAATCTATTCCACCACTAACATTATAAGATACGTGACTGTCTTGGTTTATGACATCGGATAACTTAGCTTTAATGATATCAACAAGTCCTTTTTTTTTTGCTAATGTCCTCAAGTAGTTTAGAGAAGAAATCTCAACACAACTAGCACTAATCCTAGCAATACACCCAGCAGGAACTTGATAGATGTCCTCAAAAAAAGTTAAATGTGTTTTCTGCAGTTTGTCTAAGTCATCCGAATTAAGATAATAATGAATCCGTTCCTCATTTACTTGAATATCCCTAACATCAAGAAGCCCCGACAGTGAATCAGAAAATGTGTAACAACTACCTTCTTCAACCTTGAAAAATAATGGAATAGTACCAAAAAAGTCTCGCTTTGCTATAATTACTTCTTCATCTGCGAAAAACTTTACTGCCGAAAAATTACAGATATTATCATTTAGCAAAAGATCAAAGTCTATAAATTCACTTATATCACATGACTCAATATTATCGAAAATTCCTTTCTGCGACATTGAGCTTACCCAGATGATATCTTCACCCGGCAAAAAATGAAAGTTAATCAGCATTATATTTAGAATCAAAAGGGAGGGTTGTACTAATCAAAAGATTCCTCCCTCCTGCATAAATATAGAAGGTAAATACTTATCCTTCAAGAACTTTCAAAAGAAATATTACATGAAAAAACACGGTGACTAACTATCACCTTTATTGTGTGAATTATGTACTATTTGTACCCTAACCAGTAAGCAATTCGAGTTTAAAAACAGTATTTTGCCAGATATTATAAAAAATTACCTTGCTTCTAAAAATAATCAGTTGCATGAATTCAAATAACCTTATTATTAAAAATATTAAAATGAGAAGACTTTAATAAAACTCAGCAAAATATATATTCCTAAATGATATTAATTTAATACTATGACAATTTCTATAAAAGAAGGCTGCGAATTACTCATCGACAAAGAAGATTACGAGAAGATAAAAAAACTAAAAATCTCTACCACTGAAAATACACCCGGTAAACCAATCTGCAGAGTTTTCCTAAAAGAACAAAGGAAATACAAATATCTGCATCAGCTAATTTTAGGGCCGAAAGAAAATCATCAAACAGCATTTTTTAAGGATGGCAACAGGATGAACTGCCAAAGGAATAACCTATCTTACGTATCAAAAGGAACCTTTTCTCATATCAAATCCCAAACTAAAGGACATACATCAAGGTTTAGAGGGGTTGCTTTAAAATATATAGCTCAAATAAAACATGAGAAAAGAACCTACTATTTAGGCTCTTTCAATAGCGAACTAGAGGCTGCAATGGCTTACAACAAAAAAGCCGAACAATTATTCTCTGACATGGCTGTTTTGAACAAATTTTAATAAATGAAAACTATCGAACTACGATCAGGAGTATATGCAACGGTCGACGATGCCGATTTTTTTTTGTCCAAAATTATAATTGGAAATTAACGATTACAAAAAGAAAAGGGAAAAAATTCGGCTACGCATATTTTTACTACAAAGATGAAAATGACAAGAAAAAAAGAGAATATTTACACCATTTAATAATTGGCTCTCCAACAAACAATCAAAGAATTCATTTCAAAGACGGCAATAGCCTAAATTGTTCAAAATCTAATCTAGAGTATATAACAAGAAGTCAAAAAGGGCATAAAACCTACCAGAAATCTAGTTTAGGTAAATCCAAATTTAGAGGCGTAATTAAAGGCTATATTGCTACTCTAAAGATTAATGGGAAACTAAAATTCATCGGGTCTTATGAAACTGAAATTGAGGCTGCCGAAGCCTACAACAAGAAAGCAAAAGAAATATATGGCGACCTCGCAGTTCTGAATGAAATTGAGTAAAAAACCAACGATTATTTCTGTCTCAGTTTAAACAAATTACTTTTACTGAAATAAGAATAGTTCAATTAGACTTTTCAAATAATAGCCAATATATCGACAATTTATAATAGCTTGAAAAATGTCATCTTCGAATCAATTATACAAATTTTCTGAAAGTACCAAATTTGATTCAGTTTCTTGGCCTAAATAGCTTGCCAAAAAAAACGTTGATACGGAATAAGGAATATGAAACCAATTTGGAAAGACTGTTCAGTACAGTGTAATTATCTGGAAAAACAACAATTCTTTTTTTCTCACCTTTATTCGGTACAGAGTAATACTTCAAAAAGGTATTTAAGTATCTAAACCAAGTAGGCCTAATGTCCTGTACTAATCTATATATCCTATACATCTTTAGCTTGGGAATAAACAAATGTACATGCTCAGATTTCTCCCAAAATTTAATAATCAATACTGTTGCCACGTTTAGTTTTTTAAAATTTTGTCTGTGAAAACATACATTCAATAGTTCCATGGCAGTTCGATAAACCGAATTCATTCGAGCTTGGTACGCAAGTGCTGGCATTTTCGTTTTTGTGAACTGCTTTTTTATCTCAATTAAATCACAAAGGTCTTTCAATCGCAGCCAAGTTCCTCTACCTCCATTATGATTCAGCAACATCAAAAATAAATAATCAAAATTCGGAACTATTGCAGGTTGACCTAAAAAATCGCTTTTAATAGTATTTCTGAAAAAATCTTCCAAATTCAAATCATAAGAGTGAAATGTCTCATTGATTGCCCAATGGAAGTCTAAGGTAATATTCAATCCGATGGGAATCTTCTTAACTAGACTAACTTCACGCCATTGAGAACGACTAATCATAGAACTCAGAGCCTCATCGGTTACTTCCATATCAAACTTAAAGGTATATCCATATTTTAAAAGTAGTCTTAAAGCCCTCAACGCATTTTTTGGTTGAACAATGATATCTATATCACCAGACTCCCGAAGTTGTTTATTAAGGTAAATTTTTTCTAAAAATAATAATCCTTTGTAGGGTAGTACGGGTATGTCATTTTTCCAAAGTAGCTCTAGTAAAAAGTTAAGTTCCGAAACTTCCGCCAGATTTTTAACTGTCTGCTCCAAAGTAAACTCTCTTAATTCTTTTGAAATCGGAGATTTAAAATCTATTCGATTGAATGCTTCATTCAGTATAGGGCGTATTTGATGATAAACTACCATTTTTTCTAGCCGTTTCCAATTCACTCTTGACTCCTCCAACAATTCCTTTAATGGACCCACTGAGCTATCAAGCAATACCACCTTTATACTCTCTATAAGAATTCTAAGCTCTCGCGTAAGCATACTTTTGGGATTGTTAATTCAATTTTTTTTGTAATCTGAGGTATTTAACACACTTATCATTGATTCCAACTAACGATTACCGATAGGTACATAATTCCAAAGCATTGATAATAAAACCTTTTTAGCCTCCCTCATCTGACAAATAAACAAAATAGATAAAGTCTAAAAGGAGCAATCAAGATGGATTTTTGCTAAATTCTTAAACCACAACTACACCAACAACTTACTTTAATTATACTTGTTAGGCATCATTATCTCCTGAATTTATGTCTTTTATAAACTTTAAATATTCTCTTCTGGATAGACAGGGCTTTCCTTTGAACCTACCAATTATATATATTCCCAAACCAATATATTCAATCAAAATAAAAATGAAGGAAATAGAAATAAAAATTTGAGAAACCGAGACAATGAAGCTATAAAGTAAAATCAAAAGACCAAATTTATTTTGAATTCTATTGACTAAATTACTCATCATAAAATGTTTACTTCTATTATTTCTACAGAAATGCTGTACTCATATTTGAGAATCTCCTCTTTGAAAGACATTAGACAAAGCTATCGCTAAACTACATGCATAATAAGACATAAAATCATTTTTAGGGGATAAACAACACTTAACAGGTGATAAAATTACACAAACCAAAAATCAAGAACTTTTCACTCTTATCCTTTCCACATTTTGTTTTTTACTGTGGTTCTTTTAACCTAAAAATTCTATAAACCTTGGGCTAAATAGGTTAATAAATATTGTTTTACAAAAAAAACATGTTGGTTAACCAATAAACTCAGTATGATACTTAGTGGATAAATTAACAGAGGTGGCCATCGAAGCATACTTAGGAAACTTTTAATGAAATTTTAGAAGTATTTATTCTCTCAAAAATTCCCGTCACCCCAAATTGGCCACTTATAACTCAAATGGGTAGTCAAAACTTGTGTAAAAGCACATACTAACTTATTTAGGTTAAATTCCGACGGGCTACATAATGATAATCCATAAATAGGTAAGAAGTATGGAAGAGAAGTCGATGAAAACAAAACCACATTTGGACATTAAGTGGGAAGTAATACTATTTTCTCTAGCTTCATTATTAACCATAATCTACTTACTTATAACGGAGAAATTCATTTGGAAAAACAATGGGGGATTGGTTTATACAGTAGTTTGTTTGGTATTTAACATTATTTTGTCAATCGTAGCAAATCATGATAATAAATACACTAAAATTTGAAAAACTTGGATAAAATGACCTTTTGTAGAATGGCGTTTATTTTAGTTTCTTCGGTAGCAATAAAATCAAAAATCTTTCTCCACGCTCAACATTGGAACGATTAATTATTTTAAGTTTGACATTTTTAAACAACACTTATCTTTGAGTTATTTTATCAGAACCAAATTAAAATAGATTGTGCCGAATTTGTAAATTTCTTTTTATTCATATGCCAAATACTCTCGGAATATAGTTATGACATAAATTTCATTGATAAAATTTATATAAACCTAGGAAATATTATAATATGTTCGGTTTATGATCAATTACCTTAGGTAAGACTATTCGTGATCTCCTAGTAAACTTATTGAAATCTCCCCTTCTTCTTCTGGCAATTGGAATTTTTATCTTGTTTATTAGTTCCACTTCTATATTTCTACCACTTTTATACAACATTTTAACAAAACCTAGATTAATTATATACGCCCTATCAATTCGAAAAAAGTTTGTTGTAACCAGAGTTTCTTCAAACGTTTTTAGAGTTTTCGGGATACTAATTTGTCTACCTTTAGTTAAGTAAATAATGGTGTAATTGCTTTTTGCCTTAAAATACAAAACTTCGGATAGCTTAATCTTTTTTGTCAAGCCTAAATTTATTGTCATAGAATTACATGCTTTTTAGGTAAACTTTAGAAAAGTTTCACAAAAAATTGTAATCTCACACGCCGAAAATCATTAAAGGTGTTATGTGGCGAATTAAAGGTGTTACTTAGACGTTTTAGACAAAAGAAGTTTGAAACAATCATTTTTTGGCTCAGTGTACTTTAGACCGTACAATACCTTCTCTGTATCTCTATACCATAACTGGTGTCCCGGCAAGGGTCGGCACCAATGATCAGACCCGACATAGTTTGTGTCTTCACAAACTATAACACCCTCAAAAGCAATCCAACCTTTCAGAATAAAACTTCAAACCCAACTCAAGGTCGGCACCGAAGGTCAGACCTGAATACCAACAAGACATAGTTGGTGTCCTCACAAACTATAACAAACACAAAACCAATCCAGCCTTTCCGCATAAAGATTTACAACCTACTCCAAGGTCAGTACCGTAGGTCAGACCTGAATACACAATATCACTTTCAATTCATTCCCACACTGGAGCGGTCCGATGTTTCAGTAAAGAGGCCTAAAAAGAATTCGCAATCAACACGCCCAAAGCCGCCACAGCCCTTCGTTGAATATCATTGTCATAATTTTTGCCCCCAGCCGCACATATAGCACATTATTTTCTTCGTACCTCAGAAAAACAAAGAGCTATGGCCAACGCACAAGCAAAAAAATTACGCCAAAGATATTCAACCCAAAGCTATTTAACATAATAGCATCTTATACAAGCATCCTAATGGCTCCGCTATCGCTACGGGACTAAAGCCCATGTTGTATAAGGCCATTATGTTAAATAGCCCCACACCCAACGCACCCCAACCACACAGCAACTTCAGAAGATCAAAGAAATAAGAACATTATATCGCCCTGCACTGTCTGAACACAGTCAAAATTCAAGAACCCTATTGTCTTTTAAAATACAAATCATAAATTGAATTTTGAATGTGTGAGTTTGCAGGGTGCACCCTTTTTTTGCCTTCTTTTTTTGGGTGAGCAAAAAAAGAAGAGCCCAGGCGGCAGCCGACATAAAGTAATTCAAAACAAGGTTGAATACACCGAATTAATAGAGATTAAGCAATAAATTAATATTATTTTTTCTTTATATTTACTAAAAAATCACCCCCAACATGCAATCCTTCAATCACATATCCGGAGGCATCACAATCACAGGGCTATTTGCCAGCTTCAACGACATAAACATATTTGAAAAACCAGAATATATAGCAATAACAGTTGTAGCAGCAATTCTACCCGATATCGATCACACACGTTCACTAATTGGAAAAGCCTCATATCCATTGGCAAAATGGTTAAGTATAAAATATGGCCATCGGACCATCACACATTCATTCGTTTTTTTAATTGGGATAATACTAGTCATAAAACTCATCGAATCATTATATCATTTAGGAAGTACGTATTCCATAATCGTGGGTTATGGAATACTATCGCATAACATATTTGATATGGTCACTAAACAAGGAGTTGCATTTTGGTATCCCTTTAGCACCCGTCCCTGTGTACTGCCCGGAAATCCGGGTATGAGACTACGAACAAACGATTTGCGTAGCGAAGCCGTCATATTTGTGATATTCTGTAGTTTAATTCTATTCTGCCAACCTTTATTTGCAAATGGCTTTTGGCAGCAATACAACAAAACATTTCTGACCTACAGTCACTTGAAGAGAGAAACTCGACGACACACCGATTACCTAAACATTACATTCTTAAATACCCAAAAAGACACAGTAGGAGGGATGCTCATCACCGATATCGGCTCTGATTTCGTGATTCTAAAAGGAACAAACTTTGAAAGATACCCAAAGGAAGACTGTAAATTTCTATCCTTATCACATTCGGGAAAAGAGAGAAAACCCAAAACCATTCAAATAATCAACGTCAGACCAGATAGCCTAAAAAAACACTTAAAGCAGCCACTCTTAAAACTGCAGATACAATCAAATGTGGATTTAACCTACTTTGATGGAGTAGCACAAAAAACAACAAAGACCATCGAAAAAGAATACGTGACAAATTTCGACTTCTTCACTCTGGCTCCCGACAACACCAAAGACCAATTAGAAATCCAAACCCTCGAAATCCATATCCGAGAAGAACAAAGCCATTACAACAAAGAACTCCAAATCATCCAAAACGAAATCAATGACCTAGAATCCGATTACCAGTCCGGCGAATCCCGATTTCCCTCTATGTCCGATTACGAAAAAGGCCAATGGGTCCGAAAACGCCAGGATCTAAAATCAGACATTGCAAAACTGTATCGAGACATCTCCAGAAAAATCCCACCAAGTTTAAATGCAGACTTAATCCGGTTAACTGCACTAAAATCAAAATTAAATACAAAAGATGTCAGAGTGAGTGCAAACCTTAGCAGTCTCTAATTCAATTTAGAAAACCAATTCTGTTCACCACTTCCGATTTCCAGAACGCTCCCGTTTGGTGGTACTGTATCCCTATAATTTGCAAAATCTCCATTGTTTGGAACATAAATACCAGTTCCCTAATACTTATAAACGTATATTTCCTCATTATTTCCAATTTCATTGAAGGTTTTAATAAAATGACAAATGCTTGGTTTATACATTATCAAACATTGAAAGGAAACCTAATTTTAGGATGAGGTAGGTGAAAAGTAAGATAGATGAGATTTTTAATTATTATTAAGTTCTCCTACCATTCGGAGGATTTTTGTTGCCAAACATCCCCTTTGTAATAGTAGCACATTTGAGCAACTTCAAAATTAATAAAAAAACCTTTTTTTGAAAATAGTGATTAACAAAACTGCTTCTATTTAATATCACTTAACGAAGTCAATTCCATAAAATCAATAAAAGAAAAACTTTATAAATAGTCCGTTTCTTAAGACTTTTTTGCCTCATTTTTTCAGTTATTGATAAATACCTGATAACAAGCATATAAAAGACATCCAACAAAAAAGTTTTATACTATTATTATAAAATCCCTGCTTTTAACTTTGAAAAATTCTTGTTCTATTTTTTTAACCATAAAGAAATTTCCATGAAATGCTGTTAGGTTTGTTTAGCAAGACTTGTGTAACAGCAGTTTATTTTTGAAAAAAACTGAGGAAAAACTTATTTTAAAATTGTACTAGAACATTAATGCATAACAAATTATATGCGTTGGGTAAAGATTATTGCATCGGTAAGAAACTTTGGAAAGTTGAATAGGGAAATTAAGTTAATAATAGAAGATCTCCTTGAACCTTGGTCTAAAAATTTCAAATTAATTAGCTTATTAATAATTGCAATTATGGTATACTTTTCTAAGGATAGTTATATTATTTGGTGGTATGCCCCGTTGCCAATATTAGAGCGGTTAAACAAAATCAAAGATCCATAATGAATTCTTTTACAGTAACCTCAAAAGAAATTGTGCGTTTTCAGGAAGTATCGTTTTAAATGTAGAAAGAAGATATCGTCCAATTTTTCTCATAGAAAAAATAATACTTAATTCAATTTCAATAAAAACGAATTTGCTCCTACTTGAAAAACTTTAATATCACAATAGTTCTATTGGAGTCAACATAACGACCGTTTTCTTAGCTTAAACTCCCTAACTCTGTAAAACCTCTGGAAAAACATAAAATAGTAAATAAACTTGTCAAATTAATCAAAATAAACTATCTTCATGTTCAATCAAGTATTTTTACATAAATAACCGCCGGCTGAGCGGCGTCAAAGTCACGCAGATTCCTTTAAAAAATGAATCTCAATGAAAGTCAAATACAATCGTTGCTCAAAGTACTAATGACTGGTTCTTTCCAAAAAGTACCTAAAAGTTGTGAACACTTTCGACTCAAATCAGATTTATTTGGTTCAACATGTTTAGACTGTGGCAAAATAATATCGGGAAAAGGTTTCGGAGCAACAGAACTTGACTGCATTCATGTCTTCGAAATCAACATTAAAAACCAACAAACCTGCACCTACTGTGGTTACCCCAAGGACACAACATATTGATGAGAGCTTTAAATGAAATAGTTATACAAAGAAATTTTTAATTATAAATGCATTGTAACAAAATTTACTGTTTTAAATCAGCAGAAAGCCTTACACCATTTACAACTAATATTTTGTGATAGACTACCTGAAGATTGAAGTTAAATTTTGTGGCTGTTAGATCACTGTGTTTATGCCTACTTTTTAGAATTTAAACAGCAAGGTAGAAGCCATACTATTCAAATCAAAGCCTTATTATCCAAAAAATGATCCTAAGATTAAATTTATGAAAAAATCTATACTAATACTATCAAAAAGGCTTAAGCAATCTGGCCCGAAGGAATAAATCAAAAACAATTAAAAAATAAAATATCAAAATATTATGGCAAATTGAAAGTTTATTTGAAGTTTAGGAAATCCAAGGAAGTAGTTATCTTGACTGGAAAACTTAATGGGCGGCTTAAAAGCATTAAATTGAACCTTTTATATCTGTAATCTGTACCGAAAATTTACTCTTCATTCAATATATACCGTTCGGAAGTAAATTCGAAGGAAATCAAATTGAGGAAATAATAAATGTGAGAATGGTTTCAGACCGATCAAGAACTAGGGTGGAAAGCCATCTGATTAAACGAAGATCAATGGCAAAATGGCAGCTAAAACAAATAGACGGTTAAATATTATTTAGGTTTCAATGTAATAATACAAAAGTGACAAACAGAAATTGCTTAAACGAAACCGTTCAAATACCCCATTATTGACATTTCTAGATGTTTCTTTGAGATGAAAATTGGGTAAACTCATCATGAAGGTTATTAATTCCAAAGAAGAAATAACTTTGTTCGAACAAAGTTAATAGTCATGCCAAATACGAATAACAATTTTTCTTTTTAAGCAATAATAGCTCTTACTGTGCTTTATTTAGCCTAGAAGAAAAAATTGTCCAAGAATACATAAGACAAAAATAGGTCAATCAAGAACTTAACAAACCCGTAACTTACATGCAAAGTCTACTCATTTAATTCAATTATGTTAAGTATTGAAAATCCAATATTTAGGCATCATCTGAAGAAACTTTTAAATAATAATGACAGTTAAACGAATTCTACTTTCCGGAAAAAAATTCGATGAATTGTTCATAAACACCCGATTAAGTTCATCTTTTTTTTCGTTAGAAAAAATAGACGTGTTATGAGAATATTAAATTAAAAATACTATACCAGTAATTAACGTCTAAATACAAATCGATTGATTTTAAAAAAAGGTTATTTTTTATCTGATAACCTTTTATTGAAATAGACTAAGATAAATCATCTGCCAAAATCATCTTGTAATCGTACAATATCTTCTTCGTTGGAAGGTTGGTTTGAGTCTGTATGCCGCCAAATTTCTGCTACTAAACCCCAATTATTAAGCCCTATCAGGCGATGGCGTTCACCATTATCTATCTGAATAAAACTTCCAGAGTCTAGTATTTCTATATCGGCCGGCTCCTCATTGTTGTAGCTGATTTTTACACCAACATCTGTTCCAGCAATCACCTTCCAGACTTCCGATCGACGAAAATGATATTGCCAGGATAGCCTTTTGTTCGGAGCAATCACCAATATTTTGGGTGATAATTTATGGGTAATTTGCATGCCTGACATTTCTAAGTGTGGAAAGTAAATTTGAGCAAAAAAAGCAGCATCTTTTTCCTCTAAAACAAAGAAACCTCCCCAAGGACGCGTCTGGTCCTGGCTAAAAACCTCAAATCCCATATTGAAAAGCTCAGTGGTGATTTGGCTGAATATATCCGCTTTATTTGTACTCGGATTAATTATTAGATTCATAAATAGTTAAAAATTAATTCAGATATTTACTTTTAGAAATGCTTTTAGTTCGTAATAGATTTTGTTAAAATGAATTCAGTCTAAAAAAACAATTTTGTGTTGAAAATGAGTATCTATGTTAAATAGTCTGAGTAAATATATACCTGTTTGTAAATGAATTTCTTTCAAGCTAATTCTTAATTTATTTAACTGATTTGGTGAAACAACCAATAGTCCTTTAAATAATGACTTTCCAGAAATATCTAATAACTCATAACAAAGCTGAGGTTCTTTATTAGATTTAAAATCAATTATAATATCATTATTCGTAGGGTTTGGATAAACTGAAAATTTATTATCCAATAAAATAGGTTCGGTAAATGTAATTATTTCCTTTACAGATACTTTAATGGTATCAGGAACACTGGATGAATAAGGATCAGAAACAACCATGGAAATTAAATATTCACCGTATTCATCAATAAACAAAGACGGTTTTAAGGGATTTGTAGTTATAAATTGCTTAATACTTTTGGGTGGGGATTGAATTAATGACCATTTATAAGTCAATAAATCCTTCTCTAAATCGCTACTTAAAGTAGGATCAAAGAAGATAGTTTGTCCAAGATTTGACTCTAAATCTTTCCCTATGTTTGCAATAGGCGTAGAATTGGCATAAACTTCTACCGTATCAACATTACTTACTTTGCTACCATTTTTTACACTCAAAACAAAGGTATATCTCCCCGCCTTATCTAAAATTAAGACTTGTGTTTTTAGGTTCTCGATTGATACTTTACTAGCACTTGGTTTTTCTGTTATATTCCAAAGATATTCCAATATCATGGTAGTATCTGGATTATAACTATTTTCTCCCGTAAGAGTTATACTCTTTCCTTGGCCAATAATTGTTGTATTGATTTCAGCTATTGCAACAGGAGTAATAACATCTCCAATATAGCTAATTGATACGATAAGACTCTTTGAGAAGGTGGGTAATTTTAAAAGCCGATTAATACCAACAGCGGCATATGAAGTAATTTCTGTACTTTTACCTGTCAGCGTATTAGTATAACCAATTTTATAGCTTCCCTGAGGAATTGACGTGAGATTTAGAACAGCTCCGGTAATATTATTTTGAAGTTGTTCATCGTACAATATCGCAAAATAATTTTTGTTAGCAGTACTTAACCCAACAGTAGCCAGGGTTAAGCTACCCTCTGAGACAATTGGATTCCAGTCTCTTACTAGTCCGTCTTTCACAAAATCTTTATTCTTAATAAAGGCAGCTGGTATTTCGAATAATTTTGCCCATTCAGGATTACTTGGGTAATTGTTCCAAAGCCACATAATATGAGGAACCCGCGATAATATACCTGTCCAAATTGCAATACGTTGTTTTTCAAAAGGTACATCAGCATTTATAATATCCTCTCCATATTCTCCATTAATTACACCTGTTTTTGTTAGTTTTTCTTTAAAATTTAAGTCTTTAGAATTCTGTGTACTTAGTAATTTTGAATTATATACGTGATACTGAACAATATCAAGATTTGTATGTTTATCCAATTCCAAACACTGAGCGTCGTCCGCACTTGAAGTAACAATATGATTAAAAGAATCAAGCGATTTTATATATTTTGTCATTTCTTCATGCCAATCAATGATAGCCGTTTTCCAAACTAAACTCTGATTTGGATGACTACCTGTAAACTGCACCTCATTGAATAACTCCCATGCAAAAACATTAGGGGAATAGCCCCATCGAGCAATTATATACCTTATAAGTTTTTTTGTTGATTTTTTAGCTGTTTCGTTATAAAAAAACTCTTCTGACTTTCCGAGAGGGCCACCTATAGCTATATTATATGGATTATCTGACCAATTTGAATTAACGGTTTCTGAAAACATTCCATGTTGAAATAAGGTTAGCTGCAACCTCATATCGGTGGCTTCTGATAAGTTCAAAATAGAATCTTGCATTGCAGCTGCTTGTTGGCTGTAAAAACCAATTCCACCGGTATATCCGTCCTTTCGCCATTCAAGGGCTTGTTTGTTGAAAGGGACTTGCCAATACCTAACAAAGTTTGCATTCGACTGCGATAAAGATTTTATCAAATTTGTATAGGTACTTGTGTTATTCCATGCTATATTTATTCCGAGTGGTGTGTACATCTCCCCAGATTGATGCCTCAATGCTTGTTTATCGTTCGAATCGATGCCAATAATGCCTTTTGTAGAGCCTTTTAACAAATCTACTCGCTGAACACCTGAAAAGCTAATGCCTGATTTATCAGTTAATTTCAATATAATTTCATGATTTCCAATTTGACTGGAAGAAAATCGTAACATCCAATTTTGCTGCGTCGAATCAACTTTCCAATCATTTCCTTGAAAATACCCTCTAATATAATAAAAACATGGAACTATTAGTTCTTTCCCATCGGGAAGGAAAATTATTGCATCTACTGAAACTTCATCGGGGTCGTATGGGTTTTCGTAATCATTGAATAATACAAATTCTCCAACTATTTTTTCATTTGTATTTGCTTTTTTTGCCGACAATAAAAGCTTACTAATCAACTTATTATTAGCAAAAACGTATATTTTAATCCTTTTTTTTATACTTACCCCTTTCTGATTAATTACTGTCAATTCTACATCAAAAATCCCTTCTTCCAAGAAAACGTGACTTGTTTTTACGACATTACTTTTTGAAGTTCCGTCTTGAAAATCCCATATGAAAGTCAAAGCACCGCCATCAATATCGAAAGAGCCACTTGCATCAAAGTCAATAGTTTGATTTACTTGAACCTTTGTAGTTGAAGCAATAAACGAAATTATTGGCTCACCATTGGGAGATGCTGAGTTATATAGCCTTATATCATCTATATAAACATCGGCAGCCAAGGCATCGTTATCAACAGAGGCAGCAATTTCGATTTTATCAAAGTTTACATTAGGTACTTTAGAAATATCAAGTTTACACTCCGTCCAATTGTTCGGTTCCGGCTGAAAATTATATTCGAAAGCCCAGTTTTCGACCACAACCATTGACCCTAACCAAACCTTCGGATACACTCGTCCTTTGGTGCTACTTCTGATTTTAAAAGACAAAACATCATTTTTACCAATAAAATGTTTCGCAGGAAAAGTTAACCCAACGAATTTCCAAGAACCAACTTCCTTTTTGTAGTACAGTACTTTCTTACTTTTATTTCCCATTGTATCAGGATTATCAACCACTTTCGCCTCGGTACCAAAAGCGATAATTGGAGTTTGTGAGGCAGTTTCGAAATCTGCTATTACTTGAGCATTACCTCCAAGGAACGAAAAAAATAATAGTACCGAAAAAAGGTCTTTAATCTTCATTAGTTAATGTTTTTATAAATTACTAAAACACACTTTACGAGATCGCATATTCTAAAATTTCCAACCTCCGAATAATTTCCATACAAGCACGGGCATTGTGATAAGGGCATTTCCAAAAACCTATTTTATCCTCATCCTTCATGGGACTATAATCATCAAAAACTCCCCAAAACCATTCGCCTTGTTTTTGATCAATAAGGTTTACTTTTGTAAAACTCCACAAATCTTGAACAATACTTAAATAGGTTGCTTTAGGTTCAATCTTGTAAGCGTTTAAAAAACCCACCATTGCCTCAGCTGAAACCCACCACTCCCGATGGGTCTCAAAATGGTTGATAGAGCTGTCAAACTCATGTAATAGACTACCGTCTATTTGCAATCCTTCTTTAGTGGCTTCTGCCATTTTGATAGCTATACTCGAAAATTGTTTGAATAATTCATCATCATTTAAGGTCTCCGCTGCTTCCAAGAATAACCAAGTTGCTTCAATATCATGACCAAACGAAATTACAGCAGATTGTGGCTTCCACTTTTCATCAAAAAAGAGTTGAAGATGATTAGTTGATTTATCAATGATTTTCTCTGAAAAAACATTCAATAGTTTACGAATCTGACTTTCTAAGAAATCACTTTTCCAAACCGAATATAGCTTTGAATACGCTTCCAAAATATGCAGATGCGTGTTCATTGTTTTAGGATCATTTCGGTCTTTTTCACTTAATCGTAAGTCTTCTAAAGGTTCCCAATTTTCCGCAAATGCCTCCAAATAACCTCCATTTATTGGGTCAAAGCTATACTTTTCAATAAAGTAAAAAAGTTCTTTTGCAAATTGTAAGGCACTCAAATCTTTAGTAATCTTATAATACTCTGCCAAACCATAAATTGTAAATGCCTGACCATAAATTTGTTTACGAGTATCAAGGGGGTTTCCTTGGAAATCCACCGACCAAAACACACCATTGTATTGGTTGTCCCTAAAACACTTCTGGATATAGTGATAGGCTCGCCTTGCCAACTCCAAATATTCCAAATTATTTGTTTCATTAAAAGCTGCTGAGAAAGTCCATAGTATTCTGGCATTCAAAACAGCTCCTTTAGGAGATTTTTGAAAAATTTTACCTTTACTGTCCATTTTTCCAATAAATCCACCATATTCTTCATCTATCGAATGTAAAACCCAGAATTTTAAAATATTGTCTAATTCGCTTTGAATCTCGACTTTGAAACTTTCTGACAGCATTTTAAAGTTTTTATTTTATTTTTTAGAATATTTTCAACATCGAAAGAACTAGTATACAAAACACTCATTTGGAGCACAGTTAATAAACTAATTATTTGGTATGAAAGGAGTAGTACTAGACCCTTCAAAGTTTGGAATTTAAAAATGCCAAGGTTTAAAGTCGAACATTCTATGCTTCTTCCAAGTGAGCGAGTTCAAGGTTTTTATTGATTATTTCTTGAAGGGTTGCTATTGAAGCCGCAGAACTTAATCCGTCCGGAGCAGTATTAATTACATAATCAAGCAGTTGTTCGATGCTAGAAGTAGCAACGTGCATACGTGTATCTGACGAAGCATAATAAATATAAACTGTTCCATCGTCATCTCGGATCCAACCGTTGGCAAATATTACATTTGAAACATCTCCAATACGTTCTTTGCCTTCAGGAGCAATAAAATAACCGGATGGTTTATATATAACCTTGGTAGTGTCGACCAAATCAGTTAAAAACATATAAAGTACATACCGTAACCCAGCCGCCGTATTTCTGACACCGTGTGCCAAATGTAACCAGCCTTTTGACGTTTTAATCGGTGCTGGACCTTGCCCGTTTTTTACTTCGTATACAGTATGGTAGCGTTTCTCATCTAAAATAAACTCTCGGCTGACAACCGCTTTTTCCATGGAATCAGCAAAACCATAGCCAATCCCACCCCCTGATCCTGCATCAATAAAACCATCTTGTGGGCGAGTATAGAGCAGGTATCTCCCATTTACAAATTCGGGATGCAAAACGACATTCCTCTGTTGGGGAGATGGGGTCACCAAATCAGGTAACCTTTCCCACGTTTTCAAATCTCGAGTGCGAACAATCCCACACTGTGCAATGGCCGAAGATTCATCACCAACAGGAGCTTCTGGATCTTTTCGTTCCGTACAAAAAAAACCATAAATCCAGCCATCTTCATGTTCAACTAGACGCATATCGTATATATTTGCATCGGAAATGGGTGATTCGGAAAACGAAATGGGTGATTCCCAAAACTTAAAATTATCAATTCCATTCGGACTTTCAGCAACCGCAAAAAACGACTTTCTATCCACACCCTCTACTCTCACAACGAGTAAGTATTTCCCCTGAAATTTGATTGCCCCAGAATTAAAAGTAGCATTGATTCCAAAACGCTCCATCAGGAACGGATTTGTCACTGGATTAAGGTCATAACGCCAATGTATTGGTATATGCTCTGCGGTTATAATTGGCCGAAGGTATCGGTCAAAAATTCCATTTCCTATCGTTTCCTTTTCATTTTTTCGAGCGATTAATTCGCTATGATTGTCAGTCAATTTTGAGAGTCTTTCTTGGAACAAACTGTTCATAAATTTTAATTTACTAAATTTAAATGTAAGAGGATAATTTTCTTAGTTTAATCTTCTAATCTATTCCACCAAGTTCGTTTCAAAATTAAAATTAGAACTAACATTATGGCTATATCTATCACCAAAGGGAAATTCATTCCCAGTACCAAATACATTGGAAGCACAGTCAATGTAAGTTGTGCAATTATACCTAAAACAACATTAAACATATCTAGTTTAAACCCTTTATTGGGTTTAAAGGTTGGGTCTTCTTGCAAAACTAAATCATTAATGGGCTGCCAAAAACCCCATGGACGAACGGTCTTATAAAACTGCTTTAACACTGTAATGTCCGTTGGATCTGCAAAGTAGGTTCCAGTTATTGATGCTGATAAGGAAATAATAAATAATATTGGCCACCAATACAATGGTAAACCAGTGGTTATGTACGGCAACAATAAAGCGGCAACAATTCCTGCGGTCATTCCCCAGAAAAAACCTGTTGCATTGAAACGCCACCAGTACCACTTTAAGCAATTTGATGCGGCATAACCACCATATAAACCCCCAACAATCCATTGTAATATATCATTTACACTATCCGCCAAAAGGCCCAATAAAATACCAATAAATACAACAACAATTCCAACAAAGTAATTTGTCCTAATTGTTGTCTTTGTGCTAGCCTTCGGATTAATGTACTTTAGATAAATATCATTTACAATGTAAGCTTGTGCAGCATTTAATGTCCCGCTGAAAGTACCCATGAATGCTCCCATAAGTCCAGTAAGGACGATTCCTAAAATACCCACAGGCATAAAATTATTGATTGCTCCTGGTAACAATAATTCAAAGTCGTACTCCCCACTAGGTGTTTTAATAATTAATTGATTATAGTAAAGTATGGACAAGACAGTCAGTCCAATAATCATCGAGTAACGAATCGGTAATAAGACAATGCTCACGAAGCCTGTCATTTTACTGGCTTCCTTTGGGCTTCGAGTACTCAAAACTTTTTGCATGTCATAGTTAGGTGCTGGACCTGCCAATGAGGCAAAAACTCCTTTTAGAAGCATCATTGCAAAGAACAATCCAAATAAACCATAACCATCGGATTCAATTTTTTTGTTTACCTCGGGTAATATTTTTGACCAATCTAGGCCTAGTTCCCAACCAAAAAATGGGTCATACCAGCCAATTGGTAAATTCATTATCTGACCATCCAAATGACTCATTGCAATTATCGCAATTGAAATACAAGCAACCGACATAATGGCATATTTAATAACATCTCCTAAAACAATACTATGCATTCCACCCAAAACGGAGTAAAAAGTGGCTACCAAAGTAAAAACAACTCCATAAAAATGCGGGATATATTTGGTTGGAATTAAAAAAGGAATGTATGGATCGACAATTTCCCAAGGGATAAAAATCTCAACAAATTTACCGAGACCAACAAAACCGTAAGCCAAAAAGCCAAAACAACTCATTAAAGCAAAAGTAATGACAATTATCTGCGAGGCTTTCACGCCTTTACCCGAGATTCCAAAACGCGTGGTAAGCCACTCCGCTCCTGTATTAGCATCACTTCGTCGAAGCCATTTACTTAGATACATCATCATGAAAACTTGGTTAAATGAAGGCCACAACCAAGGTATCCATATACTTTTCAAACCATAAACAAAGCATAAACTTACCATCCACATTGTGCCACTGATATCAAACATATCTGAGGCATCACTCAAGCCAAGCATATACCAACGTAATGACTTACCCCCCATTAAGTAACTATCTTTATTAGCTTTTGCTTTTTTTCGCATGTAAAGCCCGATAAAAATCATCGAAGCCAAATATGTGACAAGAATTAATATATCAATTAATTGAAGTTTCATTTATATTATCATTATCATAAAATTGGGAAAACCCCAAATGGTTTAGTTTAAATGCCTAAGCAAAACCTTAGGCTGTTTCAATATCTGATTTAGTAATTTTACCTTTTTAACTTTTTTATATCATTCAAAAATAATATCTCGGGTTGCTGATAGAACTTTATAAAATCATGCTCACTTTTATGACCCTTAAATGGTGTGTAATAATGATCTGGACGACCATTACGCCACAATAATATATAACACAATCCTTGGTTTTTAATTAATGGAAAAACTATATTAGTCCACCAGTTTGACTCTGTAATTTTTTCTAAACCCATTTCCGTGATCGCAGACAATTTATTTTTTTCAATGGCCAAACGTTTTACCAAATCAATCATTTGATTCATGTTTTTTACAAAATCTTCATTACTTGCTGGAGCATTTCTTTGGTAATAATCAAAACCTAACAGGTCTACATATTTATCGCCAGGATAACGCTCCAAATAACTTTGTTCGGACTCAAAAACGTCTGTTGAATACGCAAAAATTAGACTGTTTAAGCCCTTATCATTTTTAAGATAATTGACAGTATATTGCCATAAAGCTATGTACTCGCTAGTGGTGCACTGATTTGCACCCCACCAAAACCAAGAACCTGTATGTTCATGAAAAGGTCGAAAAATGATAGGAATTATTTTTCCATTCTTATCTTTTAAAGACTTTAAAAAGCTGGAAAATTTATCAAGCCAAGAATTATACAACTCTACAGCCTCTTTATTTGAAAACAAATTTTTAATAGTCGAATCTTGTTTATCCCATGTTGATTTGGCAGGGTTTAGTGGATTATTTAAATGCCACGAAATTGTGACTATACCACCCCTTTTGTTTGTTTCTATGATTAATTGCTGAATGTCAATGAAAGGAACACCATCCAAGTTTTTGGTACTATCAAGTTCAAGATGACCCAAATCAAAACCTATTACAGCTGGGTAATCACCAGTAACTGATTTTACATCACAGCGATTTTTTTCACCAATCCATCGAGAGCCATCTGCATTTAAACCGTAGGCCAAAGCATCCTGCTGACCAAACATCGTTCCTTTTCGAGATATTTTTTGTAAGTTTTTATAAAATTTCTCTGTTTCTCTTACTTCCTTTCTTTTGGATGAGTCACTTTGACCAACCGACATTAAATATGAAAATATAATGCCGATTAGTAGTATAATTTTAATCATTCATTTTTTAGTTAAAAGTTTAGAACAAGGGAAGAAAAATCTCTGCAATACTCCCCCACTTATTCTAATACTTTTGAAGTATATTTAGACTAACGTAACCGATACATAAATCTTAATTAATACATTGCACCATCCGAGATTACAATATCGTCAATGTTAACCTCATAGTTTACTCCAGAGGCATTTCCTGTCGAGAATCCAATTTTTATATAATCCAGTACCCCCTTCATATCTAAAGCCTTACTTGTGCCACCCCAATTGCCCCAACCCAAAGCTTTTAAACTAAAATTCATTCTTTTCCAACCATTGGTTTTTATCAGATAATTAGCATCATCAATCCCCGCTCCCCATTTTGTTTCGTTTTGGGTTGTCTCGATTTGGAAGAAACCAGACTTTCCATTTGTATTTACCCAGAAACTGATATACGGGTTTTTGAGATTCACCAGATTAATAGGACCACCTGCATAAATATCACCTGTCCAGTTCCAAGATAATGCGTTGTCGACTTTTACAGTAAGGTATCTTTCCCCCGACACTGACGGTATATTGCTCAAATTGATACCGCTTTTGGCCGAACCGCTGTATGGGTTAACATTGTTTTCAAAGTTAAATGCCGTGAAAACAGGCTTTATAGGACCGTCCGTAATCTGCACTTGGTCTATATTTAGTTCAAAAAAACCTTTACCGTTACCTTGTTTATAGCCTAATGCTATTGATTCAATGATACCTTGTGGATTAAATTTTAATTTTCCACTGCCCCAGTTTTCCCAATTAAAATTTTTTAAACTAATACTTCGTAACTCCCATCCGTTTGTTTTTTCAAAATTATAATTATCCGTTTCTGAACTGGAAGACGCTGGTGTAAAATGCCCACCTGATTTAACACCACCCATCTGTAACTCTAATTGAAAATATCCCTGAGAGCCATTTGTATTTATCCAAAATGTTAAGTGTGGGTCATGAAATTTGCTAAGATTGATTGGATTAGTGGAAGTCAAAAAACCAATTGCTTTGTTCCAACCATCTGCTTTATCAGTTTTCACCGTTAAGTAGTTCTGGTCTCTCAATTTTGGTAATTTTGAAACATTTATTCCTGAAATTGGCAATATATCCGCATTTACAAATGGATTTTTACCATCCTCGAAATCCCAAATCACAATTGGCTGCTCAGCCACGTAAACAGCATTTGGATCATAATTCTGAACCGCAATTGCACCCGAAATACCGTTAATTACCTTTCCATAGGCCTTTGAAACTTTGATTACTGTTTGATCCCCACTTAAAATTACTCCCTGAGTGTTCACAATACCTTGTTTTTCAGTTTGACTGGTTGGATCTAATCGAACTTTTGTTTCACCAATCATTACTTCCTGTATCAAATCGACATTAGAGCCACCAATAAGAAATACCTGACCACGATCAATAACCGTTGGATAATTTGTGATTTCAACGTCAGGAAATATTGGGTCAATAGTTACAGACGAAGTGGTGGCTTGCTTGTAAACATTACTGACCGTAAAAGCCCCTTTTGAGAAAATACGCGGCAATTGGAGCTTTAACGAAGTGGATGTTTTTTCGACAATCTTTCCTTCTGCATTTTCAGCACCTACCTTAACACTCGTAACTTTATCTAAATTTGTTCCCGTCAAAATTATAGTAGACCCAATCAATGCACTTTTTGAAGATACAGCTGAAACCGCAGGAACCGGAAAGTCTATATCGTAATTTTCGCCGAAAATATCTTGTTTTTCACATCCAATCAGCATCGAAAATCCTAAAATAGTACAAATCAAAGTGAATAGTTTTGAATTATTAAAATGCATTTTTTTCATATGTTTTTTGTTTTCTTGATTCATTTACAAATCTTGAATGTCTATATAAGCTGTTTAGGTTAATAGCCTGGGTTCTGATCTAAACCCCAACTTTGTACTTCATTTAATGGAATTGGTAAAACAGGAACGGGGTTCACAACATTGGAATTAATAGCATGCCTTGTAGCTGCTGATTTACGAACCGCTGAAATAGAATTCAAATAACGCCCTGTTCTGATTAAATCCCAGAGTCGAAGAGCTTCCATTCCAAATTCTACACGTCTCTCATGCCAAATGGCTTCCATTAATGCTTTACCTGTAACTGAGGTTGTAATGGCTGGTAATGTAGTATTCGGAATATTGGCTGCTTCATAAGATGTTGGTGAACCTTCTTTCGAGCCTTTAGGAGTCGTCGAATTTTTAGCTCGTGCACGAATTTGATTTAATATTTGGCGTGCCTCATCTTCTTTTCCTATATTGGCGGCTGCTTCTGCATTCATTAAAAGCACATCAGCATATCGCATTTTGCGGATATTTTGCCCAGACTCTTTTCCTTCCGAAGGTTTTAAAATCGCAGCTTTTCTGTTCAAATAATTGGTCATATTGCCAGAAGGATATAGAATGTCTTCAACCTTTGTCCCCAACAAAACATTATCTTTTGAGTAAACGGTACAAGCCCTACGTGGGTCTCCAGTCTCAAACTCAGAAACGAGCGAAACGGACGGGTTGTTAAAGCCCCACCCCCAAGTACTACGATTGTTTTGAAAAATATTGCTGGTTGTTCCTGTTTTGATAGCCCCCCAAGAATTCGAAGATTCTACTTCTTGTATCTCAAAAATGGATTCTAGATTATTTTCGCCCTCTGCTTCATGAATCTCAGCATAGTTTGGTGTAAGTGAATACTGCCCTGATGCCATTATGATCCTTGTCAAGTCATAAACCTCCTGCCAGGTATTTTTAGTTACAGAATTGTCTGTGCCAATAGCATACATCGCTACACGAGCAAGGTAAGCATTAGCAGCTCCTTTGGTGGCCCGGCCTAAATCAACAATTGAATAATCTCCTCTTTCGGGCAATAATATGACCGCATTTTTTAAATCAGATTCAATAAACTTCAATGTTTCACCTAAAGTAGCACGTTTAGTAATAGTATATTCCGAGGCTTTTACAGGCTCTGTAAATAATGGAACTCCACCATATACACGGGCTAAATAAAAATAAAAATAAGCACGTAAAAAGGTGGCTTCTCCTGTCAATCTTGTCTTTAAGCTTGATGAAATATTGGCAGTTTCAATATTTTTTAAAACATTATTTGAACGATAAATTCCCGCAAAAGCATTCGACCATAAGCCTTTTGCAATATCATTTACTGAAGTTGCCGTCCAATCTTTTAACTCTTGAAGTGCCTGAAAATCGTTGATTGTACTACCTTTTTCGGCATCGTCAGACATTACATCACCATACATCCACTCAAGATTTGATGTTACACCACTATTATTAAAACCCGGACCTTCTTCCCAACCAAGTACATCATAAATTCCATTTACAGCCAAAACTGCATTAGCAGGATCATTGAAGTAATTTGCCTCCGTCTCTTTCCCTAATGGTTCTTTCAACAAAAAATCCGAACAACTTTGCCCACTTATTCCAAGGGCCAATAACAAGCAAATATTTAAATATTTTTTTTTCATTATTTTTTTATTTAATCCTATCAAAATTTAGATGAGTTGATTTACCACTTATTTAAAAACCAGCATTTAAGCCTAATCGCAAAGTTCTAGCAGTAGGATAGTTCGCCACATCTACTCCATAAGCAAGTGAATTATTATAGTAGGAGCCAACTTCTGGATCGTATCCTTTATATTTAGTTATTGTTAGAATGTTATCGCCAGAAGCGTAAAGTCTTAGGGTATGAATCTTGATTTTGGCCAAAATGGAAGCAGGTAAACTATATCCTAATGTAATGTTTTTAAAACGCAAATAGGATCCATCCTGAACATACCTGTCGCTAAAACGGTAATTATTATTAGGATCTGCCTCTGTTACACGAGGTTCGTTAGTGGAAGGGTTTGTGGCAGTCCATCTGTTCAAACGTTCAGTAATCAAATTTGCTCCCAAATTTCCTTTTTGGTTTGTAAAAGTTAAACCATTTACAATTTCAGCCCCTTTTACACCTTGGAAAAAAAATCGTAAATCGAAGTTCTTGTAGTTAAAGTTGGTAGTAAAACCATAAGAAAAATCAGGAGTGCCAGATCCTAAGTAAGTACGGTCTTTAGAATCAATAATACCATCCTGATTAAGGTCGACAAATCTAACATCACCAACTTGGGCAGCGTCCTGAAGGGCTTCTCCCTTACTGTTTATGTGTTGCTTCAATTCTTCTGTACTTTGAAAAATTCCATTAGTTTTATAACCATAAAATACCGCTATTTCACGACTAACTTCTGTAATCGTTGTGTTTCCAACTTTTGAAATATTCCCTGATTCAATTGCAGTTCCACCCCCCAACGAAGTTACAGTATTGTTAATTTTAGTGAGATTACCTGTAACCTCATATTTTAACTCACCCTCTTTATTGCTATAGCTCAAAGCCAATTCAATACCTTTGTTTTCAACACTACCAGCATTAACTTTAGCTGCACCGATACCCGAATAAGTTGGAATTGGAACCGCTACAATCATATCGTTAGTGGTTTTAATGAAATAATCAGCAGTAAATGAAAGTTTATTCTTTAATAAAGAAAAATCAATACCAAAATTCGAACTTGTTGTGGTTTCCCATTTCAATTCTTTATTGCTTGCTACCTCAGGTGCAAAGCCTGAAACGGTTTGACCATTGAAAGTATACAAATTATTGCCAACCATAGTAGTTACATAACCATAATTATCTGCACTATTCTGATTCCCAACTTGTCCCCAGCCAACCCGTATTTTTAGGTGGTCAATTGCCGAAACATCTTTTAAAAAAGACTCTTCTGTTAAATTCCAAGCCGCTGCAAATGAGGGAAAGGTACCCCATCGGTTTGCTCCTAAAAAGCGAGAAGAACCATCACGTCGGAGCGTACCCGTTAATAAATATTTACCTGCAAAGTTGTAATTTAGTCTTCCAAAATATGACAGAATTGATTCATCAGATTGATTACTTTTAACCGTATAATCACGAGCATTTTTGGCCGCTGATAGATAAAATTGAGTAGCATCATTCGGTACATCATAAGCCGTCACTTCCATATCCGAGTATTGGCTTTGTTGCGATTCTGTACCAGCCATTATGCCGAATGAATGTTGCTTAAGATCTTTATTGAATGTTACATAGTTCGATAGAACCCACTGAGAAAATTCTCCCCGTTTTTGCCATAATGAACTATTATCACGTGCTTCATCAGTTGAAACAAAAAACTTGGGTGAATAACTCTTATTGTGAGAATTATTATAATTAATACCCATTTGTGAACGAAAAGTAAAATTTTTCAGGAATTTAGCCTCAATAAAAACATTTCCGTTTATTAAGCTACCGTATCCTTTATTATTTATCAATTCATTTACAGAACGTGCTGGATTATTCGTTGAAGACATATCGGCCCTTCCCCAGTTATTAGTATTCCTATCCCATGATGCCGTAATTGGATCTGCGGCTAATGCGGTTGTTAGTACACCAGAATATAAATCGCTGTTATAAAAGGTTTTATCAAATCTTGAAAATGCAACCGAAAGGCCTGAATTTAACCATTGCCTAAGTTGAACATCATTATTGAAACGTAAAAAATACTTTTTCATACCTGAATTTTTAATCAAACCTTCTTGATCAAAAATTGTCCCAGTTATACTATAACGGTTTATTTCATTTCCTCCTAAAACATTTACGCTATAATTACTGATTTTTGCCCCTGAATTCATCACTTCATTTTGCCAATTCGTACCATTATAATTACCACTTTTAATGTAATTAAGACGATTGAATATGTTATTGTCAGTTGGAAGTACAATTTTGTCATTCTCAAAAGCCTCCAAACGAAGTGTGGCATAATCGGTAGCGTTAAGCATACTAATTATTTTTGCTGATTGCTGAAATCCTGAATATGCTTCAAATGAAAACTTCGGCTTATCGGTTTTTTTCCCTCTTTTTGTGGAGATTAATACCACTCCGTTTGCTCCACGAGAACCGTATATGGCAGTTGCAGAAGCATCCTTTAACACTTCAATTGACTCAATATCACCGGGTGCCAAAAATGAAATATCGCCTGTTTGAAAACCATCAACAACATATAATGGGTCTGAATTATTTATTGTACCAACTCCACGAATTCGGATTCGGGCACCTGAACCTGGCTCCCCTGATTCGGCCGATACATCTACGCCTGCCATTCGGCCTTGAAGTGCTTGTCCAACATTTGGTGTAGCAATTTGGTTGATTTGTTCAGACTTCATTGAAGAAACCGAGCCAGTTAGGTCGCTTTTTTTAGCTGTCCCATAACCAACAACTACCAATTCTAACAATTCTTGGTTGTTACTTTTAAGGATAATATCAATTGTTGAACGATTACCAACTGCAACCTCAGTAGTTATATAACCAATCGATGTCGCTACAAGCGTTTTTGTCAAATCGGTAATATTTAGAGAATACTCGCCCTGTGCATTTGTACTTGTGCCAAATTGTGTATCTTTAATTCTAATCGTTACACCTGGTAAACCTTCACCTGCTTTGTCTGTCACTTTCCCAGTAACAATCTTTTGTCTCTGGGCTATGGTATTAAGTGTGCTGTAAAATATTAGTAAACAAAAGTAAAGAGTCCTTTTAATGTTCATATATTGATTGTTTTTGAATAATTACTGATACAAAAGTATACACATAGTAATACTTAGATATAGTAATATTTTATCCAATCATAACACTTAATAATCTAATTTATCGATTTAAATATAATGTTATTTTTATGTAATATAATTATATCAATATATTTGCATAATTTTTAACATATATTGTTTTACTAGAAGTGAATATATTGTAGTAGTATTATATACAAACATAGTACTATTTTATCCTTAAAATAAACTAAAATTAATGGCAACAATAATTAGGGAAATTACTCCTCTTACCCAAGGTGACTGTTTCACTTATTTTTCAAGAGTGAAATCAGAATTTAATTTTCCGTTACATACGCACGAGGAATTTGAGATAAACTTCATCATGAATGCCAAAAATGCTAAAAGAATTGTGGGTGACCATTCTGACTTAATAAATGAATTAGAATTAGTTTTAGTAGGCAGTAATCTGCCACACGCTTGGTTTTCACATCAATGCCAAAGTGAGAAAATAACCGAAGTTACAATTCAGTTTCACCGAGATTTATTTGATGATAAATTTTTACGTAGAAATCAACTGAACTTTATAAAGACATTATTAGAACGTTCCGCAAAAGGAATTCTCTTTTCATTCGAAACAGCAACAGCACTTAAACCACGATTCTTGAATTTACACCAAAAGAGCGGGTTTGATTCGGTTTTAGAATTGATGTCGATTTTGCATGATTTGTCTATTTCCCGAAATATGCGAACGCTATCAAATATAACATTTTCTGGCGACGCTCTTTCATATAACAGCCGTAGGCTTGAAAAAGCCTTTGAATATATGCGAGCCAATTTTGATAAAAATATCAGCTTAGAGGAAATTGCAAAATTAGTTGATATGGCAGAAGTATCGTTTAGTAGATTTATTAAAAAACGTACTGGAAAGACATTTATAGATAGTTTAAATCAAATTAGAATTGGTCATGCTTCTCGCCTTTTGATTGATACAACTCACACCATAGCAGAGATTTCGTTTCAAACTGGATTTAATAATTTATCCTATTTTAATCGCATTTTTAAGGCACGAAACAATTGCACTCCAAAAGAATTTAGAGAAAACTTTTCTGGTACTCGAACTTTTGTATAAAAAAAATCTTTAAATTCTGATTTCTGTTTTGAAAAAAGCATAATCAAATTCTTATTGAATGGTAGATTACAACAAATACCTCACAATAATATTTATAATATACTCGATTAATGTAATTTGGATATTTTACTATTCCTTTTAGTTTGATATGCGAATATTAAACCTCAGATTGAGCAGAAAGTTTCGAGTAAGATATGGACAGAATTCAATTTAAATTTGCCTGAGATAGATCTATATCTTTAAAAAGGGACACTTTTTTTTAAAGTCACCTACTGAAAAAAAAGGCCAAATGAGAGTTGACCCCTGAAAAAGCCACTTAAAATACGGTTCCTCTTTTCAAATTCCTTTAAGAATATATAACTACATTATTTGATTTTTTAAAACTATATTTATCCTTCTGACTAAAGCATCTAGTTATGAACACAACAACAATTTGTAATTGAATCTAAAACTTTCTGGATAAATCCGATAAAGCACGAGAACTTAAAGAGGAATCTTAATTGCTTAAAATTAGCATTGTACTATGAAATTCAAGCTTTATATATTTATTATTTGCAAGTGTTCGTTTTAATCATGATTTAGCTCACGAAATGCCTCATCCAATGTTATAACTGGTTTATACCCCAAATCAATGATTGCTTTTTGATGATTTATTGTAAAATTGCTGGATAACATATACGCAGCCAATCTCGTGATGGGTGGTGTATTTTTAATTTTAAATATTTGCCAAAAAAACTCTACTACGTTTGCCAAAGTCCGCACAACAAATTTAGAAATATTTTTGTCTGAAGGGAATGCTTTTTTCGTTGCAATATACCTACTCAAAAAATCTTTGTAGGTACTTATCTCCTTGTCCGTGATAAAATAAATTTGATTGGACCGCCAGTTTTCTAAAGCACATTTAATTCCCTCTATTAAATTATATATATGCGTTGTACTAGTTTTATTAGAACCATCATTTATCCAAGTAAATTTATTAAGTTTAACCATATTAACCAAGATGGGTAAAATGGTTTGGTCTCCTGGGCCCCATACCAATCTAGGCCTAATTACCATTACTTCAAAAACCCCATCTAAATTTGAATTTAAAACCAATTTTTCAGACTCCAATTTCGATTCAGAATATAAAAACTTACTTTTTTTAGGCAAAGGATAGGATTCGTCAATATAATTTAAATCATTACCTACAAACAACACGGCTTCAGTACTAATATGTAGAAAACGTTTAATTTTACTTTTCTTTGCTATCTCAATGAGTTGTTTCGTACCATCCACTGTCGTTTGCCAAAATTCTTCTCTAGTTCCCCATTCTTTAGTAAATGCCGCTGCATGTATTATCATATCACAATTATTCAAGTGTTTAGCTTCAACATGTCCAAGTTCACAGTATACAGGAATGGCACCAATAAGCCTCACCTTTTCTGCCGCAAATTCGGTCCTGCACATTGCGTAAAAGGTATTGTGTGCTGAAAGTCGCTTGACAATATTACTACCAATAAATCCGGAAGCACCTGTTATAAATATATTCATAGTATAATCTTTTTTAAAATAGAATCTACCTCTAATTTGGTTTACTCATTTGTTCAATTGCTTGTTTTACAGCATCTGCATTTTTTATTGGAGTGAAATTAAAATAGCTGTTAAACTTACTACTATCGAAGAAATAATCTCGATCAAATTGGTAATTCATCTCCGCCAATTCTTTCATGACTGAATCAAAATGTCCTACCGTTTTTAATAACCAATTCGGTAAAGTATAATAATGCTTATTTGTATTCATTGCCGTTGCAAATAGATTTATCCATTCTTCTCCTGTTATTTTCTCACTATCAGTGGGTAAGTTCCATATTTGATTATATGCCTCAGGGGAGTTGCCTAAAATTGCGGTTCCTTTAGCCAGGTCAGGAACATAACCCATCGTGTGAATAACTTTAGAATTGCAAAACCATTGTGGTTTTTTACCTTTTACAAGATTATTATATACTAAATTCATTAAAATACTATTAGCTTTAATACTCCCTCCAAAAAAATCTGGTGCTCTTGCAACAATAGCTTGTAAATTATCTTTTTCAATACTCTTCAAAATAAGCCTGTCAACCTCTGCTCGTACTTCTCCTTTCAAACTAGTTGGACTTATTGGAGAATTTTCAGTCATATGCTTTATATTATCCCGTCCAATAGCATAAACATTATCAAAAAATACAAGTTTGGACTTGTACTCCAAACAAGCTGCAATAACATTTTTGATAAATGGAACCCAATTTTCTTTCCAAACTTTTGTTTTGTACGGAAAACCAATTGTTACATATGTAATTCCAGAACCTTTTACCGATCTGAATAAATCATCTTTATTGGTTAAGTCAGCAGGAAATAAAATATCCGTGGAGTTTACTCGTTTGGGATTTCTATTTACTAACCTTATGTCTGAGGTGTAGTCCAATAATACTTTTCCCAACTCATTACCAATCGATCCACCTGCTCCTAATATTGTTTGAACCATATTAATTAAAAGTCAAAAGGTTGTTATAAATTAAAATGCGAGAGACTTATATAATGTGTTTTCGTCTCTAAAGAATAAAAAAATGGATTACAAAATTTTAGAGCTATTTGATTTGATGTTTTCTACGATGATAAACAATTATTTAAATTGTGCCCTTAAATAATTCCTTCTTACACCTTAAAAGCTTACTTTACCACCAATTCGTAGATAAAATATACTTTTGGGCTCCGATTCAAAGTTTTAATTATTTTCAGAATTTCCATTCTTAAAAGGATTCTAAATAATTCACTTAACTTTTGTCCAGGTTTCGGTTTTGTAAAATAAACCCCAATAACCTCTCATTTTAAGAGTAAAATCATTGTTAAGCCATAACTTTCCAGAATATGTCTTTCCATCCCTGCTATCATACACTTTACCCTTGACGTATTCATCTCCCTCCTTTATAAAATCCCATAGAATTAAAGAGTTTAACAAAGGCATTCCTTTTTTTGAGGGATCTGGATTATTTTCATCCATCAAATATTTATTGTTTTTTGGATTGAATGGAAATTTCAACCACGCAATTTTTCCGTGATATTTTCCATTGATATAATTTATTTCAACGTGTGCCTTCTTGTCTTGGGTTAACCAAGTACCTATGATTGGATTAGAAGTCTGCGAAAAAATTGGATTCACAAATAAGATAAATAAAATAAATGGAAGTTTTTTCATCTTTCGTTTAATTATAATGCAAAAGTATTGTGTTTAAATCTACGTAAAGAAGACATTTGTCTATAAATCATACTTACGTATTCTGCTCAAATGACGAGGAGTAATTCCCAAATAAGTTGCTAAATATTTCAATGGGATTTGATTAATTAAACGTGAATAATTTTTCAATAAATTTTCGTACCGCTGTTTTGCAGATAATTTGAGAAAGGAAACAAATCGCTCTTCAAGTTGTACAAATTGCAATTCAGTTAATATGAGGCCAATTTTTTGCCATGCTAAACTATTTTCATAAAGTACTTCGATATCCTTTTTTTTTAAAACGAAAAGTTTCGTGTCAACTATTGCTTGTATATTTTCCTCAGTTGGGTTATTAGTGATAAAACTAGAAAAAGCAGACATTAGCTGATTTTCAAAACTAAAACAATATGTGATTTCGTCACCGGTATTGTTAATATAAAATGAACGCAAAATTCCACTCTCAATAAATACTATTTCATTACATATTTTACCTTCTTTTATCAAAAAGTCTCCCTTTTTAATGTTTTTTTCAATAACATGATTATCCAATAATATTAGCTCGCTCTCGGATAATATAGAAAATGAATTAAAATATGCTTTCATTAATATAATATAATCTTAAATTTTTATTGCGTAATTTTACCTAGTTAAATATGTTGCATCTAGAATTAATTTATTCCAAGTGTTTATTTTTTCAATAATCTTTCCATTTGAGATGATAAACTATTCTAAACATTTAACTTCAAGATCCTCGGTTCTAATTGGGGCTCAGATGAACAAATGAAAATATTTATACTCTGGTAAACATTACATAAATCCTAATAACCCTTATCCTTTCGATACTTATAGAGCAACCTATCTTTGGCTGTTTGAACTAAAAAAGTTGACTTAGAGATTTTCTATGTGCAACTAATATAACCATTAAAAATTGATACTTACTAATTAAAAATGCGTTTTGCAGTCATTTTCAGCGAACTCAAAAATTTCTAGGCAAATACATTTCCACTGTCAATTCGTAAGAAAAAATACGGTTAGAGTTTCTTTATTTTCAACTTAGCTAAAAAAAAGCAAAAGGAACTTTACAAATCCAAGGGGATTCAACAATGAAGCCATCTATAAGTATCAATTTAATTGAAGATCTAAATGAGTAGTTTATTCATGAATCCACTATTATTCTAGTCCTCTTTAATATATTATATTCAAACTGTATGTTCCAAAATTAATCGTACCAGAGGGTTTAGGTTTGCTATAACCATGGTGTTTTCGATACCACCCTTACCAACTTAAACTTGGGCTTATCCAAAAATAGCCCACCAATTTTTGCCTGTAAATAGTAAATCATATTAGGCTCGGTATGCAGGTTAAAGCTTGTAGACCTAGTTATTTGGCCAGAAATCGAATTTTCTCCAGCAGGTATCAAAATAGATTCGGTTGAGTGCTCCTTCAATTTAATAGAAGATTTTCCATTAATGCGTATATTTAACTTCTGCCAACTACCAATTCCCATTAACAACTCAGCTCGTTTAAATACTATTTCCGAATACTCATTTAATATCTGAGCATTTGTATCTAGATTCGTGACCAGTAATAGGGAGGTTATTAAAAACGTTAAGGGCTTATAAAATTTCATAAATATGTATTTTCAATCAAAAGGTTTCAGTTAATCATTTTTATAACTGTACATCAAAATTCTAGTTAATTACTTTATTGTCAAATATTTGCACTTATATATCTATCCTTTAGTCTTATTTTTATCGTAGATCATCGCAGAAGAAAGAATTAAGGTGCAAACCAAACTAATTACAGTAAACACCAATCCAAAGTTATTCTTCCAAATTATTTGTTCTACAAATAGTAAATAAACTATTGCTAGTAACGTTGTCAAAGAAATTACCAATACCACCCATCTGGCGTCCAAATTTAATATTGTTTTCATACATTTAATTGTATTTCAAGGTAACTAGAAGCGTCATTTGCGTTGATAATTCGTGTAACAAAATATTGTCGTGCTGAAACAAACTTATAGTTTTAGAAAATATTTTCTAGAGTATCTTCAGAAGAAATATTCAAATTTGGGTAATAAGAAATTCTTTTAAACCCATTTTAAATGTACCTTCCTCTGTTTAAAATAGGTTTTTTGTATTGGGTAGTAATAATTCGGTAGTCCCAAATCATTTATTAGAGTATCTCTCCCTTTGTACCAAGTGCTTGCAGTTACTCCGTGTTTTTTGGCAAATTCTGCGAGGTATCCTGCTAATTTTTGTTTGACGAGGTGGTTAATTTGTTTTAAACGTTCAGTGTATTTAAAAAACATCTTTAGCACGTAAAAATGAAATTCAATTAAAATAAATAGTTTCGCTTTCTAATTAAAATTCCAAGCAGCTTCAAAGGTGATAAAAATACAATAATTGGTGATGAGAGGAATACTTTACACGAAACTCCGAGAAAGTAGTATAACTGAATAGGTAATGTGTCAAAAGTGTTGGTGACCCCATTTCAATCATAAATAGCCAATTTATCAATCTAAAGGATGATTTTTCAGGATATATTGCGTCTTAACAAGATACTATTAATCTCCTTAAATCAACCAAAATGGCTTCTTTAGCATGTTCATGTTCCAAACATGTTGGTAAAAACATAAAGTGCTGAAAATGTGATGCTTACCTTAATAAAATATGGTAAAGATTCAAGACAAAAACAACGATATTTTTGTAAAAAATGTAATACTACAAAAGTTGAATTTTATACTTACATGGCTTATAAACAAGATATTAACCAAAATATTGTTTCGTTGACTAAAGAGGGTGTGGGAATTTTGAGCACTGCCAGATTATTAGCTATTTCATCCACTACTTTGCTCAAAAGAATTAAACAAATTGCTTCCAATATCACCCAACCGTCCATTTCTACAGGCAAAACTTACGAAATAGATGAAATGCGGTCGTTTACTGGTAATAAGAACAAGCTCATTTGGATTGTTTATGCCTTAGAAAAGGAAAGTAAGAAAATAGTAAGTTTCAATGTGGGAGCAAGAACCAACAAAACGCTTTCAATGGTTATTAAAACCGTCACTCTTTCAAATCCCAAAATGATATACACCGACAAACTAAACAATTACAAACACCTAATAGAAAATGAAATTCATAACAGCAAAAATCGTGCGACCAACTCCATAGAACGTATGAATTTGACACTGCGTACACATCTAAAGAGACTAAATCGAAAAACTATTGCTTTTTCAAGATCAATAGTCGTATTATCGGCTATTCTTAAAATTTACTTTTGGGGATGACCGGATGCTTATCAAAACCGAAACATATCTTGAAAATCGATATCTAATTTATTAATTCCTTAAGAAGCACCTACAGTTTAAGTAAAATGAAAACTAACGGTCAGACCATTAGTCGGACCTGAAAGTATATTAATCCCCATCAAATCCCGAAAAACCAAAGAAAATAAATTAATCCAGAATATCGCAATAGTACAAACAATAAAAGCCCTCAGGTAAATTAGTCCTCCATGTATTCGGAGCATTAGCCCAGTTCGAACGAAACTTAATAAGAGAAAGAACCAATGCCGGACTAGCAGCGGCTGGAGCCAGAGGCCGAGTAGGAGGGAGGCACAACAAACTGTCCGACCAAAAACAACAAATAACATGTACAACTCCAAAAAATACACCATCAAAGCCATCTGTGAAGAAATTGCCATCAGTAAACCCACCATCTACAAGTACCTTAGGTAAAGACGCCATGTTTGGCGTCTCAGTTTTCCGACGCCATGTGTCACCCTGTGTCATTACTGAGCCTGCCGAAGTAACCCTGCCGAAGGGTGTCATACTGGGCCTGGCGAAGTAGGCCTGACGAACTAAGCTCTTCGCAATGTATTGCCTCTCAAAGAGGCTACCGAAATACTTAAATCTCATGAAAAATATGTAAATAATAACAATAAAGCATTAAATAGCATAAGAAACCAATTCCAAAACTTAAACTCCCAATTTACCAAAAAATGAAACTCCGAAAACGAAGCTTTGAACAAATCGAGGTCGACACACATAAAATGACCGAAAAAGAGGCACTGAAATTAATCCCCCGAAAACTATATAAATACTATCCTATCAATGAATTCACCTTTAAGGTCTTAACCGAACAAGCCATTTACTTTTCAAAACCATCGGGTTTCAGTGACCCCTTCGACTGTAAACTCAACATCAATTTTGGAAAAAGTACTATCCAAATAAATGAAAACCTTAACCATTATTTCCCACAGTTAGTACCTCTGCTCGACAAAACCGACATATTCAATGGCTCATTCAAAACGACAAAAGAGATCAACCAATTTCTAAATACATTAGTACTTTCTATATTGGATATGCAAATGGGAGTGACTTGTTTTTCTGAAGTAAGGGATTCTCCACTCATGTGGGCACATTATGCTCATTCCCATTCTGGTATCTGTCTTGAATTCGACATGAAAACACCGAGTTTCTTCAGGGACAACCTAATTCCTGTGATGTACTTTGACAAATACCCTGTTTACAGTATGGAAGAATACAAATCCAATGGCTTAGGTAACTTACTGACAAGGATGATGGCCTCTAAATCTGAAGATTGGGATTACGAGTTCGAGTGGCGATGTACTACTGAAAAAGGAGGAGCCAAAACCTACTCTTTTGACAAAGCATTGGTTACAGGGATTATATTCGGCATCAACTGCCCAGAGGACCAAAAAACCAAAATCTTAGAAATCCTCCAAGACCTAAATTACTGTAATTGCATCCCATACCAAGCCGATATGAACTCCTCAAAATTCAAAATCGACATTGTTAGATATTAAATGTATAATCTTTTCCTGACCTAAAAAAAGAGTTTAGAAAATATTAGAATGGAAAATGAAAATAGGATAAAGAAACTTGATATTAGGGTAAATACTGATAGGTTAATTTAACTATTTGAACTATAATTATTTAATCCTTTCAAATATGCAATTCTTAAAAAATTCATATCAAATAAGCGATTAGACTCTAAGGTATCTAAATATTGTTGATGGGTTTTTCCAAAATTTAAGTCTGCAATATATTGCTCTTCATAAAACGAATACATTTCTTCAGAACAGCACTCAACGAGGTAATTTTCTTTTATACCGAAAAGCCGATCCCATGTATCTATTTGTTCTTCATATCCTTGACATTTTAATTTAATATTCATATCAGCTGGTTCCAAATCTTCGGAAAGAGCCCTATTTAGTGTGATTTCTACATCTATTCTTGGAAATGGAACAATTTTGCTAAATGGAAAAAACGCCCGCTTTCTCGTCTTTGAAACAATCCGACTATTCCGTTTTATTATTTCAAAAATGGTATTTTCCGCTAATTTGTATTTGCTATTACAATTGTCACAAATTGGTAATAAATTGTTTGTGTTTATGGAAGTAAATGGGAAATGATTTCTTGGTAAATAATGGTCTAATGCACTTCTTTTAGAGTGAAACTTTATTAAAACTTTATTTATCCCACAACATCTACAAGTCCTTGATTTGCCAACGATACTTTTATAATAGTCCTCAATTTTTCCGTATTTATTATAAAAAACTGCTTTATTTACAGCCTCGTCATAAAGTTTGTCAAAAAATGTTTTGATTTGTTTACTTAAATTTTCATCTATTAAGTCAATATCAGAATATTCTAATGGAGTCAAATTCCCATTACACAATATTCTAATTTTATTATTCTGATGGACTCCTCTTTTTAATATTTTTAAATGCTTCTTCGAAAGATTTTTACATGTTTTATAGCATTCCCTTAATGGGTGTAGTAAGTATTCGTCATTTACCGCTTCTAATAATGGCCTATATTTAGAAAGAACCAATGATGTGTCAAATGTTGGATTTGCTATATAAGGAGCTCGAAATATTACATCTAGAAATAAGTGGTTCACAAATGATTGAATCTTGTGAAACTTAGAATTAATATGTCTATATGGTCTAATCATCTTTCCTTAATTATTTCCGTCATTTCTTTTATTAATAGAACTTTCTCTATTGAGTCCCCCAACTCAGAATTTAACTCCTCAATTAACTCTTCAACATTTTTAGTCTGTATAAACCTTTCCCTATAGGCATTCAACTTTTTAAGTGAGTATTCTCCTATCGTATTCTTTCGCTTAAAAATTTTGTTCGTCAAAATATTAACTGATGTCCCGAAAGTGTCTATATCCAAATCTTGTGCATTTTGTGGTTGATTTCCTTTATCAAATACAATTACTTTATCAGGAAAACAATCCGAAATAATAAACGGTGAATGAGAAGTAATAAGGATTTCTCTCATTAAATTATTTGTACCACTCTTGCTTAAGCATTCCTTCAATACACTGATGAATTCTGAACGCCACTCAGGGTTAAAATGCGTTTCAGGCTCATCCAGTAACATCAGAGTACTTTTATCTCCTAGCAAAAGGCATATTCCCATAGTATGTAAAAACTGGTGTTCACCGTCAGAAAATGCTTTCAAAAGCATTTTGTCATCAGAATTTTTCTTTTTCAACTGGAATAAATGGAAAAGAAAAATATGCTCCTGCTCCTTGAAAGAAGGTATTTTATACATGGCATACAAACTTTCGGAATTATATAATTCTTTCTTGAGTTCTTTATCAACTACTCTCATATTGAGTAAAGTAAGAACCTGAAAAGCTTTAAACAGCTGTAATGGTGTTTCAAAATGTTTTTTGAATGCAGTTCTTAAAACACTTTCTTTAGTCTCCTTGTTCTCATCGAAATAAAAATCCAATATTTCGTATTCATATCCTCTTTCATTTTCAGCGAGTTGTGTGAATTTCGCTGTTGCACACTTACGCAATTTATCCAATGTTTCTTCTACTAATGGTAAAAGATATCCTAATTCAGGATCTTCGCTGTCATAATATAATTTAAGGTTGTTTATCACCAATCGAAAACTGTGTAGTTTGTCAATGTTCAACTGCTCTTTGATTGGTTCGATTGTATCATCATTTTGTAAAAGAAAGTTAGCTAAAAGAATTGATTGGCTCATATGATAATCCATATATACTAAACTACTCTCTGGTTTCTCTTCTAGCTTATAATCCAAGACAAGTTTTTTTCTATTCCTTAAATGATAGATATACTCATCTAACTGTAACATTCGAGATTTAATAAAGGGAAGACTCAATATTTCATTTTCTCCTGACGAATAGCCAATTACAAATTCTGGTAAATAACTTCGGATATAACGTGAAATATCTAGATATTCAGGTTCGATAGATTGGTCCAAGGCTTTTATTTTTATTTGGGGAACTTCGCCTTTGTTTTTCCTAATTATTACATTATGATAGTTTTCTACTTCTTTCTCTGCTTCACGGGGAATAATGAAATACTCTAATTCATACGCAACTGGATCGGATAATTCTTTTTTAAAATCACTTTGCAGATAATCCGAAGCCTCTATATCTAATGTACAACATTCCAAATGGTAGAAAATATTTGATAAGGCTTCCAAAACATTAGATTTTCCACTTCCATTTAGTCCAGCAAAACAGAATGGGTGAAAATTACTCCATTCCTCACATGGCTGATCTTCTCTAAAAATTATGGTAAAATTCTCCTTCCCTTGATCTGTTTTTATTTCATCAAGGCTTCGGAACTTTTCAAATAGGCTTAAACGGACTAATTTCATTTTACCTGTAATTCAATTTTAGCATTATCGATATTTAGATATTGCTTTAACCCTCGAGCTTGCATTTCAGATTGTTCTAACAAATCGAATAATAAATCTCGTTTTGAATCGTAATCTGTTTTGTTGACAAAATTGCATTCATTAAAGTCTTTAATTAAGCTTTTTAATGCATTAGTATTAAATAATATAAAATCAGAACCAATATTTTTACCAATAAAAAGATGCTCTAAATATGAATTAAATAACAATCCCAATAATTCTTTTATCTTGTGGCTTTTTTCTATTTGATTATCAATAATAGTATGAATTTTTTCAAATTTTTCAACAGTTAGAAAATCATTGGGAATAGGGATAGAAATATCTTTTATGTACGTTGAACTCAAATTTTTCTGTCTGGCTCCCCGTCGCTTTTGTAAATAATATTCCCTTGAAAGTTTAAGAGCATAGAAAACGTATAATGTATATCTATCGTCATTCAGTTTTGCGTATATTATAGCTTGATTGCAACTACACTCAATCTTATTTATACTCATCTTAAATGCAGCAGTATCATACATACCTATCATAATACTATATACTGGAATAAGTTTAGCACTAGAATTCGTTATTGCATCTTCTGTAATATATTTTTTACTTTCTTCTATATAAGTTTCGTTCAGCTCTCCTGAAGTAAACCAAGGAATTTCTCCGAGATAATATTCTCCTGACTTAGTAGGAGGTGTCCCTCCTGTATTCCAAACTCCTAATTCTGAAAGTTTCTTAATTGTTTTCCATTCATAAGTGTTATTAATCGGATCTCCAAAAAGGTCGTAGAATGCTGAATAAAGTAATTTTGTCAACGACTTCTCATTTCTATTTCTTTTGATTTCAATATCCTGAATTGAATTTAAAAGAGTCACAATTTTGATTTGTTCATCAATTTCAGGTACTGGAATTTTTATTTGCTCCAACCTTTCCTTCGTAATCGAATCTAATCCTGTTGTTTTATTTGCTATTAGACCTAAATCTATATTGAGTAGATAGTAATATAAATAAAAGTTATTAATTATTTTATCGTCAAGAATTTCCAATGCAAAAATATGACTTACGATATACACCTCTGTACCAATAATCGCTCTGTGATTTAAACCTACTGAGCCACTTCTAGGAAGTAGAATTGAACCTTTTTTTATTATTCTAAAGCCATTAAATTTTGCATATTCAAGGTCTAATTTCTTTTCTGTCTTAACAAGATTTGTGGTTAAATGATAAGATCCTAAGTCTTTCATTTTAACAAATGGTAATCCATTACTTTCTGAAAATGCCTTTTCTGTTTTCGGATTGGGTTTTCCCCCAAATACATTACACAAGTCACCTAGAGCTATTTCTTTCATTTAATAATTTTATTTAAATCGCTAAGGTTTTTAAAAACAATTTCTTCTAATTCAATTATTTTTCCTAAAATATCCTTTGGTGGATCATAGTTTTTTGGGACATATTTTATTTCAAGATATCTATTGTAAGTTAGGTCAAATTTATTTTCAATAATTACATCTAGATCCACATAAAAATGCTTTTGTGAACGATCTTTTTGAGGATTATTTTTATGATTTCGGGTTTCAAACTGGTTTATTACTTCTGGCAGTGGAAAATCATTTCTTACTTTTTTTCTACTATTGTCTAAAGTGTAACCATCTGAATCCATACCGTAGAACCATACTTTTTTTGTGTAATATATATCAGAATCAAATTGCATTTTAGTAAATAAAAGTATGGAAGTTTTAACTCCTGTATATGGATAAAATACACCACTCGGTAATGAAATTACCGCTTCTAAGTCGCAATCTTTTAATAATATTTCACGAGCAGTTTTATACGCTTTTCCAGAATTGAATAGGACTCCTTCGGGTATAATTACCGCAGCTCTTCCATTTTTCTTCAGCATATATATGATACGTTCTAAGAATAAAAGTTCTGTTTGTAATGATTGTGTTTTTCCTTCCTTTATGTCATAAATTCGATTCAAATTTTTACTTATCGATTTACTATTGACCTTAGCAGCAAAAGGAGGGTTTGCGAGAATGTGTGAAAACTCCTCTTTTCCCAAAGATGAAAATATTTTATCGTGGTATTTAATTTCTTCACCCTTTAATAATTGTTCCGGTGTAAAGGACTTCTTGTTAAATTCATAATAATACTCTTCATATTCATCAGAGATGGAATTCAAATTAATAATATGTGGCTTTTCGATACCATGCATCATCATATTCATCATTCCTATACGCACCATGGTTGCATCAATATCAAAACCAAAAAATGCATTCTCTTTTAACTGTTTTTTCTTTTTTACGGTTAGTTTTTTACCATCAAGCCCTTTCTCCAACTGATTCTCCTCGTCAAGAATAATCTTATCACTGTTTTCTTTAAGAATGTATTGAAATGCACCAACTAAAAACCCAGAGCTCCCACTAGTTACATCACAAATTTTCGCATCTTCAGTATCAATATTTGGAGCTACTAGTTCATTCATCATTTGAATGATATGTCTGGGCGTTCTGAATTGCCCATTTTTACCTGCTTCATTTGTCGCTCTTAATAGATATTCATATACATCACCTAATAAATCTTGAAAATGTTGATTCTGCCTTTCCTCTTCTTCAACCAAGTAAAAAATATCGTCAATTATCCTTATAGCTTCTTCTAGTAAAGAAGGAGTAATTATGGCAAATCGAGCATTGCTCATTTCTATCGCAAATGGTTCATCCTTGGCTGATAAATCATTTTGAATAAAATTGAAAACTTCTTCTACTCTTAATTTGAGTTCAATTCCTTGTAAGTTATTATAATCACTCCATTTAACTTTGTTTGGGACTTCTGGATGAAACTTTTCTAACCGTTTCATAAATATCAAATAGGATATGTTATCAATCGCCGTTATGGGATTTGATAAACCACCCGCCCAAAGTCTGTCCCAAAGTAATTGTACTTTATTTTTTATTTCTGTTGAAATCATAATCTTTTTATATCTTTTCCAAAATTTCCTTTTTTACAAATTCATAAGCTTCATTGATATCATATGATATGCCACTCCTAAGCAATCCATTCATATCTCCCACAAAATCAGCATCTTCAATCTTCTTTTCCATATTTTCCATAAAATCTTTTTGCGTAACAGCATTACCTTCCTCATGCATATAATGCTTAAATGCCGCAACTAGCCGCTCAGTATCTACATTCGCATTCTTAAGAGCATACCACAAATCAAACAAATCACGTCCTTTTTTTCGTTGGTACAAGGCCCTAAGTTTGGTGGCCAATAGTTCATCCAAGCCGTATGTAGGTACAAGTGCCTCTCCATTATCCCAATCAGACTCTAGTTTAACAGGTACATTTTGTAAACCATAAACACTAAAATGTTCCCGAGTATTAACTTCTATTTTTAGTTTAATAGGTATATCGTCTTCAGACAACACACGGTAAACTATTGTGTTATTGTGTAATTTCTGATTAACTCTTGGTGTACCTAAAAACGCTAACTGCACTCTCACTCTATCAATAATTTCTCCAAACGGTTCAGCTTTGATCTGCACCAAATCTATATCTTCAGAATATCTGGCCGCCGGTGCCAAATAGAGTTTGTGCAAAGCCGTCCCACCTCGAAAAGCCAGCCGGTCTTTTATCAAATCATCATTAAACAAAGCTATCAATGCCCTCTGAATAATCAAATCTTGCTCCACTTGGTAGTTTTCCTGCCAAGGAGCCTGCTTTCGCCATGCAGTTATGTACGACTGTGGTATCATATATCAGTCTCTATTTCAACATTCGCTACCACCTTCCACCTGTTCCCTGTAATCATACTATCTGGTTTATTCTTTTGAGGTCTCAACAAAATCGGGTAAAAATCTTTAGTCTCTAAACAAGCATAAAGGGCATCGCTCAGTTCTATATCACCCAAAACATGTTCCAACAAATATCCCAACCGCTGTACAACAGCTACTTGCTCATACTTTTGTGAAATTTGTATCAGTTTATTTACTTCAATACTTTCTTTCAGCTCCTCCAACACGGTAGTCACCCTATTAAAACCACCAACAACCTCATAGTAATTTACCAAATCCAAAGCCGTGAGTTCCTCTGAGGAAACATTGATATAGCCAGTATCCACTTTTCTTTTTACGATACTTTCTTTATCCCAGCTTTTTTTAATGTTAAAATTTATTTTAAGACCATCCTTGTCAATATTCCTTAGGCTCGGTTTGGTGGTTATTATTGAGAATACCTGAGGTTGCTGATGAGCAGCACCGTAATAGGAAGCAGCATTGAGCAGCCCTACATAATAATCCTTATTTAAAAACTTCATAAGATCCGCCACAAACATCGACGGCGGTAACATACCCTTACTCCTATATTCAGGTGTAATAATTACATAAAACTCATTTCTTATTAAGGCTACTTCTTTTTTCTTCTTTAATCGTTGAAGGGCTTTTTTTATGGCCTCGTCAGATTGTTCAAAACGATTTCTGACTTCTTGCAACGAAAAAGCATACCTTCCATTAGAACGCATTTCATTGACAAAGTCCTCCAAATAACCGTATGGGTTAGCCATTTAAGTTCCTGTTTGTAAAAAGGGACACATTTCATCCCTTTACGCAGATGTAAACTTAGACAATGTATACCAAATTCGCAATACTTTATTAAAAAAGATAAATCCCCCTTGCAAAGGGGAACAGGGGGGCTACAACCCCACCCGCTTACTTATCCTAAAAAAGCTCCTCGCAAACAACATCACGATGACCATCAGCCCTCCAATCATCCGCAAATCTGGGTCATTGCTCTCATTTCCTATGTACTTAAGTGCCATTACACCCCCAAGGAGTACAAACAAGATAATACTCATATCAAACTCCTGGGTTTCGCGACCAATATAGTTATCACAAATCTCAGAGACCACATCGGTATCCAAGAATTCCTCCTTCGATAGGCGGGTACAGAGTTCCACAATCATTTTCGGGTTACCTTGGGCAACATCCCAAGCCTTATTCCGGGCGTGCTCCATACTTTCAAACTGGAGCTGGTTGCAAAGTCGGTGAAAAAGCCGCATGCCTTCAACACGTGCTAAAGGCTCAAGGGTAATCCGCTCAAAATCATAAATAAAAAAAGTGTTCATTTTAATCTCCCTATGGGTGGTAATAATCACAAAATGATTCTTTAGTCATTCAACGTCCGAAATCTCAATAGAACAAGATCTAAGAAAATACGCCTGCTAAGAGCCAAATGATGGAACTATAGCCACTCAAAAATAAACATTCGAAACAATTGTGTAAATCGAAAAAACATCTTAATATTGAGTTATAAACTAAAACAACACTAACAAAATGAAAAGAAAAAAATTCAGAAACTCATTCCTATTCTTAACAATCCTATTCTCATTATTTCTCGTCACCCCAACTTATGCAAAATGGTTTGGATGGGAATCAAACAATGATTGTGTCCCAGTTGCAACACCAGATGATTCCCATAATGTGTCTGCGTGTATCGGTGGTACCGAAACGTTTTATTTATTTGGAATTGCCATAACTACTAGAAGCGAAAAAGAAAAATATGGGTACGTAGGATGACATTTATCCTTAATTTTAATTAATAATTAGTCAAATGATTGTCCTTTTCTTGCTTTCTTATCTATTCTCCTTACAATTTAATCCAATAAATTTAAAAATAGTAAACGCCGAAACAGGCCAGGTAATACCTTACGTTACCTATACTAGACTTTTTGATTTTAAAGGTAGTTTTTCCGACGAAAATGGTAACATACAAATTCTAGAACATCTGGATAAACAATACGTCATTTCATGTATTGGATACAAAAATGACACAATAGTACCCTCCAAATCAACTGCAACCATATTTCTCAACCCTTCTACAATCGAATTACCCGAACTTGAAGTTAGTGGAAGAAAAAATAAGGAAAAAATTCATGAAATAGGTTATTTGAAAGGATTTTCAGTAGTACCGTACTATTCATCCTTACCACGAAAAATGGCAATATGTACCTTTATACCATCAAGTGATAAAAGCAAGAAATGGACAATCCAAACTATTAAAATTAATATCGGTGCAAATAAAAGTAAAAACTATGATGCCTTCTTAATAAGGCTATTTATAAAAGAAAATAATAATAAAACTCCTGGAAAAGATCTTTTAACAAGAGACTTGATAGCAAGAATATCCACAAATTCCCAAAAATATTCTTTTCAGATTGAAGGTTCAATTCTTATGCCAACGAAGGGGTGTTTTGTTGGCCTAGAAACGGTTGGTAAAATTGATAAAAAGGGTAACTTCACCGCTTTTAGCGATTTTTACGAAAAACCAGATAAACCATTTCAATTATCTGTTAAAATGGTAAAATCAGACAGTTACTCATTGGTCAAGTATGGAGGTTTTAATAGTTGGTTTCTTAATAACAGAACCGATAATAATCCTGACACTTATGCAATTGGATTAGAAGTTACTGAAATAAAATAATTGGTATAAAATTGATTCTTCCCCTGAGTCAACTCAAAACTTTAAGCAAACTAATAGCCCTAAAACACGAAATCTACAACTCCAAAATTCATCATAAAGCCACCAAGAAAGAACAAGGTAATGGAAATAGAAAGACACTTCTACCATTGGGGCAATCCGACGTTTCGGCCAAGAGCAATTCCCCCACAAGGGGCTAGGGGGCTACAACCCCACCCGCTTACTTATCTTAAAAAAGCTCCTTGCAAACAACATCACGATCACCATAAGTCCACCAATCATCCTTAAATCAGGGTCATTACTCTCATTTCCTATGTACTTAAGTGCCATTACACCGCCAAGGAGTACAAACAAGATAATACTCATATCAAATTCTCGGGTTTCCCGACCAATATAATTATCACAAATCTCAGAGACCACATCCGTATCCAAGAATTCCTCTTTGGAAAGACGGGTGCATAGCTCCACAATCATTTTCGGGTTACCTTGAGCAATATCCCAAACCTTATTCCGGGCATGCTCCATACTCTCAAACTGCAGCTGGTTGCAAAGTCGGTGAAAAAGCCGAATGCCTTCAACACGAGGTAAGGGCTCAAGCGTAATCCGCTCAAAATCATAAATAAAAAAAGTGTTCATTTTAATCTCCCTAACGGTAGTAATAATCACAAAATGATTCTTTAGCTTTTCCACGGCCCTAACCACACTGGGTGTAATCGTATCGATATCAGCAATCCGAAGAACGTATTCTTTGGGTACAGTAATTTGCATCAACAAGTCACATAAACTATTCAAACTATCCTTATTAATGGTTTTATGGAGGTCGTCACGTTCATTTTTATCAAAAAGCCTTTTGGCCGCAGCCTCTTTGTCTCCATTAAAAAGAAAAAGCAAAATATTGAGCAATGACTTCCGAAAATCTTTCAGATCGTCTATCTCCAAAACAGTCTTCTTAAACTTAATTGCATTTAGAAGGTGCGTTTTTCCAATACCCACAGAACCGCATATAACTACATTGATATGCCTTTCAATAGCACTTTCGATTCGTTTGACTTCGGCCTCACGTCCTACGGTATAATTAGCATCATATTCCAGCACCGACACCTTAGGGCTTTTTTTCTTGGGCAAAAACCAAGACTTTATTCTGGCCCCAATACTGGGTTTTATATCTTGATGTCGGTTAATCAGAGACCGAAGTTTATCCTGGTCTTGATGAGCATAAATAAGTGAGGTTTCAAGGCGGGAGTGGCCAAGAGCATCCCGAATATCTTCTAATTCCGCACCAGCGGCACGGAGATTAGTAGCAAAACTGTGTCTTAGCTTATGTGGATGCACATCCTCAACTTCAGGGTTCATCCCTTCAAGCTGTTTGAGCATTTTGTTCACCGCTTGGCGACTAATAGGGGAGAGGCCACCATCTTTACTAAAAATAAAACCTGTACCACGGCCATTAATTTCTTCGATGTACTGAGCCAAACAATCATAAAGACGGTTCGACATCGGAATGCTCCGCTTCACTCCTTTTTCTTTTTTCTTAAGTGTGGCCACCACTACTGTGCGATTTCGAAAATCCAAACTTTCCCATTTCAAATTCAGCATCTCACTAACCCGAAGGCCACCATCTGCCAAAAACAAAATCTGCAGACGATGCCGAGTAAGCTTCACCGACCCCAACAAACTATCAATCTGCCCCAAACTCAAAAACTCATTCTCCATAAATTTCTAAAATTGGTTTCTGAATACATGCTAAGTCTTGTTACAGGTTTATGGTAAACGAAATTCATAAATACTGATGGTTCCCTATTTTCTCAAATAGTCCGTTTGAAAATTTTGGTTCTTAAATGATAAATTACCAGACAGGCACCTCAAAATTTTCAAGAGGATCATTATTTGAGAAGTGTTTTTTTGCCTACTTTTTTTTCAAAAAAAAGTAGGGCCTGCCCGGCGAGGGCAACACTAAGCATATAAAAACAAAGATTTATCTCAGCACCTCATCAAACCATATTTTACTTAAATTCTCTTCCTCTTACCCCATTCCCATGGAGCCACTGCCCCCTCAAATCTCCAAATATTAACTTTCCTAGTCCTTGCCAAAATCTCAGCATCAGCATAAACCGCATCACTTGAGTACCGCTTATAATGCCAGGCCAATCCATTCTTCACCAATTCCAAATTAACATTAACACCATCCTTAGTTAAAACTACCGCAATCAACCGCCCATATCGATCCTTTGTCCCATTAGAGACCAACTTCACCTCCTTACCAAAACAAAGGTCAGACACAAACTCCTTGGCCACACGACTATAAGGCTGACCACCCCCGATTTCAGGACAATCCACATGCTCAAACCTCACAACAATAGCCTTTCCATCAACAAGAACCTCAATGGTATCTCCATCCTTAACACCCACAACCCGACCACCTTGACCAAAACAAACGTGAGCAACCAAAAAAACCAAAACCAAAATTCTATATTCCATAACCAAATTTATACAATCTAAATAACTCCCCCTTTGGGGGCTTGGGGGGCCAATTCCCCCTTTGGGGGTTAGGGGGCCTCAACCGTCACATCAGGCAAAACCGTCTTCCTAAAACCCACACAATCCGATTTACACTTCACATAAATTCCATCGTTTATAATGACATTAAACCTGCCAGGCTGTTTAACATGCAGCCCAAAGTAACCCAAATCCCCATTTTTCCGCTGAAATACAATTTGAACAGACTTCTTCCAAACCACCATTTCCTGATGTTGATCAATTGCGTGCTGCATCATTTGCATGGGGTACTCCTTTTCAGTGTCATTGGTGTCAATCCAATAATACCGCAAATCAATAGGTTGCCGTTCCGAATCATAAAAACAAATCTGAACCCTCCGAGCCTCCTGAAACTGGATTAGCAGCAACAAATAAACCTTTAATGCAACAATATTAAGTATCGACATATTTTCTCTATTAGACTTTTCATTATAATCTTATTACGCATTTAAAATGTAAAACTTATGGTTCCTAATAATTTCTGAACAGTCCGTTGAGAAATTTTGGACCGCAAAGTCAATCATTATTTAGAGGGCTTATTTGTCCAAAATTTCTCAGAGGATCATTGTTCAGAAAATGTTTTTTTTGTTACTTTTTTTTCAAAAAAAAAGTAAGCCCGCCCGGCAAGGGCACGAAAGAGAATCAACAAGCCTACATTTCCAGAACATCCTTATTCAAAACCAGAATTTACCTTAACCCCTCATAATTTAAATTCTATTCCTCAAAAACCCTCTATTCTCCCCAAAACCCAGACTTTGAGCCATATACGCTGTGGCACTGATTTTTATTTTTATTTCGCCCTCCATAATCCTGGTATGAATCAAAAGAAACTTCCTTATCATCTTCATATCATTCATTATTTTCTTCCTTTGCATTTTTCCGAACTCATATATACTCAAAACCTCATGACAGTAGGCCACGATACCCTTTTCGTCATGAACGGAGTACGCATAAATCTCATCCTTAATTTTATCGACATTCATTCTTCCCTTCCTAAATATCATAAATTGAATCTCTGAAACCTTCCTTCCAAGTTTTCCAGTCTCATAATATTCAATTTCATATCCTGTCTTTTCTTTAATTTCTTGTTTTGCAGGATCCAGTACTCTTCTTTTAAAATCGGCATAATTATCATAGTTGCATCCTAGAGTCTGTTGCAGCTCATGAATTTGGTATTCAAAAGCATTCTTTCTCTGACCGTTGGTATGCATCATTACAATCTCAAAAATTCTTTGGGAATACACCGTTTTCAAACTCAGAACTACATCCAAATTAAACTTGGTATACTTATTCTTTAAATCAATAAAGTAGGGAATAACCGTTGAGAGCATGGTCAAACTGATGTACGCAACCCCTTTTCTTTTATAGTACCTTGCTTCAGGAAAAGGAACAATAATTCCAAACCCTTCCTTGTCCGGACTATTTATCTTCTTACTCGTAATGGTGTCACACAGTCCTTGTAGGCGAGAATAATTACAGTTCAATTCTTTCACCGGAATTTCAAAAACCTGATTCAGGTTATTAACAATAGGATCCCGCTCAATCTGATTAATGCAGTAAAGCCATACCTTTCTCTCCAACAAACTAAATTCCTGATAGCTGAGGGTAATGATATTAGCTTGAAAGCAGTTCTCCTTTTTAATAAAATAGTTGGGCTTCGAGCGGAAATTATGGGCTGGCCTTCCAAGCGATTTAATTAAATTAAAGTTATGTTCTCTAGTCGTAATTTTTACATTTGATTCATCATTAGGTAAGATTCGAGTCATAAGGTTTATTGGTATAGTTTCTATTTTTAAAAGTCTGTTAGATCAATTGATTTAAATCAATATCCCGCAAATTGTCTGGGATAAATAAGTAGTAAATACAATTTTATCAAAATTTTTTACCAAAAAACTTAGTTCATTCTTACCTTCTGTCGTAATAACTCTACTTTCTTGAACAAATCAATCATTTTGTCACCCAAAAAAGTAACTTCCTCACCATTTTTAGTTAGAAAAAATACCTGAAAACATTGATACAATTTGTCGCAAAATATTAGGCATTCTGTTTCAGCAATACAAAAGCACTGTTTCAAAAGAAATGACAAAAAAAACAAGTCAAAAACTAGCATTTCTTAATATAATATTTGGTTCAAAAAATCCGCTTTAATTTTGACTTTATGTCACAATAAAAAACCACATCTGTCGCAATAGAGCAACTTATTCCATACATTATGTCGTAGATTCTCTTACAAGGTGTCGTATTAAAGAAACTTTAAGTGAAATAATAGCCTAAAAACCAGATTACTATGAAGGTAAACAGGCTGCACAAATCACTCAAATTCTTAAATAATTAAAAATTATTGATGTTTAGGTGTATATGTGGAAAACCACCACTTCGGAATATTTTCGGAATGAATATCTTAATAAAACGCGAAGCGTTTTGAGCACGTAGGAATAAAAGAGATTTTGCGGCCCCCAAAATTTCATACAATTTGTCGCAATATCGCATTGATAGTAATCTTTTAGTTCTTTAAAAGTACATTTTTCATCCCAAAATGAGCCATTTTTTCAAGTTCTAAAACCATAATGTCATAATTAATCCGCATCACCCGAATTCGCTCTGAAGCCTCAAATCGTTCTAAATCCTTCTTTCTACACTGTTCGGGTGTACATTCTCTTTTTTCACAGCACTCTACCCCAATCGCATAAATCGCAGCTTCAATAGTATATTTTTCTTGGGCAACCTTTATTCTTTCTTGTTCCAATAAAAGCTTTTCATATTCTATACCTATTGCCTGCAGCTGCTGGTTCATTTCAAGCTCCATCTTCATGTCAAGGCTCTTTAGCCGCCTATCCATCAAAAACCGATCTCTCCTATATTGAAAAATATTCGATAACCTCCAATTAATGATGGGTAAACCCCATCCAAAACCGACATCAGGCACATAATCCCAGAACGGTTTCCGATTCAAATCCTTAAATTCTTCCCTTCCAGCCTTCCAAGCCGATTGATAATAACTCTGCAGTGAAGCCTCGTAAGTAGCCAATGGTTTCAATTCCCGACCAAAGCACCAAATCGAACTAAAAACGATAACGAAAATCAATAAAATTCCCTTCATAAAGCTGTCTTAAGATTATTTTAAAACACAAAACTTATAACTCCATTAAGCCGTGATTACTATTTCTTTAAGTTAAAAAAGTACAATATTCAAGCCACATTTCTACGTCAACTTTGGCCATTTTTCCGACAACACAAAACACGTATTTTGTCAACTTTGCCGCTCCCCGATGAAAAAAATCATTCTTTTGCGGTACCAACCACATTTTCTAAGAATATTATTCTTTAAACTCTTTTAAAAAACAAATTAAATATTTAGTTTTGATATACAACCTATTTTGAATTTACTACTTGCAAACACTATATTCTGAAACCAACATGAATGACTTAAATCCTGAAATTTTTAATTTCATTCGCATCAAACCGCTAACACAAATAATGGGAATGTCTCAGTCAAGATTCACCCAGAAGCTTAGAAACCACAAAATCAAAGGCCAGGTACAATCTTTCACTACTGATGAACAAATAAGGTTAAAAAAAGGACTTGGAACACTTATGGACATTTTGAATGCTGAGGTTCAAAAAGTGAAGGTATAGTCCCAGACAATCTTAATAATTTATCAAAACCCTTAACCCCAGTTTACCTTCAAGGTATTTATGAAAACCAAACCTACACTTTTATCCATTCTTTCTGAATTACCCAAACTTACACTCGATCCTAAAATTCATCAGGTTAATCTTATTCCGAACGGGATCAATATTCATTTTATCGATAGCAAATACCAAGAAAAATTCGAAGAATACGCAAAAGGAAAGAACAAACAAATCAAATTGATCAACTATGGTCAAGCAGCCATCAATCTAACTTTTTACGAAAAACACAAATACAAAATAGAAAAGGACCCAATACCAGAAGAGGTTTTTGAGGCTCTCCTGAAAAGATGTGATGACTTAAACGAATTTATAAACCAAGGCTATCTTTTTGAGGATAATCAAAGAAACGAAAGACAGACGCAGGCTAAAGAGCAGCTGCTTAAAATCCAACACACGATTGATAATTTCCATAATTACGAGTTTGCAATCTCCAACTATTACAGAAACTTCATATACTGGTATGTATCTTTCAGATACCGCTTAGAAGACGGTAGTCTCGACTTTGCCTCCCAACATTTACTCAATTCTGAGAAAGACCGTTTTGGAAAAACCACTCTTCCAAAAATCAATATCATATTCATTGACACCGACTACATAAGTGTCCACACCCCATATCAAAACAAAAAAATAGAAGAGTACTTGAAACAATTCGAAACTCAGTTAGACTTGGGATTGAGAGATATTTTTGTAAAAGAGAAAATAACATCACAGTAAAGCAAAATCTACCTACCGAATAATAAAAATGACCCTAAAACATTGATTATTTGTACGTTAATTTTGAATTTTAGATAACTAATTATTTAAAAAGCAAAATGGTAGCCTTCGAAAAACCCAACTATACTTTTAATTTTGACCTTCAAACCGAAATTGATGCTATACGGACGCACAAAGGAACGAGAAGAATTCCTGATAAGCATCCCGATAAACTTCTTATTGCCACATGGAATATAGCAAATCTTGGTTTACAGCAACGAACCAACGACCATTACAAAATTATTGCTGAAATAATCAGTTGGTTTGACATAATCGCCATACAAGAAGTGCATGAAAATCTTGAAGGTTTACACCAGCTCGAATCTTTAATAGGGCCAACTTATGATTTGATGTTTAATGATGTGGGAGGGAATGAAGAAAGAGCCGCTTACTTCTTTGATGAAAATAAAGTCGAAAGGCTTCAAATGGTAGGTGAACTTTCCATACCCCCTAGTCAATTAAGGCATATTAAAATTGCAGGAATCCAAGAAAAATTCACTGGTTTTGACCGTAATCCTTATGTGGCCAGCTTTAAGTTTAAAGAAAAGAAACTTGTCTTCATAAACGCACATTTATTTTTTGGTGGTGAAAGTGCCGATGAAATGAATAGGAGAGGACTAGAAGCTTATGCGGTAGGTAGATATGCCGACCTAGAAAAGAAAAGCCAACACAGTTTTGCAGATTATTACTTTGCCTTAGGGGACTTCAATATTCCAATGGCTCAAGCAGGTGATCCAATTTTTGACGCTTTAACAAATCGAGGTCTTGTTATTCCTGACCATTCAACCAGAATTGCTTCAAGTATAATGTCCGATGCCCAATACGACCAAGTCCTTTTTTTCCCTGATACAAAGCGAACCATAAAAGCCGATGGTGTATTTGATTTTGACCATGTATTGTTCGCCCAATTGTACCAACAACGGCCAAGAAGCTTTAAAGGCTATTGCAGATATTATGTTTCTGATCACAGACCAATGTGGGTGGAAATAGAATTTTAAATTATTTTATTGATGGATAAATTAATACAGTTCCTAAATTCTTTAAATGAAAGAATTAAAATTTGGAGTCAAATAGTACTTCCATATTTCAGAAAAGCAAGTTCAATTCTGAATTTAATAATAGACTTCACATGGTATATTATCTCCGAATTCTATCTAATAGTTATAGTCAACTGTATGCTATACTTTATTCTTCATACTGAACAAGTTGTAGAAAATACACAGATATTAATTTCGGATACAGATGTTCTGAAGAAAACCATCTTTGCTCTGTCTATAGTATTTTACATTTATACCAATAATTTAGCTATCATCGCGGTCAAGAAGACTGCATCATTTAATTCGAGTATTACAGTTGCTAATAGGTTTAAAATTTGGGATCAAGCTAGTCTTCGTTATTTGAAACTTACAATGGAAAACTTGATTGTTCTAATTATTAGCGTTCTTATTCTGCTGGAATTTTCTGAACATTTTTTTTTGGTTTTCTTTAATGCTGAGACCAATTCAAATTTACTTTTGTTTGGTACTGTTTGTCTGTTAACACAAGTTGTTATTAATAGGTTAATCCAATATACAAAACCTTATTTAGACAATCACATACTTAATTATGCCGGCCAAATAACATTAAATCAATTTAATAAAAAAACACCTAAGCACATAATCGATTATCGCGGCCTATTATTCAAAACAACATTTTTTTCAATTGGTATAGTAATTTACACATTTCTAGGCTTTTCTTCTCCAAATCAATTTTTCGTAAATTTATTCGCCACACAGAGCATAATTTTTATTGGTTTTTCTTTCGCATTACTATTCATTGTAGAATTCATGATACTGCCAAGAGCCAATAAAGCGAAATTCATTTTTATAATTTCTGCAATAGAACTCATATTTTCACTTTGGAATGACCCTTCCGAGGCAGAATACATGCAAAAGCAACACGCTCAAATAGATCATCAATTACATTTTTCAAAATGGATTAATCACAAGAAACCCGTTGAAGGTGATACTATTCCGCTTATCTTTATTGCTGCTGAGGGTGGTGGTATAAGAGCAATGGGTTGGTCATTGATGGCAATGAATTTTATTGACAAAAAATTCTCAAAAAAGACAAATTATATTTACTTAATTTCCGGGGTCTCTGGTGGTTCAGTCGGTGCAACAATGTATGTGTCATTACTTAAAGACAAATTGCATTATAGAAACCAACGCATTTCTGACTCAACGATTTATGATTTAATATCCCAAGACTATTTATCCAATATTGTTCGTGGAAACATGTTCAAATCCCCACTAAGAATTTTTTCACCACAGGAATTTAGTACTTTAGATAGAAACAAAATGTTAGAAGATTCTTGGAGCAATTCATATTTTGACAAAACCCAATCCAGAACTATGGACAACCAGCTGCTGAATATTTGGTCTAACGATACATTATTTCAAATCCCTTCATTAGTTTTAAATTGCACATTGGCCGAAACTGGAGAAAAGGCAATAATTTCTAATTTAAATTTTAATAACAAATTGACAGGAATCAGGGAAATATACAATGAAATTGATCCAAATTATGATTTGAAAGCTAAATCAGCGGCATCTTTATCAGCCCGTTTTCCGATAGTTACAAGTGGGGGTCTAATAAAATCAACTAAAAATGAAAAATATCATTTAACTGATGGTGGCTATAATGATAACACAGGAATAGAAACGTGCCTACAAGTAATATCTCAACTACACTTTAAAATCGACAGCCTTGCCAAAAAACGTATATATATTAAACCGTACATATTCTATTTAAAAAACAGTAGAAACGAAAATAAATCGCTGGTCAATAATTCTCAATTAGCTTACGAAACGAAAAGCATTATTCAGAGTTTTTATAATAGCTGGGATAAGGAATCTGTTATAAAAAGTGACTTATATACAAACTTATCCATCCAAAGTAAACTTGGTGTTACCTTCACAACTATAGAACTAAACAGGGAAAACCATGTCTACCCATTAGGTTGGCAATTGAGTAAGAAGTCTTTGAATGGTATGCATAACAATATTAATACTTTGTTCAACTTGGATTATTCAAACCTTTCTAGTGAACAAAGGGCAGCTAAAATTATTAATATTGACAGCAGTGTTACTTTTTCTCGAGCAAAAAACTTATACTACATGCACAAGGTTTTTGCAGGTTTAGAGAAATTAACCTCAGATAGCCATTAATCACCCCAAAACAATCTCTCCCTTTTCATCAAAATCTATATGTAGCTTAAAATTCTGAAGAGCGAAATGCTTCAGATGCTTTTTCTCGTCATAGCCATTAGGGAAAGCGTACTTCTCAGCTATTCTTTTAACGGCATTGGAGTTCGGTTGACTTTTCTCTTCCCCTCGAAAATAAATCACCTTTACCCCCGATGAATTCCACAGTTCTTCAATCTCTTTTTCTTTTTGAACCGGATCCATTTCTTCAAAATATTTTGTCAGAAAAGTGCTCCTTTCTTGCTGATAAACTCTCCTTAACTCGTCAATTGTCCTTTGTTTTTTTATTTCTTCAAGTAATTGGTCATTGGTGACTGTCTTTTCCTTTTTGACTTCCTTTTGAGCTTGCTCAAAACCGGGATATTTAAGTAAATTATCAGCTGTGAAAAATGCCAATGTTTTCGGTTTGGCCTTACTTTCAATCATGCCAAGAAGACCATCTTTTACGGCTTGAAATCCTATATTAGTCAATAATGTATCAAAATGTGTTTTAATGGCCAACTCCGAAGGCTTTTCTTGAATACTAAATTTTTGCACCAATCCTAAGATTTCTTTCAGCTGAATATCCTTATCAAAAAGCCCTGGCTGTTCTACCTGCTCATGAAGTGCCTGTTCTTGAGTGGCCGCTTGCTCTATCAAAAGTTTAGTCTCGTCCTTCTTCGTAATCGTAAACAAAAGCCCTTTAATCCGTGGCCGTTTTCCATCCAAATTATCACCAGTAGGTTCATAATTAACCTGAATATCGGTTTTATCATTGATTTCCTCCATGGCGGGCACCAGTACCTTACCTTCAAAATTACTCCAATGTTTATATCCAGAGGTGTTATAATTAAACTGTACTTTAAATCGCTCCAAATCCGTTGAATACTTTCCATGGTTCAACCAGGATTTAAAAAATGGATATAACTTTATAGCTTGTGCATTTTGAAGCCGAAAAACGTTATTCTTCAAGAAACTAAAATTACCATCTTCCTTGACCTCTATAATTCTTTTCGCAATATCGCTGTCTACAAATATCTCCATCCGACCCGTTTTAGGGTTATGAATCGATTTGGTCACAATAGATGTAGTAATTATATCATCTCCTTCCTTCCAGCGAAGTAGGTTAGATTGCATAGTTTCAATACTGTCAATCAGATGCTTATAATTCTTTTTATTAGCACCGATACTCTCCAAAAAATCTCCTAAGTGAATCTCAAGAACCACCGACTGGTTTCTTTGTATATCCACCATATGCTCAGGCGTAAGTTTTGAAGCAATATCGTAGAATATCTTTGGGGTATAAATATCATTAATTGCAATCTCTTTCCCTTTACCAATCATCCTAACAAACTTAGGACTGGCCAAGGGATTATTTAAAATCACATAATCTGGGTTCTGTTGAAGTTCTTTTACGGTATCCTTCGCCATTAGAAACGTGTAAATCAGAGTTTAAGTTAAAAGGAATAGCAAGTTAATACACAAATTCAACTTTTAAAACAAAGTTGGCTAAAATATTTTTATCCGTTTTCAGGTCGCACTTTATTACATATAATTTCCTTTAAAATATTTTAACGTCTCATAAAGATAGTGTTCTCAAAAAAGTTTTCTTTTTAATGTACATCTCGTCTAACTTTACCTTATATCTTACCAAACTAAATTGTTCAGTTCAGCCAGAATCACAGATAATTCCCAGTCACTTTCGGGTTTTATAAGTCAATTACTATCCCCCAATAAACTTATTTTAAAATAAATTTTAAAAACACAAACTGAATTTTTTTGCAAATTAGAACCCAATATCTGCACATTAACACCCATGTGCCGTATTACAGTTGGCTATTAAATAATTATTTAATAAAAAATGCCGTATTTGAGTTGGCTATCTATGACATTTGGTATAAAAAACAAAGTATTTAACCGTAATTGAGTTGGATAATTACCAATCCCAACCGCTGAAGTGGCCATATTTAGCTCAAATCGAGGGATTCCTACTAAATATCTGTACAATTTGTCATAATAATGTAGCTTTTGAGAAGCCGTAAATGAGTTGGATACCAACCGTAATCTGGTTGGCTACACCGTAAATGAGTTGGATAAGTGCCGTATATGAGTTGCCTAATTGCCGTAATCTAGTTGCTTAATCACCGTAATCTGGTTGGCTAATGACCGTAATCTGGTTGAGAGAATAGCTTATAAGTAACTGATTTTAAGTTATTTATGTAGGTTCTAAAAAAGTATTTAAAAAACATTAAAAAAATAAAAAAACACACTACAAATAAAAAATTAACCCGAGTGTGTGTATTATTTTTCCCTACGGGGTAAGAATCCTTTCCAATCCATATCCTTTAATCCCCCCAACCCCCCTTTTTTCCTTTTCCTTTCCAATGGTTTTATTTTGGGAAAATGGCTAAGAACCGCATAAAATTTTATGGCACCGTCCTACAAACTATGGTTGTTGAAATATACCTTTACAAAAAGCATTCATCTTTGATAAATGGAGTTTCAAAATTGTTTAGCCTTGGAAAGGCAGGAATTAATAAGGGCATTTGACAGTGACCTTTTACCACCGGTTATTGCCGTTAGAGAAATAAATCTCTTATTGACAAATCCTGTTCTGAAAGGGGAAAACCTTATACCTATTGCAGGTATAAAGAAGAACAATGCTTATGCCTGGTTTCAGAATGGCATACCTTCTTGTTGGGTAAGAGCTAGCTAGCGTAACTACAGAACAGCCTATTTGAAGTATGCCAAAGAATTTTTAGGGTTTTCAGAAAGTAAACTATCTCAGGAGTTCGATATAGACCATTTATTTAATCAAAGTCGTGGTCTCAAACATAAAGAAGGTTTTTTGAGAGTTTTCCCTGTAGCAAAAAATGTAAACCGTTCTCATGGAGTCGTTATTGAAGGGAGACTAACTGAAACTGAAAAGGCAAGAGATATTAAATTAATGCATTTTATGACCTTTTTTCCATTCTAAAAATTCTCGGGGTAAAGGTTCCTAAGAATAAGGAAGATGCTGCGAAAATGGAAATAGTAATTAGTGCAATCACAGCAACGGGCAGTTGGTCTCGAGAAGATGTTTATCAAGCTTTGGTTAATTTATTGGGTCGCCTGAAAAGTCCACAAAATCTCATTACCATTAAGGTGCCAGCTTGTTAAATTTGCGTTTGATGAAAATAAATCATCCAGTCCCTGTTTGTGTCCCCACAAACAGTAACCTAATTAAGTTTAGAACATCACAAATCCTCAAGGTGTGGTCGCTGAACGTTGTCGAAATGTATCTTTCGGCAATAATTTAAAATTTTGCCAAAACATAATTTTTTATTACCTTTGTGGCATAAAATAATTCTTATGCCAGCCAAGCTAGAAAATTTTGTATCCAATACCCTAAGTTCAGGGGCGGAAATATCTTTGTCAGATTTGACAGAAAAGATTAAATCTAAGTTTCCAAAATTGAAAGAGAACACTCTTCAGGTTTATATATCTCGTTTGAAAAAGTCCGGACTGATAAAGAATCCTTCCCGAGGAATCTACAGCACGGAAAACAAACTCGATTTCTGGTTTCCGATAAACAATAATCTCAAAAAAATCTTCAACGAAATCCAAAATCAATATCATTACATTAATTTTTGCATTTGGGACACCTCAGTACTCAACGATTTCATGATTCATCAAGCCTTCCGAACCTATCAAATCATTGAGGTGGAAAAGGACGCAGTTAACCAGGTTTTTCAGTTTCTGAGTCAAACCAAGCAAAATATTTACTTAAACCCCAAAACAGAAGTATTTCAAAACTATATTAATCCTAATACCAATCCCGTAACAATAGTCAAGACATTAAAATCAGAGGCACCAGTTAATACTTTAGACTCTGTACAGATACCTACTTTGGAAAAAGTTTTGGTTGACATAATATCCGATCCTGAAATATTTTCCGCACAGCAAGACGAACTAGAGCATATGTTTAAAACGGCATTGGAGCGTTATAGCATCAACAAACAAAATCTCTTGCGTTATGCTACAAGAAGAAACCGAAGAGAAGAAATAAAAAACATTGTAAATAAAGCTTTGGCAATAAATTAAAAATTTGCTGAAACATAATAATTATGATAGACCCTCAATCAAACCAAATAGCCTGGATAACAGAACTCCGTAATAAACTCGGAAACAGAACCGATCCTAAACTAATTGAAAAGGTCATTTGGGCTCTAACTTTGTTGGAACAATTAACGCTAAGTGGACTATCCTTCACTTTCAAAGGAGGTACCGCCTTGCTTCGGGCAACAAAAGAACCAAAAAGGTTCTCCATAGACATTGATATCATTACGCAACAAACCGAGTCTGAGATTCTAGGGATCCTAGCGAAATTGGTTAACAATCAAATCTTTATAGCCACAGAAAATTATTCCAAAAGAAAGCACGCCCAAGACGCTCCATTGGGTCATTACAAAGTTTTTTACAAAAGCCAAGTTGATGGAAAAACAGAGCCAATACTTTTAGACACACTATACACAGCATGTCCATACCCCGTGGTGAGGCAAATTCCAATAGATCATTCTTGGATACAAAATAGGGGAGAGGTCACCATGGTTCATGTACCAACCTAAGAATCCATCTTAGGCGACAAGCTAACGGCATTTGCACCAACCACTACTGGAATATTATATACCAAGAATCGTCCCGTAGAAATAATCAAACAGCTATTTGACATAGCGTTTTTATTCGATAACATCCAGAAATTTACTGACGTTAAGACAAGCTATCAGAAAGTGGCTCTGGAGGAAATAGGTTTCAGGAAATTATAAGTAACACCAAGTGATGTATTGAGAGATACCTTGCAAGCTTGTTACAAATTAGCGGAAAGAAATACCAAAGACCCAGAATTCGAACAACTGCGGAGAGGAATAAACAACTTCACCAATTTTACAATACAGCGTTTCAGAATAGAAGAAGCCATCAGAGCAGCAGCAAAAACAGCATATCACACAAGACTATTGACCGCAGAAACCAGAATCCAAAGGTATGCCACCCAAGAAGTGATAAAAGACTGGACAATCACATCTCCCGTATATCCAAAACTCCAAAAACTAAAGAAAAACAACCCCGAAGCATACTACTACTGGTATCTGGCCCTAGAATAAATAAGCAACTTATCCTCATATGTTCGTAATAGAGAATTGTATCTCTATTCCAAATATGACCATCCCCCACAAAAGGACCATTTATAAACTATAATAGCGAAAACACAATTTCTCGTTTCTTAATTAAGCAATATTTGTTGCTCATCTTACTTATTCTATGTTACTAAACACTTAAAACTAGCTCGACTATCCACAATTAATAGCTATATATTTTTATATTGAATTAAATTTTTCAAAAAAATCAAGTAGATTATTTGATTAAAATCCACTAGTATCAGAGTAAATATAATAAAGTGAATATAAAATTCATAAACATATTGATAGCCCAGAGGGGTGGTATTATTATAGCAAAAATGACTCCCTTTGAGTAAAAACCCCTGAAGGATTTTAATTTTCAAGCAGTTATAGTGAGTTTTTTGATTTAGGCGGACACCATTAATTAAAATTTAATTGTAAATCAGATAACTACAAAATCAATCGATTTTCGACCCATAATGCAAATTGTCACCTTATATTAGTATTACAGCACCAAAACATATTATCTGTATACCCATTGGCTAATATGTTGTCATTCCTTCGGATATAAACAGTATAACTTCCTGATAAAGCAAAAAAAATTTAAAATAATAGGTATCGCAGTTTTTTGGAAAGTACTGCTTTTGATAATTCTATTAAACGCTGAGCTTTCGGCACAAAAAATTGGTTTAAATGTTGAATTTGAATCAGGATATAGCCTGAGTTCACACTCAGAAGTACCGTTTTGGCAGAGAGCAAATCATTATGGAGCCCGACAAAAAACTGGAAATAAAGGATTTATATCGCAAACTTCCACTTTACGAGGTTATCACAAAAATAAAGATTTTAAATATGAAGTTAAAACAAGTACATTGTTTACCATCGAGCGTAACAGTAAATTTTTGTTGACAGAATTAAACTTAAAATTAAATTACAAAGACTTATGTTTAAGTCTAGGTCGGAGTAGAGAACATTATGGGCTGACTGATAGTACCACAAGCTCCGGATCAATGACTAACTCCCATAATGCATTACCAATTCCGCAGATAAAAATAGGTCTAAGTCAATATAAGAAGTTATTGTTAAAAATTTTATTTATTAAAGGACATTTTTCTCATGGATGGTTTGGAAATCAGAAATGGGCAAGCCACTATTATTTACATCAAAAAAACATAAGTTTGCGGCTAGGAAAAGATAACGCCAGATTTAATATGTATGGTGAAATAATGCACAACACCCAATGGGGAGGAAAACCTAAATACTCGATGGCAGAAGGAGAAACGAGATATATAAATGGCAGATTTCCATCCGGATGGTACACATACAAAAATGTAGTTTTTCCGTTATTGAACCCCAAGAAGGATTCAACAATCAATATTTCGGCATTTGATTATGAAAACAGATTTGGGAATCATATTGGTCAAATAAGTTTTGGTGGTTCTTTAGATATGGCCTTTTCTAGATTTGTAGTATACAAAGAATTACTTTTCGAGACTGGACAAACATTTAGTAGCTTAACAAATATAGATGATGGTCTCTACGGTCTATCATATGTTTCCAAATTAACTAAACCTTATACAAAAAGACTTAGCGTTGAATATTTCCAAACCACTAATCAAGGAATGTACAGACCTGGGTTATTAAAATTATTTAGAATAAAAGGAAAACATTATGGTCGCAACAGAAATAACTATTATAACCACAACCAATATTTAGACGGATGGTCTTACAACGGGAGTAACATTGGTAGTCCATTTATTATACCACGGACGGAGTTAAATTTACTTAACGATACCGCCTATTCTTCATATATGTTCCTTTACAATCGCGTAAAGGCATTATATCTTGGGGCTGAAAATAATTTTTGGAACATGACATTCCTTACTAAAATTTCAGTAAGTAGTAATTTTGGACAAAGAGATGGTTCATTTCCAGATAGGAAACAGTTTGCTGGAAATATTAGCTGCACAAAAGAATTCGTTAAAAGCAAAAGTAGCGTAATACTTAATGTTGGATTAGATCGTGGTGATTTATTACCGCAAAATCTTGGTGTTCAATTGGCATGGAAAAAACTATGGTAATTAACAGCTTGTCTCAACGAGTGTTATTAGTTATGGTTTGACTCATAAAAGGTGTTTTTATCTAGTGGTACGTCAAACTACATCAAATAATAATGTGTCTGTAAATGCTTATCTAAAACGAGTATTTTTTAAATAATTAACGGTGAATTTATAATGAATAAATTTAGAAGATCTTGCTACTTCCAATGGATAGAATTTAGAAGTAGTAATTTTTCTTGAGTATTTATTAATAAGCTAGTTGAAACCCCTATAAACAATTACGCAATATTATTGTTGGCTTTATACAACTTCAACCCCCTAAACGCTTGGATAAGTTTGAAAATCAGAGGTTAGTGGTTTTAGCGAAAAAGTGAGTTCAAAAGGCAATTCAAAATTCAATAAACTAAAGCGAGAGAATGATTGTTTGACGCTATTATTGGCTGAAAAGTAAGTGATTATCAGTATCAAAACGACTTGTTAAAAAAAGAGATGTGCATGGCTAAACGAAAACATTTGGCTTTGAAGTTTAGCGATTCCATTTTAACAATGGTGGAAATTTTAGAAGTATTAGATCTAGCCCAAAGTACTTTTTTATATAAACCAACTCAGAATAGAGGAAAGCATAAAGGTCGGCAATTAAGCAACGTTATAAAAACAACGGAAGCTCAACTCATAGCAAACCAAAGGGTTGTCAACGAAATAACAGTACTATTAGCTCAGGAGTTTGTGGATTATAGCTATTTGAAGGTAAGGCATTGTTTAAGGCAAGAAATAAATTATGTCAAAAATTCAAAATTTTTTACATAACACAAAGAAAATGAACAAAGTGCTAATATAATACCTCTTAATAGCCGCCAATTAAATAGAGAATGGGTATAGGATCTTACTCCAAACCCAGACTCGATTTTTCGTATTTAGAATTTGACATAAAATATTTTTATGTGTATAAAAAGCGAAGAATTCTCTAGTATTGACAGTATTTGATGTAAAAATTAGGTTGGTTTTAGGACCGTTTACGGTATGGAAAATAATAGAAAAGCACGTTAAGGAATTATTTGAAGAAATTTTTAGCCAATATGAATGACCAGAAACAATTTATGTTCACAATAATAACAGAAGTCTACTCGTGGCTCATACAATTCAATAGTCGTTTGCAGGCAAAAAGTACCCCAACTGTAGTAAGGGAGTTAAAGAAAACCGCAACCCTTGAACAAAATGCTCATATTGAATCATGTTACAGGCTGACAGAAAGGGTAATATGTCAACAAGATCAATATATTGACCTATGGGTTAAGCAAATACTTTTTTATTATCGGTATATTAAAATAATAATTCACATTCAGTAACATGTGGACTTAACACGTTTATCTAATTTTAAAGCTATATTTGTTCAAAAGCTACCTAAAAGTCTAAAATTAACCTTCAAAATTAACACCAAACTTGTGTGCTCCCACTATGGTTGTTAACTACTCCCAAAATTATGTTTGATAAACTCATAGCCCATACTATCCAAATTTGCAAACTAGAGGATTCTGAATTGAAGGCCTACTACCTTAGTTTTCAACTCAAAGTGTTTAAAAAGAAAGAGTTCCTACTAAAACCAGGAGAGATTTGCAATTTTATAGGTTTCGTGAATAAAGGTTTAACTCGCCAATTTTACACCAATAACAACGTCGAAATTACCGTTTATTTTGCTGAAGAAAACAAATACACAACCGAGTACACCAGTTTCCTGAGTCGCAAACCATCCTATTTTTATATTGAAGCATTAGAAGAAACGGAAGTACTGATGGTTAATTATGACCGAATGCAAGAACTCTATTCCAAATCTCTAAATGGGGAACGCTTGGGTCGACTTATTTGTGAACAGGTCTATCTTTTTCTTGCCGAACGTAACCTCTCCCTTTTGATTGAAAGTCCAGAGGAACGATACCTCAAATTAGGAAGAGATTTTCCTCACATTTTACAGCGTGTACCGCAACATCAAATAGCCTCCTATTTGGGTATTAAACCTGAGTCATTAAGTAGAATTCGCAAAAGAATGTCAAAAAAAACTAATTTCTTTACCTAAGTCAACAGGCTATCCTTCGCTTCTTAACCCAAGTCATTGTTTCGTATTCAGGATATTATCAATTTTGCAATGTAATCATCGGCCTCACATATTACTTTGGTTGCAACATTGGAATCGATTATTCTGAATAATTAATATTTTTTTATGAGAAACTTACTCTCGTCATTATTCTTCTTGGTTATTAACTTAAGTGCTGTTTGTGGACAACAGGTTATTAAAGGCCGCGTGGTTGATGATGTTACTCAATCGCCATTACCTGGTGCATCCATCAGTATTCTAAACACTCAACTTGGTACACAAACTGACGTGGAAGGAAACTTCAGAATCCAAAACGCTCCATTTGGCAGGCAAACCCTGAAGGTAAGCTATGTTGGCTATCAGACCAGCCTCATACCGAATATTCTAATTGCTGTCGGAAAAGAAGTGGTTCTAAACATAACATTGAAAGAATCATTGATTATCGGTGAAGAAGTGGTGGTAAGTGGAAACAGAAAACTAGATAAGACACTGAGCAATAATGAAATGACAGCAGTATCGGCACGTTCATTTAATATTGAAGATACGCGTCGATATGCAGGCTCATTGGGCGACCCATCCAGAATGGCTGCTAATTTTGCTGGTGTAGCACCTGCAAATGATTCAAGAAATGATATTGTGGTCAGAGGAAATTCACCTTCTGGCTTACTTTGGCAAATGGAGGGTTTGAATATCAATAGTCCAAACCATTTTGGTGCTTTTGGTACCACAGGCGGACCCGTAAGTATGCTCAATAACAATGTGTTAGATAAATCTGACTTTATGACGGGGGCCTTTCCCTCTTCTTATGGCAACGCACTCAGTGGAGTATTTGATCTAAAAATGCGAAGCGGCAACAAGGATAAATATGAGTTCTTGGGTCAAATAGGTTTTAATGGCATTGAACTTGGAACCGAGGGGCCGATTTCAAAGACCTCCAAAGCCACCTATCTCCTGAATTATCGCTACACCACTTTAGGTTTGTTTAATAAAGTTGGTATTAATTTCGGTACCGGTGATGCCATTCCTATTTTTCAGGATTTGAATTTCAAAATAGATTCGCCAACTGGCAAAAAGGGAAAAGTTTCTTTGTTTGGCATTTTGGGTAAAAGCAACGTAGACTTCTTGGGAAACAGTCTTGATTCCCTAAACATCAAGACTAATTTTTATGCGAATGAAAATCAAAATACTCGAACCAAATATAAGGCAATCACCGTAGGCCTCATTTATGAATATCGCTTCTCTCCATCATGGTTTTCTAAATTGAGCATTGGCCTTTCGGGCAACGAGGAAAGTGTCACCTTAGATTCCATCGGTATCGTTAATCGAAATGCTTTTTTGAGCAATGAGCTTTATTTTAGCCAGAATAAATGGATGCTTGCCTATCTTTTGACAAAAAAAATCAATCCCAAAACAAGCTTAACTTCGGGAGTGACAATAGATTTTTTATCTTTTGAACTGTCTCAGATCGACTATTTTAATGAGGCTAAATCCGCTCGAATAGTTCTAGGAACAAAAGACAATACCACCATTATTCAGGCCTATTCCTCATTAAGACATTATTTCACACAAAAGCTATCTACCCGTATAGGGCTACACTTTCTGCAGCTTATGCTCAATAATATGTCTGTTTTAGAACCTAGAGCGAGCCTGACCTATGAATTGTCACCAACCCAATCTTTAAGCTTTGGCTATGGTTTGCATAGTCAAATGCAACCGCTTACCTCCTATTTTGCCAAAACGTATTCCATGGGAAGTGTTTTTGAAACGAATAGAAATTTGGATTTTACCAAGAGCCATCAGTTTGTGATGACTTTTGACAATAACCTTGGTGAAAATCTCCGGTTAAAGGTAGAGGCCTATTATCAAAGGTTGAGCAAAGTGCCAGTTGAACAAAGAAGCTCTCCTTTTTCTATGCTCAACCAAGGCTCTAGTTTTGCTCAAGTCACTACCGATAGTCTTGTTAATGAGGGTTCAGGTTCAAATACAGGCCTAGAGCTGACATTAGAGAGATTTTTTTCTAAAGGGATGTACTTTTTGATTACTACCTCTTTGTTTGATTCAAAATATAAAGGAAGTGACGGAATAGAACGTAACACCGCCTTCAATGGCAATTATGTTTTGACTTTTTTAGGAGGTAAAGAATGGAATGTGGGTAAAAAATCGACTGTAGGTATATCAATAAAATATGGAAATCAGGGAGGTCGTTATTTTACACCAATAGACTTTGAGGCCTCCAGAATCAAAAAAGAAGCTGTTTACGTTAACAGTTTGGCTCATTCTGTCAAACAAAAAAACTACAGCCGTTTTGACCTTCGATTAACTTGTACTTATGACATGAGGAAAATTAGGCATGAATGGTCCATCGATTTGCAAAACGTTTTTAATACCCAAAACGTTTTTAGTGAAGATTATAACGTCAGAACCAATCAGATTGTCACTCAGTACCAACAGGGATTTTTTCCGGTTCCAACTTATAGAATTTTGTTTTAAAAGACTTTTAAAAACCAAAATTGAGCATTTAGAGAATAACAATCACTTTAAATAAAGTCAATATGCCCAATATGAATATATCGAAATAAAAGACTTTCTTGGAATCAAATAGATTGGATGACTTTCTCAGTTTCTAAGCGTGACATCGCCTTTAAGAATGGTTGATTGTTGTCTTCAGCGGGTCTGTAACGAACCGGTATGGTTACTTAACTAGTATAAAAACCAAACCCTTAAATTATTTAGTGTCCTTCGGGATTGATTCTCTCTATACGGGTACTGTTCATATCCAAGTCGTACATGATGCCTGAATAAACCGATAGAAAGATGGACCTTTTGACGCATCCAAGCCTTTATTTCGGACTTCGGCATGCTTATATCAAAATTGTTGTCATAAGCCACCGCTCCTTCAGACAGATTTTGTTCAATTTGCTCTTCAAATTTATTAGTAATAAAAACTGAAAGGAGGCAGGCAACATTTTTCTTGTGTTCGTTGGAGTGCGATATACCACCCAATGGGCTTTTGATGTCTTTGTCGGGAACTATGAAATACTTCCAAGGCTGGTATTAATGGAAGACGGGCTTAAACGAGGTATCTCCTCTAACTGTTATATCTTTTCTGCCGGATTTATTCCGTCAGGATTGGTATTTTTGGTGGAGTGTTAAGTATTTACTTCTTAAAGGAATTGAAATGAGTTCCGTTCCTCCTGAAAGGAACTAATATTGTATTCAAAAAGCAAGTAAATAAATTTTTCTAAACCTGTCTAAGGTATAAGTGGTTAGGCCAATATAATTGAAATTTTATCTAGATGTTTGGCGTTTTACTCTGTGAAAAACAGTCACTTTTAACCAAGAGAGCAAGGTTGGAAAAGTGAAAGTATATTTCTAGTTGTATTTCGTCGCCAAATATCAACTGGTTATCACTATTTATTTCTATTTTTCTTTCATAAGGTTAAAAATTTATCATTTTTACTGAGAGTTATATATGTTAATCCAAAATTTGAATCATACATGCGTTCAATCAACTATGCCAAGTTAATTTTAATATTTTCTTTTTGTTTGTGCTTTAAAACAAGTGCGTTTACATCGGTAAATGAAAAGACAACACTTGATGATTATCAATTATTGATTACTAATGTAAATATTGATAAATTACTTGTTTCTTGGGTTATGAATAAAAATAATAAAATTGATTTTGTTTATTTACAAAAATCTGTTAATAGAGAATCATATAGGAATATTGCCAAAGTATATTATCGGGGAATTAAAGCTTATGCAATTGAGGACATTATATCACCTAATCAAACTGTTTTCTATCGTATCGTATTAGTCAGAAAAAATGGCAATTTTACTTTTTCTTCTACGGTAGAATACTCATCCAACCATAATTTTTAAATTTTAGAATAGATAAAGTATACGGAATGCATGATTATTGTTTTTCGGTTTAGGTTTAAATATGATTTTTGTATTTAACATAACTTAAATTATACAACAATCAAATGGAGTTTAAAAGCATGATATCTTATCATATAACAGCTCAACAAATTCACTTTTAAACTTACATTCTTACAAGTATCATCTGTTATTCATATTACATAAGTCCTTTGTAAATGAGATAAGCTTCTTTGGTCGAAATTGGGAAAACAGGGAGCGTAAGTGCCCTCTTAGATATCCTAAAAACTCCCCCACCGGGAGACAAAGGGTCTAACACACCAATCCCTCTAAGATATTCCAAAATAGTCCCCCACCGGGGGATTTAGGGGGCTTTAGGATTTAAAGGGCTTTAATCACAATACTCTCCTCAATCCGATGATATCGTGGTGAAAGACGCTCTTGTTTCTTTGTCCACTTTCTGTCCAGGTCTTGGGCAGCCAGTTTAATAACATTACCTTTTACGGTTCGGTTAATGATGTTCATGGCCAGCATAACCTTATTATGCTTTTCATTTATCGCCTCAAAAATCGTCATTATACTGCAGCTTAGTTTGTATAGGTTTCCGGTTGAATATCTTAAACCGAGAAACATTTTTTTTAGGTTAGGTGGGTGTCGCTTTTGACTAGTTTCTTAGGTCAACCTAAACATTTTGTTTAATCGGTATCTTACTTTTTGAAAGATAGTCTCTTGATTGAACTTAGGGGTAGCTATTTTTAGAAAGTAGTAAATATCCCCTCTATTATTAGTAAAGGGATCATTTACGTCTAATTGTTCATCCGCATCAGAGAATGATTTTAACAGGAAGAAAATTCGTTTTTTAATCTCTAAATAGTTTTCGGGTTCCTGCAGAATAAATTTATTCAAATAATCAAACTTGATTTGAATACCAATTTTCCCTAAAAATTGAATTAAATACCAGACGGAATTATCTGTTTTTGGAAACTGATGTGATTCATAAAACTTTTTATAACCCTTTTGAAATACGCTATGGCTTTCATTCTTATCTCCATAAAGCAGTGCCTTAGCCCTTAACGGTTGAAACCTCCCTCCTATCACAAGTTCCGATTTAGCAAAGTTTCTCCTCCATTGTGCTTCTATATTTTGCATGTGCTTTAATATTTTAAATCCGATAAACGACTATTTGAATCTTACATAAATACATATTTACATAAAAACACAATCATGTAAAACCATAAATATGTAAAGTTTATTTATCTTTTCATTTTCCCCCCACCGGGGGGCTAGGGGGGCCTAAATACCCTTCCAAAATCCCAATGGCTTCTCTAATACCAGCCTTATCATGTTTCAAGCTTCTAAGCATATTATCTTCGGTACCAAAGAGATAATTTGCATTAATATCTGGATAAGCTTTGATGAATAGTTCTAAAGTTGAGTAGGTCGGCTTATTCTTCCCGTGGATAATATTCAGTACCTTTTCTGGCCTGCTTTCTCCTACCGCTCTAGCCATCTCAGCAGCCGATAGCCCATAATGATCCATTATGGCTTTGAACCTCTCAGCAATCATATTCTTTAGTATTTATAATACACAAATGTATGTAAATTCTATCAATATGCCGAACTCCCCATTTCGACAACTAAAAAGTTAGGTATGAAAACTCCCAGTAACTACTAACCGGTATACCAATAACCTGTCAACCAGTACCCAATTCACCAATAACTCAATAAGGAGCTTCCCCCATTAAAAGTGCTAATGAAGAAATTGCAGCGGCAATACCCTAAACACTTTTAATGGGGTCGGGCTATCCGCTCATAGTCCTCGCGGCTTCTCCAGCTGTGGGCTAACCGCTACTATCCCTAAGCCAAATCGGTTTTAAGAACACCACCATGCACTTGTCAAACATACTTTATCTTAAATAAAACTCTAGAAAGACAAGAGCATGGCGTTCACTATCGGTCACAGCATCTGTGGTTTTTCCCTTGTCAGTTCGAGCGGTAGTCGAGAACAGTTCGAGAGGAGCGGGCGGCGTACCGTACGAGAACCAAAACCACAGAAGCTGAGTACAAGCCCACCCAGCCCTCGCTTCTGGCTTTGGCCTCTGATTTGAGACATCGCTCAACCAACGCAACAAATCAGTACCAAATCCACCCACGCTCCCACCCCATTATTAAATTGGAATACAAAAGTCCACCACTACACAGCATTTTTTACAATCGATTATTTTCAACGGTCACAAATGCCGTGTAGCGTTCACTGTCGGTGGCAGTACATGGGCTTTCATACTCCCTCAAGATAAAGTTTTTCCATAAGCCCATCATCTGCATCAATTGTATCCATTTCCATTAGGACCACGGTTAAGTAATGCCAGCTTCCCTCCTACTCCACCGTTGAATCGGATAACAAAAGTCCACCACTACACAGCATTTTTTACAATCGATTATTTTCAACGGTCACAAATGCCGTGTAGCGTTCACTGTTGGTGGCAGTACATGGGCTTTCATACTCCCTCAAGATAAAGTTTTTCCATAAGCCCATCATCTG
>NZ_RJUF01000185.1 GCF_024343775.1 Lacihabitans soyangensis | reverse complement strand
AGCAAGTATCAAGGAAGTAACACGCAAAACTGCACCATTGAGTTTCGATGAACGTAACACAAAACTGAAACTACTGCAACGAGGATGGGTCAACTATTTCAAACTTGGAAATATAGGCAGCAAACTCAAAAGCATAGACAGTTGGACAAGAAACCGTTTACGATATTGCATTTGGACAGACTGGAAAAAGCCAGAACGGAAACGTAAGAACTTGATACGACTGGGAGTTCCACCAAGTAAAGCCTACCAATTTAGCAGAACCCGAAAAGGAGGATGGGTAATAGCCCAAAGTCCTATAATGGTAACAACTATCACACTAGAACGCCTAAGAAAAAGGGGATACGAAAGTATGAACGATTACTATGAAAAGGTAAGTCCGATGTTTAATGAACCGCTGTATACGAGACCCGTACGTACAGTGGTGTGAGAGCCTCTCCCTGCTAGGGTTTCCTAGTGGGGCAGGCTACTCGATTAGCGGTAGTTTTTATTTGTCAATACTTGATTCTCAGATTTAGTTCGTCAATTTTTTTTGTCTGTGCATTTTTATTGTTGTCAAATGTTAATGTTAAATTGTTAGTCTCTGAAGAAGTGAATTTTATCTTCTCTTGTCCTACAAATTGTTTAATGAACTCGTCTTTTTCGTTATAGTTCTTAATTCCAAACTCAACTTTGGTTAAGTTTCTAAGTCCGTTTTTATGGTCTGTTGGTTCTGTTTCATTCTTCTTTTGCCCTTTGAAAGGAAGTCTAAAAGTCCAAGGCAAACTTATATTTTGTTCATTTGTCAAAACGTCAATACTTAATCCGCTTGGAAAATATGCAGGTTGATATTTAAAAGCCTTTTCAAAAAGACTTTCGGTTTCGTCTGTGTTTACAATACAAAGTCCAAAAGGCGAAAAGTTGGTTAATTTATAGTCTGCTCTTTGCCAAAGTCCTGTTTGCTTAGTTAACTCACTTCTAAGTTCTTCTTCATTGTGAACCCAAAGTATTTCTAAAAAGAAGTTGTCAAAATAGAATTTTCTGTTTGTTGTACCTTGTCCAACGTGAACTCTACTACTACCTTCTGTAAAACCAAATTGTACGAGTTCGTTAGCAATTTTTCCGTTGTCGTCAGTGAAAATAAAGATATGGTCTATATCCATTTTTGAACTCATTTTTGTCTGTAATGTGTCGTTCTAAAATTACCGCTAACGAGTATGTTTACGCAATACAATTTTGGAGTTGCGTAGATATCTCAATTGTATTTGATTGAATTGTTTTGGTATTTAATTGATAATTAGGGTATTGGGTGAGTTTTGGTAATTGCGTAAATATTTTTTTCATCTTAGTGGTGTTTTATATATTTTGTAGTTTTCAAAGATAAATTATTTTCTGTTTTATTCAAAATATTTATTTTAGAAGTCAAAATAATCAATTGGACTTTTAATTTGGTCAAATCCTTTAGTGGTTATATGGGTGTAAATTTCAGTGGTTTTGGAGCTACTGTGACCAAGAAGAGCTTGTATATATCTAAGGTCAGTGCCAGATTCTAATAAATGAGTGGCAAAACTATGTCTTAATGTATGAACGGTTGCATTTTTCATAATGCCGGTTAAATCCTTTGACTGCCTGAAAATAGCCTGAATGCTTGTGGTTGAATATTGCTCACCCTTTTGTCCTTCAAAAAGCCATTTCTTAGGTTTGTATTCTTGTACATATTCTCGTAATATCTCTAATGTTTTTGTTGCCAATAAGGTGTATCTATCTTTTTTTCCTTTGGCCTGCTCTATTCTTATTTGCATTCTTTCTGAATCTATGTCTTTGACTTTCAGATTTATGGCTTCACCTATTCTCAAACCAGCCGAGTATATTGTCATAAGAATAGCCTTATGCTTGAGGTTTTTTGTGTTCTTTAATAAAGCTTTGGTTTGTTCGAGGTTAAGTACCTCAGGCAATGTTTTTTCTGTTCGAGGTCTGTCTAAATGGTAAAAGGTGCGTTTTCCGCCCAATACTTTTTCATAGTAAAACTTTATGGCATTGATGGTGGTGTTTTGTACGGAGATAGATATTTTTCGGTCTTTTACGAGATATCTGATATAATTTATTATCAGTTCTTCGCTAATTTCTTCAAGGGTTTGGTCTGGATAGTAATTTATAAACTCTACAAAGGCGTGCTTGTAGGTTTTGTACGTACTTTCTGAGTATCGCAGTTCTAGCAATTTCTGAAGGTACTCCTCCGGACATGCCTTGGTTTTTGGTATAATGCTCTTGATAGGTTGTTGTTTATCAGAGGGTTCTTCTATATATTTAAATTTTTGTTTTTCGGTTTCTGCTATATTTCTAAGGTCTGATACATACTTTTCGTTGTAAGGTATGCTCCATGTTTTGGTTTTTTGGTCGTATTTGAGATACGGAAATTGCTTGAGCTTCCGTACCACTTCTTTGTGGTAGTCGACGGATATTTTTAAGCGGTTGTTTGGTGTCCGAACGGCCAAGAGTTCGTTTTTGGCTCGGTCGTAGTTTTTTTGGTTTATGGCTATGGTTTCAGTTTGAATTTCTTCTAGGCTGCTTATTCTTTCACCAAAGTAATTCTTGAGGTTTTCAAGATTTTGGCCAAAATTGGGTACTACCCAGCAGTAATTGGTTTTGTGCCATCTGCTATATTGTATTCCTCTGATGTACGCAATGTCTTCTGTGTTTTTCGGTAATATGATATAGATGAGCCTAGGTAGCACCACTATCTTTACATTTTCTGTATTTTCTTTGGTGAGGATGGGTGCGGTTGTTTGCTTGTCCTTTTCTAATGTTTCATTTTTGGTATAAACGGCCTCAGGAAACATTTCTATGATCTTTTCAAATACGGCCTTTTTGTAAGGTGCAAGCCAAGCTTTGTGGGTTCGACTCCATACGATTTCTATTTGCTGCCTGAGTAAGGCTGTAATGGATGTGTCGTAGGCAAACTCCAATTTTATTCTATGATCGTTTCGGTGAAAGATTTTGGATAATTTCATTCTTTAGTTGTTAGGTTTGTCAAGCATCACCACGTTTTCGCCAATTATCTCGGTCACGTAGCGTTTTTCTCCTCGTTTGTCCTCGTAGTTTCTTGTCTTTATTTTTCCTTCAAGGTACACCATACTGCCTTTATGCAAGTATTTTTCGGCAAAATCTGCAAGTCCTCTCCAAAATACGATATTGTGCCATTCGGTTTGGGTTTGACTTTGTCCGTTTGAATCTCTAAATGTTTCGTTAGTACCTAAGCTAAATTTGGCCACTTTTACATTGCCTTCGAGGTTTTTGATTTCTGGGTCATCACCAAGGTTGCCAACCAGTATTACTTTGTTAACTCCTTTCATTTGTTTGTGGTTTAATGTCTTAATTATTTCTAAAGTAAATATAATAAAATTGCTTTTTCTGATACCAAAAACTTCAATTTTTGAGCAGAGCCTTACAAGATTTATCGGTAACACCTTATTTTCAAATTCGAGAATTTCAAACACGAATACGCGAAATTTGAATACAATTTACTGAAATTCAAACACAAAATCGTGAACGGAACGCCGCCTGATTAGAACAGAAAATCGTCGATTTTGAACACGAAATCGTCAACTGTGAATAGAAAATTGCCAATGTTGAATAGAAAATCGTCGATTTTGAACACGAAGTCGTGAAAATTGAATAGAAAATCGTTGATTTTGGATAGAAAATCTGCAAACTTGAATGCCAAATCGGGAACGGAATATCGTCCGATTCGAATAGAAAGTCTGCTGCAGAATATCGTAGGATATTAAAGGCTGAATTGTATAAACTTATTTACCTTTTGCCTCCGATACTTTAATCACTTAAACCTTAAAAAGTTCTAATAGATGTTTCCAAGTTCTTCGCAAATGTTTAAAAGTTCTTATTACATGTTTGCAAGCTACTTACAAACCTTTAAATGTTCCTATTACATGTTTGCAAGCTTCTTACAAACCTTCAAAAGTTCCTTTTACATGTTTGCAAGCTTGTTACAAACCTTCAAAAGTTCTTATTACATGTTTGCAAGCTTTTTACAAACCTTCAAAAGTTCTTATTACATGTTTGCAATCTCTTAACAAATGTTTAAAAGTTCTTATTACATGTAGATCCGTCTATACTAAGCTTACAACCAGTATATTAATATTAAAAATTATTACCTGTCAAACTTTTTAATTTACCTCTTTCATTCGAAATCCTTCAATCTTGAGTGGCATATACGCAACCTTGAAGGCTGGTTTGGAACACCGTTTGTGGGTTGGTTTGGAATCCCGGAGTTAATAAGATATTATTTGATGCACTAAATATATGCCGAGTTGAGGCTGCGAGATTGGCAGAGCTCTGTACCATATCCATAGCGTAGGTAGTAGCAGTGGCATTTTGGGCACCCGATACTTGAGCAATGTTAGGACAAATTCTGAATACATGTAGCTGATTTTTGAATTGAGCATCTAGATTGCTCACTATAATCAAATCTCCCAAAAGTTGCATTTCTGAAAGGTTTGACGATTGGTTACCACCTCTTATATCGGCAACCAGCCGCTTTGAATTGGTTTCCGATTCTATTTTGAAGAGTTCGTTACTGGTACTTGGTGTGTATCCAGACATGTACACACCGTAATCTGAGCTTATTGCGTAAGTGCCGTCGAATTCAGACAAGTAAGTAGTGCCAGACTCTGTTAAGTCTGATTTAAAAAGACCCGACTGCGTGCCGTTGTAAGCATTAAAATAGACATGGTTATTATATATTGCGAATTGTCTAGAGTGCAGCTGATTTCTAGGATAGCCGCTGGCGTTTGGGTCTAAATCTATTATCATATTGGTACCTGCTACAGTACCGTCTGATTTCCACAGTTCGAGGCCGTGGGTACCGTCATCACCCGTAAATACCAAGTGGGTGTTTAGAAAATTTGTGAGCATATCGGGCTGTGAAGAGTTCATTCCGAACACCTTTAGCTTGGTGGTTGTGGCCGCTGTGCCTTCAGTAACATATAAGACAACGCCCTCTGAAATTGAATAATAGGAGAAATAGAGCTTGTTGCCTACAACCCTGCTAATTGGGAAAACTTCTAAGGTATTGTTTCCTGGCTCCAAATTATCCAGTAGAAACACATTCCCAATGGTGCCATCATTGTAAAAAACCTCCCAGCCATGGGTGTTGTGATAGCCCATAAAGAACACCTTGTTGTTTACAGCACCTAAGAGTTTGATAGGCCTATAGTCATCTGGAATAGAGGCATCTGGGGCCCCAACCTGAGTGGTTCCGGCTGCCGTTCCATCGGTTCTATAGAGCTTATTGGCATTATCAAAATATAAGAATCCGTTCATTTCAAATCCCGAGGTAAAGGAAGAAAAATGGTTGTTTCCTGAAAATATAAGTACGGGATTGGCTGTCCCGTCGGTACTCCAAATATTCCGATCTTCAAAAATCAATAATTTGGTGTTGATTTTAAATATTTTATGAATAGCTGTACTGGTTTTGTAATGACTGTAAGTGGTCGGGTAAAAACTATAACCTTCAGTGGCCGGATACCTGTTTATTTCAAATGGAATTTTGGTTTGATTGGTTTTGCCATCCGTTACCCATATTTCTCTGCCCAGTTTACCGTCTGTGGCTGTGAAATACACCTTATTGTTTAGAACCACTTTTTCTTTAAAAAAATCAAAGTCAGCAGAGTTTTGCTGCGTGTTCAAATCTTTTACGAGGGTGAAGGTGGTTCCGTTGGTTTTGTAAAGCTCATAGCCATAGGTGGGATGAAAAGCACTGAAATAAAGGTTTCCGCCAGAAACTTCTATGGGGTAAAAATTGCTAAGGCCCTTGGCGGGGTCTATGTTTACCATCTTGATGGGCGTGTTGCCGTTTAGCGTGTAATAACATTCTGCAGCGGTGTCTGAGGTGTCTGCTATAAAGTACAACCTATTCCCATACATTTTCATGTAGGAATAGGAGCCATCGGCCGATCCTGGCTTAAAATCTCTTACCATTTTGGTAGTAGCCCAGTTGCCATCGGTATACCAAAGCTCCTTTCCATTAACATTGTTATTGGCCAAGAAGTACATCCGGCCATTTCCAGTGGGGATAAATTTCCTTTGGTTGGCTGCTGTTGGAAATGGGTTAAAAGTAGCAGAAGGTACAAGGTCTGCTACCAAGTAAGCAATCATCGGAATTGAAGTATTGACCAGAAACAATCGGCGTTCGTTTGCCTCGAACTCTGCAGTAAGATAAAGAGAATCTCCAGATACCGTCAGATCATCCGCGTTCAGAACATTTCCGCCGGTGTTCATACTTGCAAATTGCGGATAATTAATAGTGGAACTGTTCTCTATATACATCAGATTGGTGAATGATTCATTAATAGTCAAGTAAATACGGTCCTTGAATTTCTTGAAGTTTCTTGGGGCATTGTATCCGCCAAGATTGTTGGTGTTGGCTTCGCTGCCGTCTGAGAAGTACAGTTTGGTCACGCCCGTTGGAAATGAATTGTCAAAAACTGATAAGTACAAACCGAAGTCGTTGGCAATTATAGTATTTCTGTTGCTTGTTGGCGGAGCAGAACTGCCTGTTCCCGGAACAATGTCTTTTACCATGGTTGTACCGGCTGTGGTTCCATCCGTTTTCCAAAATTCACTTCCATGGGTACCATTGTTGGCAAAAAAATAAACGTTATTATTGAAGACCGCAAAACCAAATGGGTTCGAGGAGCCGACCCCGGGGTTAATATCTTTGAGCAATATAGTACCAGCTTGCGTTCCATTTGTCATCCATAATTCCTGTCCATTGGTAGGGTTATAGGCCGAAAAAAAAGCCAAAGTGCTACTCCCAACCATTAATACGGTGAGGTTCTGAATAAAAGGGTCTCCGCTTCCAGGGTTGATGTCGGCCAATCTAAAAGTACCTGCTTGGGTACCATCGCTTACCCATAATTCATGGTCATAGTTTTGATTGGCGGGAGCTGCTACTATCAGAGCTTTGTTGCCGAATGCTTTCACTGCATTTAATGAAGCGAAATGAGGAAAGGGCCCAGTAACAGGAGCTCCTGTTGCAGCGGTTATTTTGGTAGTGCCGGCATCTGTACCGTCGGTTTTCCAAACACGTACTTCGCCATTGGTTGGTTGCCCAGCTGTAAAATATAATGTACCGTTGGCATCCACTCCATATCTTGGACTTGAGCTGTGATTACTGGTTTCGAATATTTTTAAAAAAGATTGTGCGTTGGCATTAATAGCTACTGTTAGAAGAAATAAGGAGAGATTTTTTTTCATGTAAGGGTCACATTTGATACCAAAAGTAAATTCAAAATGTTCTGAATGTTATCCTCGTTCTCCGCTATTTCAAGAGTTTTTTATTTTGCGGTTTTTTATATGTAGGCCACCAAAGTATTTATGATTCTTGCATGAGGCTTTTACCAGGTTTAGGTTGAAATAATACTTTTTGGGAGTAGCACCTACTAACATTAGTAGTACTCCAAGGTTTTTAGAAAGCGTAGTTTTGAGCAAAATAATCTTGCTATGAAAAAAATCTACGTCCTTTTTGTTTTGATACTCTCGGTTTACAGTGTTTATGCCCAAGCACCCGCCAATGTCGATTGTGCCAATGCCGTGGTACTTACCTCGGCCAATACCTGTAGCCCAACTGCAGGTACCAATGTGGGTGTTGAAAACAGCGAATACGATGGCTGCGATTTTAACAAATACATGGTGTGGTATCAGTTTACGGCTACCAGTGCCTCTCAAATTGTTCAGATAAGCCCCGGAACCATTCAGGATTTTTATTTTGATATTTATGAAGAAGACTGCAGCACACGCTTTGGTTTTTGTAGATATACCAGTTATAACTCCACCGCCAGCATCAACCTCACGGGTTTAACTATCGGTAATGTTTATAAAATCGCGGTTTCTACAGCTAGTGATACCAATCTAGGTACCTTTGATATTTGTTTGATAAATGCCATGCCACCAGCCAATGACGAATGCACAGCTGCTGTACCATTGACCATTCAGCCCTCAAACGTTCCTGCGGTAAGGACTAACGGCACCACACAGTTTGCCACCCAAAGTTTGGCTGGATGTAGTGGAACAGCCGACGACGACGTTTGGTATTCCTTCACAGCCACTCAAACCTCCCACCGTTTGTTTTTGAAAATGCTCAACTTCCAAGGCTCTGCGGAGGTTTCTTTGTTTTCAGGTACCTGTGGGGCATTGGTGGCCAAACAATGTGTTTCTTCGGGTTTAAGCACTTTAGATAATTCTTCGGCACTTTTTACGGCTTTAACTATCGGCGAGACCTATTTCTTCAGGGTGTACAGTTCGGGCGGAGTAGGCGAGGGCGGTACTTTTTCGGTGGCCATCACTGCTAATCCTACCAACGACAACTGTCTCTCAGCGGTTGGTTTAACATCTGCCCTTGGGGAAGATTTCTCTGGAGCTATTGCAGGAAGTTCTTTCGATGCCACCCAGTCTTCTTTAGATTGTAACCTCCAGACGACCACCGACGACGACGTTTGGTATAGTTTTGTAGCAACGCAAGCTGTGCATAAAATCAAGGTAAAAGGTTGGAACTCAAATCTAGGCAGAATTCAGGCCTTTAGTGGATCTTGTGCTGCTTTGGTTTCTTTGGGCTGCAACACCACCACTTTTTCGGGCGACACGGCCATCAACGTACTTTCGGGTTTAACTACTGGGCAAACGTATTTTTTTAGAGTCTACAGTGGCACCACAACTTCCAACCAATCATTGTTCTCAGTGGCCGTTACCACGCCGGTTTTTTCTCCTTACGACGACTGTGCCACGGCTTTGGCGATTACGGCCTCTAGCAATAGCACGTGTACCGAGACGGTAGTTAGCTCGGCCAATTCGTTTCCTTCAGCCATAACAGGTACTTGTAATGACATAGCCCGTGATATTTACCTCAAGTTTGTGGCCACCAGCACCCAGCACCGTATCAAAATAGTAAGTGTCGAAAACTACTCCTTCACCGCCTCTTTTCATGCGGGTGTTTGTGGTAGTTTGCAGCATTTGCGGTGCGGAGGTAGTATAGATTCACTTTCCAATTTGGGTGGACTAACAGTAGGCCAGACCTATTTTATCCGAATAGTACCTTCCACAGTGGCAGCTTTAAGCTTTCGGGTTTGCGTTACTTCACCAAACTTTGCCGCCAACGACGAATGCTCAGGTGCCATAGCTCTAACACCTTCGGGCAATGCACTTTCTTGCAATACTTTTGCGGGAAATCTCCAAAACTCATCTCAGTCAATTATAAAAGAGTGTAATGCTGGAACGGGCAACAATACCACCCTGGTGAGAGATGTTTGGTATAAATTCACGGCTTCGGCTACCCAACAACGTATTCGATTCAGTAAAATATCTGGAGGAAATTTTAAATTTGAAGTATACGCCGGTAGCTGCGGTACACTTACTTTCTTGGAATGTTCGGGTGATATAAGCACTTTTGAAGAAAGAGTGGTTCTAGGCTTAACTGTTGGTAATGAGTATTTTATTCGGGTTTTTTCTACGAGTTTCTCGGTTACTTCTTTTGAAGGCTGTATAAAAAACATCACACCACCAGCCAACGACATCTGTTCTACGGCCACCACACTCACGCATCATGCCACTTGGTTGTCGAGCAATTATGTGGTGGGCAGTACCTTAGATGCCAATGCCACCACTGGCACCAATTCGTGTGGACAAGCCAATGCTTTTGACGTATGGTATAAATTTACCGCTGCCAGCACCTCCGCATTGGTGGCCATAGCCAGGCATACCACAGAGATAGAAATGACTACGCCGGTAGTGGCCGTTTACACGGGAGATTGTAATGCCATTTCACAAATTACATGCCTCACTACGTCCATGGTATCTACGACAGAGAATTTTCTGAAATTAACGACCTTAACCATAGGTCAAACCTATCTCATACGGGTGTATGCCTCCACAGCTACTACGGCTACGCAGGGGAGTTTCAGAATACAAGTAAACCAAGAAACCGTTGCCCCGACCAATAACGATTGTGCTTCGCCCACTGCCTTAGGCATACAAGCCAATACGCTCACAGCCACTTTTGTGCCGGGCAACACCACCAATGCCACAGCCAGTACTCAGGCATTAAGTTGTACGGGAATTGGCTCTATCGATGATGATGTTTGGTACAGTTTCACAGCTACCAAAACCAGAGTAAGACTCAGAATATCTGCCAATTTTGTACAACCGAGCTTCGTGGTTTACAGTGGTACTTGTTCAGCTCTGACTGCCCTTACGTGCAGTGGGGCTGTATCTGGGGAATTCTCTCAAGATAGGCTGGTAACTGGCTTAACAGTGGGCCAAACCTACTTGATAAGGGTGTTTAGTTCTACGAGCTCGGCTACCGTTAGGGGGCGATTTTCGATAGCACTGACCGACGATGTAGATGCACCAGCCAACGATTTGTGTGCCAATGCTACGGTTTTAAGTGTATCAGCGACCAATGTGCCGCAGTTTACTAGTGGTTCAAATATGATGTCGTCGAATGAGCAAACCACATGTCATCAAGGTGGGGAAGTTTGGTATAAATTTACTGCCACGGCTACCTCTCACAGGGTTTATTACAATGGCTTTATTTCTAATGCCATCGTGAGTGTTTTCTCTGGCACATGTGGTGCATTAACTTTGAATAATTGCATGCTTGTAGCCAATGGCAGCTCAGGATTTAATGTCACCAGTCTTACCATAGGTACAGATTATTACATAACAGTGGGTTCACAATTCACGGTTTTGCACAACCAAGGTACTTTCAAGATTGCCGTAACCTCGCTTACCGTGCCAGTCAACAACCTTTGCACGGGTGCCATACCACTGGTCAATGGAAGTTTTCACTCCACTGAAGGTGCCACAGGCGATACGCCTGACTGCTACTATAAAACCAAGCAAGACGTGTGGTTTACCACCGTGGCCACACATACCAAAATGAACATTTATGTAGAAAACCTCTCTACCAATAGTGCCATCACCGTTTACAGTGGCACTTGCGGAAACCTGACACAAATCGGTTGCTCTTATTCCATAGCTCAATTTGGCCTCAAAAACAATTCGGTTATTTTGACGGGCCTCACAGTAGGCCAGACCTATTACGTGCGGGTGATTTCTACCGGCGAGAACACCAGCGGATTCAGCACCATAGAGATTCCACTTGAATTTAAAATCTATGCTATCAATGCCACCGAGATAACGGAGAATCCGCATTATACCACTACCTGTTTGACTACCAACCTATTGCCTAATCCTGGTTTTGAGTATTACGAAACTTGCCCGACCAACTTTACGCCTACACCAGCCACACAAGGGCAGTGGCTGTCGCCCAACAACCACTGGAAAATACCTACAAGAGGTTCGGCAGATTATTTCAACGACTGCGGCGAGTACAATAGCAACATAGAGACGCCTTTCAATGTCCGGTTTGGGATTCAGTCGCCACGCAATGGCGGTGCTTATGCGGGCTTTTTCACAGGTATCAATGGCTACAGAGAATACCTCGGCACGCAATTGACTGCTCCCATGCAGGTGGGCAAAAGGTATCTCTTGAGTATGTGGGTCTCTCGGGCAGACTATATGCAATACGCCACCAATAACATCGGTTTCGGTCTTAACATTGGCGAGCGAATCGTGAGTACCTACGATACCCTTGCGGTGCAAAGGACGGTATTGCCCACCAACAACACGCTCGTCACCGACACCGAAAATTGGGTAAACATTTCAGCAGAAATAACGGCTGACCAAGCTTACACGCATCTGTATTTGGGCAATTTCTTTCGTGACGGACAAACCATCATCACCTTAACGCCACCGGGCACCCGTACTTATGGCAACTCGGAGCATATCAATGCCTATTATTACGTCGACGACGTTTTTGTGGGCGAACTCAACAACACCATTGCCTGCGGAGCCAGCAATTGCAACAGTATTATTGTACTCAATAGCCCCACCGACGATATTTCGGGAGGCAGCACCACCAAGCAAACCAACCTAGAGCTAAAAGCCAACATCACCATTCAAGGCAACGCCAATGTGCTGTTTCAGTCCAATAAATCTATACTGATGGATGCCACCCAAGGTGTTTTTGAGGTCAAAAACGGTGTAGTTTTTGAGGCCAAGATTGGGGGTTGTGTGAATTGAGGTTTTTGTTTTCTTTATAATTGACCACCAGAGACGTTGTTTTTGGTGGTTTTTTTGATAGATAATGCTCTTCGACATGTTCCGATAGGGCATGTCGAAGCTAGATAAATTTGGATTTGTAATCCAAATAAAGTTATTTTAGATGAGCAAATATTTGCACATTATGCCATACGAATACAGAATAAAGGACCAACATGCTGTATACATTATAACTACCACAGTTCATCAATGGGTGGATGTATTTACCAGAAAAGAATACATGGATATTCTACTTGAAAGTCTCAAGTTCTGTCAAAAAGAGAAAGGACTGAAGATTTATGCTTTGGTAATCATGAGTAACCATATTCATCTTATTATTCAGAGTGAACAGCTGCATTTAAGTGACATAATACGAGATTTTAAAATCGGGCTGGCGACCCAGTTTACTTCAACTCAAATTATTCGTTCAATTGAGAAAAATCCAAAGGAAAGCAGAAAAAGATGGCTACTTTGGTTACTGAAAAAAGAAGATAATCGGACTGGCGACCCAGATTTGGTTTTGGGAGGAGGGATATCATGGAGAGGAAATTTACTCAGAGGAGTTTTTTATGACAAAATTGACAGGGGTCGCGACCGACTATATTCATATGAATCCTGTTCGAGCTGTGTTGGTTATTAAAGAAGAAGAATATTTGTATAGTAGCTGTGGAGATTATTATGGAACTAGAAAAAGTGATATTCAATTGGCTACACTTTAATGTCGGATTGGAAATCCTCCATATCTAGCTTCGACATCAAGAAGATGCCGAAGAGCTGATGATATTCAATTAGCTACACTTTAATCTCGGATTGGAAATCCTCCACATCTAGCTTCGACATCGAAAAGATGTCGAAGAGCTGAGTATCGAAATTTTTCAACGGACTGCCCAGAAATAATTAGGTACAATTTGTATTTATTTTGAAATTTGCAATGTATTGAAATTTAGTGTATTGTAAAAAAATGGATATTGTATATTCGTTAATATAAACACTTTATCTTTGCTCCGAAACTTTAGTAATTGTCTCTCTGATTTGAAAAATAAAACCTAATCTGTTTACAATGAAGAAAATTTTAGTATTCACCGCTATTAGCTTATTATTGTTTGCTCAAATATCCTTCAAGAAACCTGATATTCAGCCAAATGTGATTCTGTTCTTTATAGACGACATGGGTGCGATGGATTTGGGTTGTTATGGCAATATATTTAATCAAACGCCAAATATTGATAAATTAGCTCAAAATGGTGTAAGGTTTAGTAATGCTTATTCGGCCTGCACGGTTTGTTCACCCTCTAGAGCTGCCTTAATGACAGGGAAATATCCAGCCAGATTGCATATTACTGATTGGATAGCGGGGCATGTTAAAAAGAATCCCAAGTTATTGATCCCTGATTGGCAACAATTTTTGCCACAATCTGAAAAAACAACTGCCGAGTACTTGAAAGAAAAGGGTTATGCGACTTGGCATATAGGTAAATGGCACCTGGGTGAAGGCGAACAGTATTACCCTAAAAATCAAGGTTTTGACTTAAATATTGGTGGTTCAAACTGGGGACATCCTAAAAAAGGATTTTTTGCACCTTATCAAATGCCCCATCTCGAGGAAGGTCCACAGGGCGAGTATCTTACCGACCGATTAGCAAACGAAGCTATCAAACTCATCGAGAATCATGACGCAAGCAAGCCTTTTTATCTCAATTATTGGGATTATGCGGTGCATACCCCCGTGCAGGCAAAAGCTGAGAAAATAGAAAAATACAAAAAGCAAGTCACCACACCTGACAAACAGAAAAACCCCACTTATGCGGCCATGATAGAAAGTTTGGATGAAAACATCGGCAGAATAATGGAGACCTTAGATAAAAGGAAAATGCTCGAGAACACCCTAATCATCTTTGCTGCTGACAATGGTACATTAATGAATATTGCCACCAGCAAGCCATTGAGAGAAGGAAAAGGCTGGTGTTATGAAGGCGGAACTCGCACGCCGCTTTTAATGTATTGGAAAGGAAAAATAGAAGGGGGAAAAATAATTGACGAGCCAGTCATCACCATGGATTTGATGCTTACAATTTTGGATTTCACACATAGTAAGCCAACCGAAAAACTAGATGGGAAGTCATTAAAACCTGTCCTTTTTGAGCAGAAAAACTACCACAGACCACTCTTTTGGCACTATCCGCACTATCATGAAGGCGACAATCCATATAGTGCAGTGAGATTGGGAGATTGGAAATTGATTGAATTTTTTGAAGATAACAAAATAGAATTATACAACTTAAAAGAAGACATTGGCGAAACGAAAAATTTGATTTCAAGCCATTCAAAGAAAGCTGAAGAACTGCAGAAACTTTTACATAAATGGAGAAAATCGGTTAATGCTCAAGAGCCAAGACCCAATCCCGATTATGTGGTGAATGCAAAATGATATTTAACCAGATTTTTGTAAAAAAACTGCTGATATAGCTAAGTATGTTTTCTCATTCCAAAGTCTTCCTTTTGAGGTTTTTGGTTATTGTGAAAATGTTCACCAAAAGTAAATTATCTTTGAAGGCAAGCTGGGCAGAAAACTGAAAGTTCAGTATTTTATAGTCATTCGCACACGCAGGTATGTACAAAATTTTTGCAAAAGGAATTCTTCAAAGCGAAATTCAAAGCCTTATTCATTGCCTTTTCACTGTTTCATGAGCATCTGCCGATCCTTGATTTCAAAATTATATTCCTCAACGAACCGATTGGCACGCCTGCGTAAAGGTTTCGTCAGTATTATATCTACGGCTGCGGCAGCTAAACCAACAGACAAAGTAGTAATATTTAACCTAGGAAAACCTGTATCGTAGTCAGTGGCTCCAAGTACGAAAACCGTTTCGGTTGCCAGAATAATCCTTTTCATTGCATGGAAACGCCTATATTTTCGATAAGCCTCCTTCACCTCTTCGGAGCCAATTTCGTTGATTTTACTTTTTAGTTGAGCATTCTTTAGAGTTTTGTTTTCCGATGATATGGTTCCATTTCGATAGGTCAAAATTCCTTGACAATTGGAAGCGTGGTATGAGAAAATTAGAAAAATCAAAATTGTTTTTAATTGCATAGTTTTGTGTATTCTTTCTATTTATAAAATTAAATAAATTGCTGATATGTTTTTAAAAACCATTTAGATTTTCAAACAAACATATTGCAAATACAAATCCTTCCACTTGAAAATGACAAGCCTAAATAGGTGCAAATTGCTAAAGTTAGGGTGGTTAGGTAGATACTTTGATTAAGCCTTTTGTTTTTTCTTATCAGTTTGATGTTTACCCTTAGAGGTATTTGAACTTACAGGTAGGCAAAAAAAAACAGAGTCCCTGCGGAGACTCTGCTTTAGCGGCTAAATGATTAAACCACTATTATTTTTTCAACAAAACATCTACTTCTCCATTCATGGCAGCAATAAAGTCTTGTTCCATTTGTGTTACGGAGTCAAGAACGTTTTGTGGGGCATGAGCTGGGTCTCCAGAGTCTACGGGAGGTTGTGGTTGATATTGTATAAATAGTTGCGTCTGTTCTGCCACGGTGGTTCCGCAAATGACTTTTACCAACTCAAGTGCCAAGTCTAAAGAGGAGGAAATTCCCCCGCCCGTAAATAGTTTTGACTTTATATCAATCAAATATCTCGGGTATGAATTTTGAGGAACTTCAAGGTTTAGCTTACCTGACAAGCGATCCAAAACAGGTAGGAGCGACCAATAGGTGGTGGCTTTACAGTTTTTTAATATTCCAGAGGCAGCCAAAATAAATGCTCCAGTACAAACCGATCCTCTCCATTGGCATTTTGGTGACACGGTATTTATAAAATCCAGTACCTTGCTGTTGTTCATAGCGGCTATCACCCCTTGGTCGCCTCCGCCTGGTATAAAAAGGACGTCGATAGCTGGATATAGATCAAGAGAGTAATCTGATAATACAGTGAGGCCTTCGGTGGTGGTTATGGCTTTTTCTTCACTCACAATAAATGTTTTGAACTTGCCTACCGCCGAGGAGAACACTTGCACAGCCCCGGCAAAATCCATCAGTGTGCAGCCTGGGTATAATAAAAAACCTACGTTTAATGGTTCCATGAGCTATTTTCTGGGATTAGTGGCCGTGATGAGTTTGAATAACTTGGTTTTATCTCCGTCAGGATCAGGATTTGGCACTGGCTTGCCCACATTGTCCAATAAGAACGAAAAATCGGTGCCTAGATTGGTTTGAGCTACCCCGTGGCATCCTTGGCAACCACCCATACTTACTCTTTTTCCGCGATAGAGGGTGTTGTTGCCTTTATCATGAGGGGTACCTATTCCGCTACCTTGGAAATTTCCAAGGGTTGAATCCGACTCTATCACATAATTGGCCAGAAAAAAGCTAAACGAATTTTGGTCATTGGTAGGTTTGGCTTGCACGCCCACCAGTCTGTAGTTTTGCCAGATAGATTTGGGGTTCATTTTCTTTAACTGTGCGTGCACATAGGCGGTAGATTGGTCTGTAATATCGGCTATCGGATGAAGGCGTGGATAGTCTTTGTAGAATTTGCCGACTTCATTGCCGTTGTTTAGTTCCTCATAACCCATGCCATCTTTTTCAACTCCTACGTGCTCCCAAGTGGCAAATACAAAATCCTCGTAATTATTGGTTTTGTGTATGATATGAATTCCAATCAAGGCATATTCTTTGTTTTGATAATAAAACTTGCCTGCTTTTTCCACAAATCTTATCACTTTACGTCTAAAAAACTTCGTAGAATCGTCCTTTGGGGTCAATTCCCTCCAGGCCGTTTTAATTTCTATTGCTCCTGTTTTTTTGGTTTTTAGGTCACCACATGGGAGTGATATTCCCGCGAAATTGGTCGGTACATTGCATGAATTGAGTACGCCTGGGGCATATTCATTGCTATTTTTCAAACGCGAAACATTGAAAGCCGTAGCATTGGCCAAAGCACTTTTTGTAGGGTATTTATTTAAGATGTAGTCGTATTCGTCTCTGTTTACCTTGGCTTGAAACAAGACTCTGTAGTCTTTGTTGTAGGTATTGGTATGTGCGTAGATATCACAAGAACCAATTTCATTATTTTCGTCTAACATATTGAATAAACCAAAACTGGCATTTGAGCCTGGGTCTTGGGCCGGCATGGTTCCGAAACTGTAATGAGGTGCTGTATCGAATGGAAGCATTTTGTCGGATGCTGGTCTCAGTTCGGTTCTATGGGCAAAGGTCTCCCATACAGCCAGTGAAGGGTAGGCCGAGCTACTGTCGTTGTATGACCATGCAGGGTCTGGATGGTCTCTCAGCCCGTCTTTGTCGAAAGAAGATTGCCAGTTAAGTGCGAAAAACTCCTCCCATGCAAATTCAACCAATTGTTGAGGTGTTGCATTGGAGTCTAACAAATCGGGTGGTGGCGTCATCGAAAAATTGATGTTAAAATTGGTGGAGGTTAAAATTTCTTCCTCGGGTTTGTTAGCGGTTCCGCAGCTCCAACACAGCCCGATGATTAGAAGTAGAGATATCTTTTTTAAATTTTTCATTTTGTTTAATATGTTAAAGGTGAAGACGAGAAAATTGACGAAAGGCAATTTTCTCGTTTAAATTATAGCGTATTGGTTATCTGGTGTTTATACGACTTCTACTTTGTACCTGATTGCAGGGGATCCATCAGATTTCAAAAGCATGTTCTTTACATTTCCAGAAATTAATCCTTTTCGTCCTTTTACCTCCACCTCTATAGTTTGTGCCAAGTCTGACAGTTTTAGATTTTTATGAGCGGCAATTTCAGGTAGTTCAAAAAAGGCACGGGCTTCGAGGTGGGTTTGGCAATTTGCACAATATTTTGAATTCCAACGGGCTAAAACTGCTTCTGTACCCAGGTGTTCCCTTTTGCCGTCGATAGTGGCAAAGGCCGATATTAGGAAGGAGCCATTGACAGGGGCACGGTTGATTCCTGTAATCTTTATGAGTTTTTTTGTATTTTCAGGGCTTTCCAATTTGGCCATTGGCGAAGCGTCGTCTTCCAGCGAGCCTTTGCTATAATCATAGCCCATTTTGATGATATTCACACAATCATAAGAGTTGTAGGGTCTTGAGCTTCCGTTTTCGGTAAGCGTAAATGGATTTAATGGAGAATCCATAGTAAGCCAAGAATTGGGTGCCATTCCTGGGGTAGGACCTTGGCTATCTACTGTATTGGTGCCTGGGTATTCGGGTATGATGTCAAAGTTTTCTGTAAAACCATTTTTCTTCTGCCATAGCCAAAACACACGGTCTACATTGCAATGGTGGAAGTAAAAAATTGGATCTAGCCCAGCAGTATCGTTTTCGCCCATGTCGCCATTCGCACCATCAATAGGGGAAAAATCCGCCCCGGGAATATCAAAACCTCCAACGGCCAGGTGTATGCTGTTGTGAGGCGACTCTAGCGGAACTACCTTGTTTTTGGCATTTTCGGCTTTTGAATTCCACTCGGCAGCCGATGTGGTATTCGAAAAAACCGTATAGTTTGGTGCATTCAGACAGTCTTTAAAGGCCTTGGCTACATTGGTGGGCTGAAATTTGCCGTTCACCGTAATGCCTGAGGTCAACCATGCTACAATATTTTTATTTAAAAGATCGACGTTGGTTGCAGGATCAGGGAATTGGGCATTGTGGGCCTTGGTATTTTGGATGTCTTGTGGCGTTCCTACTAATCCTGAAAGTGGATATCTGACGGTTTCGTAACCGAGGGGTTTTGAATAGTTGGGATTGTCGCCACTGATATTATCAACGATATTTTGAGGGAAGGTGAAGGATTTTAAGGGATTAGGAATGGTTTGACCATCCAAAACAAAAGTCTCGTCTGTTAAAGCTGACGGAATTCCGCTTTTGAGAGACTCTGGACTGGTTTCGTCCCAGTATGGCAACATTACATCGCTACAGCCGGCTATACTTTGAAGTGCCAGTTCGAGTTTAAACAAATATACCCTGTGCCAAGTCGGGAAAAGCACGTTACCGTGGTTACAATAACCTCCCCAATATTGATTGTTGCCCCATCCGGCCCCTCTGAATGGCTCACCATGAAAACCGCCCAACATAAAAAACGAGTTCGGGTCTGTTGCCGGAAGTTCTTTGATTCCTTTCCAAGCCCGCATCAAATCCTCAAGGGGCTTTTTGTTGCCTGCATCATAATCTGCCTGTAATTCTGTAATTGATCTTCTGATTTTAGAATTGTTTTCCATGTCTATTTATTAGTTTTTTTGAAATTTGAAATTTTGAAATGAACGGGTGTTAAGAAAAGAACCCACTACCATAGCCGCTAAACCCAAATAGCTTAAGGTAGGATTTTCCAATACATAGTATCGGCTAATGACAATGCACAAAGCACCCACTAAGCTGATGGAAACAGGCAAATAGCCCTTCTCACTCACTTTTTTAAAGAGAAAAAAGAGGTGGAGAGCCAACATTACCATTAAAACAGGGAGCAACCAAGGCATATAGGGAATCTGTGTAAGCCCAATGCTGCTAAAAAGACTCATGTAAGCTGCCCAGCACAAGGGACATTTAGGGAAAAAAGCAATAAATACCGCTAATGAAGTTGATTTAACAATTTCTGATTTAGACGGCGGCTTAGGCTTTTGTGAAGTTTGACAACAGCAGCCAGTAGGAATGTTTTGAGCGTTAGTTTCCATGACCTTACACTAGTTTTGGGCCACCGCATAAAACGAATTAACCACTCCAGCAGGACTGGTACCGCCGCTTCCATCAGGATGAGGAATGGCACGTGTGATGCTGCCCACCAATGCGAGCCTTTGGTTGATACCGTTCGGAATAACAGGCACCACATAACACAGGTAATCGTAAATCCACAGTGAACCCGAAACCACCCCTTTGCCCTGAAACCAAAGTGTGGCAGGTGAACCTGCTTGGTAAGAACCAAATAGGTCGAGCTCCCACCCGGTGTCATAAATTTTCCCCGTCACCAAACCAGCGGAGTTGACATCGATGGCTAAGTTGGCTCTTCCAAACTCTAAACTGTCAAAGCTGGCCGACAAGTCGGGATTATTCAACAGACTGCGATAGGTGAAAAGGCTAGAGCCTAAAACTGTTTTATTTTCATTCATGGCATATAATTAATTTGCTTAGTCAAAATTAAGAATATAGAATGGTGGGTTTCTAGGCAGAAAAGCTTGTTATTCTAAACAGGCATAATTACCTGTTTGGCTACTTTGGATAAGGAATTTTGCATAGATTTCAGTCAACTGAGCGTTATTTTACGCGTTTGGGAGCCATGGGATGTTTTTCTGAATATTATCAAAAGCCATTTTGAGCAACATTTATACCGACATTGTTTGGTCGAGGATACAAACTGTGGCACCTACTGGTTTGCATTTTTATTCGGGAAATGAATTTATTGCATTGAATAATAATTTACTCGTTGGAGGATTATCAAAAGGTAGTTTATGGCGATTAAGTGTTGCTGGCGAAACGAAAAAAAGTGTTGAAGAATTATTTACCAACGGCAGATTAAGAATTAGAAAAGTAGTTCAAAGCCCTTCTGGGAAGCTTTTTGTGCTTTCTGATGAACTAAATGGAAAATTGATAAGTATAAATAATGGGGCTTTGTAAGAAGCTTTTTTAATGTTGCATTTAAAAAAAAACAGTCAAGGTTTGAAAAATAAAATGAATTAACATCCGATATCTTGTCAAATAGACCTTTGCAGCTTTAATAAAATAATATTGTAACTCCAACTTACTACCAAACCGCCCCGTAATTACCTTCCTAAATCCTTTTGTTAAGTTCTAGTAATCGCTTGATTTTAAGTTTTAAGGCCTTTTAATTAAAGCTTTGCCATTGGAGTCATTTGGATTCTTAGTCTATCGAGGGCTGGTTATGGCGATGCCAGTCCTTTTCGGTGTGACTAATTCCCTATTTGACAACAAGCATCGGAGGGTCTAAATTAATCCTGTTTTACATGCAGAGACACTTAAATACTTTGTCTGGAAAATTTTTAAGTCCCATGGATATAATTAATTTTAAAGACCTGTATTTTTTGTCCAGTTTACCAAAAGACTTCTAAAAAATAGTCTATCCCTCCTTTAACTCAAACCTTAAATATGTGTTATAGGTAATTCTTAACCAAAGTCAATTTTTAACAAGAATGGACGAACTAGTTTTGTGGCTAGTAAAAAACAACAATTATGAAAAAAGCTATTATTTTTCTCATCTCAATAGGAGCCCTAAAGGGCAATGCCCAAACAAAACCCGTCCATATTTCGGTAGTGCAAGGTCTAAGTACACAGGGCAATCAAAGTAAAAATTCCGATTACTTTTTTTCTTTCAATCTTTTCTCAGGAACAGTCAATAGTATCAAAGGTGTTGAGATTGGCTCCATTTACAATCAAAACAATGGCGACATGACGGGTTTTCAATCATCTGGCTTGGTAAATATGACCAAAGGCAATGCGAAAGGCTATCAAACTGCTGGGATAGTCAATTTTTCTGGGTCTGTATTTGGCTTGCAAGAGGCGGGAATTAGTAATTTTGCCAAGGATGTTGTGGGTATTCAAACTGCTGGTATTGTAAACATTGCCCAAGATGTGAAAGGCGTACAATTTTCAAGCCTTTATAATCAAGCAAGAACATTGAAAGGGTTTCAATTTGGAATAGTAAACGTGGCCGATTCAGTGGATAAAGGAGGAGGAATAGGCCTGATAAATCTCTATAAAAGAGGCGGTTATAGAGAAGTAGAGCTTTCAGCAGCTGATTATCAAAACATAGGGTTGAGCTTTAAAAATGGCACTAAAACCTTTTACACGATTCTGAATGTCGGCTATAACTTTAAGCCCCATTCACTTTTTAGTACAGGGGCTGGTATTGGCGGAATCTTGCACTTGAAACAAATTTGGGCTATTAAACCTGAAATTATTTGGTACAATTATGTGACCGACGATTTCAACTTCAATTCCAATACCCATTCGAGTCATTTTAAGTTTGGTTTGATGAAGAGAGTGGGTAAAGTTGGACTAACGCTAAGCCCAAGTCTATATTTTGCCAATATTCCAAGAAATTTAGAAGGTGATTTGACGAAAATCAGCTCGATTAAACCAATTTCTCAAAATAAAAACGGTCGATGGGGTTTCGGAATTGGCTTAGGGTTAGCGTTTTTGAAATAAATAAAACTTAATTTTAAATTACATCATCCGACTAAATTTATCATTAATGCTAAATCGTACTCAATTGTACAATTGAAGCCCATTTTTTGATTTTTTTTAAAACACACCTAATTCTCTTTGTGTCGCCTGCCGGCTGGGCCTTCATTTTTTTTTTGAAAAAAAACGAAGCAAAAAAACAACACCCAGGAAACTCACACACTCAAAATTCTCAAAATCATTAGTTTATGTAATTAGATTTTTTGTATGAGAATTTTGATTGTGTTCAAACAGTGCTGGCTGATATAGTGAACCATTAGTGTTTATTTATCTCGGATGCCAGTAATTTTAAATAAAAAATCATGATAAAAAATCTTTCTTTCCTTCGTATTGCCCTGATAATTGTCTTTCTGATGCATAGTGTACCCGGAATATTCAATAATGGAATCAACGATTTTGGTAAACTCTATCTCAACAATGCCGGTTTTGCACCTTTTGGATTGCCATTAGCCTGGGCTGTAAAGCTATCGCACCTAGCACTGGTCTTTTCTCTTTTAACCGATAAGTTCCTAAAGGTTACCTCTATTATTACGATTTTAATCTTGCTAGTAGGTATTTATATGGTGCATCTTCCTAATGGATGGTTTGTGGTTGGCGGAGGTCGAAATGGAATAGAGTTTAACTTTATTTTGATATTTTCTTTATTGTCAGTTAATTACCCAAATGCCTTCAGTAACCTGGGTAAATAAAATTAGGCTACTATTTAAATATTCTTGTTTATTTTTTGGAGGTGCATTATTAGCTTCTTAACCCAAGTCAATCATTTTTACGATGAGATAATTGAACTTTGCACTATCAAATCAACAAAAAATGAACAAAAAAGACTTATTATCAACACTTTGGATTTTCGTAACCTTTAATTATTTATACTGTGACCTAATAGGTCTAATGGATTCGTCTCTACTAAAGCAGTATTTGACAGGAAAGGTAGAAGGCATGGAAATAAATCCTTTGTTTTTATTTTACGCAGGAATTTTGATGGAGATACCTATTTCTATGATACTTTTTTCGAGGATTTTGCCCAACAAATCCAACGTTTGGGCGAATATTCTGGCTTCATTTATCAAAACCTTTGTGATGATTATTACACTTTTTATAGGCAGTTTTACCATTTATTATGCCTTTTTCGCAGCAATCGAAATCATGACTACGATGTTTATTTTTGGATATTCGATAAAGTGGCTTAGGGAAGGGAATCGTGTTTCTTTATTATAGACCATTCAATACTTACAAGCAGCAAAATCACAATTATTTCGACTAAAAAATAGGCGATTCCTAAAATGCTTAATGTTTGAAATTGAATAATAATCAAACAAAAGGTAAGACAGCAGTAAAGGAAGTTTGCGATTGCAATAAAACGTAAGAAGGGTTTCCAGTTATTGAGATTTAAGAAATAACAACTTAATGAATAGACCATAAATCCCCAGACGGGAATGGTTAATTGGTAGGACATATTAGGAGACATACCGAAGATTTCCTCAAAAGGTGCTATTAAAAAGATCAATAAAAGACCTGAAAGCAAGGCTCCAATGCCATCTATTAGGAAAATGTTTCTAGGATTTGGTGCCAATTTTATTGAAATAATGCTGAATATATTTTCCATCAAACTACTTTTCGCGTTATTCTTTTTCTAATTCGACTTAAAGATTCGGGTTTTACACCAATATAGCTCGCCAGCTGATATTGAGGAATGCGTTGCAGAAGGTCTGGTTTGCTTTCTAATAATCGTAGATACCTTTGTTCGGGTGTATTTGTCAGATAAGCCGTCATTGTTTGTTGATATTCTGCAAAAGTATTTTCCACTATTTTTCGTGCAATTGACTCCAATCTCGGGTGGTTTTTGAATAAATCTTGGGCGGAATTATCATTACCTATCAGCAAAACACAGTCTTCTTCACAAACCCAATAAAATGCCGAAGGCTTTTCTTCATCCAAATTCCCTAGGGAAATCACCCATTGGTCTTCGGTGAAAAATGCAGTTGTTTTTTCTTCTCCATCCATCAAACAGTATTGTCTTATCAAACCTTTAAAAACGAAGTAGGTATTTTGGGCAGCTTGTCCTTCTTTTAAAAGTACTGTGCTTTTTTTGAATTCTTTCACCACCGAACCATCATAGATAGCTTTTGCTTCGGCATCAGAAAGTGGAGAAATTTTAGTGAAATAATTAATCAGTTTTTGTTTCATATCTTTTCATATTTGTATCGAATTTCCTATTTCTTGGAAATCCGTTTTCTGATTCTACTCAAAGACTCTGGTTTAATGCCCAAATAGCTCGCAATCTGATGCTGTGGCACTCGTTGGAGTAGTTCTGGGCGGTTTTGTATTAGATTTATATACCTTTTTTTCAGGCGAAGACGTAACAAAATTGGCAAAATCCTCTTGTGTTTGTCCAAAATCCTGCTCAATCATTGAACGAGTGAGTATTTCGAGTTTTGGATATTTTGCGTACATTTCTTGTTCTTCAAGTGGATTTCCGACAATAGCCGTTACATCTTCAAGACATGCAAAAATATACTTTGATGGTTTTTGTTCAGTCAAACTCGAAATCGACATTACCGTTTGATATTCAGAATAGAATCCAACTGATTTTTCAAGGCCATCATCCAAAGAATATTGCCGAACCAAACCTTCAACAATATAAAAACATTGTGTTGAAACCTGTCCTTCTTTGATTAAAATACTGCCTTTTTCAAAAGTTTTAAAAGTCAATTGTGCCAATACTTCGGCCAATTCTTCATGGCTCAAAGTTGAAATCCCTGCAAAGTAATTGATTAGTTTCTGTCTCATCAGATTTGTAGACTAATTAAATACAAAAGTAAAATTTGAAAATGAATTTTTGGAAATGATTATTTGAAAAGGCAAAAAAGGGGATGAACGGCAATACGAAATCACTCGGATTTGAAATTTTTCATAGTTTTTTCTTTCTTAACCAAAGTCAATGAATGCCTAAAAAGCGACAGGTAAATTTGCATTGTCAAGTTCGACGAAAGCATTTAACATCAATTAAAATACTTATAAAAAACAAAATGAAAAAGCTATTAATATTTATTTTGGCAATCGGTTTGGTTGCTTGTGAAAACGAGAATGGGTCAAAATCAAAAGAAAGCATTGCTGAGTCAAAAATGCTCAACATCAATGGCACTAAGCAATTTGTGATGATTCGGGGTGAAAATCTTAAAAATCCTGTATTATTGCACATACATGGAGGGCCGGGTGTTTCAGAAATTGGTGGATTGAGAAAGTATAACAAAGACTTAGAAAAAGATTTTACAGTAGTATATTGGGACCAACGCAATGCTGGAAAATCATTCACCGAGAACTTCCCGGCTTCCGAAATCAAAGTCCAAAAGTATGTTTCTGATGTTGAAGTATTGGCAAAATATTTAAAAGAAAGACTAAAAGTAAATAAAATAATGTTGGTAGGTCATTCTTGGGGTTCTCAACTCGGTATGTTGGCCGCACAAAAATTTCCACAACATTTTTCGGCATTTGTAGGAACAGGTCAGCAAGTTGCGGCTTACGATGGGGAGTTACAATCTTATCGTTATACTTTGGCAAAAGCCAAAGAATTTAAAATTGACTCTCTTGTGCAACAACTTCAGTTTATCGGTGAACCCAAAGGCGGTGATTTCAGAACGATGTACGCCATTCCAGAAGGATTTTCATTGCAGAAATACATACTTCTTGAGCTCAATCGAAAAATTTATGAGGGCTTTACCATAGAAAAATTATTTGCAAATTTTCAAGAATCTGACGAATACACTGCAAAAGAAAAAGAGAACTATTTGAATGGGGCATATTTTGCAAATTCACATATTGAAAATGACCCAGACTATATCAATTTTGATCTCAGAAAAGAAGTTCCTGAAGTTAAAATTCCAGTGTTTTTTATTGCTGGAAAATTTGACAATGTCAATCCCACGCCTTTGGCAAAAGAGTATTTTGATTTGCTAAAAGCTCCTAAAAAAGAGTTTATTTTGTTCGACAAATCGGGGCATGACCCAGCTTGGGAAGAAGCCCAAAGGTTTAACAATGAGATATATAGAATCAGCAAAATATTAAAATAAGTTAAGAAACCTATTCTGATAATTGTTTGTCAGCAGACATATCAACGAGACAGAAATAAATTCAAATCAATTAAACAAACTATCACAAAATGAAACAAATTATATGGCTATTCCTTACAGGAGTTATTTTTCTAAATCCAACAAATAGTGCATTTGCACAAAAATTGAATAAGAAAATTGACAGCATTATAGAAAAGGAATTTGAAGACAAAAATGGGCCAGGAGGAGTATTTATGGTAGCAAAAAATGGAAAACCAATGTATCAAAAATCGTTTGGGAAAGCCAATATCGAATTAGATGTCAATCTAACAAATGACCATGTTTTTCAAATTGGTTCAATGACAAAACAATAACTGCCATAGCCATATTGATGTTAGAAGAACAAGGTAAATTGATTGTAAGCGACACTATTTCGAAATATATCTCAGATTATCCCAACGGCAATAAAATAACAATTCATCATTTACTTACACATACATCAGGAATCAAAGATTTCACAAAAATGAAGTCGCTTCGTGATATTGCTCAAAAAGAAATGAGTCCGAAAATGATGGTGTATTTTTTCAAAAATGAAGAAGTGGATTTTGCACCTGGCGAAAAATTTGATTATAATAACTCGGGTTATGTGCTGTTAGGACATATCATTGAGTTGGTTTCAGGAGAAACATACGAAGACTTTGTGACGAAACAGATTTTTCAAAAAATTGGAATGGGTCAATCTCGTTATGCCACTGACAAGCAAATCATAAAAAAGAGAGCATTTGGCTATCAAAAAAAGGAAAGAGGGTATGTTAATAAGACAGTCATAAATTTCAGTGTTCCATTTTCCTCAGGGTTACTTTTGTCTTCTGTTCTGGATATGTTAAAATGGCAAGATGCCTTAAATAGAAACTTATTGCTTAAAGGCTGAAAATTCCCAAAAAGCTTTCAATAAATATAAATTGAATAACGGAGACGAATTTACCTACGGATATGGTTGGCATATCAGGCAAATCAATGGCCTTACCTCACGGGAACACGGAGGGAGTATTTTCGGCTTTAAAAGTATGGGTGTCTACATTCCAAGTGAAGATATTTATGTTGTTGGATTTAGTAATTGTAATTCACCAACACAAGTAACATTAGACATCGCTAAATTGACATTAGAAACTTTTACAAAAAAGAAATAAAAAGTATCGGAAAATGCACTAAAAATGACCCATGAAAAGATATTATGTTTCATAGAAAAAAATTATTCTACTGTGCCAAGTAAATGTAAAATTCAGATGAAGTTAAACCCAAAAATCCTAACACTAAAAAAGGATACAACTCTCGTAAAATTAGTATAATGTGCTGGTATATAATATTTTATTGCATAGGGCATAACTCTCAAAATATTTAGTAATTTAATTAGGGATATTCAAACAGTGAAAACAATGCTTAGAAAAACGCATTACATATCAGGACTTACAATAGCAATATTTGTTGGACTTCATTTATTCAATCATGTTTGTAGTATTTACGGTGCTGACAAGCATATTGAAATGATGAGTTTATTGAGAAATTTGTATCGTAATTCAGTTGTCGAAGCTGTTTTATTGGTTGCTGTATTTATGCAAATTATTTCAGGACTCAAACTTTTCAACACTAATAGAAAAACTGCGATTTCTAACTTTGACAAACTTCAGAGATGGACAGGATTATATTTGGCAACTTTCTTTGTGATTCATTTAAGTGCTATTTTAGGTGGACGTCTTATTTTGAAATTGGACACCAATTTTTATTTTGGAGTTGCGGGACTAAACTCCTTTCCGTTCAACCTCTTTTTTATACCATATTATTCACTTGCAATCTTATCCTTTTTTGGACATATTGCTTCCATTCACCAAAAGAAGGTGAAACAAAGTGTTTTGGGGTTGACACCAATAGGGCAGTCAATCACGATTATTATATTTGGTTTTTGTTTGACAATTTTGATATTGTTTGGGCTTACAAACCAATTTAAAGGAGTTGAAATTCCATCTGAATACAATGTACTAATTGGGAAATGAAAGTAATGAACATTCATAAAAGGGTAATGAACCAACCCAAATGTGAAATTGCTAAGTTATTCAATACTTTGGCATCTAGCAATGACTTGATGTTAGCCACGGACGTATGGCCTCGAATGAAATTGGATAAGGGATTACAGGTTGGCTCAAAAGGAGGTCACGGCCCTATAAGATATTATGTAACTGACTATCAGGTAGAAAACTCTATTACTTTTCAGTTTACCTTAAAAGGGTTTAACGGATTTCATAGATTTGAACTAAATGAGTTGGAGGTAAATAAAACAGAACTTTCACATATTATTGATATGACTACAAGAGGTTCTGCTACCTTAAAATGGTCTTTGGCAATCCGTTGGCTGCACGATGCTTATATTGAAGATGCGTTTGATAAGGTAGAAAATCATTTTACCAAGGGTGAGAAAAAAAGCCAATGGAGTTTATATGTAAAATTTTTAAGAAAAGTAATGAAGCCCAAACGAAAATAAAAACTAAAGAATTGTATTCTCTTGTGAATTGGCATGAAAGGGTCTAAGAAGAAAGAATTTTTGTCAAAATTTTAAATTTGTGCTAGGTTATAAGTTTTGTGCAGCTTTTTCAATGGTTCTTTTAAATTAAAAATAATTAAATCAATAAAAATGAGATATTTCTTTAAGATTATTACATTTCTCTTAATTAGCCATGTTGCCTGGGCTCAACAACCTACTGCTGTTGACAGTATTTACTCAATCCAAGACAGTGTCTTGATACCTACAAAAAGCGGTGTAGATATTTCTGCTGTCATTATTCGTAAAAAAATGAATACCCAACCTTTACCGGCAATTCTCTTTTACACTACCTATTATCAAGGTGCCAACGATTTTAATTTTGGGAAAAGATCTGCGGAGAGAGATTATGTGGGTATTGTGGCCTATGCACGAGGTATTAAGACCGATTTGAAAAACTATTCTCCATACGAAAATGAATGCACTGATATTTACGACATTATAGATTGGATTAGCAAACAGCCTTGGTGCGATGGGAAAGTCGGAATGTTTGGTGGTAGTTATACCGGGTTTTCGCAATGGGCAACGGTAAAGAATACTCACCCGGCACTAAAAACTATTGTTCCTCAAGTAGCGGTTATGCCTGGTTTTGATGTGCCTATGGAGAATAACGTTCAGAGTAATATAGGACTTGTTTGGCCTTATGAAAACATCTATAAATCCCAACCAATTAGCAGAAGTATGGTCTTTGAATGGTTTGAAGAAGGCTCTTCTTTTAGAAAATTAGATAGTTTAGTCGGAATTCCCAATCCCATATTTCAAAAATGGTTGGAACATCCCTCTTATGATTCATACTGGAAATCTATGGTACCCAACCAACAAGATTATGAAAAAATAAATATCCCTGTGCTATCAACAACTGGGTATTATGATGGTGCTCAGATTGCAGCCTTAGAGTATTTCAAATTACATAACAAATATAACAAATCAGCAAATCATTATATTGTAATTGGGCCTTACGACCATCGTGGTGGGCAAAACAGAGCCTCCAAAAATTTAATGGGTTATGAAATAGACAATGTGGCAAACGTGAGCATGAGAGAGTTAGCATACGATTGGTTGGACTGGATTTTAAAAGATAAACCCAAGCCAAATTTACTAAAAGACAAAGTAAATTTTCAGGTTATGGGTACAAACGAATGGAGACACAAGCCAAATCTAAGAGCAATTAATAATGATACTTTGGCTTTATATTTAGACAGAACATCGCTTGTTTCAAAAAGACCTAAAAAGAAAGCATTTGAAAATCAAATAGTGGATTTTAAGGATAGGGAAAGTGAAAATAATTTTTTCATTCCAAATATCATTTTTGATTCATTAGAGGCCAGCAATGGATTACTATTTTCAACAGAACCTTTTCAAAAAGAGTTTGAAATAAATGGGTCATTTACAGGTAATCTCTTTGCTACTATCAATAAAAAGGATATCGACGTGTCTTTAGCATTATTTGAACTAATGCCTGATGGTAAATATTTTTATCTTACAAGGTATATAGGTAGAGCAAGTTATGCCAAAAACAACTCAAAACGACAACTTCTGAAAGCTAATAAAAAAGAAAACATTCCTTTTGAAATAACTCGGTTTGTAAGCAAAAAAATAAGCAAAGGAAGTCGCCTTGTAATTTTGCTTAACATCAATAAGCATCCATTTGAAATAATCAATTATGGTTCAGGAAAAGAAGTTGTAGACGAAACAATAAAAGACGCAGGTGAACCTCTACAAATAAAATGGCACAATGACAGTGTAATTAAAATTCCTATTTGGAAAAATTGAATCGGAAACATAAGAATGTATTAGCTTGCCGCCAATTAACTGAAAGCTTCGCTAATGGCTAGGAATTCAGAATTTGTATTTCTAATAGCATTTATGCAAATTATAAGGTCGTTACTCTTTGTTCGTAGAGATTTACCATTTAGGGTTTGGAACTAAACTAGTATGTTCATATAGAAGTGGGGGCTCTCCAGTAATTATGTGTAAAAAAAAATAAAACGTAGTATTTCTTGATTTAAGTAGCTAAAATTAGCTAATTGCTGAGGTACATACTTCTTCTGTAATTTCTTTTGATTAAAACCGTACAAATACAGTGAGCTTTGGCGATAAGTTATTATTCTTTTTTAGTGCTTTAGGGGCTTTTAATGGTTTTATTTTAGGTATTTACTTTATCTTCTTTTCTTCAAAAAAATACCTTTCCAATTATTTTTTGGGAGCTTTGTTGTTGGTTCTGAGCATTAGGATAGGTAAATCAGTCGCCTATTTTTTTGATTATAACCTACCTAAAATCTACCTCCAGTTTGGTCTTACAGCTTGTTTCTTTATTGGCCCGTTTTTGTATTTCTATATAAAATCTGAAACCAAACAAATCAAAACTCTACCAAAATCTTGGATTTGGCTAATATTTTTGTGGCTCTGCATCATTTTAATAGTTGAATATATTTACCCCTATTCGGCTTCTACTCCAATTTGGTGGAATTACATTATTCCGCTCATTTACTCGCAATGGGGCGTTCACATCGCTTTTTCGTTTTTTTTGTTAATACCTATTCTGAAAAAAATAACTCAGAAAGAAAGTTTAAAGCCTTTTGAAAAATGGTTGCTCACTATTTGCGGAGCGGTATTTATACTTTTTGTATCTTATGTTTGGTCTATTTTGAACATCACCAAAGGCAGCTATATCAGTGGGGCAGTATGGTTTTCACTAATCATTTATCTAGTCATATTAATATTACTATATCGTAAAAAAACAAACGATTTATCGGTATTTTCAACCCAAAAATATGCCGATAAAAAGCTGAATTTCGACGATATTGAGCTAATCATAAACAAATTAAAAAGAGTGATGACCGAGAAAGAACTCTTCAAAAATCCAAATTTGAAAGTGAACGACCTCGCCAGTGAAATTAACATTACGGGGCATCAGCTATCTCAACTTTTGAATGACAATATTGAGAAAAGCTTTACACTTTTTGTAAATGAATACCGAATCAACGAGGCCTGCAAGATATTGCTCGAGAATACCAATTTAACCATTGATGCCGTGGGAGATGAAGTAGGATTCAATGCAAAATCTACATTTTTTGCCGCTTTCAAAAAGATAAAAGGTATGACGCCCAGTGCCTATCAGCAAGCCAATACTCCAAATTTATAAATCCGTACTACTGTATTTGGGTTCTTGTACCTTCATAATAAAAGTGCAATGTTTTTTTGCAAACCGAAATGATAAGGTTTCATTTCGCTCATCAGAAAAACAAATTTATTATGAAAAAGCTATTCATGTTTGTAAGTCTATTGGCCTTTTATTTCTCGGCATCTTCCCAAAATACACCCACCGAAAGAGAATTAATCGAAAATACGATACAACTCTATTTTGATGGCTGGGCAACAGGAGATACCAACAAAGTGGGTAAAGCAATGCACGCCTCCTGCCACTTGAAAAATTATAATAATGGAAAATTTGTAGATTATTCCAGAACACAATACCTTTCATTTTTTAAACCTCACGAAAGACCGGCCAATCTGACCACCCGCATAGTTAGCATCGATATTACCAATAACATGGGTAGTGCCAAAGTAGAAATCAGCACCGCCAGAGATTTATTTACCGACTATTTTAACCTCATGAAAACCAGTGAAGGTTGGTTTATTGCCGATAAAGTTTCGACCCGAACACCGCATAGAGTTTTTGATGTAAATGCCATTCAGTTAGAAAAAGAAACCATTTTAGATGGACTCAAACGGCCTTGGAGCATTGCTTTTGTGTCAGAAGATGAAGTTTTGATTTCGGAAAAAGAAGGCGATTTGTTGAAAGTAAATTTAACGACTAATGAAAAAATAAAGATTCAAGGCTTCCCGACCGACTTAGAAGATAGTCTTGGTAGTTTCGGCGATAATACTGGAAAATTCGAGGTTTTGCTTGACCCCAACTTTAAGACAAATAAATTCGTTTATCTGTCTTATGCCGCCAAATCTGATAAAGGAAGAACAACTAAAATTATCAGATCTGTACTTGAAAACGGGTCTTTAAAGCAAATAAAGGTACTTTTTGTGGCCGAACCATATACTTACGAACGGGTGCATTACGGTGGCGGAATGATTTTTGGCAATGATGGAAAGCTATATTTCACGATTGGCGAGCGTCTGTTTAACGAAAAAGATGAGCCTGCTTTGCCAATAGCTCAGAATATAGCAGATAAAAGAGGGAAGATTTATCGAATAAACTCTGATGGAACAATACCAAATGACAACCCGAATTTTGGAGATAAAGCAACGCCTGGACTTTATGCCATCGGGATAAGAGCAGCACAAGGTTTAACACTTGAAGCAACTACCAATAAAATTTGGTTCAGCGAACACGGCACACATCAAGGCGATGAAATAAATGTCCTAACAGCTGGGGCAAATTATGGTTGGCCGATGAAAACAACAGGAAAATATCGTTTTGCTGAATTTGCACCTAAACCCATTGCAAGCAATGTTTATACCGAGCCAGTTTGGTCGTGGATGCAAACGGTGGCACCGACTGGTTTGCATTTTTATTCGGGAAATGAGTTTACTGCATGGAATAATAATTTACTCGTTGGAGGATTATCAAAAGGAAGTCTATGGCGATTAAGTGTTGAAGGTGAAACCATAAAAAGTGCGGAAGAATTATTTACCAACGACCGAATAAGAATAAGAAAAGTACTCCAAAGCCCTGCTGGAAAGCTTTTTATTCTTTCTGATGAACTAAATGGAAAACTGATAAGGCTTAAAAATGGGGCTTTGTAGGAAGGTTCTGCAATATTAAAAGTTTGAAAAATAGCTGCCAAGGTCTTTACAGATAAAGGCAAAAACGCTTTATTATGTAAAAAAAAAAGCCTTGGCAGGTTCTAAAATCATAAAACAAATTAACTACTCCCAAACCGCCCCATAATTTGCTTCCCAAAGCTTTTTGTTGAGTTCTGGTAATCGCTCATTTTTGAGTTTAAGGCCTTTTTCTTACATACTTTTTGATGGAAATAAAATCATCATTAAATTGCTGCGGTTTTGCTACCAGCTGAAGTTTAACCTTAAAATAAATTCGCAATTGATATATTTTATAAAATGAGAAAAAACAAAATTTTAATTACATTTTTATTTTTCACGACTTTTTTATGCTCTGCACAGAAAGAATCTACCTCAAAAAAAAAAGTTTTAGGGCTTAGGGTAGGTGTTGGACTTTTAAGTGTGAATGATTCATTCAATTACAATTTAAATATGTCAATTGAAAAAGGGAAAAGTTATTTTGCTATTGGGCCCGTTTTTGGGGAGCCAATTGAAACTGATTACAATTCTCACAATGACATTTCAGACAAAGAATTATGGTTAAATGGAATAAGCTTTGTTTATCAAAGAAATCCCAATCCAAAGGGTAAAAGATTTGATTTTTATTTTCAATACACCTTTGGTTATTTTTACAATTCTGATAAGGGTAAATTTTGGTATTATCCACCCATTTACGGTTCAATCAACCAAAAATTCAATAATTATGATTTTCAAAAATCTATTTTTGCAAGTACAATAGGTTATGGTTTCAAATGCAAAATTTTTCAAAATTTATACCTTTTTCAAGACTTCGGCATGGGTGCAGGATATACAAGTTTAACCATTAATTATGATGATACAAAATCAGACATAAATAGAAAATATTTCGATCCTACAATAGGATTAAATCTTGGTTTAGAGTACAAATTTGATAAGAAAATTAGAAAATAAATTAATAGTAATTTGCCTCTTTATACCTCTTTACCAATAGAAATTCGACAAGAATACATTCTTATCATTTTTTTTAAACTTGGTATGATTTTTTTAAAAAAATAGGGTAAAGTTTGCCTATCAAACCTTACCTTATTTCACTTCTCAAAGAGAATTATGAACCAAAACATTTAAAATTAAAGCCCAAATTTATTAATCTTAAATTATGCTTCTTTAAACCCAAATCTTATTCCCACACCGCACCAAAATTGGCTTCCCAAAGTTTTTTGTTGAGTTCTGGTAATCGCTCATTTTTGAGTTTGAGGCCTTTTTCTTTAAAGACTTGCCATTGCGGGTCCATTTGGTTTCTCAAATCTATCGAGGGCTGATTTAGGCGATACCAGTCGTTCTCGGTTTGGTTGATGAGATAGAGATAGTCTGAGGTAAATTTATTAGGAAAGTTCTCTACGTCATCATAGGCTTTTGACTTACGTTGCACCAATGCCTCGTCCCAAGTTCTGAGGTCTTTTACCAATGAATCTACAGCCGCAATCAATTTTGGATCCGCAGCCTTTTTGCTAAGCGTGCTTTTCAATTTGCTCAGTTGAAGCTGTTTTTTATAGAGTTCATTGATCAATTCATGCATTTCTTTGATGTTGCCGTGCATTTGAGCCATGGCATTAATATAGGCTTTTTTGTCAATATATGCCTCGCTCAATTCTGGATGTGGCAACAAGTCAGTCTGTGTTTTTAGGGTGTCTTTGTCTATGATCAATTGTATTTGGTACTTGCCTTCGGGCACTTTGTAGCCTCGGTAGCTTCCTTCGATATACACGTCGGGTATGCCAGGTAGTGTATTGGTACGCATATCCCACACAAACCTGTTTAAGCCTTTGTTTTTTGGAAGTTTGGGCTCAGCACTTGGGCCTCCATCGTATCTTTTAAAGTCTGGATTGGCCTCCGAGCTTAAGGTTCTTACCGTTTTGCCATTACTATCAAGTATGTTGAGACTAATTTTCTTTACCGAATCTGTTTTTGATACATAATAGTTTAACACCAAACCCGTGGCAGGATTAATGCCCGCACTTTGGCCTTCGCCCTTAAAGTCTATTATGGACTGATTCATGACACTGCTACTACCTGTAATCCATTGGTTTTGAGGTGTAAATAGTTTGTGTTTTTTTGGAGTTTCTTTTAGCAACTGTCTTAGCAAATTCAGGTCATCCAATATCCAAATCGACCTTCCTGAGGTACCTGCTATTAAGGCATTTTGGTGAACCTTCAAGTCTGTTATCGGGCAAACGGGAAGGTTTAATTGGAAGGTTTTCCAGTTGCTACCGCCGTCGGTCGAGTAGTAAAGGGCATTTTCTGTACCTGCAAATAATAAGTCTTTCTGAACATTATCTTCTCTAACAACCCTAGAAATGCTGTTTTCGGGTAATCCGTTGTTTATTTTTACCCAAGTTTTACCATAGTCTGTCGATTTGTAAAAGCCTGGTTTATGGTCGTTGAATTTGTATCTATTGGTGGCAATATATACCGTTGATTTGCTATGGGGCGAAACCTCGATGGCATTTATTTGGCATTCTTCTAGGCCTGCTGGTGTTACATTTTTCCAAGTTTTGCCATTGTCTGTAGTCAATTGTACCAAGCCATCGTCGCTACCTGTGTAAATTACGCCTTTTTCTAGGGCAGATTCCGCAATATAGGTTAGCGTTCCGTAGTTTTCGGCACCTACGGCTTCGTTGGTAAATGGTACTCCAGCTTTTCCTTGTTTGGCCTTTTCGTTTCTGGTCACATCAGGCGATGCCTCACGCCATGTTTTGCCTAGGTCGCTGGTTTCAAGTAGCATTTGTGAACCGTGGTAAAACACCTTGGGGTCATGAATACTACAAATGATAGGGGCATTCCAATTGAATCGGTATTTCATGTCTTTGGCATCTTTGCCCAAATATTGAATCGGGGCCGCCATCACATTAACGGAGCTTCTATTTTTAGTGTCTAATACTTCGATAGTTCCTTGATAACTACCACCCAAAACATATCTAGGATTGTTTACATCAAAAGCCAAAAAAGCACTTTCGCCACCTGCCGAATATTCCCAGTCTTTACGTTCGATACCGCTTCCGTTGATATTCCATGAAGGTATTTTTACAGAGGTATTGTCTTGTTGGCCAAAGTAAATATTGTAAGGCACCATATTGTCTGTATTTATTCTGTAGGCTTGGGCAGTGGCCAAATCTTGATGAGACCAAGTGTCGCCGCCATTGAAGCTAACCGCCGCACCGCCGTCGTCAGCAATAATCATATTTTTGCTATTCTTAGGATTGATCCACAAATCATGGTAGTCGCCATGTGTGCCCGACATTCTATTCCAAGTAACACCGCCGTCGGTGCTATTTAGAGCTGGAGCACTCATCACATACACATTTAGGTCATTGTTGGGGTCAACAAATAGCTCGATATAGTACCACGATCTTTGTATCAGTCTGTGGTCGCCACTTACTAGAGACCATTTTTTGCCGCCATTGGTAGATACATAAAGACCACCCTCATTTTTCTCCCAATCAGCCTCCAAGAGTGTATACACTTTTTGAGGGTTTGAAGGGCACATGGCTATGGCGGTTTTACCAAGCATTTTGGGCAAGCCCTCTGTTAACTTCACCCAGGTGTCGCCACCGTCAGTAGATTTGTATAAACCACTACCAGGGCCACCGCTTTTTACTTCCCAAGGTTTACGGCCGTGGTCCCACATGGCAGCATAAATGATTCTTGGATTGGTAGGGTCAAGAGACAATTCACTACAGCCTGTGGTTTCGTTGATATATAATGTTTTAGTCCAGTTTTTGCCACCATCGGTGCTTTTGAAGATGCCACGTTCGGCAGACGGTCCATGAAGAGGGCCTTGAGCACCCACTATAAGTATGTCTTCGTTTTTGGGATGAATTACAATTCTAGATATGTGTTGGGTTTTAACCAGACCCATGTTTTTCCAAGTTTGTCCAGCGTCGGTGCTTTTATATACGCCATCGCCAAAACTCGTCATCACACCTCTAGGTGCGTGTTCGCCCATGCCTACATACACCACGTTCGGGTCATTTTCGGCAACAGCAACGGCACCTATAGTCCCAGTTTTAAAATAACCATCAGACACATTTTTCCAATTATAACCTGCATCCTTGGTTTTCCAAAGTCCGCCACCTGTGGTTCCCATATAATAGGTTTGTGGGTCATTAATCACACCAGTAGCACATACTGAGCGGCCACCTCTAAACGGGCCAATGTTTCTAAATTTTAGATTATTAAATAAGGAGCTATCCTTTTGAAAATCTGGAAAAGATTGTGAAAATGCAGTGTAAGAGCTAAATATTAAAAGTATTATAGCGAGTTTTTTCATGTTTTTGTATAAGGTCAGTTTGTTTTTGAGATAATGTACAAATAGGTTAAATCGTCAAACTTTTGAATTGAGATTTTTGAATTTATAAATTTAGTTAAAATAAATGTCTTACGGCTTATTTGTCTAATCATTTTTCTATCCAGTCAGTTGTGTGAATTCTCCTTAAGAATATGTGTTTATTCTTTCTTGTTATTCCATTTGGAATAAAAATCAATTCAAGAATGTTATGATTCTCCAGTTCGTCCGATTCTTGTATTTACTTTTAAAGTCATTTTTTTTGTAAAGATTTATCTCTTTCGAAAATAAAATTGAGTTTTTATTTGAACCGATCTGGATATTTATCAATTTCTAAAGTTGGCTCAATGGTTCAGGTATAAATCTTGCCTTATTGTTAATTTGAATGATTATTCTCCCAGTTAAATATATACAATTTAAACCTATCTTAGTGCATTAAGATATTGTTAATGAACTGATTGTAATCATTTCATTGAAATTTGTTAGAGATTGAATCTAATTGTTTTTAAGTTTATTATCGTTTTAGCTGGCGTTTAACTTTAAGCTCAAGATTGTCTTATTTTAGAGTTTGAATTTGCTGATTTTGGTCTTTAACAGCCTCAACCAAATGAGGTATTAAACCAATGTAATTTACCGATAACACTCCTTTTTCGTCTTCTTGAACTAATTCAGGGAATATCTCTTTGATTTCTTGGGCAATGACGCCGGTTTTAAGACTTGATGAAGAACTATCGGTTTTCCAATAATAATTGAAACCTTTCAATTTGTTTAGTTTAGATAGTGAGGATAGAAGTGGTTTTATATCTTTTTTAAGGCGAATATCTGAAACGTTATTATATGCTCCAGTTGCAGTACCTGACCGTTTGATCCAAAATCAACGTAAGTACCTGATTTTTAGGTCCAAAACCGATAATTATGAAAAGCCATCATCATTTGATAGTTTGTGGTATTGGCAACCTGAGGTATAGCGTTAGAAGAATGCCCTCCGATAGCGAATGACCGATCAGTCTTTTGGCAACTATATTAAACAATCGCCGGAAAGATTAAACAATATAATTGGTTTATTGGATTGATCTTTTTCATTTTAAAATCAATTAAAATTCTGATAGTTATAACCTTATTTTTTTGAAAACACTGGTCAATAATATTTTTTTTTAATATCGGATGACTACCATCCCTCCGGCTCCATTCCCACCAAATCCCCTTCCTATTGCTCCACCTCCACCCGGGAAACCACCATGATTTACCTCCAATACATCAAGCAAAGGATACAAAGCATCAAATTGTACACCCACACCACCTAAACTACCGTAACTTTTTCCACCATCGCCCCCTGAAAAAACCAATCTGTCCACATTCTCAAATCTTTGGTATGACCAGGTACTATTGCGACCCTTTTCTCCATGAAAAAAACTGATTAAGTTAATGGCATAAATACTACTATTCAGACTGAAATTATTAGAATTAACAGATGCGACTAACTGAGGTGGATTATTGATACCATTGGTATAATTTACTATGTCCGTACCGCCTCCGCTAAAAGGAGGAATTTGTAGTGCTGAGCCTTTGCCGCCTTTCCCTACCAAAATACCCAAAACTTGGTTTTCCGCCACATCTAAAATGAAACTTAAATATCCACCGCCATTTCCGCCCTTTCTATTTGAGAAAGTTATTAACGAAGATAAAATACTAAAATCTTGACCTCCTGAACCACCACTCCACGCCTCTACCCATATTTTCTTTACACCAGCCGGAATCTGAAAATTGAAGCTTTCTTTACTATTTGAAAGTGCATCCTCAATTATACTTGAAGGTGTAAAGACTTGCGATTTTGGAAATAGTTGGTACAGATTACCATGCGATACATTCTGCCAGTTGTTACCATTGTAATAGTTAGGCGATGCAGTACCCATATTATACATCATCTGCCCAATTTGAGGATTAGCGATGCTTTGGGTATCGTTTACCCTTGGCAATTGCACAGCTTTATTGGAAGCAGTAGCGGTGACGATGTTAGAATTGGCATTGGAGGGGTCAATGACAACTGATTGTCCATTTACTCCAAAAATCACAAAATATAAAAACACAAACTTTTTCATAAAATCACATTTATCATCCTTTAAATATTACTCGCATGTCTAATCAGCCTCTGCCAACGGCCATCACGATACACCCAAATTTCGGTAAATCTCCGTTCATGAGGTTTACCTGCATCTGCTCGGTTGGCATCGGGGGTAGGCGTAACTTTTTCCAAACCTGCTACAATAGCAGTTTTGGAGCCTTCCATGGCAAAATGTTCGATTATTTTTTCAAATTTGCTGTATTTGATAATGCCCGACTTCACTCTTGCAATCGTAGTTTCTTTATTTATCATTTGTCCAAAAGGATTGGTGATAACCATGTCATCGGGGTAAAAAGCACGCATCGCTAAAGTATCTTGTTTTAAGACCAATTGTTCTTGGTATTGAATCAAACTATCAATTTGTCGATACACATTTTTTTCGTAATCGGTGAAAGCTTTTTGATTGGATTTTGCTTTCGCATTTGCACCAAAAAACTCACGAACCATTTTATTGACTTGTTGATAAGCCTCCAAATGCGGCAGATGCCCGATTCCTTTCAAAATTTCAAGTTTTACATTCGGAAAAGCCTTCGATATAGGTTCGGCGTTGGTGGTAATCGGCGAGACTTTATCTTCCGTACCTGCTATCACTAAAGTTGGCATGGTGGCTTTGGTGGCAATTTTTTCGGGAAAATGGTCCTCGGCCATCATAAAATTGGTACCACGCATAAACATCCGTGGACTAACACCTCTCATGCCCTGACGAGCAATTTCGATGAGCTCGGGTGAGGTGTTAGGGGCAAGCAGTGCCTCAACTCTTTTGTTGGTAAATGCAAAAGCACCATCTTTGATTTGGTCGTAACGCATATTTACGTAGCGTTCACGCTCTTCGTAGCTTATGTTTTTCTTGCCGGCTGATGGCCCCACAAAAGCCATTTTTATGACTCTTTCGGGATAATGGTAGGCAAAACACTGCGATACTCGGCTTCCGAACGAATTGCCCAACAAATGTACTTTGTCTAATTTGAGGGCATTACAAAAATCGGCTAAGGCATCGGCGTAATCTTTGCAGGTTGGGTAGTCGGTTTTTAATTCATCCGATAACATATAACCCGGGGCATTCCATGCAATGACTCTGTAAGTATCCGAAAGGTCATGAAGTTGATACCGCCAATCGGCTGAGCTTCCGCCGTAACCGTGCATGGCTATGATAACAGGAGCATCTTTTGCCCCCGACTCCATAAAACTCCATCGGTCGCCGACAAACTTCGATTTGTCAACTACTGAAACATAGCTCATTTCGGGGAGTGGAGGAACGAATAATTTATTTTGTGCAATAGCCGAGGTTCCAAGAAGTAAAATTAGCTTGAAGGTTAAATTGTTCATTAAAATATTTAGTTTTAAAGGTTTACAAAACTTGAAAATTGTTAAAATTGACTACATGAGTTTGAATTGATTATTATTCAACCATATGACTATCTCAATTCGAATTTCGTATGGTGACTATTGTTTGTTAGATTAAATAATTGACAAAGGAATAATGCTCCAATTGGAATATTTTAGAATGATAATTGGAAAATATAAGTCTGAAATTTATTAACTCATAAGTCAAGATACTCCTCTGCTATATTTTTCTTTGACAAAGTTGGGATCAGTGAATGACTAAAAATTGTAAAAAAACGACATTTGAAATTTAATTCAGTTTCACCTTTCAAATAGGAGGTCGTTTTGTAAATCTAGTGGTAAATTGTTAAAATGGAATTGTGCTTGCTTTGGGTTAATTCCTGAAAATTGTTTGAAATCTTTTATGAGATGGGCTTGATCAGAATAATCACACTGATAGGCAACATTCGTCCAAGACAGTTCTGGATATTTTTCTTTTAAATTCCAAGCTTTTACAAACCTCACCATTCTGGCAATGTATTTTGGGGTGTATCCGGTTCTATATAAACACTGTCTTTCTAGCTGTCGGTTACTTAAATTTGAAATTTTAGCCAAGTCATCAACTCGTATTCTCCCCTCAAATTGTATCAATTGATTTAAGGCCGTGTCAATTGCCAATGGTTTTGAAGCCTTTTGAAATTTTTCATTCAGGTAATTTTCTATGACACCAATAGCCTCCATATCACTTAAGTCAAAAGATAATCGGTCATTTACTTTTCGCATATCAGGTAAAATATAATTACTGTCAAAAGTGTCTATATCAATAAGTTCGGTCAAGGGCATTTTAAGTATTCTTGATAAGACTCCTTGTTGTAAAATCACTCGGATTAGAAAAGTGCGATGAGGAAGTTTGATTTGAAAAAGTTTATCGTTGGGACCGACAATTACACTGTTCGATTGTTTTTCTTTCGATTTGCTAATCGAATTGTAGAGTTCTGCCGCATTCTCTACGTAGAAACACAAAAAATTTTCGGGAGAAGGTGGCAGTGGAAATTCTATGGGTTTTAGATCATTAGGAATATTACTTCTAAAAAGCATGAAATACCTTACAAATTCCTTTAATAAATCACTTGGGGGAATAATTTTGACATAATGCATCGGTGTTTCCATTCCTAAACACTGGTTTATGTGAAATGATTATTATTGTATTTAATAAAAAATAATCCTCTAAAATAGTATTAAATTGTTAAAAATCAAATGAGTGTGATTACGTAAGAATAATATTTATGGCCGTGTAAATTGTAATTTTAATTATCATTGACCTTAAATTTAATAAAACCATTAAATTGAAAGAACTCATATTCGATATGAAAAATGTTGGGTAAAAATGTAGATTTGAATGAAAATTAAAAGTGATTTTTGATGTTACTGTTGAGAAACAGATTTTGTAGCATCAACAACAGGGCTCCTTTTAAACAATCCATCTGATAAAAATTCTTCTATTTGTAACAAGCGTCTGCGGTTTTCCAAAGCCCGGCTCTAATAAGTTTGTGGGTCATTAATTAGGCCCCAGTGGCACACGCTGATCGAACCTCTCTAAAAGGGACAATGTTTGTAAATTTTAGATTTTAAATAAGGAGCTATCCTTGTTGGAATTCTGGGAAAGATTGTGAAAATGCGGAAAAAGAGAAGAAAATAAATAGGATAGAGGCGAGTTTTTTCATAGAATTTAAGATGGTCTATTTGTTTATGAAATGGTTGTAAGTTAATTGGTTTAAGGGCTAAACTTCTGAATTGAAGTTTATGAATGAATAAAAATAGTGAAATATTTTTGGCTTATTGACATTTATTGGGTGTCTTTTTGGGAACAATCATTTTTATCAAAATTGAAACAACTACTAACTCAATAATGTCTATTAGTTGGGATTTTATTAAAGTCAATAAATGCTCTAAACATGGTTTTTTTGTAAGCTAATGTCTTAAATTTAGATTTTTATCTTTGAATGATAATTTTATCCTAATCCTTGAAGATTATGAAATTTTTCTACTTTCTGTTTTTTGTGTGTAATCTATTTACGAGCCATGAAACCTTAATTTCTATAAAAGTTAAAGAATCATCAGAATCCATCATCAAAACCAAAACAGTAAAATACAGTGATTTTGGTGCAAAGGGTGATGGCAAAGCCGACGATATCGAGGCCATTATAGCAGCTCATGCCTATGCCAATGAGCATAATCTCAAAGTAAAAGTCGATGATGGTGCCACTTATTATATTGGAAGTAAGGACCGTACAGCCATCATTCAAACGGACACTGATTTTGGTGATGCGAGTTTTATAATTGATGATTCAAACGTGGCAAACAGAACCAGTTCGGTCTTTTTGGTAAGTTCTAAAATGAAGGCCCAGAAAGTTGAAGGTATTCTATCATTAAAGAGAAACCAATCCAAAATTGATTTAAATCTAAGGCATCGCAGCCTAATAACTGTGACAAATTCTAATGTGAAACACTACATTCGCTTTGGGCTGAACCAAAATAATGGTAGCGACCAAACAGATATTTTCTTGGTTGGTAAAAACGGACAAGTTGACCAGTCTGCTCCGATTATTTGGGATTTTGACAAAATTACAAGCATAACTGCTTTACCCATAGACGAAAAGAAGTTAACCATAACAGGTGGGAGGTTTAAAACAATTGCCAATCGAGAGCCTTCTAAATACAATTATTACAGTCGAAATTTGGCTATAAAACGTTCAAATGTTACTGTTTCAGGCTTATATCATGAAATTGTAGATGAAAGAGAGCAGGGTGCTCCCTATGGTGGTTTTATACATATTAGCGAATGTTGTTTTGTAAAAGTAGAAAACTGCATTTTAACGGGTCACAAAACCTACGAAACCATAGGCAATGCTGGGAAACCTGTCTCTATGGGTTCTTATGACCTCTTGGTTAACAGAGCTTTAAATGTTTCTTTTGTCAATTGTACCCAAACCAACGACATAGAGGACCGCAAATATTGGGGAATATTGGGCTCGAATTTCTGTAAAAACCTATTGTATGATGGCTGTAAACTTTCTCGATTTGACGCCCATCAAGGAGTTGCTAACGCCACCATACGAAATTCAACCTTGGGCCACATGGGCATTAATGCCATAGGAAGTGGTACTTTTTTGGTAGAAAACAGTGTTATAAGAGGAGGGAGTATAGTGAATTTAAGAAGTGATTATGGCAGCACTTGGGATGGTGATTTGATAATCCGTGATTGTCTTTTTGTTCCACGAGAGAGTGTCCAACAGAAGGTTCAACTCATAGCTGGCTACAATTCTGGCTTACATGATTTTGGATATCCATGTACTATGCCTGCTAATATTTTGATAGAAAATCTCAAAATTGATGACTCCAAACTTTCAGAAACCTATTCAGGGCCAGCTATTTTTATGGATTTTAACCCAGAAATGAAGGATGAGCGTTATTCAGAAAAATTCCCTTATCAAATCACCAAAGAGGTAATTTTAAAAAATGTAAAAGTCACAAGTGGTAAAACACTTCGATTAAGTGATAATGCCTATATGTTTAGGAATGTAAAGTTGAAAGAGAATTAAAAGCTACGAATTAACTAAGTACCTTTTGAAGCCTTTGCCAATATAAACAATGCAAATACTCAAAGTAACGGAAAACAAGAAACAGTATCTAGATCTATTTCTATTGGCTGACGAACAAGAAAGTATGATTGATAGATATCTTTTAGCGGGGGATTTGTGGGCTTTGTATGACGTTGATTTGAAAAGTGTCTGTGTGGTGGTGCAGATAAACGAGGAAAAATGTGAGTTGAAAAACATCGCCACATATAAAAAATATCAAGGCCTAGGATATGGGATAGCCTTGATAAATTTCATTTGTGATTTTTACAAGAAAGACTTCAAAGAAATGCAAGTAGGCACAGGAGAAAGCCCTTCAACCTTGCGTTTTTATGAAAATTGTGGATTTCAAAGATCTCATCGTGTTAAGAATTTCTTCACAGACCATTACGACCATCCAATTTTCGAGGAAGGCGTGCAATTGGTTGATATGATTTATCTCAAAAAAGAATTGTAAAGAGGGCTCTTCTCAAAAAAGGATACTTTGTTCTCATCACTTTATCAATTCCAGTATCTCAGCTATTCTTTTTGATTTAGTAACCTCTGTTTTAGCCACCATTAGATTGTAAAGCATGAGCTTTCGCTTTGATTTACTTAATGCTTCAAACTTTTCCTTTGAACCATCATTACTAGCAAACGCCAATTCCAATTCTTTTGGAATTTCTAAAGCATCAATACAGTCGAGGATAGTCCAAGAACCATTTTGTTTGGCAATTTCGATGCATTTCAGGCCTGCTTCCTTCATTTTTCCATCAGCAATAAGTCGTTCAACTTTGTCTTTATTGACTTGTGACCAGGTGCTTTTGGGCTTTCGTTTGGTGTAAAATTGTTTGTACGAATCGGTATCTATGGTTACCGCTTTGCTATCTATCCAGCCAAAGCAGAGGGCTTCGTCCACGGCATCTGTCCAAGCCACGGATGGTTTGCCACTATTTTTTTTAAAATGAATAAGCCAGACAGCATTTTTATGAAGGTGGTTATTCGCCAACCACTCACGCCAATGCTGTTTTGTTTCTGGGTAAAAATGCTCTATTTCTTCCTTGTTCATTTTTTAGACAATGCTTGTAATATCAAGCATGACACAAAGATACCAACCATATGAAAACAACCAACTAAGTTCATTTTTTAGACAATGCTTGCAATATCAAGCATGATACAAAGATGCCAACCATATGAAAACAACCAACTAATAATCCATAAGCCATTGGATGTGGTATGTTGGGGTTGATGGCAATATCAAAGGTATTAGCGACTAAAAAGCCCAAGCCTATGATAAATGCAAATTCCATAGCCGCTTTTTTGGAGCTGATGTTGAGCAAAACCATCAAAAGAGCGGAGGTAATGATAGTTGGCAAAATTGTCAAAGGGGGACCATAAAGATATATTGGTTCGGGATTTGCAGGTATCAATCCTAATTTGTCTAAGGTGCTAGCGTATTGGTTCGGAAATAATACCGTGAACCAAAGCCAACCCAAAAAAGAGTAAAATACTAGAGAAAGTACAACACCCATCCAACTGATTTTTGAAATTTTTTGTAACATAATTTTTCGATTTGATTAATGATGACACAAAGTAAATATGAGCCAATGACAGCCTTATGTCAGGGGTATTTAATGCTTGTGATATTTTTCGAAAAATTCTTGAAGTGTCATTTTGTGAGGGGTGAATTTCTCTGGTTGAATCTGTAATTTTTGAATTCTATCCAACCGAAAATAACGAAATTCTTTTCGTAAACGGCAAAAACCAACTAATAACCAACCTTCCAGTATGTTCAATAAAGCAAATGGCTCCACAGTTCTTTTACTTTCTTTGCCCTCAGCATTGATGTAATCAAACTGAACCAGTAAAAAATTGGTAAGTGCATTTTGTAAATCGGATAAGTTGTTGCTGTTGATTTCAAAGTTATTTAGCTTAGCGAATTTGGTTCGAATTGAAAGTAAGTTGGCTTTGTCTTTCTCCGATTGCTTTAAAACTGCCTTTACTTTATCAATGGCTTCGGCGTAATCTTTAATCAATGAACTATCCCTGCTTTTTAAAACCAACTGCTCAGCTAAAATAAGGGCATTAGCTTGAGCTTCACTGAACATTACAGGAGGTATTTTGTAACCTTCCATTAGGGTGTAGCCTTTACCATCTTCCGTTATCACAGGCACGCCACTTTGCTCCAAAGCTCTGATGTCGCGGTAGATGGTTCGAACACTTACACCAAATTTTTCAGCTAAAAAAGTAGCAGTTATTAGTCGTTTGGACTGTAAACTGGTGAGTATGGCGACAAGCCGTGAAAGGCGTTTGGTCTCATTGTCCTGCATAATTTTCTTATTTTTTGCCAAAATAATGAATATGAATGACAAGGGTATGTCAGGAGTAATGTAATTATAAAATTAAAGTAATCTCCGAGCTTATATTAACCTATTAAATCATCAGAAAAATTAAATCTACCATTTATTTGAAAGACAAAATCTAGGTCATTGCTACATTTAAATCCTTGAGGAATAACCTGATAAAAGGAAGAGTAAAAAAGCTTGCTTTTTTGTACCAGTAATTTGAAAAAATAAGTTCGATTAATAATTAGATGCCTTCAATCATCTTCGGAGCTAAAAAGAGATTAAAGTGCTTAAAATATTGATAGTTTACCAAAAAATGGCTCTTTCTATCAAGGTCAAATTTCAGATTACTGTTAGTTGATAATTTCGTACAAAACTCTGCTTTAGACTTCAAATTTTAACATTAACTTTGGATAAAGTTGTTTTGTCTTCTCAATATTCAACCCCAAACAAATTAACAATAAAAGTCTATGAAAAAACTTTGTTTCATATTCCTATTCTTTGCATTTCATGGTATAGGTTTCTCGCAATCAGTTAAATTCATTTCTTCATTAGATGCTTCAAAAACAGCCTATTCTATGCATATGCTCGAAAAAACGCTGAGTAAGAAAGGGTATGCGATGAAAAATTCTACATCAAAATTTACGATTACTTTAAAAATAGATGCCAGTAAATATGAACCTGAATCTTTTGGTATTTTAACCGACAAAACCACCATTAGCATTGTTGGAGGAGATACACGTGGCTTGATATATGGCTCGCTGGCTGTATGCGAAAATATAAGAAACGGTGTTGGTTTAGATAAAATCAAGGCTTTTGAAGAAAAATCAAAATATCCCTACCGTACAATAAAGTTCGATTTACCCTACGATACCTACCGCCATAGCTATGCTTTAGATTTGCATCAGGAGACCTGCAAAGACATCAAATATTGGGAGGCGTTTTTGGACATGATGGCTGAAAATCGCTTTAATATCTTAAGCCTTTGGAACTTACACCCCTATGTGTATATGATTCGTGCCAAAAACTTTCCCGAAGCTTCGCCTTTTTCTGATGCCGAAATGAAAGAATGGCAAACGCTTTTTCATGGTATTTTACGAATGGCCAAAGAGCGTGAAATAGAAACTTATTTAGTGCCTTTCAACATTTTTGTGAGTCCAGAATTTTCAAAAGCCCATAATGTGGCGATGGATAATTTGGAACACCACCACTTTGTAAAAGGCGATACTTCAATCATCATCAAACGTTACACCCGTGAAAGTGTAGCCCAAGTTTTACAAGAATATCCCGAACTTACAGGATTTGGTCTGACCTTGGGCGAAGGTATGGGCGGAATGACGCCGCAGCAACGTGAAGACTGGATGAAAGAAACCATCATTGAGGGTATGAGACTATCGGGCAGAAAGTGCAAATTGATTCACCGCATACCGTTTTCGAGCAATGTAGGTTCACTTGGGCCTACGAGCATAGAAACCGAGCGATTAACAAGAAGGGCCATCGACGAAGAAGGGACGATGGATTTTATTGAAAAACCAATTTGGGCGGATTTCAAATACAATTGGTCGCATGGACATTCTACGCCTACGCTTGTGAAAGTACACGGAGGAAAGCTTTTTGATACCTATTTTGTACCCAAACCACAAACTTACAAAGTTACTTGGACGGCTCGGAATGAAGATTTTTTCTGCCTAAGGTGGGGAGTTCCTGATTTCATTAGAAGCCATATCAAAGAAAATAGCCAAGAATATGTCGGAGGCTATACCATTGGTTCGGAAACCTATATTCCTGCTAAAGATTATTTTACGAAATCTGATATCAAAGTTGATTGGAAATACGCCTTCGAGCGTCAGTGGTTATTTTATAAATTGTGGGGCAGATTGCTTTACAATCCTAACACACCCGATGCGGTATTTCAAGCCGAATTTACTCGTAGATATGGAAAAGATGGACAAAACTTGCTTACTGCCAGTTCGTTGGCAGGAAAAACACCGCTAAGATTGGCTTCGTCTTTTGATTTTACTTGGGATTTTAGTTTGTACAGCGAAGGCTTTTTGTCATTAAAAGATAAAACAGTTAGTTACATTGATATTATCCGACAAATCGAACAACCTGTTACCGAGCCCAGTTTTGTTTCGATTGCGGATTATGTGAAAATAAAAACCACCGGTGGAAGTTTTGAAACAGGGAAAGTCACGCCACCCATTTTGGCCGAAATGTTGGAAAATGATTGCAGAAAAGCATTGGAATTGGTAAAAAATATCAATACCAAAAATAACAACAACCTCATGTATGAAGTGGCAGATATTCGCTCATGGGCGTATTTGGGCTTGTATTATGCCGAAAAAATTAAAGGTGGTATTGCCCTACAAACCTACCGAACCAATGGCGATTTGCATCATAAACAGCAAGCAATCAAGTATTTGGAAGGAGCTTTGAAGTATTGGGATGAAGTAATAGCAATCACTAAACCTATCTATAATGATATGCCCTTGGTACATTTTACCGAACAAGCAGGAAATACCAAAGAACAGAACGAAGCCCTGCGTTTTCATTGGCACATTTTACGCCCAGTCGTGGCCAACGACATCGAAATTGCAAAGAAAACGGTATTTGAAAAGTGATTTTCGGACTGCAAAATAGATCTAAAGTACCATCGCAATAAATAGTTTGTCCACACCTTTTTTGAATGTGTGGTTTTACCTTGTTAAAATCCCCAACGACCCATGGCTGCCAGCATGCCAAGTTACGGTGCAAAGGCTATGGTTTGATTGATGAATTACATATATTCTTGAAAATTAAGCTATTTTCCTAGTTTACGGCTGTGTTCGGGCAAATCTAACTTGACTTTTCAATGTATTTACCGCTGAGTTCCATGTGGCTTCGGAAGTGGCTCGTTTGTTAAATTCGTTTGTGATGCCTGTATTATAAAAAACGTCAGCTTCTTTAATGAATGGCTCTATTTGCTTTGCCCATATATCCATTTGTTTGATAGTCTTTTCGTCAGATAATATATTTTGTTGCAAATGTTTTCTTAAATCAGAATATTCAGTTTTGAAGCTCATCCATGCTGCTGTAAGTTTATCGCAAGCGGCCGAACGCTGTTTAAAGGTTGGATTTCCTAAATTTATCAAACCACAATTATTCGATATTTCTCCCCATTTGTCAGCAATTGGTACAATATTATTGGCATTTCTGATCACGTGTTCAAAAGCTCCATCTAAATCCCAAGGTATTAGGTGCATTTTTCTGTTTTTTTTGTCTTCAAACCAATAATAATTGTGATTGTAGCACGAAGCCAAGTCATTGCAATACCAGTGAAATGGCCCATCGTCGTGGCGAATTAATCTGTCAACCACCGAGTATGAAATGATCTGATTAACATCCATATATTTTCTAACAGAATCCATTGGATTTTTGGCATTTGAAGCAGCAAAAGCACCACCAAATTCTTTGATAAAACTCACATCAGGCTTATCCTCATTGGTTTTTAGAGCATCGATCAATGCCTTACTGGTTTGTACTTCACCATTCGGTTTGAGCGGCCACACCTCCTTGTAAATATCCCCTTTTCCGTTTTTATAAAAATATTCGGCAAAACGATTGTCGATTTCTTCTGTTAAACCAAAAAGCCCCCAAAGTTGTCCATTGACCACCACTCTTGCATGTACTGAACGCGGAGCAGGTACGCCCATCTGGGCAAAAAGCCAATAACCCAAACGCTCCCGAAGCTGCGATTTGTCATAGTTTTGGCTATGAAATTGTAGTTTATTCAAATCATAAAAACGTTCTTTTCGGTCTTGCCAATTCACTTTTATTTGCATACTGAGCTTTACACAAGTTTTGTAACCCGAAGGCTTCGACCAATCTGTACCCGACAAACAATTCAAATAAGCCCCAACCGAACCTTTGTAACGAATACCGACAGGACTAATGGTGTCGCCTTCGAAAACCAAAGCCGCTTCTACATACTCTTCCCGAGTAGGGTCAGCGTTTAGTTTTGATAAATCGGCTTCTCTTAATATGAGCTGATAAGTTTTTACTTCCTCTTGGTTGAAAACATAATCAGAGTTTTTTGCCAGATACTTTTCAGTACCTTTCGGGGTGATTTTCGGTACCACATCTTTTAAAAGTGGTATTGGTGAACTATCCTCCAGTTTTTCTTTCGAGCAAGAAATAATGATGAATAGCCCTAAAAATGATAGGAAGAGGATTTTGAGTGGGTTTAAAGATTTCATGGCAAAAACAGCATTGCTACCGAATTAATTTTAAGTCAAAAATGATATATGATGTGTAGATGCAAGTATTAGTTTGCGTCTCCCAACAGATCTATGGATTCCTAAAATTCCATTTAGAATTATCGCTTTTGAAATCAAATTTACCCAAGGTTGGTGTACTATCACCCGATGAGATCAAAGCAAGCTTTTCGTTAGAATTAGGTACTGCTTTGGGCATGATTCTGTAAGTTCCGTCAGTTAATTGGTCTATTCTCCACAATTGTTCAGGCGAGCCAGTGAATTCTGGTAACGTTATAACTTCCGCATTAGCTGTGGCAGTTAAGGCTCGGTTTGTTCCGGTCAAAACAATTTTATAGTATGGCCCACCCAAATATCCTGTCGAATCTGGAGCATCAGTAATGGTCCATTTTTGGTGTGGTCGAGACATATAATCGCCAATTCTTAGATTTATATTGCCTGAAGGCCAGTTTTTTGCCACATCTTCTAATTTGAGTGCAGGCACAGGCTTAATCGGTTCAGTATTAGGTTGATTAAAACCTCTTGGAGCATTGGGCATTCTGCTAAAATCCACCGCTAGTTCTAATGCGTACCCTCTTCTTACTGATTCAATTTCAAATGTGCCTTCTTTGAATTTTTCTCCCGCAACAGGCCATCCATCTTTCCAAACTACTGGCAATATTCCTAAAACACTGCGTCCGCCTTGCTCCAAATCAGCTTCGTAGTGAATAGACATTTTTTCAACGCCTTTTTCAAGAATAATATGTCCGAAATGCCCAGGGCCTATCAAATCGCCTCTGGTGGCCGCTACCATTTTTCCTCCACCTTCGAGCATACCTCTGCCTACATTGTCCATATATGGGCCAGTTATTTTTTTCGAACGTCCCACCACCACATTATAGGTTGAATTGGCACCATCGCAACAGCTTCCATGCGTGGCAAGTAAATAATACCAGCCATCGCGATAAACTAAAGTGCTTGCTTCACAGACTATTGCAACATCTACGGGTTTATTTCCTTTTTTTAAACCTCCCGTTATTGGGTCTAATTCAATCAGCCGGGTGTAGCCAAAGTAAGTGCCGTAAGTCAACCAAAGGCGACCATTGGTGGGATCTATCATAACACCCGGGTCTATGGCGTCGCATTCCTCATACCCGTCTGATGTAGCCACCACAATAGGTTCCGAATATTTAAAATCGGGAGATTTTGGATCGAGTGTTTTGTTCCACATGGTCAGAATTGCCCCTTTGTGGTTGGGAGAACCTCCTGTGGCTCCATAAATTACCAGATAGCGGTCACCAATTTTAATCACGTCTGGTGCAGCTCCACCGCCAGGTCTTACGCCGCCACCGTGCCATGTCCAGCCATCATTAGATATTAGTCCGCCGCCACCTGTGCCAAATGTATAATACTTGCCTTCGCATTCGGCAACTGTTGATGGGTCATGAATGAAAGGACGGCCGATTTGTGCCATTGAGAATTGTACTATCGACAAAGCCAATGTGCTTATTATGAAGGTTATTTTATTTTTTTTCATATCGTTAGTTTTATGAAAATCAAGGGTTTTATGTTCGCTCATTTTGAAATAATACCTGTATTCTAGTATTTTTTTCAGAATAAAACGACGGTAATTTATTGGTAACTAATGGTAAAGTTTTTCACAGGTTCTCCTTTGTCATCTATAAAACGAACTCCGAAATTGGCCATGCCAGGCCCGTTAATCACAGCCCCACGTATGATGTTTTTACCTTTTTTAAGAGTGATTCGCGGAGATGTGACGTTATCAGCTATCATGTCTCTGTCGCCCGAAAGAATCATTGTTTCTTGACCATTTAACCACCACATGCTTCCTGAGTTACAGCCAGCAGACATTCTTACATTTTCAATATCTTCGGTACAATTGATCACCGTAACCAGCCAAACCAGTATTCCATATTTAGGTTTGTTGAGGGCGTAGGTAAAATGATATAAATTAAAATTGAAAGTCTTACTGTCCAATGCATACCATTTTAGGTCTTGATCACCAATTTTAACGGATTCACCATCTTTGGGAATCATGTTGTAATCATTAGAGAAATTATCAGCCGAGAAAGTCGTTTTTAGAAAATTGTCGGTGATAATATTGTTTCGAGCAATGTTTTTCTTAACGGGCTCGAGAACAAGCCAACGCTGGATAAATCCCTTGGCATCAGTTTTTTTTGGTTCTGAAGATGCCTGAGTGAAATGCTTGGTAAGTGTGTGCGTGGTATCTCCTTTAATGGGAATAGGAGGGAGGGAAGGTCTTGGGCCCGGTCCTTGTGCAAAAACTGCACTACTGCTTATTTTTAACCATGATAAAAGGGCAAAAATAAAAACCCGCATTACAGATGGGTGTTTTCTGTTCATCGTCGATTTTTTTAAGGTTGAAATTATGATTTCTAATGATAGTTGTGCAGTTCTGCCTAGATAAACATTCAGAAGTTTCGGCCTCAAGAATTGGCTTCTCAAGACCGAAACATATAAAATTACGAAAATAATGTTACTCTGTTTAACCCTATGGATTTTAGAATAAATATTGATTTCTATTTATAACCAATGAATTATTGATTCTTGAAATTCCATTTAGAATTATCGCTATTAAAATCAAATTTTCCCAAAGTTGGCGTACTATCGCCTGAAGAAATCAAGGCTAATTTTTCGTTAGAATTGGGTATTAATTTTGGCATGATGCGGTATGTACCGTCAATCAGTTGGTCAATTCTCCACAACTGTTCTGCTGCCCCTGTAAACTTCGGCACTGTGATCAATTCGGCATCTGCAGTTGCTGCCAAAGCACGTTCTGTACCCGCAATCACAATTTTATAATATGGTCCACCCGGATTCCCGCCTCCATCAGGTACCGCTGAAATTGTCCATTTTTGATGGGGTCTTGCTATGTAATCGCCAGCTCTTACCCCAATTTCTCCTTTTGGCCAGGTATCTATTACATCTTTAAGCTCTTGCGAGGCCACCTTAACAATCGGTTCGTTGGGATCGCGAGGTCCACGAAAACCACCAGGCATGCGGGTAAAATCTACAATTAATTCTAGGCCATAACCACGTCGTTCTGACTCTATTTGGTAAGTTCCTTCTCTGAAAAGCTCACCACCTACAGGCCAGCCGTTTTTCCATAGCAATGGGCGAATGGCTAAAACACTACGACCGCTCATATCTAAATCCGCTTCATAGTGAAACGACATTTTCTCTACACCCTCGTCAATTTTCCAATGACCAAAATGACCTGCACCATTTACTCTGCCGCCGCCAGATCCCATGACCATTTTGCCACCACCCTTTAGCATGTCACGTCCCATGTTATCTAAGTAAGGACCAGTTACTTTTTTAGAACGACCAACAACGATATTGTAGGTTGAATTGGCTCCATCGCAGCAAGTACCGTGCGTACCCAGGAGATAATACCACCCATCACGATACAACAAGGCCGTTGCTTCGCAGTCTATGGCAATGTTTATTTCCTTGTTTCCCTCGACACGTTTACCGGTTTTGGGGTCGAGTTCCACTAAGCGAATAAATCCAAAGTAAGTGCCGTAAGAAAGCCATAATCTGCCATCGGTGGGGTCAAGCAATAAACCCGGGTCTATGGCATCGCAGTCTTCGTTTCCATCCGAGGAGGCCACCACTATGGCTTCTGTATATTTAAAGTCAGGCGATTTTGGATCTAAGGTTTTATTCCACATTGTCAAAATTTTACCGTTGTGGCCACCATTCAAGCCGCCACCCGTTGCACCGTAGGCAATCAAATAGCGGTCGCCAATTTTCAAGGCATCGGGTGCAGCCCCACCACCTGGTCTTTCACCGCCAGGGTTCCATGTCCAGCCATCTTCTGATACCAAACCACCGCCACGAGTACCAAAAGTGTAGTATTTACCATCTGATTCCATTATGGTAGAGGGGTCATGAATAAATGGTTTCCCGATTTGAGCATTTACCTCGGCAGATAAACACCCTATGGCGAGGGCTAATTTGCCAATATTTTTTATATTCAATTTCATATTTAATTAATTTTTTAAATCAAGTTTTTGAGTTTTAAGAAATAATTTCTCACTCGCAAGTAATAGAAAGGTCTTTGATAGGTTGGCCGTTTTCGTCTAAGAATCTAACACAGAAATCGCTCATACCCGGACCATTAATAATTGCTCCTCGTAAAATATTACGACCTTTATTGAGCGTTAAGCGATTAGAAACTACATCGTCCATAACCATTCGTCTATCGCCCGAAAGTAGTGCCGCTTCTTTGCCATTTAGCCACCACATCGAAGCTGAGTTTGAACCAACTGCTAAGCGTACATTTTTCATTTCACGAGGGCTATCAATTACTGTAACTCCCCAGAACAAAACACCGTAAACTTGTTTTCTGAGTCCATAGGCAAAACAGTAAAGTTTTACATTGAAATTGGTGCTTTCTAAAGCATGCCACGTAAGTTCTTGCTCTCCAGCTTTTACTTTTTCACCATCTGTAGGCATGATGGCAAACTGATTCGGAAAATACTCTTTCGTAAAATTTTCACGTAAATAGCTATCCGTAAAAACAGTATTGCCTCGATTGGGCTTATTGATAGGTTCCAAAAGCATCCAACGTTGTATAAAGCCATCATTATCAGGCGTTTTTACTTTGTTGGTGGCTTTTACAAAAAATGGAGCGATACTGCGGGTGGTATCGGATTTGGCAACGGTGCTATTGATTTTGGGCTTGGTGGAGTTACACCCTTGCAAGGCAGTGCCCAAAAGAGCAGCAACAGAAGTGGTAATTAACAACTGTTTGAGACTAATACTCATAGATTTGTTTTTATAATTTTTGAATAAATGAATTGAAATTTATGATGAAAAAATGTGACGGATTTAATAGAGCTGAAGCAAAGTTAATAGAATAAATTATAATAGTGTCAAATGAACACAATTTTTTTCTTTGAAGTATTTTATGTTAATTTTCGCCAACGAATAGTAGTAAAAAAAAACTTCTTTGTTCCGAGTTAGCACCTTTTAAATTTATGCCTATATCATGCATTTTGTATTTTAGTTTAGATGCTATACCTTGTTCGAGCAATAGATAATGATTGCTCAAGGTTGGATTGAAAGTTATTCTAAAAGTGTTTAGATTGCCTTTCTCCTTCCAGAATTTTTTAATCACGAAAATCATAAAAATAATATCTTATGAAAAAACTATCCCCATTTTTTATTCTGATTTGCTTTGTCAGTACTCAATTGATTGCCCAAATACCAAATAACAAGGCATTAAATGATTTTTTTGAGGCGAAGTTTGAGGAGCAAATTCAACTGAGTCCATTTAATGCCACCAATATTGGCGACAACCGATTCAACAACCAGCTGGCCATAGAGTTTACAGACAGTTATCGGGCCAAGTTGAAGCAAATAGCTTTGAAAAATAAGGCAGAATTGGCCAAGTATGACCGAAGTAAATTGAGTGAAAATGACCGATTGAGTTATGATATTTACAAATATCGCCTCGATATGGATATTGAAGGCTACGATTTAAAAACCAATAGAATACCATTTAACCAATTTTATTCTGTGCCGCTTACCGTTGCTCAATATGGTTCGGGCAGTGTAGTTCAGCCATTTAAAACTTATCTTGATTACCAAAATTGGATCGAGCGTGCTTCTCGATTACCAGCCTGGGCCGATAGTGCGATAGTTTATTTCAGAAAAGGAATGGCAGAAAACTACGTTTTACCCAAACTCTTAACCGAAAAAACCATCAAGCAAATGGAGAGCTTTGTGGTGGAAGACCCGAGCAAATCTGTTTTTTACGGACCCATCAAAAACCTACCCGCTGATTTTACTGAAGAACAGAAAACAGCAATGACCGCCGCCTACAAAGCCCTAATTATGGACAAATTGGTGCCGACTTATGCCAAACTTGCTGATTTTTTGAAAAACGAATATCTGCCCAAAACTCGTAGTAGCTCCGGTATAGGCTCTTTACCAGGTGGAAAGGAGATTTATGAGTACAACCTAAAGCAAATCACCACTACCAACAAAACGGCCAACGAAATATTCAGTACTGGCCTAGCAGAAGTGAAAAGAATACGCACTGAAATGGAGGCTGTTAAAAAATCGGTAAAGTTTGAAGGTAGCTTAGAAGCTTTTTTTGAATACATGCGGACAGATCCCAAGTTTTACCCATATAAAACTGCCGATGAAATATTGAACGCCTATCGGGAGATTGAGGCCAAAATAACGCCAACCCTCAATAAACTGTTTTTGTATAAGCCCAAAACTTCTTTTGAAGTAAGGCAAACGGAGGCTTTCAGGGCTGCCTCGGCTGCGGCTCAATACTATGCTGGCTTGAAAGATGGAAGTAGGCCGGGAATATTTTATGTGCCGATCATTGATCCCGCCAGCACGCCTGTTCGGGAGAGTTTATTTATTCATGAGGCCGTGCCGGGTCATCATTATCAAATTATGCTACAGCGAGAAAATGACGCCTTGCCACAGTTTAGGAGATATAGCAGTTTTACGGCCTACTCTGAGGGTTGGGGTTTGTATTCTGAAAGCCTAGGCAAGGAACTCGGACTTTACACCGATCCGTACCAGTATATGAAGGCTCTGGGCGACGAAATTCACAGGGCGATTAGATTGGTGGTTGACCCAGGTATGCATGCTAAAGGATGGACAAGAGAACAAGCCATAAAATATATGGTTGATAATGAGCCCATTACTGAGGCGGCCGCTACAGCCGAAATAGAAAGATATATGGCTATACCTGGCCAGGCTACTGCCTATAAAGTTGGTTCTATTAAATTGATACAGCTTAGGGCAAAGTACACCAAGCAATTGGGAAAGAAATTTAATATTGCCGATTTTCATAATCAATTGCTAAAAGACGGCGGATTGCCTTTGGCTGTTTTAGAAACGAAGTTGGACACTTGGGCTAAAGGTGTGAAATAATTATTTTCAGACAAATCTGAACATAAGCGGACTAAGTTGTCAAAGTTGTACGGCGAAAATTCCTGTCCATAGTCTGTTTTCAGGACTATGGACAGTATGCTTTTAAACCAATTCAACAACCTCCAGCTCTTGGAACGGCATAAATGGCTTTTCCTGAGACGTATAAATTAAAGACTTTGTCGTCAATGGCGGGTGAAATCAGTGTCCAAGACTTTCCTTTATCTGCGGACTTGTAAATTCCTTTGGGGTGGCCAATGAAAAGGTTATGGTCCACTTCCAAGATATTTGCTGTTAAATCGTGAGGAGGAAGTCCGGCATCAATGGCCTGCCAAGTTTTGCCGGTGTCGTAGCTGGTTCTTACTCTGCGTGTTTTTGACTGGGCATTATAGCTGATGGCTGCAAAACCTCCATTTATGATGGCCACATCAATCCCAACTCCCCCTTCATGGATAACGTTTTGCCACGTGGCTCCATCATCTGTTGACCGAACTATACCTTTTTGACTCGTAGCTACTAAGACACCTTTCGATTCCACAGCTTTAATAACCCAGCCTTCAAGCACGTTTTTCCAGTTTTTTCCATTATCGGTTGATCTGAATAGTCCACCATCAGTACCAATCAGAAAAGTATTTTTTTGTGTCTCAAATATGGTTCGAAGTGTACTTTTACCAAAATTGGTAAATACTGGACTCCAAATATGGGTTTTAGAATCAAATTTTGAAATTTTCCCTCCATAGGTAACTGCATACAGTCCTGACTTACACACCGACACATTGCCTAGTTTGTTTACAGCATATTCTTTTTTCCAGGAAGGTGCCATCACGTTGGCATTTCGATGGTACATTTCCTTTTCCGAGTAGAAATAAAGCCCATTATTATTCACAAAAAGTTCGGTATTTTCTAAGTTTGCCGGTAAGCCTGTACTGATATCTTGCCAAGTTTTTCCAGAATCTACCGACTGAAAAATCACATTTTTGGCCACATTGGATTTGGTATTTAGAAATATCGGATCCTCGCAGGTCAAATTCTTTCCTGTAAAGAGTAAAGCTAGTATTTGAAAAATAACTAGGAGACTTAGTTTTAGCGTGTTCATTGTAAAATTGGTTTCGTGAAATATGGAGGTAAAAGTACTTGTGTAAAGTATTCGACAATAATTTCTTTAGTAAAAATATGTAAATTGAATGTAAAAAGTTCTACTAAACATAATGTAAATTGGCAAGCAGAATGGCTAATGCTTATCTGTACGACAGATTATTAATGATTTCTCTTTTGAAATTTTTTAAATGTGTAAATCCGTGATCCAAAGGATCCGTGTCATCCGTGTTCTATTAAACGTATAACTAATAAAAAAGCCTAAGAACAACGTTCCGTACAATCCGTGTGCCGATAGAATCATAAGAAATTACGAAAGCTAACTAAACCTTTTGGCTGAATTTTTGTCGAAGAAATATCTGAAAGCCAAACAAATAGTTTATGAAAACTCAATTTCTTACTGCAATATTACTTTTTACGCTTTTTTCTTGCGAAAAACCAGATAATTCCACCGAGCCTACAACTCCCTCTGGCGAGATGTATTTCCCTTCTAATACAAGTAACAATTGGGAAACTACTTCCCCGGCGAGTTTGGGTTGGAATGAGGCCGCGGTGAAACCTTTGAAGGATTTTTTGGAAGAGAAAAATTCTAAGTCCTTCATGATTTTGGTAAATGGCCGTATCGTGATGGAGGAGTACTTTAATAGACATACTTCCAAGACTTCTTGGGCTTGGAATAGTGCAGGTAAAACCTTGGTTGCCGCAACAACTGGAATTGCTCAGCAGGAAGGACTGCTCAATATCAATGACATAGCATCGAAATATTTGGGTACTGGTTGGACAGTTGAGCCATTGGAGAAGGAAAATCTTATAACCTCCAGACACTTGCTCACCATGACTTCCGGTTTGGACGATGAAAAACAACTGGTCACGAAAGCCAATCTTACTTATGTGGCCGATGCTGGAAAACGCTGGGCTTATGGAAATGTTTTTCAGAAATTGATGGATGTGATAGCCACGGCAAGTAAACAAAATTTTGAGACCTATTTCAAAAATAAACTCAGTGACAAAATCGGTATGGATGGTTCATGGAATATGGGCTTGATTTTTAAAATTTACCATAGTGATACCCGAAGTATGGCAAGGTTCGGGCTTTTGGCCCTAAACGAAGGTAAATGGAAAGATGAACAGATTTTGAATGAAACATATTGGAAAGAGAGCACAAGTTCGTCACAAAGCTTAAATCCTTCTTATGGCTATTTGTGGTGGTTAAATGGTAAGTCAAATTTCATGGTGCCAAGTTCTCAAACGGTGTATCCTGGTATGCTTATTCCGAATGCCCCTTCTGATTTGTACGCTGCCATGGGTGCTGAGGATCAACGAATCTATGTGATTCCGAGCAAAAATATGGTGGTTGTACGAATGGGAGATGCCGCAGATAAAGCCAACCCAAGTTTTGCAGTTTCGGGTTTTGATAGATCCCTTTGGGAAAAAATAAATGCAGTCATAAAATAATGTTGCTTTTAAATGTCGATATCCCAATTATAGGCTAAATAGCAGGAACTACAATTATAATCTAATTAAAAAACAAAAAGAAAAACTTCAATTAAGAATATTATTCTCTATTTTGGTCTTTTGTAAGTAAGTATACAGAAAACCTATATGAATAATATTCCCAAAAGTAAAAGTTTTACATCCCTGTTTTTAATTTCAATTTATTTTTTCTCGGGCTTCGCGGCTCTCGTTTATCAGGTTATTTGGCAAAGGTGGCTAGCTTTTTTTACAGGTATAAGTTCGGTCAACATTAGTTTGATAGTCTCTGCATTTATGGCAGGTTTAGGAATTGGCTACTTGGTTGGTGGGTATCTTTCTGACCGCCTGAAACAAGGCAAACACATCTTGTATTTTTTCGCCGCTGAGGTGGGCATCGGCGTATTTGCTCTTTTTAGCAAAATCCTTTTCTATGATTGGATGTTTGTGGCCAATAGCAGCTTTCAGTTGGGTTCTATTTACTTGTACCTTACCTTATTTCTTTTGCTTTTAATACCAACATTTTTGATGGGTGTTTCGCTTCCTTTACTCTCGAAGGCTTTCAAAAACATCGGAAATCAAGGTAATTTCATAAGCCTTCTTTATTTTACCAATACCCTCGGGGCAGCAATAGGCACCATGGTTACTTCGTTTTACTTAATACCAAAAATGGGTTTTGAAAACGCCATTTATGTTGCTGCTGCTTTAAATTTCTTTTGTGGTTTGTCTGTTCTCATCTTTGGTTTGTATGGGAAGAGTACTGAAAATCAACAAGATGTGAACGAATTGCCTTCAAATAAGGTAATTGAAGAAGAACTAAATGTTCCTTTCAAATTTTGGTTGATTCAGTATTTTATATCTGGTTTTACGGCCATATCATTCGAGATTATCTGGTTTAGGATGATAGATGTCATGATGAAGTCTTATGCAGTGACTTTCTCCATAATTCTGACCATTTATTTGGGTTCGATGGCTATTGGAACCTGGTTGGGCGTTTTATACAATAAGAAATATAAAAGTGGTAAACTTAAAACTTTTCTCCGAGTTCAAACGGTTTTGTATACCTATGTGGCCTTGAGTATGGTTATTCTTTATCTTTCTATTGAAAATCTAGGCTTTCTTGAACCGCTCAGAGGTTTTTTTGAAGGCTATGATGAAATCCCGAGTTTTAAGCTAAGAATGACCACCATGTTTATCATTCCGGTGTTTTTGATGTCGGTACCCACCTTTATAATGGGTTTCAGTTTTAGTATTTCTCAGAACATCATCCAAAACGATTTTTCTTTGGTCGGGAAAAAGTTAGGTTCTCTACAGTTTATCAATATTGCCGGTTCTACCGCGGGGGCTTGGTTTGCTTCCTTGATAGGTTTCGAAATATTAGGCACCTCACTTACTCTTAAATTATTGATTCTTACAGGGTTTTTATATATAGGAATTCTTTGGTATAAAAGATTGATTAATTGGCTTTATCCTGTATTGTTGAGCCTTTTTTTATTGGTTTTGGTACTTTTAGTGCCAGGAAAGCAAGAATTTTGGAAAGTAGTTTCAGGTATGAGGGAAGAGTCTAAATTCATTTTCAGTGAGGATAAGACTGCCTTGTCTTCCATCAAAATTGGAGAAACGGAGTCGACGGTATTTATAAACGGTCTAGGGCAAAGTCATTTTCCAATGCGAACCGATTATTTCCATATCATGCTAGGTGCTGTTCCGGCCTTTGTTCATCCAAACCCTGAGCGAATTGGTATCATAGGACTAGGGTCAGCGGGTACACTTTATGGAGCTTCGGGAAGGACCAACACCAAACAGCTTGTTTGTTGGGAAGTCATAAAAAGCCAGCCTAATGTGCTTTATGAATATGTAAAACGAACAAAAGACAGTTCGGCATATTTAATTTTGAACGACAAAAGGCTGAACTTAAAGTTGGAGGATGGAAGAAAGGATATTCAGAGTTCTGAAATGTTGTATGATGTTCTGGAAGCCGATGCTCTCCGCCCTAGGTCATCTTTTGCAGGAAATCTGTATTCCGTAGAATATTTCAGTCTACTGAAGTCAAAACTAAAACCTAGGGGAATAGCGGTCACTTGGGCCCCGACTGAACGAATCAAACATAGTTTTGGTGCGGTTTTTCCGTATGTCTACGAAATTCAGGAATCGCTTTTTATCGGCTCGGAATCTCCCCTTAACTTTGATAGAGAAACCATTCTCAAAAGATTTGATGATCCTTTTACGTTAGATTTTTACAAAAGAGCTAATATCGATGCCAAGGTGATTATGAGTAATTTCTTGAACACTTTGAAAGTTGTTCAGAATGGTAAACTTCTTGATAATAAAGATGTTAATACAGATATGTGGCCCAAAGACGAATATCAGGTGAAGTAAAGCACGCTGATCAGTAAAGTTTAATTAAGCAATCAAGGTCTAGTAAGTACTACACCTAATTGTACTTTAAAAGAATTCGGACTAAGATATTCTACTAAAGCCAAGACATTCATTTTTAGGCTTGGGTAGGTTAAAATATTATTCTCAAGGTGCGGGGAAGAATTATCGATTTGAAAAATGATTCTAAGTTCTTTAAAAATCAGACGAATTTAAAATTAGCTAAAATTACCTCTAAAACTCATGCTTATATTTAAATTAGAGAACTTTCTAAGATTAAATAAGAGAGTTTTAGAGGTTTTTATCTTTTGAATTGAAGACTAACCAATTTCGCTGGTCTTCAAAATTTAAATTCAATGTTTACTAAAGTCCAGATTGGAAAGGTAAGAAATACGCAAGGTAGGATTACTTTCTTCTATGGTATCCGTAAAATTCCAGATTTGCTGCTGGATAAAACTCAGCTGTACCTGACTACTCTTGGATAATGTGTACCCCAAACCGGCAATAATTCTATTTTGATTGAACAAAGTAGCTCCGGCTTTTTTACCAATATTTATAAAGGCCTCATCACCTACAAATGCACTCAAGAGCGTTTTTTTGTCTTTTTTAACGATTGGGTAGGTAAGAAGAGGCATGTACCTTAGTCTATTACGATAAGCGTAATCAGTGATTTCTAATTCACCCGTGGTAGAATTTGTTGTTGCCAATCCCACCCAGCGATTTTCATCACGTAGGCGATTCGTAATTCTTAAATCTCCTATTTGGTGTGTAAAATTTGCCTGAATCCATATGTGATTTTCAGGAATGGGCCTTTTATTTAGAGCAGGATTGCCATAAACAAAAGTGTTGTAGTGAGTAAAGCCGACACTCCAAGCCAGATGCTTATTTGTTTGATATTCAATTGATGGTCTTATAAAGTATTGCTGTTTTTCGGAAAAGCCATTGGCATATCGCATGGTGGCTTCCAATGTAAAAAAGGTTTTTTTGGCTATTTTGTTTTTGCCAACATAATGCAGCCAAATATTGTTGTTTTGGCTTTTTTTTTGGGCAAAAGAATTGCTGAGTACAAGCCCTAGAAGGGCGGTAAAGATTACCGTTATTTTCTTCATTTTTGTTATGATTACACACCAATTCCGACCTCATCTTTTTTCAATATGAGGGCGAAATTAGTGTTTTTTTTGAGAATTATTTTTTAAATCGAGCTGCTAGGGCATGATTAGAAGCAGGCTGATGTTCTTCATGGCCTACTATAGACACAGTGCCGCCCTGTGCGGTATAATCATGCTCAAAATTATGAAGACTCTCCATCACGGAGTGGTCCACGAGTTTGGTGTTTTTGAGGTCAATGATAACTTTAAAACCTGGTGGAATGGCCTCCAGCTTGCTTTTAATGCCCAAAAAGTTTGAAAAAACAGCCGCTTTGTCTATTTCAACCAGATATTCATTGTCAGTAAAAGATACTACAACTGGAGCTTTAAAAAGAGCCAAAATTGGAGCACCATGATAAGTATGAATGATTAATTTCAAGATCATACCGGCTGCTATACCTACCAATAAGTCTTCAAATAAAGTAAAGAAAATCGTAACCAAAAAAATGGCCAGTTGCTCTTTGCCTATTTTGAAAGTATGAATAAATTCACGTGGATGGGCTAATTTAATACCTACAGTTATGAGCATAGCCGCTAGTGCTGTATTAGGTATCAACTCTATCAAGTGCGAGGCCAACAATACAAAGCTCAGAATAAAGAAGCCATGAAAGAAATTGGCCCAACGAGTTTTGGCCCCGTTATTTACATTTGACGAACTCCTTGCCACTTCTGAAATCATCGGTAAACCTCCCAAAATAGCTGAAATTGTGTTGCCTATACCCACGGCTATCAGGTCTTTGTTGGTATTTGATTTTCGCTTAAAAGGGTCTAACATGTCAATAGCTTTAACTGTCAAAAGCGACTCCAAAGTACCCACTAGGGCAAACATAATGACATATTTTATAAAAACTCCCGTTTGAGCAAATCCACCAAAATCAACATTTATTTTGATGTTTTCCAAAAGATTACCGATATGAACCAAGGCATAAGCGGGCTCTGTGGTTTGGAAATCAAGCATCAGCTCGGCTGGGATAGCAAACATTAAAACCATCAGAGGAGCTGGTATTTTTTTGATGGGACTGTCCAAAAGCGGCCAAATCATCATTATACTGAAACTCACCAAACCCACCAACGTTGCTTTAGGATCCATGTGCATTACAAAGTTAGGAATAGAGGCCAGCAATTCTAGCGGGTCTTTACCCTTGAGCAATGCAGGATTGATGTCCAACAATATGGGTATTTGCTTGGCAATAATGATGATACCAATGGCTGCTAACATTCCGTGGATGGCCGAAAGAGGAAAAAAGTCCGCCAATTTGCCCATTTTAAAAACACCAAACAATATCTGAATAACTCCAGAGACTACCATAGCTCCTAGAGCCAAATGCCAGCCCGTTTCTCCACCTCCAAACTCATTTACAGCTCCGGCGACGATTACTATCAAACCAGCTGCAGGACCTTTGATGGTCAATCTTGAACCCATAAAAAAGCTGACCACCAAACCACCTATAATGGCCGAAACCAAACCCATAATGGGTGGAAACTCTGAGGCTTTGGCTATACCCAAACTGAGCGGTAAAGCAAGTAAAAATACGATAAAACCCGATATTGCGTCGGTTGAGAAGTTCTCTTTAAGTCCAGCCAAGCCGTCTAAAGGAATTTTAAGTTTTTTATTTTCTGTATTCATTTTAATTATTTTTTATGCCTTTCGGCGATTATTTATGACGAACGATAAGCTACCTCGTGGTAGGTTTTGGTATGAGGCCCGAAAAACACCCGAGCGAATATTCTGATGATGGCCAGACCATCCATTATTAGACTCAAGGCAGTCAGAAGTGCCAGCAGAATTTGGTCCTCGTGAATGTGAGAGAAAATCAAATCTTCACCTACAAATGAGGGTGTGATGGGAAATCCACTCACTCCCAAACAGGCGATAAAAAATGCGAAGGCGATTCTTGGGTGCTCATAAACATGGCCATGAAAGCGGTCGAGGTCTATATTTCCCTCCAAGTTTTTTATTCTTTGCAAAGTAAAATAGCCCAAAAGACCCATAATCACAATGCCACCTAAATACAAGAAAACATGGCTCAGGCTAAAATGCTCGTTGAAAGAGATAGCCAGAGCTACCCAAGCGTGATTCAGTAAAATCAAAACCCAGGACATTCTTGCTCTAAATCTTTCAGTAAAGGCTTTTAAAACCATCAAAAGACCGAAAATTGAAAAAACTATCGGCAGAATATGAATGATTTTTTCAGAAAAGTTGGCCTGATAAAACCACAAAACAATTCCCAGTAAATACACAGGCACAAAGAAAGCAATGAGCTTATTCAGGCTTAAGAAATGTATCTTTTTGCCAAGTACTTTCATTGGATTCCATAGGTAACTGTACATAAAATTGTCGAGATTGAACTCTTTTAAACACAATATATACAGTGAGTTAGCAAGTTTTGTTGGGTATTTTGACTCTATGGATTTATCATCCGGTGAGTATCTGTAAAATTGCTCTCTGATAAGGTAAGTAACAACAGACGGCGAAACCAAAAGTTGATAAGTACGCAAAAAAGCATTTCCTGCAAAGTGAAAAAGAGCTAGGTTTTGTAAACCCAAGGCCACTTCTATGAATATTAGCCCTATTTGAGCAATAGATCCGTAAGCAATCTGGCTTTTTATAGAAGACTGTACCCTTCCAATTCCGGTAGCTACCACACTTGTTACTAATCCCATTACGCCTATGAAAATCCTCACAGAGGTTTGTTGTTCAATAAAGTGAAATGTACGAAGCAACAAAAACACCCCAATATGCACTGACAAAGAGCCATAAAAAATGGCACTTGATGGGGTAGGACCCTCCATGGCACGGGGCAACCAACTCGAAAATGGCAATTGAGCTGACTTTACAGCCGCGGCTAAAACAAGCATCATGGCTATAAAAACGCCAGTGGAAGAGTGACTCAGAAGATGTTCATGCACCAATTCAAAATTATTCAGTTTTTGAAAGGTGATGTTTTCATGCCACAGATGATGGCTCATCCACATTGCCAACAAGATACCCACGTCGCCGATTCTGTAAATGGAGAATACTTTTACCGCATTTTTAACTGGTAAATAACGGTTTCTGTAAAAGGCAATAAGTAGAAATGAACAAATACCCAAAATCTCCCAGCCAACAAATAGCGTTTCCAAATTACCCGACAAAACGGTAATGCTATAACCTGTATAAAAGAACAAAACCGTATTGAAAAACCTTTTATAGCCGGGTTCTCTATGCAAATAGTATCGGCTGAACCTCGTTACCAAAGAGACCAATATTCCTCCAACCAATAAGTAGGCGGCAGAGATTTTGTCAAAATAAAAGGACAAGAAGAAGCTATAACCCTCTGTTTGGTAAAGATCTCCTGTATTGAAATTAACAGATGGTCTTCCTTTGATAAGCCAAACGAAAGTATAAACAATGGCTAGAAATAACTGGATACCGATAGTTACAAAAGCAATCCACGACAAAAATCCCTCTTTGGTCTCTGGAACGATAAGGCTCAAAAAGAAACCAAATAGGGGGATTAGAATGAAAATCTGCAATACTAATTCCATATCAAGCTTCATATTTATAAATTTCCAAATTTTCCATACCACTCTCTACCAAGCTTCCTAAGTCTGTAATTTGCTCGATTTTAGTATCCTGAGGAGTATATTCCACCATTTCACCATTTTCGAAAATCGAAATTGAACAGTTTACAGGATCAATGGTAGCTATCAAAACCCAGCCGTTTTCTATCCATTGATAGGTAGCGGGATTTCTTTTTATTACATCCAACACTACTTCAGCCTTTTGCTCTATTACCATCAACAGTCTAATTGGGTCATGAACTTCTATCATTTGATTGGGAAGTCCAGGTCGCAAATCACCGTCAATTCCGTTGGCTACCCCGAAAAGCCCCATCACATTATGCGGTAGTTTGGAGCCAGCACCTAGTTTCTGATTATCTACTCTTGAGAAATAATACTCCAAGTTGATCCCACCACAAACCGGTACGGCAGCATTCAAAATACCCAATAGTCGATTTCCCTCTGGGTCAATTTTGGCATCATAAGAATTCAAGAAAGACCTTCGGTCTAGAAAAATACCTTTTGTAAGTTCACGTTTTCCGACAATACAAAGTGCATTGGTGGCATGATTGAGCTCAGGACGCGGCTCAAATAGCGAAACAGAGCGTTGAAGTATCTTTTTATGAATGTCATCAATAGACAAGTCTGTATTGATAGACTCAAACCTTCTTGACCTCTCTTTAGAGTTCCTTTTTGAGGCCTCTTCAAACTTGGTAAGGTTGTTTTTGTGTAAGGTTTGATGATTATGGTCAAGCGTATCTATGTCATAAAACATGATTTCGTCACGTGTTGTATCTCTCAATGCTCCCACAAACCGAGTTTCGTCAGGAATTATAATACCTCGCAATGCTAACTGGTCTCGAACCTCTGTTTTGTTAGCCATGGTTGAGAAAACACGAGCGTTCACAGATCCTGCACGACCCGAACACGCTCCGCAGTCATAAGCTGCATAGTGAGGATTATTGATACTGCTCGCTCCATGACCTACTACATAAATAAGTGGGGCAAAATCCTTCACCAAACCAATACTTTTTAAAACATTCTCCACCCTGTTCACCATTTCTTCAATCTTGAAACCTACTTGTAAGTCATTTTCAAATTCGCCTACATGCTCGATGGATAATTTTGAGCCACTGTCCATGTGTTTGAACGAATGGCTTACCATTGGGCCCATGGAAGGCTTGAAAATATTCAGAAAAAGTTTGAAAGCCGACCAAAATCCAAGCGTTTGGGCTATAAGCCAACCACTTATGAAATTGTGGCTGTGTTTTGAGAAATGGGCGTCTACTTCCATTTTTCTTTCCTTCCCCTCTTCTTTTATCAAAAACTTGGGAGTGACAGGTGCTGGACAGACTTTGGTATAAAATTTCCCTTCAATGGGTTTAAAGAAAAACTCAACACCAAAAAAACCAGGTGTGCCGAAAGTTTCGCATTTGGAATCTAAAACTTCAAGATATCTCCTGTATGAGCATTCCCGATCATCGATACAAAACATGGCCTGGAAACTTTTTTGGAACGCTTGTGGGGTCTGGTATTCTCTCTTGTTTTCCTGCAGACCATGTAAAACTGGTTCGTAATAAGTCCACTCAAATGCCTTTTGCCAAAGATTTAAAGTTTCAAAGTACTCTGTTTGAGGGACTTCTGAAAACAATGAAATAGGTTTATGGATAATACTTTTACCTATAGATTTCCACTTTTTGCCCATTCTTGATTCTATGGCATCCAGTTCTAAGAAACATTCTAGCTTAATTAGATCTAGAAGAGAGATATTTCTAGTTTCCAACAATGTTTCTGGGAGTGTCTCTATGACCGAAACCATTCCAGACCATCCTTGATGCGAAAATTGTTGGTCAAATATATATTGTTCGTAAAGACTTTCGTCTCCAACAAGCATTTCCAAAAGGCCTGAAAGCGAGAATTCCTTCGAGAGAAATAATTTTCGGATTCTATCGGTTTTAAATATCGAGAATAATCCGTTTTTCTCGAGTTCATATACAGATTCGAGAAAGCCTTTTTTCTCCAAGGGAAACCTCCAAATGGCTATGCCTTGGTCCAGGTAAGAACACAAAAGCCGAAACAAAATCGGCTGAACCATAGAGTCTAAATCGATTTGATAGACTTCTTTCCAATGGTTTCTAACAGCCCCTATTCTCGCCTCTGTGTCGTTGTCGAAGTTCTTGTTTTTGAGGTTTTCTAACCAAAATTCGAGATAGTTTTCTCCTTTATCTTTTATAATGGTTTGATAAATAGCACTTTCGGAAATTTTTCCTTCGGAGTAAAAAATCCGATATTCATCAAGAGATAAGGAAGTTTTATAACCGAAAATCGTCCTTGCGGTTCTCAATGCATCTGGGAAGGACAAGTGCTGAAACCCATGCAAGGTATTGTGATGCACAAAGTCCTTCAATGGGGCTTGTGCCGGTAAATAATGCTGTAATAGATGCAACAAATGTTGTTCATCAAATCCAGCCATATGATGGTTTGAATTCATATATCAAAATTTAAGAGTTTGTCTAACAGATAGTTAGCGTTTAATGTAGTCAGGCCATGAGGTCCTGTTTTACATTACTCTCAAATTCGAATATTTCTAAACAAATAAACAAGGGATAATTTCCGTGTGTACCGGTGCGATAAAGAAAAAGAAATTCGAACGGTGCGAACTTCGTTCCTACCTACGAAATTTAAGAAGTTTTGTTGAGCTAGAGGAATTAGATAGGAAAGGTCATGTTTTTCATCACCTGTTTCTTCCTCTATTTCTTCCACTTCGGCCACAGCCAAAATGAATTTATCTAGATGATGTTCCTCTTTGTTTTGGTTATAAGTTGGCGAATTTGAATCTTCTGAATCAGAAAAATAATTGGTAGCAAAGCCACTCAAAGTGCCAATTCCTAGCACAAAAAGTAACGATAAAACCAATATTTTCTTAAATCTTTCCAATCTTGCGTTCTTTTTCAGCATGTAAATGAAAATATTTTTTCAGGACAAAAAATATTTTTAACTTTTTTTTCATTCAAAAAATTAAAAATCAACAAAGAAATAGTAGAAAAGTAATATTTTTCGAGTTAAAGTCAATCACAATGTATAGTGAAATACTTAGGGCTGCTATTTTTTCAAAATTAATTATCATTCTTCCTTCTATTGTATAAACTAGTTTGGCATGGTTATAATTAATTGGAAACATTCTCGCTTCATAAAATGTCATCTCGTTGGCCAACTTGTTCTCAATAATTATTTGTTTGAACTTCTTTTAAATTTTTTGTGCGTTTACTATCATAGATTTCGATTTTGCTTTTAATATTTCACAATAATTCAAAATCACCTTCTTAAACCATTGCTATCAACATGACTATGTTTTTCTGGAGTTTGCTCAATATCGGATTATTTCTTTATTTTATTTTTGTAGGCTTCAAGGTTATTCTTTTAGGTATTAAACACTTAAGTGGTTTTGCCTTAGTAGTTTTTATTTTTGGTTTACTGTCATTTATGACCTCCCCCAAAAAACATAAAAAAAATATTGTTTCCATCAATCAAGAAAATCGTAAGGTAGTAACGGGCAGTAATTTGCCGCAAGGTTCTGGTTTGAAGAGAATTGAATTGGAAAACGGACTTTTGACACAAATTCACTTGAACGTCCTAGTTTCTGATAAAGGCAATGGACAAGTTGAACTTACTGATTATTCTGGCTTAGTAGGATTGGTTTCGGGTTTAAATTGGCAGGTTCAAAATGTTGAATACAAAACTGTAAATAACCACAATATGCTCAAATACACGGTTCATGGAATTCTACAATGGAAACTACTGGGTATGACGGTATATAGCCAGTTGAAGGTGTATGAAGGCACTTTCTCTTTAATTAATTTCATTTTTGAAACCACGGAGATTAATGACCCTGGTCTGAGGTTTAAAAAAACTGAACTGTACCTATTTTAATAATTATAAATAATTGATATTCAATGAAATGTGTTTTTAAATTGTTCTCAGTATTACTTTTTTTTGTTTTTAGTTCTCACAAAAGTACGTGCCAAACTTCAAAAGGTGAGGTTACGGTAAAGCATTTGAACACCACTTATACCTGCCCTGAGTCCTATGAACTGATGCACATTTTGTTTGCACTTACCGACACAAGTATTTATGCGGGTAACGAAAATATTCATAAACTACTCATTGATTCAGAGGGCGTTTATTATCAAGATGTTATGGCTTATTTTGGTAAGTATCGGTCGCATCCCTTGGTTCAGAAACTCAACAAATCGCTAAAGGAATCAGCCAATATTTATCGGCACAACCTCCATTTGGCATATAATACCGAATGGCGAAAGGGAAAATTTAGAAGAGATTTTAAATATCCTTTAATGCATAGACTGCAATACAGCATTTCCAAAAATATCAAAAGGAAAGATCTTACTCGATTTGCCAAAGAAACCAACTTTGAGGGTTTTTACCAGGATCATTCTGAATATTATCAGCAAAATTTAGAAAAGGTAAGAGCCTTCTCTGAAGTTGATCAACAACAAAGATGGTTGGAGGAGCAATTTCCTGCGAGATATGATTTTTATGATATTGTGGTGAGTCCATTGATGGGAGGCGTTCATTTTACACGGAGGTTTAATGCTAGAGGAGGTAAAAAGTGCGTTATGTGGGTGGCAGATGCCAGAGATTATGAGACAAATACCGCACAAAATCGAGGCAGATACACGGGCATAATTATGACCGAAATAGATCACAATTACGTCAACCCAGTTAGCGACAGGTTTAAGGATGATTTGAATGTCATTATGGGTAGTGAGAATATGTCAAAATGGCTAAAGTTGAATTCAGGTCAAGGTAATTATAGTACTGGTTATAAAGTTTTTAATGAGTATATGACTCATGCGGTTTACTTGCTTTATACTATGGATAAATTTGGCCCTGAAGATCAAAAAGTTATAGAAAATGCAAGGATTTCTTTAATGGAGAACCGTAGGAAGTATTATCGATTTTCTGATTTCTACAAGGAGTTAAAAGACCTATACAGCAACAAGAGTAAAGGAGAAACTATCCCCGACTTATATCCTATAATCATTGAATGGGTAAAGTCTCAAAACCAGAACTGAGTTTCTTAACTGTTCTTTTTTAAGATATTACAAAGCTTATTATGATTTATGTATCTGATTTTCGGCTTAAAAATTACGCTCGATAAAAAATTACCCAGATTTTTAATTAATTAAGTGGTAAATATTTTCTTTTTGTATAAAATTGAATCCGAAATGGTAGAGCCATGAAATCTGCCGTCCCTAATTGACTCACTTTTAAACCCCTGAAAATGAAAGGAAAATTTTACCCTTTGGCAATTTTGCTCTGTACAAGCATTGCCTTTTATTCCATTTCGTGTAGCTCAAAACAAGAACAAGCCGCTGAACAAGTCGTAGAAGCGGAGGAACGCCCTGAAGATGTAGTGAAAAAAGGCGAATATTTAGTTGGAATTATGGGTTGTAATGACTGCCACTCTCCCAAAAAAATGGGTCCCAATGGACCTGAAGTCATTCAAGAGCTTTTGTTATCGGGTTATCCTTCGGATCGGCCAATTGTCAAGTTTGATGAAAAGAAAATTAAAGAGGGCTTTGCGGTCTTTTACCCCGATCTCGCCGCGGGTGCGGGCCCGTGGGGAGTCACTTTTGCGGCCAACATAACACCCGACGAAACTGGAATTGGGAACTGGACGGAGGAACAATTCAAAAAAGCTATTAAAGAAGGTCGATACAAAGGTCTGGATTCTGAAAGAATGCTGCTACCCCCGATGCCTTGGCAGAATTATAGAAACATCAAGGACGAGGATGCACATGCCATGTTTATGTATCTGAAAAGTTTAAAACCTGTTAAAAACGTTGTACCGGCTCCAATCACACCAGATAAGATGTAGTTTGAGGTTAAATTTTACAAAGAATGCCATTTTTGAATTTTCAAGAATGGCATTTTTTGTTATGATTTTTGCGAGCAAAAAATTCTGAAGGCTAAATTTTATAGTAATTTGCACCATTAATTTTTGTATCGATGATGAGAATTTTTGTTGCTTTTTGGCTTGGTCTATTGCTTTTTTCTGATCAAACGTTTGCCCAAGACCCGAAAGCTGGTTTAGTGTTGGGTAAAAAGATTCTGAATTTGATAAACCAAAATAAGGCTGCAGAATTGGCCAAATTTGTTAATTATCCACTTCAAAGGCCTAATCCAATACCAAACATTAAAAACGCCAAGGAATTTGTGGCTTATTATCCTAATCTTTTTGATGCCAAATTCAAGAAGTTGGTTCCTAAGTTCAATCAGAAGGAAGTTTTCGTGAAAAATGGCTTATATGGAATGGTTGGAGATGTTTTTCATGGTGAAATCTGGTACGACGAATCTGGAATAGTAAGTATAAATTATTTTTCAGAAAAGGAAATGTCTTTAGAAAAGTCGCTAACGAAAATGATTCAATCGGTTATTCATCCTTCGGTAAACCAATGGGAGAGCAATGTTTTTGTTGGTAAGTCAAAAAATCTGATGGTGCGTGTGGATAGACTTCAGAATGGTGACCTCCGCTATGCATCTTGGAGCAAAGGCAAGCCCATTAGCCAAAAACCTGATTTGGTAATATTAAAAGGGGAGGAGGTGCATGAAGGTACCATGGGCTCTACTTTTTGGACTTTTACGAATAACAATTGGAAATATACCATCCTCAATCAAGAAGCCTGTGAAAACTGCGACCAAGATAGCTTTGAGTTGGTTTTGGAAGAAAATGGGGTTGAAAAAAGTCGTGTGGTATTAACACTTACGAAGTAGAAAGATTTGAATTTGCCCCGAATGCACGAAGGCAATTTTCATGTATTCGGAGCTTTTTTGCTTTAAACTTTGCTGTAAAACCGCACCTCTTTAGAACTTCCATCTTCGAAATACGTTTTAAATCCAACCAAACCAAATTTGTGATTGGTAATGTATTCTATTTTGGAAACTCCAGCTATTCCTCTTCCTGTTTCGGCTATTTTCATGACTTTTATTTCCATAAAACCATAAGGATACTCATTGTCTGTCGAGATATATTCTATTTCTCTTGTCACAGTTTTTCCATCTACTTTGTGTGTGTATTTTTGACCCACTTTATCGCTGTATTTTACGAGTGTGAAGTTTCCATCCTCATAAACATTTTGAATTCCTTCGTCGGTAATTCTATATTTTTTGGTAACGCTCACTTTGTTTCCATCAACGATGAGGTCAGGGATATTTTTCGCTATGGTCAATAGGGTTGGATCTGAAATTGTGGCAGAAGCAGTAATGGTACTTATGCCAGAATTTAAGGTTTTTACCTCCGCTGTAGCAGAACTTATGCCCGAAATCGTACCCAAACTAAAGGTATTCCCGACTTCACCCATTGCCGACTGCGTTCCACCGAGGTCGCCATTGGGCTTTATGGATTCAATTAAGTCACAAGAACTTATGGTTGAAAAAAGTAGGGCAGAGACCAAAACTAGTTTAGTTTTCATAATTTTATTGTTTAGTTTTTAAAATAAAGTTCGCTTTTGAGATATCTAAAAGATGCATAATAAACGACTAGAAAAATAAGGAACATGAGCATTGAAACAGGGAAAATAATATAGCCAAAAAGAACAAGGTAACTAACCAACCATATACCCAGTGTTATTTTCAAAGCGATTATAAATGCTCTAAGCCGATATTCATTAAAGACTAATTTTTCGTTAATTTCTTGTGTTAAAATCAACAACCCAATTCCTGACATCAAACAGACAAAACCTATTTCATCCATTAAGTTGGTTTGTACTATTTGAAGAAACCGGTTTTCGAGATAAGTGCTAGCCACAGCAAAAACTTTGATATTCCCCCACTCGGGTTTAATGCCTTTTTGGTATGCTGTAAGAAACGCTATTCCAATTATAATCAATGGAATAGACCATTTTTTGAACTTGTACGGCCAAAGGTTCAGAGTTTTAAAATCTTTCATTATTTATATTGAGAATGCCTTTTTTCTTTTTCTTCATTTCAATATAAATGACCAAAACAATCGTGAATATTCCTATGACGATGGTCACTGTTTTAGGGTATTTTTGAAATAATACGCAATAAAAAAAGAGGAAGACGTGTCCGCTTTCCTCTTTTAAAATCTGAATCAAAAATTTTAATAATTCAATGTGCCTCCAGCCAGTTTTTACCAACTCCTATGCCTGTTTCTATCTTCACTTTCATCGGAATGGCATTTACCATGAAATAATCCACTTTTTCTTTTAGATATTCAATTTCTGAAATGTGAGCATCAAAAACCAATTCGTCATGTACCTGCAATATCATCTTTGATTTTAGCTTTTCAGCTTTCATAAAATCGTGGATATTTATCATCGCCACTTTTATCATATCGGCTGCCGAACCTTGAATAGGTGCATTTATAGCATTTCTTTCTGCAAAACCTCTATTGGTTTGGTTTCTTGAGTTGATATCTCTCAAATATCTCCTTCTACCTAATATGGTCTCAACGTATTCTGTTTCTCTGGCTTTATTGATACATTCGTCCATAAAGGTTTTCACGTTTGGAAACTGTGTGAAATAGGCGTCTATGATATCTTTTGCCTCACCTCTCGGAATACCCAATCTTTGAGCCAAACCGAAAGCCGAAATACCATAAATGATACCGAAGTTTACCATTTTAGCCTTTCTACGCATGTCAGAATTGACATCCGCCAATTCTACACCAAATACTTTTGCGGCTGTAGTGGAGTGAATATCAATGCCTTGGTTAAAGGCTTCCACCATACTTGCGTCCTCGCTAAAGGCTGCCATTATCCGTAATTCTATTTGAGAGTAATCGGCAGAAAGTATCAAATGATCGCTATCACGTGGAATGAATGCCTTACGTATTTCACGTCCTCGCTCGGTTCTTATCGGAATATTCTGTAGGTTTGGATTGGTTGAACTCAAACGTCCAGTTGCTGTAACTGCTTGATTATATGAAGTATGTATTCTTCCCGTTTTCTTCGAAATCAACTGTGGCAAGGCTTCTACGTACGTACTCTTCAATTTGCTCAATTCCCTAAAATCTAAGATTTTCTTCACGATTTCGTGCTCGGCTTCGTAATTGCTCAGTACATCTTCACCCGTAGCATATTGACCCGTTGGCGTTTTCTTAGGCTTCTCATCTATTTTCATTTTCTCGAAAAGAATCTCTCCCAATTGTTTGGGCGAACCAACATTGAATTCCATTCCAGCTATTTCAAAAATCTCTGACTGAGTAATCACCAAATCTTTGTGAAGAGTATCTGAAAGATCTTGTAGGGCTTGCACGTCAAGTTTTACCCCTTCACGCTCCATACTGCTCAAAACACTTACCAGAGGTACTTCGACTTCGTACAACAACTTTTCTTGGCTGGTTTTTTTGAGTTCTTTGTCGAGAATGGTTTTGAGCTGAAGCGTAATGTCAGCATCTTCAGCCGCATATTCTTTAATGGCCTCCAACGGCACATCTCGCATGTTTCCTTGTTTTTTGCCTTTGCCTCCTATCAGGGTTTCTATACTTACCGGCTCGTAGTTGAGATAATTCATCGCCAAATAATCCATACCATGTCTTTGCTCCGGCTCCACAATATAGTGTGCCAGCATGGTGTCGTATAAAGTTCCTTTGATCTCGATGCCATAATTGCTCAAAATGGTCAAGTCGTACTTCAGGTTTTGAGCAATTTTCATGATTTTCTCATTTTCAAACACTGACCTGAATTCTTCCAAAACCGCTTTTGCCTCTTCAAAACGCGGTGGGCAAGGTACATAAAATGCTTCTTTTGCTCGGTAAGCGAATGAAAGTCCGACGATCTCGGCATCGATGGCATCAACATCTGTGGTTTCTGTGTCAAAACATATCTCGTCTTGAGCCATTAAATATTCTATCAATTCGGCTCTTTGTTCTTTGCCTTCTATCAAATAATAATCGTGTACGACCGAGTTAATAGTATCTTTTTCTTTGACTTCTTTTTCCACTTCTTCCTCCTCAGTAGCTCCAAAAAGCGACATTTGATTGGTTTCTGCTTTTGGTTTGTCTTTAGTCTCTGGTTTATTGAGGTCTTGGTTACTGCCGTCAGATTTGATCAATCTCGTTTTCAAGGTTCTAAACTCCAACTCATCAAGAAGTGCTGAAAGTTCCTCCGTATTCGGTTCACACATCTTGAGGTCTTCCTCGTCAAATTCGACAGGTACATTTATTTCGATACGAGCCAAATGTTTTGACATCAAAGCACTTTCTTTTCCAGCTCTAATTTTCTCCCCGATTTTATTCGGTATTTTGTCAGCGTTCGCCAATATACCCTCAATAGAATCATACTCTTGGAGTAATTTTACCGCCGTTTTTTCTCCCACACCCGGTATGCCCGGAATGTTATCTACTTTGTCACCCATCAACCCAAGCATGTCAATTACCTGGTCAATTCTGCTGATTTCCCATTTCGCCAATATTTCAGGAACACCCATAACTTCTATGCCATTTCCTAAAAATGCCGGTTTGTACAAGAAAATATGCTCATCTACTAACTGGCCATAATCCTTATCAGGGGTGTACATAAAGACATCAAATTCGTCTTTTGGAGCTTTCTTCGCCAAAGTTCCAATCACATCATCAGCCTCGAAACCATCTAGTTCTATCAATGGGATATTCATGGCCTTTACCAGTCTTTTTACCAAAGGTATGGCAGTGGTTATATCCTCAGGTTGAGCTTCTCTTTGGGCTTTGTACTCAGGAAAATCTATATGCCTAAAAGTAGGAGCCTTGGTGTCAAAACAAACGGCAAAATGCGTTGGTTTTTCTTTTTTTATCACCTCGAGCATGGTGTTGGTAAACCCAAAAACAGCACTTGTATTCACGCCTGTTGAGGTTATTCTTGGATTTTTGATAAAAGCAAAATGGGCTCTGTAAATCAATGCCATGGCATCGAGCAAAAATAATTTTTTAGAACGCATGAGTAGTAATTATGAGACAATGATTAAATTCGGCTTTAAATAAAAAATCAAAATACGTAAATTTTGAACAAGGATAAAATCTATTTTGCAATATTACTATTTTTTGTTGCAAAATTAAGCTTCGGTCAAGTACCTGTTCGACGAGAATTTCAGGCAGGTAACACCACCCAATTGATTTTAAGCGAAACCGCTTTGCCAGCCAAAAATTACGATTTCACCACTTCAGACTTACAGGTTAAATGGCATTTGTTGATATTGGATTTGATAGAACAGACCACTGGTTATACACCTTTGGTGGCAGCACGTTCTATGGCCTACATCAATTTGGCGGCCTATGAGTCTATTTTACCGGCCTATTCAAAGCGAGCTTCGTTATCGGGTCAATTGCAAGGTTTTGAAAAACCAAAAGAATTCGAAACCGATAGTGTTGATTTTATAAAAGAATTAGCTCTGAATAATGCCATTTTTACGACAGTAGATGAGTTTTTTGTGGCAGCTCCTTTTATTTGGATGGAGCGAATTGCCGCCTTAAAAGACTCTGTTGATGCGAAATTTTCGGCAGGCCAGTCAAAATTGGCTATCCTGAAATCAAAAAATTATGGGGTTTCGATAGCCGAAATGGTTCTAAAATACGCAGCCAAAGATGGCGGAAAAAATGCACTTTTTAGAAGTTATGATCTGAACTATAAGCTTCCTTCTTGCGAGTCGTGTTTTGAAATCAATCGGGTGGCTGATTTGGAAAATACGGGCCCACTTCACCCAAAATGGGGATTAAATCGCACTTTCATAGCCGAGAATCAGACCGACTTTGATATTAAGCCCGACTTTGAGTTTTCCAAATACAAAGACTCTAGGTTTTATAAAGATGCCTTGGAAGTGTATAATACTTCAAAAGAAGTGACGGCTGGTTCTGATAAAATGAATATTGCCAACTTTTGGGACGATGCTGCTACTTTTACTTATACAGCTGTGGGCCATTCGGTCTCCATTTTGACTCAACTCCTAAGGACCAATCCAGTTTCAATAGACTCTTCAGCAAAACTGTATGTTTCGTTGACTTTAGGACTAAACGACGCCATGATAGCGGCCTGGAAGTCGAAATACAAACACAACTTGATTCGCCCAGGTGCATACATCAAAAAATACATAGATTCTAAGTGGGAACCAGCTATTCTAACGCCACCCTTCCCAGAGTTTCCATCGGGGCATTCGGTGCAATCCGCCACAATGGCTACAATTTTAACCAATCTTTTAGGTGAAAATGTGGGTTTTACAGATTATTCCAAATACTGGGTAGGTGAGCCTAAAAAGTTCAACAGTTTTTGGGAATCTGCCAATGAAACCAGTATTTCGAGACTTTACGGCGGCATACATTTCAGAGAGGCCCTCACCAAAGGTCAAGAAATGGGCAAAAAAGTAGGAGAGAATGTATTGAAATTGAAGTTTGAGAAATAAATAGGCTAATTTTTGCCAAAATTATCCCACCGAATATTTTTTAATAAATTTTAAAAACCTAAATTGTAGTTGAAATCTTTCTTTCTATAGAAAGTTAGAATTTTATTCAACCTATAAATACAATTTAATGCCATCTAAAATCATTGGAGGCCAATTTGGGGGTACTTTTCTATTTTTTTGTTTGGCTTATTCTCAGGCTTTAGCTCAGGATGTGGCTCAAGTAGAAGGTGGATTTGACTTTATGCAATTCATTGGTAGATTCCACATTGTGTTGGTTCATTTCCCGATTGCCATATTGCTGTTGGCAACTCTTTTAGAGGTTTTTTCTTTCAAAAACTTTAACTCAAAGTATCGACCGTCAATCCATTTGGCCATAATTATTGGAGGTATTTCAGCTGTATTCTCAGCTATTTTTGGATATGTTTTAGCTCAAAATGAGGAAATTTCGGGCGATACCCTAGACTTGCATCAGTGGGGAGGCTTTAGCACCGCGATTTTGAGTTTGATAACTCTGGGGCTTCATTGGTTGGTGTTGAAAAAGAAACAAAACTCCAAGATTTCCGTTTACAGGTTTTCATTGTTTGCCACTTCTCTTGCTGTCATTTTTACTGGGCATTATGGTGGCTCACTTACACATGGGGATGATTACTTTAGTTTTTCAGAACCAAAGGCAACCTCTGATAAAAGTAGTCTTTTGAGTATGAATACAGATAGCCTTTCCATTGAAAATCAGATAAAATTGGTAGGTGAAGTGAGAGCAATATTTGCACATAATTGTTACAAATGCCATAGCTCTAACAAACAAGAGGGTAAACTCAGATTAGATCAGAAGGAATTTGCTTTTGAGGTTGGAAAACACGGAAAAGTAATTGTGAGAGGCGAGCCTGAAAACAGTGAATTGGTTCGTAGAATAAAACTCCCTAGAAACCATAAAGATGCTATGCCTACCAAAGGTAAAGCATTGAATGAGGATGAAATAGCACTGATTATTTTTTGGATAGAAAAAGGAGCTCCATGGCCTGAGGGCTCGTTACAACCTAGGTTATTCAGAGTGGCCAAAATGGAACCCCGAAAACCCATTTTGCCGACTCCAACCGGCGATTTGAAAAATCCGATTGATTTATGGGTGAATGAATATTTTAAACAAAACCGAATTGAGTGGAAACCAAAAGTAGATGATCGGATTTTTTTGAAAAGGGCTTATTTGGATATCGTTGGGCTTTTGCCCACAGCATCTCAAATTATTGCTTTCTCCAAAGATCAAAATCCGAACAAAAGAGCTTCCTTGATAAAGCAACTTTTGGCACAAGATGAGGAATACACACAACATTGGTTAACTTTTTGGAACGATGCACTCAGGAACGATTACACAGGTCCTGGCTATATCACCAACGGCCGTTACAATATCACGGACTGGCTATATACGTCTATAAAGCAAAATAAACCATATGACCAGTTTGCCAAGGAATTGCTCTCGCCGAAAGAACCTTCTAAGGGCTTTGTAGAGGGTATTCAATGGCGGGGAACTATCAATGCCAGTCAGCGGGTAGAAATGCAGGCGGCTCAAAATGTGGGTCAGGTGATTTTGGGATTAAATCTTAAATGTGCCTCATGTCATGATAGCTTCATCAGCGATTGGAAACTTGAGGATGCGTATGCTTTTGCCAATATTTTTGCAGAAGAACGGCTAGAAATTAACCGCTGTGACAAACCAACAGGCAAGTTTGCTGATACACGGCTTCTTTGGCAGAATTTCGGAAATATAGATTCTACAGCTTCTAGGGCGAAAAAAATGGAGCAAATGGCTAATCTTTTAGTAAGACCTGAAAATGGTAGAATTTACAGGACTGTGGTGAATAGAATTTGGAAGCAAATGATGGGTAGAGGTATTGTGGAGTCTCCCGACGAAATGGACAATGAACCTTGGTCGCAGGATTTATTGGATTGGCTGGCTTCAGATTTTGTAGAGAAAAATTACGACGTCAAGGAGCTGATTTACCTCATTGCTACTTCCAAGATTTACCAAATGCCTTCAGAGGGTGTAAAAAGTACGAATCTCCTCTACGACAATTCTTATACCTTCAGAGCTATGGCCCGCAGGAGATTATCTGCGGAGCAGTTTTCTGATGCTGTTAGTCAGATTATTACACCAATTTTTACAATAAAAGATTTGAAATACACTGGTACAAAGCCCAATATTCTAAAACCTGCTTTTGCAAGGGCCTCTTTGGTGGCTAATAATGCTTTTTTGACGGCCTTGGGTAGACCAAATAGGGAAGTGGTTTCCACGAGCAGAGATAGCCAAGCCAGCTTATTGCAAGCCTTGGAGTTGACCAATGGCGAAAGATTAACGAATGTTCTGGCAAGAGGAGCTAAATATTGGAAGGCTCAGTTTAAAACTCGAGATGTAATCATAAGAGTATTATTCAGCAAAGCCTTGGGCCGGCTTCCAAACAATTCAGAAATGAAAACCGCTCAATCTGCCATGGATGAAAATCCAAGTATTGAGCAAATTCAAGACTTGTTTTGGGCGGTTTTGCTTTTACCTGAGTTTCAGTTAATTTATTAAAAATAAATGGCTTAAGGACTAGTGAGTTTATGTTTCTTGGCGACTTGGCGTCTTTGCGAGAAAAAATAAAATATGAATAACAACAGAAGAGATTTCCTTAAACAAAGTGCAGCTACTATCGCCACAATGGCCATTGGTAGTCCTATTAGCCAATTGTTGACTTCATGTGGTGTGAAAAACGAGAGTAATGCCACGGCAGACGCAGTTATTGTACTTTTTATGGCTGGAGGAATGGCCCATACCGAAACCTTCGACCCGAAAAAATACACGCCATTTAGCAAAGGAATGCGTTCTGATAGTGTTTTGAGTACCTTTAAGTCTGTGCCTACAGCTTTAGATGGCGTTCATTTTTCGGAAGGCTTAGAGTCAATTGGCAAGATATTGAACAAAGGAACTGTCATTCGCTCTTATGTGGCTGCCGATTTGGGACATATTTTACATACCCGTCATCAATACAACTGGCACACCTGCTATGAACCGCCACAATCAGTAGTCGTTCCGCATTTGGGTTCTTGGATAGCCAAGGAATTAGGACCTAAAAATGAGGTAATTCCTCCGTTCATCAACATCGGTCAGCGTTTTGATGTGGGTGAGGGTGAAGAACTTAAGGCTTTTCACAGTGCAGGTTTTTTAGGAAGTGAGTACGGACCATTCATGATTCCCGACCCAACCAAGGGACTAGACAGCGTTCGACCACCTGTGGGAATGTCGCAAAAGAGATTCGAAAGTCGCAATCAATTGTATGAAAAACTCGTGAAAGAATCGGCCATGGGTGAGTTTGGAAGCGATTACCAAAAAGAATCCTTGAAACGTTCGATGGAGCAGGCATACATTCTTTTAAACTCACCAGAGGCCAAGGCCTTCGACCTAAGCCAAGAACCGAAAGAGAAATACGATATCTATAATACCGGAAAGTTTGGTTTAGGCTGTTTGATGGCCAAAAGATTGATTGAGCAAGGAGCGAGATACATTACAGTTACGACCGAATATGTTCCTTTTGAGGGTTGGGATACACACGAAAACGGTCATACGAGATTGGTGGGTATGAAAAAAATGATAGATGCTCCAATAGCTCAGCTAATTAAGGATTTGGATGAAAGTGGAAGGATGGACAAAACTTTAGTGATTTTGGCCAGCGAATTTAGTAGAGATATGCTCATGGAAGGTCGTCCTGATTTAAGGGTTTTGGATCAAGTAGATCAGCCCGATGTGATAGAGGACATCAAAAACTACGGTATGCATCGACACTTCACCGATGGGTGTTCTATGTTGATGTTTGGTGGAGGCGTAAAAAAAGGGAGTGTTTTTGGTAAAACTGCTGACGAAAGACCATGTAAAACCATCGAAAAACCTATAAAAATAGCTGAAGTGCATCAAACCATTTATCATGCTTTGGGTATTTCTCCTGATACCAATTATGAAATAGAAAAACGGCCATTTTACACTACGCCTGATGGAAAAGGCAAAGTGGCCACGGATTTGTTGGAGAAAAAAGCTTAATTGATTTTCAATGGGCTTCGGGAAGTGTTTTCGATTATTTTTTTTGGTAAATGAAGAAAGATTTCAGATTTCAAGGCCTGCAGGATGGCATTTCTTTTATAGGTCTTCTCGGTAATGATGCTAATTTCTCTCATCGGTTTTTCTCCAGAGAAATGTCTAATGTGGTTTAACTGCTCTTCCGGCCAATCATGAATGACCAATTCTGGTAAAAGCGTCATTCCCGCGTAATTGTCCGCAAGTTTTATTACCGTTTCTAGGCTTCCAGTTTTTAGTTTCAACTGTGAGTTTTTGTTTTGTTTTTGCTTGAGTTCGCAGAAATTCTCTATCTGATTTCTCAAACAATGTCCCTCTTCGAGCAACCAAAGTTGGTTAAGGTCTAGTTCTTTACTTAAAATATAGTTTTTGGAGTAAAGCATATTTTCCTTTGAAACATAAGCTACCAATTCCTCGTAATATAAATGTTCCTCCATCAAATCGCTTTGATGAAGAGGAGTGGCCAAAATACCCATGTCCAAGCTTCCGTTTCGAAGTTTTTCCTCGATGTTTTGAGTAGTAAGTTCTTCTATTTCAATATTCAAAGTTGGGTATTTCTCTTCGAAACTCTTCAAAAAAAGAGGTAACAAATATGGCGAAACGGTTGGGATAATACCCAGTTTTAATGTTCCATTAATGGCATCTTTGTATTCCGAAATGATTTCGAAAACCTGTTTATATTCTTTAAAAACGTGTTTGGCTTGGTTGATAACCTCTTGTCCGATGCTGGTTATTTTGATGGGTGTGCTGGTTCGGTCGAATATTTCAACACCCAATTGCTCCTCCAATTTCTTGACCTGCATACTCAATGCCGGCTGAGAAATATTACAAAAATTCGAGGCTTCTACAAAACTTTGGTGCTTTTCAAGTGCAAGAATATATCCTAACTGCGTTATGGTCATGTTGTATAATTAAAACTTATATACAAATAAAATATATCGATTTGTCTTATACTACAAAACTTCCCATATTTGTGAAATTAATTCATAAATATATCTCTGGTCATTTTTTATGAATACTTATATAGCGTAATTGAGAACAATTGTAGAATATAACAAAATTTTAATAATCATTTATTTATGGAAAATCATACATCAGAAGCCAATGGAGTGGCAAAATGCCCTTTCAATCACGGCGAAGTGAAAAAAAGTGCAGGTTTTGGTACTAGAAACCAAGACTGGTGGCCCAATCAGTTGAACCTTAGTATTCTGCGTCAACATTCTTCTCTTTCTAATCCGATGGATCCGGATTTTAATTATGCCGAAGAGTTTAAATCATTGGATTTAGCTACATTAAAGCAAGAAATCTATGATTTGATGACAACTTCACAGTCTTGGTGGCCAGCAGATTATGGCCATTATGGTCCATTTTTTATTCGTATGGCTTGGCACAGTGCAGGTACTTACAGAATAGCAGATGGTAGAGGTGGAGCTGGTGCAGGTACACAACGTTTCGCTCCGCTCAACAGCTGGCCAGATAATGGTAACCTAGATAAAGCTAGACTTCTGTTATGGCCAATAAAGCAGAAATATGGTAGAAAAATCTCATGGGCAGACTTAATGATCTTGGCCGGTAACTGTGCTCTTGAATCAATGGGTTTCAAAACCTTCGGATTTGGAGGAGGTAGAGAAGATGTATGGGAGCCTGAAGAAGATATTTATTGGGGTTCAGAGGGCGAATGGTTAGCTGACAAGCGTTATTCTGGCGACCGTGAACTTGAAAATCCTTTGGCAGCCGTTCAAATGGGATTGATATATGTAAATCCAGAAGGCCCAAATGGTGTTCCGGATGCCTTGGCAGCCGCACGTGATATTCGTGAGACCTTCGGTAGAATGGCCATGAATGATGAAGAAACTGTAGCCCTAATAGCTGGAGGACACACCTTTGGAAAGGCCCACGGAGCTGGAGACCCTGGTCAATATGTAGGTCCTGAGCCAGCGGGTGCAGCCATAGAGCACCAAAGTCAAGGTTGGATAAACAGCTTTGGCACAGGACATGGTGAATATACCATCACCAGTGGATTGGAAGGTGCTTGGTCGCAAACACCAACACAATGGAGCAATAACTATTTTGCAAACTTGTTTGGCTTTGATTGGGAATTGACCAAAAGTCCAGCAGGTGCTCATCAGTGGGTGCCAAAAGGTGGAGCTGGTGCTAATTCGGTGCCTGATGCTCACAATCCGGAAAAATCACATGCCCCAATCATGTTTACTACGGATTTGGCTTTGAAAATTGATCCTATATATGAACCAATATCTCGTAGATTTTTCGAGAATCCAGACCAGTTCGCAGATGCTTTTGCTCGTGCATGGTTTAAACTTACTCACAGAGATATGGGTCCTAAAGTTAGATATGTAGGCCCAGAAGTGCCTGAGGAAGAACTTATTTGGCAAGACCCGATTCCAACAGTGAATCATATATTAGTGGATGATCAAGACGTGGCAACGTTGAAGTCAAAAATTTTGGCTTCTGGTCTAAGTGTTTCTGAATTGGTTTCTACAGCTTGGGCTTCGGCTTCTACTTTCCGTGGCTCAGACAAACGTGGAGGTGCCAATGGTGGACGTCTAAGATTGTCACCACAGAAATTCTGGGCTGTGAATAATCCAGTACAACTAGATAAGGTACTTTCGAAACTGGAATCTATAAAAGCAGAATTTAATGCAAGTGCGGCTGATGGAAAGGCAATTTCTATCGCTGATTTGATTGTTCTTGCTGGAGGTGTGGGAATTGAACAAGCAGCAAAAAATGCAGGAAAAGATATTTCTGTTCCATTTACACCAGGTCGTACTGATGCCTCTCAAGAACAAACAGATGTAGAATCGTTCGCAGTTCTTGAGCCAATCGCCGATGGATTCAGAAATTACCTAAAAGGTCACTACACCACTTCTGCCGAAGAAATGTTGGTAGATAAAGCTCAGTTGTTGACACTTACTCCACCTGAAATGACCGTTCTAATAGGTGGACTTAGAGTTTTGAATGCCAACTTTGATAAGTCTAAAAATGGTGTATTTACTCATCGTCCAGAGACTTTAACCAACGATTTCTTTGTAAATCTCCTAGACTTAGGAACAACTTGGAAGTCAGCATCGCCTCATCAAGATGTTTTTGAAGGTCGTGACCGTCATACTGGAGATTTGAAATGGACTGGAACACGCGTTGATTTAATCTTCGGCTCAAACTCTGAATTGAGAGCGTTGGCGGAGGTATATGGTTGCTCAGATTCACAAGATAAATTCTTGAAGGATTTTGTAGCTGCATGGACCAAGGTGATGAACCTTGATCGTTTTGAACTCGCTTAATTTTTATTAAGATTTATATGTTTCATTAGGTGGTCTAGTCTCTAGGCCACTTTTTTTTTCGGTCAATTAATTATATCAAGTAAAAGATTTCAATAAAGAATGGATTCCTCAGTCTGAGAATTTACCAAAAAAACGGAAGAGAGCCTTGTCCTATTAAACAGACCTTAAAATAAGAAGGATCTTAATTAAATTTCCCTTAAAATTTCGCTTTGTAATTTCTCAATGTTTGTTTTAAGAAGTATTGGATTTCTATTCAGAAGTCATTGTTTTTTAGGTATTTATGATATTTTTTAAGGTATTAAATTTGGCTTAAAAGTGATTTTTATATTTTAAGACTATTTTTTAGGGTGATAATTTGTTGGGCCTAAGTGCTTATTTTTGCGTAGATAATTCGAATATTTCTCCCATTGAGGAAAAATAGAATGTGGCGTATTTGCCCAGAAAAGTAGTAATATTTTAAATCACTAAACAAATTACCATCATGAAAAAACTAGCATTATTTTTAACGGTCAGTGTGATATTTGCAAATTGTACCAATCCGAAAAAAGAAACCAAAACAGCAGCCGTTGAAATAGCCACACCTACTATAAATGCTGATTCTATTAATGCCGAAAATCAAACATCGACGGTAGAAAAAGAAGAGGCAAAACAAGAACAAGCAGCAGTTGTGTCATCTGGCGGAAACAGCACTGGTAACAATAATTCGGTCGAATCGAAACCAGCAAAAAAGAAATGGTCGAATAAGAAAAAAGGGGTGATTATCGGTGCTACATCAGGTGCGGTGGCTGGAGCGGTTGTTTCTAAAAAAAGAGGCAAAGGTGCATTGGTTGGAGGTGCCACAGGTGCAGCAGTTGGTTTGGGTGTTGGAGCAATTTTAGATAAAAAAGAAAAATAAGTCTAGACTATAACTTAAAAGAAAGAGACTCTTCGAGAATATTAATCGAAGAGTCTTTTTTTGTTTCAATCTGGCAAAATCTTTACCATGATGTCTTTTATATAAACCTTGCTTTTGGGATCGTGAGCTTGAATGGCAAAGGTTCCACTGCTCAGTTTTCTACCTTTTGATTGGTCAATTTTGTCAGGTTCGGTATAATCTACTACTACTTTATCGTTTATTTTGGTAATGATTCGCTTACCTTGTACAATGATGGTCTCCGTATACCACACATTATCAGTGACGTAGGTTTCTTTCACATCTTTAATATCATAGAGGCTTGCGGTGCGTTTCCAGTCGGTGTGTGAATTGTTTACTTGTACTTCGTAACCCTTTGAGGGCCAGCTTTTCTCCTGATATTTGGTATGGAAATATAACCCAGAGTTGGAGCCTGGCATAGTCATTACTTTTGCCTTAAACTCAAAATTTTTGAAATCATGATTGCCTACGGCACCATCATAAAACAAATGGCCTACAGGTCCATTGACTACTATTGCACCATCTTCTACTTTAAAAGAAGCGGCATTTTCTCCAACTTTCCAGCCATTTAGGGTTTTACCATCAAATAAAGAAACCCATTTCGGCTTTTTTGCTAGAAAGCCCATTAAAACGGTTAAAATAACAGCCAATGTGGCCATTGAAATAGTTTTTTTCATGTTTTTGTTTTTTTGGTTGAAATAAATGTGAATGTAAGTTAGTGGAAAAGTGAATTTTTTGTTTTAAAATCATAAAAAAATCTAAAAAAGAAAATAAAATTTGGAAATAAACCTAATAAAAAAAGCCCCAATCACTCAGGGCTTTTCTAAATATAATCTGTGAAAATCAGTCAGATTTGTGTCATCTGTGTTCGAAAATAGGCTCCAAACTCAATAATTCAAGGCAGGACTTAGCCACCTTTCGGCCTCTTCAATCGCTATTCCGCGTTTTTTGGTATAGTCTTCCACTTGGTCTTTTTCTATTTTTCCTAATCCGAAATACTTGGACTGTGGGTGCGAATAGTAAAAACCACTAACAGCTGAGGCTGGCCACATGGCAAGGCTTTCGGTTAGTGTGACGCCAATTGTATTTTCTACATCCAAAAGCTTAAATAAATCGGTTTTCAGGGTATGGTCGGGACAAGCAGGATATCCTGGGGCTGGTCTAATACCTTGATATTTTTCTTTTATAATTTCCTCATTGTTAAGACTTTCTGCGTTGGCATAGCCCCAAAGATCTGTTCTTACCTTTTTGTGTAAAAGTTCGGTAAATGCTTCGGCAAACCTATCCGCCAATACTTTCAGCATGATAGAATTGTAATCATCATGATTAGCCTCGAAGGCTTTTGCACGGTCTTCAGCTCCAAAAATACCTACCGCAAATCCTCCAAAATAGTCAGTTTTTCCTACTGAAACTGGAGCTATAAAGTCGGCTAGAGAAATATTCGGTACTCCTTCTCCTTTTTTACCTTGCTGTCTTAGATGTTGAAATTTCGCCAAAGTTTGCTGTGTATTTGCTTTGTAAACCGTATGGTCGTGGGCTAGATTTGAACACGAACTTGTATGCCCTTCATCTTGTTTTTCAAATCCATAGATAATTTGAGTATCGTCGTTTTCAACATTACTCGGCCAGAAACCTACCACACCATTGGCTTTTAGCCATTTTTCGGAGATGATTTGTTTCAGCATCACCTGGGCGTCGTCGTAGAGTTTTTGAGCTTCAATACCAACTACTTCGTCCTTCAATATTTTTGGGTAGTGTCCATGCAAATCCCAAGATTGGAAGAATGGCGTCCAGTCTATAAATTCTGCAATTTCTTTCAAGCTGTAGTTTTCAAAAACCTTGGTTCCAAGGAATTTAGGCTTGGTGATTTGGGTATTTTCCCAGTCTATTTTCAGTTTATTCTGGCGGGCTTCCGAGATTCTGATGTAAGCTTTGGCGGTTTGACGACTTTCATAATCTCCTCTAAAACGCTCATAATCAGCCTTAACCTCTCTAACGTAATTCTCTGAAAGTTCCTTGCTCAACAAATTACTCACTACGGGAACTGACTTGGAAGCATCCAAAACATGTACAACTGGCCCAGAATAGTAAGGGTCGATTTTAACAGCCGTATGTACTCTTGAGGTGGTTGCACCTCCGATGAGTAGTGGAATTTTCATTCCCCTTTTCTCCATTTCTTTGGCCATATACACCATTTCGTCAAGCGACGGTGTTATCAAACCACTCAAACCGATGGCATCAACATTGTGTTCGACGGCAGCCTCAAGAATTTTCTCTGCCGGAACCATCACCCCGATATCAATAATTTCGTAATTGTTGCAGGCAAGTACTACCCCCACAATGTTTTTTCCAATATCATGCACATCGCCTTTCACCGTGGCGAGCAATACTTTTCCGTTGTTTGTACTCAAGTCGCCACTTTTTAGTTTTTCGGCTTCAAGAGCTGGTAGGAGATAGGCGACAGCTTTTTTCATCACCCTCGCCGATTTAACCACTTGTGGGAGAAACATTTTTCCAGAACCAAACAAATCCCCAACCACGTTCATGCCGTCCATCAGAGGACCTTCGATAATATGCAAAGGCACGGGATATTTTTCCAAAGACTCTTGCATGTCTTCGTCAATGAATTCGATAATACCTTTAACCAAAGCATGTTCAATACGCTTTTCGAGTGGATAACTTCTCCATTCCTGGGCTACTGTTTCGGTTTCTTTGCTGCTGCCTTTAAGGCTCTCAGCCATATCTAAGAGACGCTCTGTTGCGTCTTCTTTTCTGTTCAGAAGTACATCTTCAACTGCCTCCAAAAGGTCCTTCGGAATGTCGTCGTAAACTTCTAACATACTTGGGTTTACGATTCCCATGTCCATTCCTGCCTGCGTGGCGTGGTACAGAAAAGCAGAATGAATGGCCTCTCTTACCTTATCATTTCCACGGAAAGAGAAAGATACATTGCTTACACCCCCACTGATGTGTGCATGAGGAAGGTTTTCTTTCACCCATTTTGTGCCTTCAAAGAATGAAATCGCGTTGATTTTGTGTTCTTCAATACCAGTCGCAACTGGGAAAATATTTAGGTCAAAAATGATATCTTGCGGTGGAAAGTTTACTTTTTCTACCAAAATATCGTAAGAGCGTTTGGCTATTTCAATCCTTCTGGCGGTAGTATCCGCTTGTCCTGCTTCATCAAAAGCCATGACGATTACAGCTGCTCCGAATTTTCTAACGATGTTTGCCTGACGGATAAATTCTTCTTCACCAGCTTTAAGTGAAATGGAGTTTACAACCCCTTTACCTTGAACACATTTCAAACCAGCCTCAATAATCTCCCATTTTGAAGAGTCAACCATGATAGGTACTTTCGAAATCTCGGGCTCGGAGGCAATGAGGTTCAAGAAGGTCGTCATAGACTCTATCCCGTCCAACATACCCTCGTCCATATTGATGTCTATCACGTTTGCCCCACCTTCTACTTGGTCTTGTGCTACCGAGAGTGCTTCTTCAAACTGTCTATTTTTTATCAATCTCAGGAATTTCTTGGATCCCGTGACGTTGGTTCTTTCACCTACGTTTACAAAACCAAGTTCTTTGGTTAAAGTCATTGGTTCCAAGCCACTTAATCTCAAATGAGGTTCAATGGTTTTAGGTTGCCTTGGAACATATTCACCCGCTATTTTTGCAAATTCTCTGATGTGATCTGGTGTTGTACCGCAGCATCCACCCAAAATGTTTACATATCCTTCTTCTAAGAATTCGCGAACTTGCTCGGCCATATAAGCCGGTGATTCGTCGTATTGGCCCATTTCGTTGGGCAACCCAGCATTTGGATAAACACTCACCATACAATCGGCTACTCGTGATAGTTCCGCCAAATAGGGTTTCATGGCCCTTGCACCCAAGGCACAGTTTAGACCGATAGACATGAGGTTTCCATGCGATACCGAATTGTAAAAAGCTTCGGAGGTTTGTCCTGTAAGTGTGCGTCCAGATTGATCGGTGATGGTTCCTGATACCATTATAGGCATTTCGAAACTCGGATCGATGAGTTTTCGCTCATCAATTACCTCTGTGGCAGCATAAATGGCTGCCTTGCAGTTTAATGTATCTGTTACGGTTTCTATCAATAACAAATCCACTCCACCGTCAATGAGGGCATTTACTTGCTCCTTGAATGCTATCAACAGTTCATCAAAAGTGATAGCTCTAAAGCCTGGGTTGTTCACATCTGGAGAAAGAGAAGCCATTTTCGTAGTTGGACCCATGGAACCAGCAACAAATCTTGGTTTGGCCGGATTGACTTTTGTGTACTCGTCAGCGGCTTGTCGTGCCACTTTTGCACCTTCAAAGTTGATTTCATATACCAAATCCTCCATGTGGTAGTCGGCCATGGCCACTGTAGTTCCGCTGAAAGTATTGGTTTCGATGATATCTGCCCCAGCATCTAAATATTCTTTGTGTATGGCCAAGATTACGTCTGGACGAGTAATCGAAAGCAAATCATTGTTGCCTTTTATATCGTGTGGAAAGTCCTTGAATCTTTCTCCTCTGTAATCTTCATCTGTAAGTTTATATCGTTGAATCATGGTACCCATGGCACCATCTAAAACTAAAATTCTTTCTTTTAAAACGTCTGTAATTTTGCTCATTTAGCCTTTCTCTGAATTTTT
>NZ_RJUF01000184.1 GCF_024343775.1 Lacihabitans soyangensis | reverse complement strand
CTTTTCGACATGAAAAAGATGCAAAAACTCATGTTGCAGATAATGCTTATCGATTCTTTTTAAGATGGCTGGATTGCCACAATTCGGGCAAAACTTTGTGTCGAAGGGTGCTTCGCAATTGTGACAGGTCATATCTTGTATTCTGGGTAAGGTAGGATATCTTTTGGATTAAAGACTACGAGACTTAATTTCTTTTTTCATAGCCACGATGTTTGATATATTAAGAATCAAAATAGGCGATAGACATAAAGGCATCATTATAATTTGCCAAATCGTTTTTTCCTTATCTATGGAATTGAGAACCAATAACATAATCAATGCACCAGCCAACAAGCCAGTTAGAAATCTTGCAATTTTTATATTTTTTAAAAGTTCTTCATTTGTCTTTTTCGAGAAGTCTTGTTTCATATTTCAGGGTAGGGTAATGGTTCTAAGATGATCAAAGTTCTGAAAAAATAGAGAATAAGCCAAACCCCTGATACTAATTTCTACAAACAGTTTTAATCTACAGGTAAACAGTTCTTTTGGATGTATGAAGTCGATAAAGGTTCTGGGCTTATTTTCAAGATTTCACGCTTTTGCATATATTTTTGATCTAATCGATTTTTTGTAATTGTTTAGGACCTAATTTGAATTTTGGAAAGAAAGATGCATTTTGTCATTATGAGTCTTTTATTTCGATTTTGTATTTTTTGGAAAATGATTTTCCCAGTTTTGTGATTTATTTCGTTTCAAAACTACTCACTTGAGATTCCTATGATTGAAAGACGTAAATTCATTAAGAACACCTTTAAAAGTCTTCCTTTATTGGCCAGCAGCTCCAGTTTGTTTGCTTTGGCTTGTGAGGACAAACATATCCCAGGTGCATTGGACAAGACGGTGGTGATAGTCGGTGCCGGAATTTCAGGCTTAGCTGCCGCTAAAAGCTTGCAGGAGGTTGGCTTTAAGGTAATAGTTTTGGAAGCTCAGGATAAGGTGGGTGGTAGGCTCAGAACTAATCGCAGTCTTGGCGTGGCATTCGACGAAGGGGCAAGTTGGATACACGGAACTCGCAAAAATCCAATGACAGACTTGGCAAAAGAAGCGGGAATGACCACTTTCGAAACCTTGGACGAAAGTCAAAAATCGTATGATGTTGGTGGCGTGCTTAGAAATACAGAACTTTATCAAAATGCTGAAGATGAGTTCTATAAGATTCTAAAAAATATGATGAAAAGCGGTAAAGCAAACGAAAGTTTCGAAACCGTTTTTAATAAATTATACCCTGAAAAATCGAACGATAGACTTTGGAAGTTTTTGCTTTCATCCTACCTGACTTTTGATACAGGCGATTTGGATAAATTGTCGTCTCTACTGTATTATGAGGGTGAAGAATACGGTGGGGCGGAGGTGATAGCCACCAACGGATATGATAATATTCCCAATTATTTGGCTAAAGGCTTAGATATTAGGCTCAATCAGAAGGTTTCTAAAATAGATTACTCCAATCAAAAAGTAAGTCTTTATCACAGTGATGGGATTTTGTCAGCCGATTTTGTGCTGGTAACCGTTCCTTTAGGAGTTTTAAAAGCCAGTGTTATCGAATTTTCTCCGGCATTGCCAAATTCTAAACAAACCGCTATCCAAAAAGTAGGAATGAGTAGTGTTAACAAGTTCTTACTCACTTGGGAAACTGCTTTTTGGGACGACGTTCAGTACATTTCATATACACCAGAAATCCGTGATAAATTCAACTATTTTGTGAATGTTAAGAAGTACAGTCCCAACCATAACGCCCTCATGACTTTTGCCTATGCCGATTATGCCCGGGTAACGGAGACCATGTCAGATGCCCAGATTATCGCTGAAATCATGAATCATCTCCGAGATATTTATGGGAAAAATATACCTAATCCAAGCCAAATGTTAAGAACCAAATGGCAAAGTAATGAAAATTCGTTCGGGGCATATTCATATACAGCCATTGGCACTGAAATGCAGCATTTTGATGATCTAGCCGCAGAAGTAAACAATAAGTTGTTCTTCGCCGGCGAACACACCGAAAAAGATTATTTTTCAACTGCTCATGGTGCTTATATAAGCGGTAGGAGAGAGGCGGATAAAATTATTCAAGTATTTAAATAAGGCCTTATTTGTTCAAAATGCCTTTGCAGATTTTTATGGATTGGATTTTTAGGTATCGGCATTTTAGTCAAACGAATTAGAGTTGCATTAGAATATCCTTAAAATTAGATTGTTTCGGATTCTTTCTTAAACAATCTTTCGGTGTAGCGGTTGAGAGTGAGTAACAAACATAATTTCATTACAGACATGAAAAAGAAAAGTTTTAAACTCCATTTATTCGCTCTACTATTAACTGGTTTTACATTTACATCTTGTGAGGAAGATGAACCCAAAACAACTAACATTGTTGATGTAGCCACTTCTAACCCACAGTTTTCGACACTTACGGCTGCTCTAACGAAAGCCGAATTGGTTTCAGCTCTACAAGGTACGGGACCGTTTACGGTTTTTGCTCCTAATAATGATGCTTTCACAAAGGCAGGTATTACAAGTTTAAGTGGGTTAACGAAAGAGGCACTTACGCCTATTTTGACTTCTCATGTATTGGCTGGAAAAGTTAAAGCAGCCGATGTGAAAAGCGGCAAAGCTACAACTTTAAATGCCAACAATAATATCTATTTGTCTGTGAATACTACTGGTGTTTATATCAACGGAAATATAAAAGTTGTTTCGACCGATTTGGACGCATCGAATGGTGTGGTGCACGTGATTGATAATGTTATAGTGCCACCAAGCAAAAATTTGGTGGAAATTGCCATTGGAAATCCTAACTTTTCTGAATTAGTTTCGTTGGTTACAGCAGCTGATCCTTCTGTTGCAGCGGCACTTACGGCAGCATCACAAAACGGCCTGACAGTTTTTGCACCTACCAATGCTGCGTTTACCGAGTTGTACAAAACTACGCCAAAAGCATCACTTTTGAGTCCAGCAAATAAAACTCTTCTAACCAATGTGCTTCTGTATCATGTGGTGCCGGGAAGGGTTTTTTCAACTGACTTGCCAAACGTTAGCGGTGACGTGGCAACTGCATTTACCGAAAAAGTAAAATTCGATCTCAGCTCTGGGGCTAAAATAATAGGCAAGCGTAGTGGTTCTTCCAACATTACTTCAGCAAATCTTTTGGCAACCAACGGAGTGATACACGTAATTGACAAAGTTCTTCTTCCGTAATAGGGTTATTTAACGGGACTAGAGTAAAAATTGCCAGCGGATTCCGTTGGCTTTTTTTATCATAAGGCATTCAAGGTTAAATTTAGTTTAAATCATAAAATCAGTTAGAGGTCAAGACCGTTTTTAAGCCCTCAAACATTTTCTTCAGTCTTTTGTAGGCGGTTTGACTATTTCTTTTGCGTTCCATTTCAATTTTTAGTCGTCCTTCGGCCAATTTCATATAGAAGTATGAACCATCATTTAGCCCAATTTCACCATCAATAGTACCGTTTTCAAATGACATCTCATTTGAATCACCCAATTCTTCGGTCAAGTAACTTTGAACTTCTGGAGTTTTGTCATCCGGAAATTTTGCCGAAATACTCATCTTGTTTTTGTCTTCCGAAAGTTTAAGATCCACGTCGCTTTTATGAGAATTTCTTAAGCCGACAAAGGCGATGCATGAAATAGTGGCAATGATCAATAATAGATTTTTCATAATTCTAAGCATAACTTTTTTAATGATGATGCAAAGATAATGTATAAACCAATACATTGCAATACATAGTACCTTGTTTATTTTTTTTAAAATCGATTGTTATATTTCTTCAAGATTGAGTTTTATTAAAATAGAAAATTATACAAAATCAACAACCCATCAACCGACTTGTCGAGCAGAATAGCCTTTTTGTCTAAATGTAAATATTTTTCTAAAAATTTATATTAATTTGAGTTTCGTATTCAACCTTAATATATAAACATGAAAGAAATTTTACGCAAGTCTAGAAAAGGTTTCTCATTAAAGCACGCTTTTTTGGTTTCTATAGTGGGCATTGCACTCAGTTCCTTTGTTATTACCAACACCCCAAATGGTTTTTCAGAAATCGGGATAAAGGCAGATACTTTGCCTAAAGTAAAAATCCCCGAGGGTGTTGATCCCAATAGTGACGATTGGAGAGGCATAGATTTGGAGCCTAAACCGCCGGTTTTACCACTAAGTGTTGCAGAAGAACAGCGACAGTTTCTTTTACCTCCAGGTTATAAAATCGAACCGGTACTTACTGAACCCGCCATTCAACAGCCCGGTGCCATAGCCTTTGATGGCAATGGTAGAATGTATGTTTTGGAGCTAAGGTCTTACATGCTCGATGCCGATTCTAAAAATGAGCTCGAGCCGACCAGCCGCATTTCTCGATGGGAGGATAAGAACAATGACGGCGTTTATGAAACCGGAACCACTTTTATCGACAACCTGATTTTTCCTCGTTTTGTGTTGCCCTATGGCAAAGATTGTATTCTGACAATGGAGTCTGATGCCGACAATGTGTACAAATACACCGACACCAACGGCGACGGAAAAGCCGACAAAAAAGAACTTTTTACTACCAAATATGGTCGCTCAGGAAACGTAGAACACCAGCAGGCATTTATGTATTATGGCATGGACAATTGGTTGTACAGTACCGTAAATGCTTTCAGAGTGAGAGCGACTCCCAATGGTGTAATTCGTGAAAAAACAGGTTTTAATAGAGCTCAATGGGGTGTTACGCACGACGATGATGGCAAACTTTGGTTCCAAGGTGGGGCGAGTGGATTGCCTTCTCATTTCCAGTTTCCGATACATTATGGAAACTTCGAAGTGCCCAACGAATTTGCAAAAGGCTTTGATGTGCCTTGGGGTGCAGCGGTAAAAATAGCCGATATGCAGGGAGGTATGGACGAAATCCGTCAACCCGATGGCTCATTGAACAGGGTTACTGGCTCAGCAGGAAATGATGTGTATAGAGGAGATAGGCTTCCAAGTAACCTCAGAGGCCAGTATTTTTATGGTGAACCAGTGGCCAGAATTGTAAGGCAAATCAATCCGGTAGTTACTGAAGGTTTAACTACGCTACACAATGTTTTTCAAGATCAAAAATCGGAATTTTTGCGATCTACTGATCCATTATTTCGCCCAGTGGATATGGCTACGGCCCCTGACGGTACGATGTATATTGTGGATATGTACCACGGCATTATTCAAGAAGGCCAGTGGACGCAAAAAGGAACATACCTGCGTACAAAAATAGAACAATATCAGCTAGACAAAGTGGTAGGCCTAGGTAGAATCTGGAGGATAACTCATGAAGGAAAAGAGCGAGACAAAACACAGCCAAAAATGTTAAACGAATCGGCCGCAGCATTGGTAAAACATTTGGAGCATCCAAACGGCTGGAGACGCGATGCCGCACAGCAACTTTTGGTTTTGAAAAAAGACCTTTCTGTAGTTCCTACTTTGAAAACAATGGCAGCATCGAGCAAAAACGAATTGGCCAGAATTCACGCCATCTGGACATTGGAAGGCTTGGGTGCTTTAAAAACCGATTTGGCCAAAATACTGCTGAAAGATGTAAATCCAAGAATCAGAATTCAGGCCTTACGTGCAGCCGAAACACTTTATAAAGCAGGTGCAAAAGAACTGGAAGCCGATTATGTAGCCGCCATGAAAGATGCCAATACAGATGTGGTAGTACAAGCCATGCTTTCAGCTAAGGTGTTGAAAATTAGCAATTTGGAAGAAGGGGTAAAATCTGCAATGTTCAATAACAAAGCTGCCGGTGTAAAGTTGATAGGCGAGCAAATCATCACTCCACCAAAACCAAGGAATAATGGACCGTTTGGAGGGGTGGAGTTGAGTAAAGAACAAAAGGAATCGGTAGATAGGGGTATGGTGATTTACAGTGAGCTATGTTCACAATGCCATGGGAACAATGGCATGGGTGCTCCCGGTGGTAATGGAAAATTGATGGCTCCGGCACTGGCTGGCTCGCAGCGAGTTCAAGCACACCCTGAATACGCCATAAAAGTAGTTTTGCATGGAATGGAAGGCAACATAGAAGGTAAAAACTACGCTGGTGGCTTGATGGCACCAATGAAAGGCCACGACGACCAGTGGGTAGCAGATGTGGTATCCTATATAAGAAATGGATTGTCTAATGACGCCTCTATAATTTCGGCAAAACAAGTGGAGAAAATTCGTGCTAAAACAGCCAATCAAAGTGTTTTGTATAAGTATGATCAACTTATTAAAAGTACACCTAAGGAAATTCAAGTGTCAGATGGTTTGAAAATCACAGCTAGCCATACGTCCTCAACACGTATCGGGGGAAATGTTTCGCCACAAAGTGCATTTACATACGAGGGCTGGTCAACTGGTAAAAAGCAAGAAAAAGGTATGTGGTATCAAGTGGAATTGCCAAAGGCCATGAATATTTCAGAACTACAATTTAACTCCGCTGCCATAAGAAGATTTGGCCCAAGAAATGGAACTACTCCACCGCCACCACCACAAGTCACCCAAACTTTTCCACGAAAATATACCGTGGAAGCTTCGGTGGACGGAAACACTTGGGAGAATGCAGCTCAAGGTCTTACGGGTAATGAAGGAGACAATACAGTTCCTTTATCAACCCCGAAAGTAAAATATTTGAGAATAAAGCTTGAAGAAGGCCTCGAGCAAGAAACCGAAAACATCCCATGGACAATGAAGCAAGTAAAGATATTTGGATTGCAGTAATCGATATGCTTAATGGCACACGGATGACACGGATGTACCAGCACGGATTTGCACGGTTTTTTATTTGAATGTCTTAGAAATAATTGTTTTGCCTGGTGTTAGTAATTATCAGGAAACTTACTACATTAGAAAATTTATTTTCTAAGGGCACTTCGAGTACACTAGTTTGATAAAACGAATTTGAACGGGTAAAATCTGTGGATATCCGTATAATCTGTGTTATCCGTGTTCTTTTTGCTCTGAAAGGCAGGAAAGTGCATAATGCTCAGTTAGTAAATCGGATGTACTTTGCCGAAAATATAATTAACCTTAAAAACAATAACATGCTGACTCAAAAAGCAAAATGGATTACAGTTTTATTTCTTTTGTCTATTGTCAATCAAGTATTTGCAGGCGTGATTCTCGATAATCTCAAAGTAGATTATGAAACTACTCCGCTCGGGATCGATATCGCCAATCCACATTTTTCTTGGCAAATGAAGGCAACAGATAATAAACGGGGTTATGCTCAAACTGCCTACCAAATAGTGGTGACCGATGCTGATAATCAAGTTGTTTGGGATTCCGAAAAGGTATTCTCAGACCTTTCCCATGGAATAGAATATGCCGGAACTACCTTAAAAGCCACCACAAGATATACTTGGAAATTGATTGTTTGGGATAATTTAAAAGCTAGGACAACGAAAAGCTCATGGTTTGAAACGGGTTTGATGAATCCAGATATTTCGGCTTGGTCAGGTGCCAAGTGGATAGGTGGAGGTGACGATGACTTGGTGTTTTACTCTCACTATTTGTCGGTTTACAAATTTCAATATGCCATTCAATTAGATAAAGCATCCAATTCTACCAAAGTAGCTTTTGTTTTTGGTGGAAACGATGCCCGGTTGATGAACAAAGACCTCAATATTCAGGGAGTCGAAAACAAAAGGGACGAGAGTTACATTGCTTTGGAGTTGGATATTAGCAATGTTTCTGAAGCAATAGATGGATTGGCAAAACTCAATATTTATAGAGTTGGCTATTCTAAAAATGATAGCAAAGAAACCCCATTCAAAAGTCTTTCGATTCCAAAAAACCTGATTAACGAAGTTAATAAATACGAGAAGCACAAGATTTTTGTGTCTTGTAATTTTGGATTATATGAGTTTTTCATTGGCGACACCAAAGCGGAGAACAAAATTACCGAAAAAGAAGAAGGAACGCCTTCTCCATTTGCTCCTCGTGGCTTAAATCTCAATCCAGTAGGGAGCGGGAACAACTATATCAGTTTCCCCATGTTGGCAGATGTGGGATTTCAAACCGATGAGAATCAAATCGCTCGTTTTTCTGATCTTGAACTCAAAAATTTTCGATTTCCGTCCAATACGCTTTTTTCTGAAGATTTGACCGCTCAAAACTATTCGGGAATTTTTCAATCCAATAAGCTTGCGGTGGAAAACAAGGCCTATGTTGTAAAAGGTGGGGCTTTAGTTTTGGCAAATCCCAGTAAAAATGCCGCTCCCATGCTTAGAACCACCTTTGATATAGCGGCCAAGTCAATCAAATCAGCCAGATTGTATGTGACCGCCAGAGGTATTTATGAGTTTTTCATCAATGGGCAGAGGGTAAGCAACGATTATTTTAATCCCGGACTTACCCAATACAACAAAACCCACATGTATCAAACCTATGATGTCAAAAATGCTCTTAAAAGTGGCAATAAAAACGCAGCTGGAGCATGGCTGAGTGAAGGTTGGTGGAGTGGTAACATTACTTTTAGTGGGGAAAGCTGGAATTATTTCGGAGATAGACAGTCACTTTTAAGCAAGTTGATAATAAAATATACTGATGGCACAGAACAAATAATCACTTCAAATCCTAGTGAATGGAAGTTTTTCAATGATGGACCGGTTCGGTATGGAAGTTATTTTCAAGGGGAAGTGTATGATGCTAACAAAGAACTTGCTATAAAGGATTGGTCAACAGTAGCTTATGATGCGAGTAAGTGGAAGTCTGCAGTGGAAGTGCCTTTAGAAGGTACTGCTTATCAAGGTACATTTACAGATACCCGTGGACAAACCTCTACTTTTTCCTACAAAGATTTTAAGTTGGTAGGACAAATGGGAAATAATGCTACCATAGTAAAAACTATGCCGGCGGTTTCGATGGAAGAAGTTAGACCAAAAGTATATGTGTATGATATGGCTCAAAATATGGTCGGTGTGCCGCAAATTGCGATCAAGAATGGCAAAAAAGGACAAGTAATAACAATGCGTTTTGCAGAGGTAAAGTATCCAAACTTAAAAGAATATGGTGAAAATGTAGGTATGGTAATGATGGAAAACATCAGAGCGGCTCTTACTCAGGATATTTACATTCTTAAAGGTGGCGATGAAATTATCCAGCCGAGATTTACATTTCATGGCTATAGATATTTAGAAATAACAGGTCTTGAGAAAGCAATTCCGATTGCTGATGTAAAGGGATTGGTAATAAGTTCGGTTTTGGGTTTGTCGTCTAGTTATGAGACTTCCAATCCTTTAGTCAACAAACTTTGGCAAAACATTACATGGTCGCTTCGCAGCAATTTTCTTTCTATACCAACAGATACACCGGCCCGAAACGAACGCATGGGTTGGAGTGGGGATATTTCAGTATTCTCAAAATCAGCAACTTATCTGACTGATGCAGATATGTTTTTGAGGCGTCATATGCTGGCTATGCGAGATGTACAGGCTGAAAGTGGTCGCTTTACCGACGTAGCTCCCATGGGTGGTGGTTTTGGTGGTACGCTATGGGGAAGTGCAGGTCTGACGGTAGCTTGGGAAACTTACCAACAGTATGGCGATGTACAGCTTTTGAAAGAGCATTATGATGCCATGAAAAAGTATATAGCTTTCTTAGAAACAAAAGTAGACAAGGCCACTGGAATATTAAATGAAGGACCCTTGGGCGACTGGTTAAGTCCTGAAAATGGCAAAAATGATAACACCGCATTTTGGATGAGTTATTTTGCTTATGATTTAGAAATCATGACTAAAGTGGCTAAGATTCTCAATAAAACTGAAGACGCAACCGCTTTTAAAGCTCGCAATGATGAAGTTAAGAGGGTTTTTAATGAAGTTTATATAGATAAAAATACTCACAGAACCATAAAATCAGGCGTAAAGACTGCCCGAATGGGACCACCCAATGCCAGGAATATAGAAGAGAAGTCGGACAAAGGTCAATTGGTAGATACCCAGGCTTCTTATGCCATACCACTAGATTTGGGTTTGTTTAACGAAGAAAATAAACCTTTTGCTATAAAATATCTGAATGAAGCCCTGACACGTAAAAACAAAGATGACGAAGGTGTAGATAGACCAGAATATTCTTTGATGACAGGCTTTATCGGAACAGCCTCAATTGCCGACGCACTTTCTGAAAATGGAAATCATGCCAACGCCTACCGCTTACTTCAACAAAAAAGCTATCCATCTTGGTTATATTCTGTCGTTAATGGAGCTACGTCTATTTGGGAAAGGCTAAATTCATATACTGTCGAAAACGGTTTTGGTGGTAATAATTCTATGAATTCGTTTAATCATTATTCGTTCGGAGCAGTTTCTTCTTGGATGTACAATTACTCCCTTGGTATTCAAAGAAGTCCAGAACATGCTGGATTTAAGCATTTTATACTGAAACCGACTCCTGACCCTGATAGAGTAATGACCTTTTCCAAGGGATACTACGACTCAGTTTATGGAAGAATTAAGAGTGAGTGGAAAATATTAGGTAGCAAATTGAGCTATAAATGCTCGGTGCCACCAAACAGCACTGCTACACTTTATTTGCCGGCAAAAAGTTCGGAACAAATTACAGAATCTGGTAAGTCTATAATATCTTGGAAAGACGTGAAAGTTGAGGGAGAAAGCTTAGCAATTCCTTTAGCATCTGGAGATTATGTTTTTGAATTGAAATAAAAATACCTGATTTTGAACATGGCCAGAGTTTTCCATGATGGAGGACTCTGGTTATTTTTTATTAAAGTGTGGTATCGAACACCTTTAGAAGAACTCCATACTCCCTTATACTAAATTCATAGAATTCACTTATTAGAATTTATACAAATGATTTTATGGATATTGATTGATTTTGAATGCTATATGATTTTATATGATTCACAATTCTTATCAATTAATCTGAAATTTGTAATATAATTTGGCGGAATAATGCCACTGAAGTACTGAAACTTATTCAGAATAATGCTGATTTGTCCTTAGTTGGACAATTAATTCGGTTGCAAGTTGAAGAAGTAATTGATTGTGATTCTATTTAAACCCTAAATACAGATGAAAAAAGGATTTTTTACCTACGAAAATGGTGTAGTTCTTCTGATGGCACTCACATTTGGTTGTTTGTTTTTTGATAGACTGGCACTTAATTTTTTAATGCCTTATGTATCAAAAGACTTAAATCTAAACAATACCCAAATAGGATTATTGGCAGGAGCCCTATCCTTGGCATGGGCATTTTCCAGTTTTTTTTCTACGGCTTGGGCAGATGCCAACAATAAGAAAAAAATAGTTTTTGTCGTAGCGGTATTTATATTTTCCTTCTGTTCGTTTGGATCTGGCCATGCCATGTCATTTACAAGTTTATTAATTGCACGAATGGTGATGGGATTTGCCGAGGGGCCAATTATTCCTTTGGCACAGAATTTTGTAGAAAGGGAATCGACACCGAGCCGCCTTGGACTAAACACTGGGCTACTGCAAGCCGTAGGTTCGGCACTTTTTGGTTCTATCTTAGCCCCAGTGTTATTGGTGCAAATAGCCGATAGCATAGGTTGGCGTTCGGCATTTTATGTGGCTGGGGTTCCTGGGCTTATTATGGGTATTCTTACTTGGTTTTTAATTAAAAAATCTACCACCGAAAGTGTAGCCAACGAGGAACGAGATAAAGGGTTAAATCTCCGAGAATTGATGAGTTATAATGATATCCGTTGGGGTTTGGTAGTAGCCTGTTGTGTATTCGGTTGGTGGTTTGCAACTTTACCTTTTATCTCCAACTATTTTGTGAATCAGCACGGAATGACTGGCGATGAAATGGGAAAAACTATGGGCTTACTCGGTGTAGCAGGATTAATTTCATCCATTGTAGTACCTGGCCTTTCAGACAAGTTTGGACGGAAAAAAATTCTATTCATTTTTTGTATCGTAGGTGCTTTATATCCATGTTCAGTATATTTTCTACCTGGTTCAGTTCTTCAAAAACCTGCCATGTTTTTTACCTATTTCATGATGGGCTGTCTGCCCATTGCAGCAGCCGTGATACCTTCATTGGCAGTTCCCGAAAGATTAAAGGCCAAGGCGATTGGTTTAATAACTGCCGTCGGTGAAATCGTAGGCGGTGTTATTGTACCCGCCGTGGCCGGTGTGCTTTCTGACAAAATCGACCCTTCAGCGTTCCTTTGGGTTTCTGCTGTCCTGGCAATCTTTGGTTTATTTTCGGTGATGAAATTGACCGAGAAAGAGGTTTAATGTATTTCATTGAATTAGCAAATCGGGGTAAAATATTTAGGCGAAATTGAAAAATATCTTTTTGTCTTTTTTATAGACAATAGTCAGCACAGTACATGATTGTTTAGTGACATAAATTGTATTATTTAGATTTATAATTTGAAAAATCTAATTTCTGGGCATTTCATAATCAGCTTAAATAACGGTAAAGGCGATTATTTGAGTCTTTGTTACATTTGATTGAAAGCCGTTATTTTTCTTTTTCTACTTTAACCGTGTTCTTTTTTTACCTATGAAAATGACTATGAAGTTTCTGTAAAAGAGTGTTTTATATTTGTTTTTGAGCTTAATAGATAAGTAATTCCTTTGGTAAATTTTACCTAAATAACCTTTTCCAAATTTATAAATGAGAATAACTGTATTAAAAATGAATAAACAATCTAAATATCTTCTCTCTTTACTTTTAATGGTAAGTTTGGAGAGCTATGCACAAGACAAAGTTCAATTTCAAACTCCACCTAGCTCGGCAAAACCACGTGTTTGGTGGCATTGGATGAACGGAAATATATCGAAAGAGGGTATCCAAAAAGATTTAGAATGGATGAGCCGTGTTGGAATCGGTGGATTTCAGAATTTCGATGCTAATCTTTTCACGCCAGTAGTTGTGCCAAAGAAATTGGTTTTTATGCAACCCGACTGGAAAGATGCCTTTAAGTTCACCGCAGAATTTGCCGATAAAAAAGGCCTTGAAATGGCCATTGCTGGTTCGCCAGGCTGGAGCGTAACTGGTGGCCCGTGGGTAAAGCCTGAAGACGGCATGAAAAAATATGTTTGGTCGGAAGCTTTGATTGCTGGTGGGAAAAGACAAACCATTCAGTTACCCAAATTACCCGATGTGATTGGTAAATTTCAAGAAGCTGAAACACACGCTGGTGGAGTAATGGGTGGGTTTGTTGGTACAAAGCCCCAATTTGCCGCTGATGCAGTGGTGATTGCGTATAAATTACCTGCAAATGAAAAGCATTTAATGGATTTAAACCCCAAAATGACAAAAAGCGGTGGTGATTTTGATACAAAACTGATGCTCGACCATGATATAAATAAAACATTTTTCTTGCCACCAATGGAAGTAGGCAAAGACATGTGGGTACAATATGAGTTCGAGACCCCACAAACATTCAAAGCTTTTGCCTTGGGCATGGGCGAAGCAGGCGAACTGGCCGAATTTAATGGAGGACCAACCAATCGTAGTTTAAAAGTGAGTGATGATGGTGTAAACTTCCGTACCGTTGCCAAAATTTCAAATAGTACATTGCCATTTATTACAACTTCAATACCTGCAACTACCGCTAAATATTGGAGAATTTGTTTTGAAACCCTACCAGCTTCAATCAGTCCAATCATGGCAATGATGGGCATGAACGAAACCCCAAAACCCGCTGGAACAAATATTTCGGAATTTGTACTTTTCAATACTTCTCGTATCAATCAAGCAGAAGACAAAGCAGGTTTTTCCGCTTGGAAGGAGGATGGTAAACTAAGCGGTGCTGAAAATGTTGAGGCTATTCCGATGCAAGATATAGTCGATTTGACTGGTAAAATGAGTGCCGATGGAAGTCTCGAATGGGATGTTCCTGCTGGTAATTGGATGGTTGTACGATTGGGCTACTCGCTCACTGGTCGTCAAAATCACCCAGCTTCACCCGAGGCTACGGGTCTTGAAGTTGATAAACTCGATAAAGAAGCTGTTCGCCGATATATCAACACTTATTTGGATATGTATAAAGATGCCACAGGTGGCTTGATGGGAGCGAAGGGATTGACGCACATGGTGTTGGATAGCTACGAAGCGGGCCACATGAACTGGACAAAAGATTTTCCTGCCGAATTTCAGAAACGTCGTGGCTATGATATTAAAGGTTGGATTCCTGTGCTTACGGGTAGAATTGTGAATAATCTTGAAGCCAGCGAAAAATTCTTGTGGGATTTCAGAAAAACTATCGGAGAAATGATTGTCGAAAATCATTACGATGTCATTGGCGAAGAATTGCACAAAAGAGGCATGAAACGCTACACAGAGTCGCATGAAAACGGACGTATTTTTCTGGCCGATGGAATGGATGTAAAACGCAATGCCGAGATTCCGATGTCGGCCATGTGGACACCGGGGAGTTTGGCTGGTGGTGCAGACGAAGAGGTTCGCAGTGAAGGAGATATTCGTGAAGCAGCATCGGTAGCCAACATTTACGGACAAAACATTGTAGCTGCTGAGTCAATGACTGCCATTCAAAATGCTTTTTCGTGGACGCCCGAAAAACTTAAACGCACAGCCGATTTAGAATTTGCTTCTGGACTTAATCGTTTCGTGATTCACACCTCAGTTCACCAACCACTTGATGATAAAAAACCAGGGTTTTCGCTCGGGCCGTTTGGTCAGTATTTTACTCGTCAAGAAACTTGGGCAGAAGCTGGTGCAACCGCTTGGATGAGTTATTTAGGTAGAAGTTCGTACATGCTTCAACAAGGCAAAAACGTAGCAGATATTCTTTATTTGTATGGCGAAAATACCAATATTACGTGGGTTTGCCGTGAAAAATTGCCAAATATCCCCGCAGGATTTGAGTTTGATTTTGTCAACTCATCGGCCTTATTGAGTGCTATCCAGCCACAAAATGGCAAATTAATTGCCAAATCGGGCAATACATATAGTGTGTTGATGTTGGATGAATCAACCAAATTAATGACCCTATCGGTTTTGAAGCGAATCAAAACATTAGTTGATGCAGGTATAAAAGTTATAGGTGCAAAGCCCGAAAAGTCACCAGCTTTGGCTGATAACGATGCAGAATTTCAGAAATTGGCTGATGAAATTTGGTCGAAATCGAATGTTTCTAACGCCAACCTGGAAACAGGACATGCCCTATCTCTACAACCCGACGTAATTATAAATGGTGTAAAAAACAAAATATTGTTCCGTCATCGTGCAGGCTTCGACTCCGCTCAGCCAACAGGTAAATTTGATATTTATTGGCTAAACAACAGAAGCGAAAACCCAACCGATGCCGATGTAAGTTTCAGAGTAAGTGGTAAAATACCAGAGTTGTGGAATGCTCAAACTGGAAAAATCGAGAAGGTAAGTTACCAAATAAAAGAGGGCAGAACGATTGTGCCATTGAAGTTTGATTCTTGGGATGCTTATTTCATTGTTTTCAAAGATAAAACAACTGCCAATAATTACACAAAACCCACTAAAACAGCATCAACTTTAGCTACAATTTCTACACCGTGGAAAATCACATTTCCTATTCAGGGTAGAGACCTAACATCTAATGCTTCTACCTTAGAATCATGGGCAGATAATACCAATGTAGATATCAAATATTTCTCAGGAACAGCCACGTACGAAAACACCCTCAATATTACTTCGGTTGATAAAGCCGCCAAATATGAAATTAATTTAGGCGATGTAAAGAATATTGCGGAAGTAATTATCAACGGCAAAAACGTTGGTACCGCTTGGAAAAAGCCTTTCAAACTGGATATTTCAGAAGCCATCAAAGCAGGGGCTAACACTATTCAAGTAAAAGTAACAAACACTTGGGTAAACCGCCTGATTGGTGATGCCCAACCCGACGTTAAAGTAAAAACTACGTTTACAACAATGCCATTCTATCGTGCCGATTCACCATTATTACCTTCTGGAATGATTGGAGAAGTGAAGATAAATGTTTTGAAATAATTTTGATGATTTCTTTTTATATCTCAAACGTATATAAATATAAAATACGATCAAAGAAAACCAAATTTGATTTTTAAACGATCATTTCTCGAGCAGTTTGTAGCTAAAGGCGGCATTTCCGCCTTTAGCTTTTTTTTGCCCATTACTTATTGAGTTGTACATTCTTTCTTGAAACAAAATAATGATTGATTTTGAATATAATTAGAAGTTTTATGACTAATACATTAGGTAATTTTCATGCTATTTTTGTCTTTGAATCTTCATCTTTTTTGTTTATTTTGTTCAAAAAATTACTGCATTCATGATTTCTAAATGTGTTAAGAATAGTCAAGAGGCGATTGCCGATATTAAAGAGGGGGCGGTTCTGATGTTGGGAGGCTTTGGGCTTTGTGGCATTCCTGAAAACTGTATTCAATCTCTGGTTGAAAAAGGAATAAATAATCTCACGTGTATTTCAAATAATGCAGGTGTTGATGATTTTGGTATTGGATTGATGTTACAAAATCGCCAAGTCAAAAAAATGATTTCTTCGTATGTGGGTGAAAACAAGGAATTTGAACGTCAACTCTTATCTGGTGAATTGGAAGTTGAATTGATTCCCCAAGGAACTTTGGCGGAGCGAATAAGGGCTGGTGGAGCTGGAATTCCAGCGTTTTATACACCCGCAGGAGTGGGCACAGAAGTAGCCGAAGGTAAAGAAATAGAAGAATTTGAAGGCAAAAAATATGTAAAAGAAAAATGGCTCAAAGCAGATTTTTCAATCATTAAAGCTTGGAAAGGTGATCAATCTGGCAATTTAATTTTCAAAGGTACAGCCAGGAACTTTAGCCCAATGATGGCAGCTGCAGGAAAAATATGTATTGCAGAAGTTGAGGAATTGGTAGAGATAGGTGAACTAAACCCAAATGAAATCCATGTTCCGGGTATATACGTTCAAAGAATATTTCAAGGCGAAAATTATCAAAAAAGGATTGAGCAGCGTACAATAAGCCCCGAGGCCACCAGCCCCCCTACCCCCAGTGGGGTGCTAGGGGTTAGTGAACAAAAGGTTTTGTTTGAATATGGAAAAGGACTTACTAAATATGGCATTGCCAAAAGAATTTCCCAAGAAATTCGCAACAACTCCTACGTTAACCTAGGCATAGGAATTCCAACTTTGGTCGCTAATTATATTCCCAATGAAATCAATGTGATGCTACAATCTGAAAACGGTCTTCTAGGAATTGGTCCTTTTCCAACAGAAGAAAACGTTGATGCCGATTTGATAAATGCAGGTAAGCAAACCGTAACTATGCAAAAAGGCTCCTCCCTTTTTGATTCGGCAGAAAGTTTTGCTATGATTCGCGGTGAACATGTTGACTTAACCATTTTAGGAGCCATGGAAGTATCCGAAAATGGCGACATTGCCAATTGGAAAATACCAGGAAAAATGGTAAAGGGTATGGGTGGTGCCATGGACTTGGTTGCCTCTGCAAAAAACATAATCGTGGCCATGCAGCATGTTTCAAAAGATGGTAAATCTAAATTATTAAAAAATTGTACCTTGCCGATAACTGGATTAAATTGTGTTAAAAAGATTGTAACAGAATTGGCGGTGATTGAAGTACTGCCAGATGGTGGCTTTGTTTTGCTTGAATTGGCACCAGGAATTACCAAAGAGCAAGTGATAAAGGCCACAGAGGCACCAATTATAATTAGTCCAAATTTATCCGAAATGAAACTTTAACTCTAATAAATATGAAAAATACGATTTGTTTATTCATTATAATGCACTTGATATTCATTGGTGCTATCTCGCAAAACAAATGGACCGAAAAAACACAGGAAGGATTCAATCTTGTAAAAAATCCCAATGGACAAACCCTAGGTTACTCCCCAAGTTCTGGTGTAAAGATTCTCACAATTAACGGCTTAGCATTCAAAGACTTGAACAAAAACAACAAGCTAGATAGATTTGAAGACTGGCGGTTAAGTTATGACCTTAGGGCCAAAGATTTGGCTTCAAAACTATCAATAGAGGAAATCGCTGGCTTGATGTTGTACTCTTCGCACCAATCTATCCCAGCAAGGCCCGGTGGATATTTTGCTGGCACATACGGTGGCAAACCATTTAAAGCAGGTGAAACTGACCCAAGTGATTTGACTGATCAACAAAAGAAATTTTTAGCTGAAGATAACCTTCGTCATGTTTTACTTACTACGGTTCAAACATCAGAAATAGCAGCAAAATGGAACAATAAAATGCAAGCTTATTGCGAAAGTTTGGGTATGGGAATTCCAGCCAACAACAGTTCGGACCCAAGACATGGCACCAAATCAAGAGCAGAATATGATGCTGCAGCTGGTGGTGAAATTTCCATGTGGCCAAGTTCTTTAGGTATGGCGGCAACTTTTGATCCTGTTTTGATTGAACAATTTGGAAAAATTGCCGCTGCCGAATACCGAGCTTTGGGAATTACAACTGCATTATCACCGCAAGTGGATATTGCCACTGAACCTCGTTGGGGCCGATTTAATGGAACATTTGGCGAAAGCCCTTGGCTCTCGGCAGCTATGGGACAAGCCTATTGTGATGGTTTTCAATCAGGTATTTGGGGTGCTAAAAGCGTAAATGCCATGGTAAAACACTGGCCAGGTGGCGGTTCTGGTGAAGCTGGACGAGACGCACATTATGCAAATGGAAAATTTGCGGTATATCCAGGTAATAATTTCGATGCACACCTAATACCTTTCACCCAAGGAGCATTTAAATTAAAAGGCCAAACCAAAATGGCATCAGCTATTATGCCTTACTATACGGTATCATGGAATCAAGACAAGAAAAACAATGAAAATGTGGCCAATAACTATAATAAATACATGATTACAGACCTGCTCCGTACCAAATATGGCTATGATGGCGTGGTTTGTACAGATTGGAATGTGGTGGCTCTTCACAAAGCCATGGATTCGTTTTTAGACGGAAAATCATGGGGTGTAGAAAACCTCACTTTGGTTGAGCTGCATTACAAGGCACTTATGGCTGGTGTTGATCAATATGGCGGAAATAATGACAAAAAACCAATTATTGAAGCCTTTCATATGGGGGTAAAAGAGTTTGGAGAAGCCAAAATGAGAGCAAGAATGGAGCAATCGGCTGTGCGATTGCTAAAAAATATATTTAGAGTAGGTGTGTTCGAAAATCCTTATCTTGACACTGAGCAAACTAAGAGCATTGTTGGGAAACCCGAATACATGAAAGCAGGTTTTGAGGCACAGCTAAAATCAATAGTGATGCTAAAAAACCAAGCCAAGGTTCTACCAATAAATACAAAAAAGACTGTTTATGTTCCAAAACGATATGTACCTTCTAGTAGAAATTTCCTAGGCATGGAAACACCGGCATCAGAAGATTATCCCGTAAATATGGAAATCGTAAAGAAATATTATAATTTGACTGACAATGCTGCAGAAGCAGATTTTGCATTGGTATTTATCGAAAACCCAAAAGCCTCCATAGGATATGACAAGGAAGATCTAAAAAACGGTGGAAATGGCTATATACCTATCAGCCTACAATACAATGATTATAAAGCAGATGAAGCCCGAGAAGTAAGTATTGCTGGAGGAGATATTCTAGAAAATTTCACCAATAGAACTTACAAAAGTAAAACTGCTAAAACACCAAACATTACTGACATGAAGTTGGTGATAGACACCAAGTCAAAAATGGGCAACAAGCCAGTAGTCGTGATTGTAAATACCACAAACCCTATGGTTTTTTCCGAAATTGAACCTTCTGCTTCCGCAATTTTACTCAGTTTTGGTGTACAAGATCAAGCTATAGTAGAAACCATTGCAGGTAAAAATGAACCTTCAGCACTATTGCCAATGCAAATGCCAGCCAATATGTCTGTTGTAGAGAAACAGGCAGAAGATGTGCCTTATGATATGGCATGCCACAAAGATTCTGAGGGAAATGTCTATGATTTCGGGTTTGGTTTGAATTGGAAAGGTATTATAAAAGATACAAGAGTAACAAAGTATAAAAAATAATTATGGCTCACCGAATTAGGCGAATCGTAACTGGACACTCCAAAGACGGAAAAGCTGTTTTTACGATAGATGAGGAATTAGAAACAATTGTAATCCCAACAGGAGATGCGGCTATGGCCACTATTTGGACAACCTCAGCAGTTCCAGCTGATTGCAACGACCAATCTGATGGTCGTTTGAGAGAAGCAGGAACCACACTCAAGGGTGGTTCTGTAATTAGAGTTGTCGATATGTTACCTGGAGCCTCCTCGCCCATGCATCGCAGTTCTAGTATCGATTATGGAATAGTTATCAGTGGCGAAATTGAATTGGAACTTGATGACAAAGTTTTTAAAACAATAGGCATTGGTGGAATCATAATTCAAAATGGCACCATACATAAATGGAGAAATCCAAGCCTTTCAGAAAAGTGTCGAATCGTTTTTGTTTTAACTGAGGCAAAACCATTTGAGGTAAATGGAATACCACTTTCTGACGAAATGATTCATGAGTAATTTATTTGATTTATCTGATAAAATAGCATTGGTAACAGGTTCAAGTTCTGGCATGGGCAAAGCAATAGCCGAAGCCATGGGAAAACACGGTGCCAAAGTGGTAGTTTCTAGTTTTGAACCCTTTGAGGTTCAAAAAACTGTGGAGGAATTTAAAAAACTTGAGATTGAGGTTATTGGCATTCCGTGCGATATGACTCAAAAAGAGGAAATTGAACATTTGGTAAATGAAAGTTTTAAAAAATTTGGTGCTATTGATATACTCGTAAATTGTGTTGGAGCAGCACCGTCTGGAGGATTTTTTGAAATCAATCAGGACATTTTCGAAAAAACTATGGCTTTAAATCTTCAATCGGCCATTTATTTAACCAAATTGGTGCTTCCAAAAATGAAAGAGAAAAAAGATGGCGTTATCATTTATTTGGCAAGCATAGCTGGTGTTCGTGGCAACAAAAACCTTGGGCTATATGGCATTTCGAAAGCTGGATTAATAGAAATGGCAAGAAACCTAGCTGTGGAATTTGGTCCTGATAACATAAGAGTAAACTCAATCTCTCCTGGAATGATAAAAACACCATTTTCGGAATCTCTTATTAATAACGAAGAATTTATGATTAAAAGATTATCCCAAACCCCACTGAGAAGAATTGGCACCGTAGATGAAATTGCAGGAGTGGCTGTAATGCTCGCTTCACAAGCAGGAGGATTTATCACAGGTCAAAATATCATAGTCGATGGTGGAACAACGATAAGTGATGGGAATTAGATATTGGTTATTGGTTGACTAGTTACTGGTTTATTTGTAATAGTTAAGGTCTATTCTCCATGAAGAAGTTCTCTAATAAACAGTTCACAAATAACAAATAACCAAATTATGAAAAGATTCGAAAACAAAGTTTGCTATGTAACAGGAGCGGGTTCTGGAATTGGAAAAGCTACTGCATTATCATTTGCAAAAGAAGGTGGAAAAGTGGTTTGCTGCGACATAAACAAACAAAATGCAGAAGAAACAGTATCAGAAATACTAAAAAGTAATGGAATTGCCATTGCACTTGGGGTAAATATTGCAAGTAAAGAAGAGGTAGAAAACTCAATAATTAAAACCGTTGAGGTTTTCGGACGTTTAGATTGTGCTGCCAATTGTGCCGGAATTGCTGGCCCAGTTTCCTTAAAAATACATGAATATCCTGAAGAATATTGGAAGCAGCAAATTGCTGTAAATTTAACAGGAAATTGGTATCTACTTAAATATCAAATAGCTCAAATGCTTAAAAATGGAGGTGGATACATAGCTATCCTTTCTTCCGCTGCTGGGTTGATTGGACAACCAGAAAACTCACCTTACGCAGCCTCTAAGCACGGAATAGAAGGAATGATGAAGACAGCAGCCATAGAATATGCCACTCAAAATATTAGAGTTAATTCTATTTGTCCTACCGCCATAGAAACACCTATGATTATGCAAGGCAGACGTAAGTTGGCGGAGAATGAAGAAGCCAAACAACAAGCCATCAATTTCCAAAGGATGAAGCGGATGGGAACTCCTCAAGAAGTTGCCGATGTGGCTCTTTGGCTATGTTCTGACCAATCAAGCTTTATTACTGGAAGCTCAATTAAAGCCGATGGCGGAGCTTTGTGTTAAAGTAGATAAAACGAATTTCGATAAAATTTTTTCAACAGAAAATTTGGAATTATAGTTTTCCAACTTCTACTCTATTGTACCACCTTCAGCCAAGAAAAAAAACTATTTATCAACACCAGTTCCCGCTGAAATCTTTTTATTAGATGAATATATGTCTGTATAAGTAGTGATCAAAAAGCCCTTAAATGAAGGCAGACATGAGGGTAATTCAATCTTATTACATTTTCTGGTTACTATAAAAATATGGTTTAAAAACGAATTCGTGTTACAATCCTTGCGTACATCTAAGTTATATACGGGTTTGTCTTTAATCTCTCGCTTGGCAATGAACCATATAACAGGCCTGAGAATAATCGTAGATTTTCAGTATACCTACGTCAAACCAACATGGCTCGTGGTTTCTGTTCCGTCTGTTGATTTAAATGATGGACATCATGCAGAATTGATGAATTTGGGTTAGAATAAACCCAAAATATCTAAAAAAATGGGAATATTCACACGCTTTAAACTTTATATGTGCACATTACCGAACTTAACCAACACGAACTTAGCAGTATTTTTAATCGTGTGGGTCTTTCACTAAACAATTTTAAATATGTTGTCGGTTTTAATGCTGATTGGTATAGACCCCACAACATTAGTGAATTGAACACCAACGTTTTTGATCGAGTTTTGTTGAACTTGGTTAAGCCCAATCTTCTTTTTTTCAAATCGGTATATTGAACTTATTTTTTTTGAAAAAACACTACCTCCACATCAATTAAATTAGGTGAGGTTTTTCCTTAGTTCGAAAAACATAGCAGAACTCCAATATTTATACCTTGATTTATATTAAATGGATTGATTTTGTCAGTAGATGGAATGATAATGATAAATAATATGATTTTTATCATAATACTTTTGTACAAGAAATTATTTCAATAGTTCAATAAAAAAGCCGCCTCTACTACGAATAGAAACGGCCTTGACTTTTTGAAATGGCGTTTAAACTCATTAAAATTTAAAACCGACCAAATTTATGAACAAAATCTTTTTATCTAACTCTTATTGGCAAAAAACTACAGTTTTTTTTGCTTTGTTGCTTTTTACAAGCGTGTCTGCCTATGCCCAATCTATCACCGGAATGGTAAAATCCGATAAAGGCGAGAAACTACCCGGAGTAAGTGTTGTTATTAAGGGAACAACTAAAGGTACTACGACCGATCGTGATGGTAAATATTCAATTGATGCAAAAAGTGGGGAAACTCTTGTTTTTTCATTTGTTGGTTATGTATCCAAAGAAATTTCAATAAATAATCAGACCGTAATTGATTTAAACTTGACTGAGGATGCACAAAGTTTAGATGAGGTAATTGTCACAGGTGTTTTTGACAAACGCACAGCCATTCAATCTTCAATAGCTATAAGTAAGTTAGACAGTAAAGCTATCGCTAGATTGGCACCTAATAGTGCTGCTGATTTACTAAGTTTTACTCCTGGAGTTTTTGTAAACTCTGCATTAGGAGAAATTAATAACACCGTTTATTCAAGAGGTGTAAATGCCAACCAGTTTACGCCATCGGGTGTAAATGGTTATTATTATGTATCTTTAATGGAAGATGGTCTGCCTGTTACGAATATCACTTCAGGAACTGTGGTTGCTGATAGATTTTATCGTGCAGATGCTACTTTAGCTAATTTAGAGTCAGTAAGAGGTGGTTCAGCGGCCATTGCCTCAAATAATGCACCGGGTGGAATTTTTAACTACATCTCTAACACAGGATTGAAACCTGTTAACGAAATTGCTTATAAAGTTGGTCTTGAGGGTGACGAAATTAATCTTTTCAACCGTATTGATGCAAATTTTGGCGGAAAATTGGGTAAAAACAATTGGTACTATAACATTGGTGGGTTTTATCGCCATTCAGACGGCCAACGCTACCCTGGTTATGCCCAAAACAAAGGCGGACAAATCAAAGCTAACGTTGTGAAAACTTTAGCCAATGGCGGAATGTTAAAATTCTATGCGAAGATTTTGGATGATAGAAACGGAATTCCGCAGAATCTTCCTGCTCAAAACTACGATAACCCTACGATTGTCAATGGTTTCAGTAATACATTTAGCTATATGTTACCAGCAGGCGAATCGAAACAGCCTTTATGGAACAATACGGATTCTTTTACATTTGACCCGTCAAAATTGATTCATAGTCAGGATAAAATGCTGGGTTCTGAGCTTAATCTCAACCTAAAAAATGGTTGGACGCTTACAAACAACATTCGAGGCTCATTGAAAGGTATTGAGCAAGATATTACTATCATGTCAACCCCTACTTCCTTGACGAGTGTGCTTACTTATGCACTCATGGGAATGGCTGGCCCCGGACAATTTTCTTTTAAGGACAGAGCCACTGGTCAAGAATTAGCCACCGTTTCAGCTGATTTTTCGAGAGGTCCAAGTTTCACAGTTACCAAAAATAATCTTCCTGGCCAAAGTATCGTACCAAATGCCGTGTTGTTTAATTTTTCTAATTATATCAAAGCTCACCTTGGTGAAGTAATTGACCAAATTACTGTAAACAAAAAATTGGGCAAACACTCAATTACGGCTGGTAGCTATTTGGCATTTACAAATTTTATTACAGTTATAGCTGGTACCGCAAACACTTCGCTGAGACCCATCGAAAACCTAGCATCTCCGCTTGATATTACTTGGACTAACCCTGCCGGAGTCGCTCAAAAAGTAACAAACCCTTTAGGATATGCTCGTCTTTCGGGTGGTGGATTGGCTTTTAGGTCGGCCGACGTAAAACAAAATCAGGTAGCATTTTTCTTGAATGATGGCTTTCAACCTACCGAAAAACTCAATATTGATTTGGGACTCAGAATAGAAAGTATTGGAGTAAAGGGCGGTAATCAGATTGGAGTTCCGACACCAACTTCTACAACCGGAGGACTTGATGGAAATTTAACAACACTCTTTGATAATTCTTATTTTGTTAAAGGTACAACGGTTAGCTATAATTCAAAACTTAATTTATTCTCGTATTCTGGGGGAGTAAATTATCTCTTAAACAAAGGAAACTCAATTTACGCTCGTTTCTCGAATAGTCAAAAAGCTCCTGAATACGGTTTCTATAACGATAACTTTACAAATCCAAGTGCTAGCCCAGAAGTAAAAGCCCAAACTATTACTCAATTTGAGTTAGGATATAAGTTTAAAGGTAAAAAAGCTTCGGGTTCAATCATTCCGTTTTATAGTAATTTAAGTGATATTCCAGTAACTACCATTGCTCAAGAAACCGATGGCACAGCTTACTATACACCAGTTGTTTATAACGAAATCCGAACTTTAGGTTTAGAGGCCGAGGTAAATATCAATTTTACCAAAAACCTAAGTTTAAATGCTAATGCTACCTATCAAGATGGAATTGCAACTACTTGGCAAAACTGGCTTGTTGGCGTAAACGGAAGAGCAGATGATAAAATAGCTGATTTCAACGGTAATCGTGCAGTGAACATTCCAAAACTCATGGCCAATATCTCGCCAATCTTTACTTATAATAAAGGTTTTGTGATGTTGAATTACAAATATATGGGGGCAAGACCAGCCAATATTGCGAATATATTCGATTTACCTGGCTTTGGGCAGTTAAATTTAAGTGCGGGCTATGATGTTTCAAAAAAACTATCACTTAATGCCAATATTAATAATCTGACCAATGTATTGGGTATAATGAACTGGATGGCTACTTCGCAATTTGCCTTAGTAGATGGTTTCAATCATAATTCGTTTACTGCGGAAAGAAGACAAACTGCACCAAATTCAATTTTTCAAATTTTACCCGTTCAGCCAAGAGCTTATTTCTTGACGTTAAAGTATAAGTTCTAAAAGAATTGAGTTGACGTAAAAGGTTTTTGGGTGATTTGGCGGTGGTGAATTTACTTAGACGAGTATCTGACAATAGTTTGTTTAGTCCAGTTGATGATATTTTCAGATAAAAAGTCGGTTCATATAGCATTTTGGGAGATGGTAAAACATTGGGATGTGCTTTGAGCAGTTCAAAAATAACTGCAAAAATCCACACCCAATGTTTTGAGTGAAAAATGTAATTTAAAATAACATATTAAACCCTATAAAAATGGCGAATTTTTCAATCAAAAAAGCAGGCTTTTGGCAAGCACTTGTTGTAATTCTTTTAAATCAGCTTCCCATGATGGCTATTGTGGCGTTGATGCCAGCTTTACCAACATTGATGGGGCATTTCAGAGATGTTGACAACAAAGATTTGCTCGTGCCGATGATTCTGACCGCACCGGGTATTTGTATTGCACTTATTGCCCCATTTGCTGGCGTATTGGTTGATAAATTTGGTAGAAGAAAATTATTGATTTGGTTTACAGCCATATATGGTTTAGGTGGAATTTTACCTTTCTTCTTAGATGGTTTCAATACAGTTATTACGGGTCGCTTACTTTTAGGTATTGGAGAAGCCTTCGTTTTGGTTATCGGCAATACTTTGTTGGGCGATTATTTTGCCCCAAAAGACCGTTCAAAATGGTTAATGGTGCAAGGTTTCTTTGGCTCTATTGCTGCTGCTTTATTGCTTGCTCTAAGTGGGCAACTGGCGAGTATTGGCTGGAATTTCCCCTTTTTGGTTTACGGAATCTCTTTTTTCATAACCATACTTGCTGTAATTTTTATTTTTGAACCCGAAGAAAAATTCACGAGTGAGATAGATTCGGTCTCTTCCGAAACTAAATTTCCTGTTAATACCGCCATTATGGTATTTTTGATTACACTCGGTTTTTCTGTTATTTATTTTGTCTATACCATTCATTTTTCAAGAGCTCTGGACGCCATGGGCATCAAAGACCCAAAACACGTGGGTAATTTGGGAGCAATTGCCAGTACTGCTGTGCCTTTGGGTGCATTGATTTTTAAATTAGTTTCCAAACGCCCTTTTTGGCAGCAAATGGCATTAATTTTTTTGTTTTTCACAATAGGGCTGGCTGGCATTGGCCTTGCCAAAGATACTACGAGTGCTGTGGCCGTTGGCTGGATTCAGCAATTAGGCTGTGGTATGACGATTCCAGTTTTGGTAGCATGGGCTTTAAGTTTGCTCCCGGTTCAATACCGTGGCCGAGGCATGGGTTTCTGGACGAGTGCCTTCTTCTTAGGGCAGTTTGTAAATCCTATTTTTGTTTCTTCAATAGGCAAACTTGTGGGCAATGTACAAGATACTTTTTTAGCAACTGGCATAATATGCGGCATCGTGTTTATCATAATTTTACTCCTAAATATCTTTTCAAAGAAAGCGATAAATTAATCTAATGAATAGCAATTTAAGTATCAAATGTGCTGAAAGTCTTTATAGCTATCAGGAAGAGCTTTTCCTAAAAAAAGAATCTTGACGATAGTGGAATGGTAACTGTAATAACTGTCAGCAAATATGTATGTCAATTTTAATCTAACTAATGCTGAAAATGAAGAATAGATTATTCATAACGACAATGGGCTTTATCTTAATTGTTAGCGGGCTAAATGCCCAAATGCCGATAAAGAAAGACCGTTTAGACGAAGTGGGGCGTAAAAATAGTATGATTCCTCATTTACAAAAAAAAGGAAATTCAAAACAACTTATTGTGAATGAAAAGCCTTTTTTGATTTTGGGAGGAGAACTACATAATTCGTCTTCTTCAAATGCGAACTACATGCGTCCAATCTGGGAACAACTGAAAAAGAAAAATCTCAATACGGTCGTGGCACCTGTTTATTGGGAATTGATAGAGCCTACGGAAGGAGAATTCGATTTTTCTTTAGTGGATAGTGTGATTGTTGGCATTCGAAAGCAAAATCTAAAATTGGTCATATTGTGGTTTGGCACATGGAAAAATGGATATTCTACTTATGTGCCAAGTTGGGTAAAACATGATTCGGATAAATACCCTTATGCCAAGGATAAAAACGGAAAAAATCTTCAAATCCTTTCAGCTTTTGGTGAAGAAACAATGAAAGCAGATGCACGTGCATTCAAAGCTTTGATGAAACACATCAAAGAGTTTGACCAAAAGGAGCAAACTGTTATCATGGCTCAAATCGAAAATGAGGTCGGTTTATTTTACTCACCACGTGATTACACAGGTGAAAAATTGTACCAATCAGAAGTGCCAGTAGGAGTAATCAATTATTTGAAAAACAATAAATTACAGCCAGAATTAGAAAAAGTATGGAAAGCAAATGGTAGTAAAACAAAAGGTAATTGGGAGGAAGTCTTCGGCAAAAGTGATACAACTACTACCGACTGGAAAAATTTAAGTTTCTTGACCGAAGAGTTATTCAGTGCCTATCACTACGCTCGTTTTATGAGTGCAGTTGCCGAGGCAGGAAAATCAGAATATCCGATTCCGATGTACGTTAATGCTTGGATAAAACAGCCAAAATTGGGCTATCCTGGCAAATACCCGAGTGGTGGGCCAGTGCCACACACCTTAGACTTTTGGCGTTTGGCTGCTCCTGCCATTGATATGATTGTTCCTGATATTTATATATCTGGAGCCAATGAAGTAATAGAAACGTACAGAAGAGAGGGCAATCCTGTTTTTATTCCTGAAATTGGACATAACAGCTCGTCTACTTTTGAAGCCATGTATGCCTTTGGAAGCCAAGAAATAATAGGTTTCTCACCTTTTGGCATTGATGATATGACCCCAGAAGAAGACCCGTTTACGCCTGCTTACAAGGCACTTTCAAAGGTTAAAGATGTTATTTTGAAGTATCAAAGTACTGATAAAATGGTAGGAATATTATTGGACAAAAATAAGCCTATCCAAAATTTCAACTTAGGCGATTATTCCATTCAAGCCAATATTGGCAAAACAATTATTGATTTTAATTTGGTTTTTGCGGGTTTTCCTTCAAAAGACCCAAAGCCAGAGGTAGCAGGTGGAATACTCATTAACATTGGTAAAGATGAATTTATTCTCATTGGAAAATACTTCAATATTGAACTAAAAGCAAAAACGCCCAATCCTGCCATGCCATTTTTGGACATTGAAGTGATGGAGGAGGGGTATTTTGAAAATGACATTTGGAAAGTAACTCGTAGGCTCAACGGTGACGAATCTTTTACGAGTATGGGCGGAGATGCTGGTTTTGGCTTTAAAAAAGACCCAAGCATGGCAGCGGTTGCGTTTCCAGCTACCGAAGAGTTTAAAGTTATACGTTTTAAGGTTTTCAGATATAAATAATTAGAATTTTCGCTGTCATGATAATGCATTTTTCTACTTAGAAAACCTTAATTAAATTTTCTTTTTTTAAATATTCAAAAACTATAATATATGTCTTCAAATATCAAACGTGCTGTAAGTCTTTATAGCTACCAGGAAGAGTTTTTCCTAAAAAAAATGAACCTCGAAGATTGTATCGCTGCGGCGGCAGCTACTGGTGCTACGGGGATAGAAATAGTAGGCGAGCAAAGTGTACCTGGTTGCCCAAAACTTCCTTCTGATGCCTTTGTTGACCAATGGTTCGGATGGATGGATAAGTATAAGGTTACGCCAGTTGCCCACGATATGTTTTTGGATTATAATAAGAAAAAAGGACATTATTGGTCAGACGACGAAGCCGTAGAATCGTTTAAGCAAGATATTCGATTTGCTCATAAATTGGGTTTTAAAGTAATTCGTGTGATTGTGAATACTACGCCCCAAATCATCGAAAAAGTAATTCCTTTTGCCGAAGACCACGACATTAAATTGGGAATTGAAGTACATGCTCCGTGGAATATCAACAGTGCCTGGATGGAACGCCACTGGGATGTAATGGAAAGAACTGGAACTAAACATTTTGGATTTATCCCAGATATGGGTGGTTTTTGCCGACGTTTACCACGTGTGCAAGTAGATAGAATGATACGCAATGGGGCTGACCCCGAAATTGCAAAATTTGTGTGTGAACAACACGAAAAAGGAATTATGGCAGAATATACAATTTTTGAGGTTTCAAGAATGAGTAATCGACGTATAGATATGGCCGTTGCAGAACTTTCCCGCCATAATACCTTCGTAAATCCCCTAAGTTTGGTGCCTCATATCGATAGAATCGTTCACATTCATGGCAAATGTCTTGAAATGTTGGAGGATTGTACCGAATACAGTATTCCTTATAATGAAGTTGTGGCCGTACTATTAAAACATGGCTATAATGGGTATATCGCCACCGAATACGAAGGTAATCGCCACATCCAAGATGTTTACGAAGTTGACAGTGTGGAACAGGTACGTAGGCATCAGCAAATGTTGAAAAATTTGGGATGTGGGATTTGAGATTTCGAATTTTATAAATCAATGTCTAAAATTTTTGTCAAATAAGATTTTTGATTGGGGTATCACAAATCCACAATCCGAAATCATAAATCCAAAATCAAAAAATGTACGAAAAATATATGATAGTGCCAGAATTAGCCAAAAAGACCGAAAAAGGGTTTGAAATTGGGGCAAGATTGCCTTATTACAGAGGCGTGTCACTTTCTATGGTAGAAGAAATTGAAGTTACTTTGGATGGAGAAACTTTGCCACAAAGTGATGTAAGCATTCTGATTAATGGTAAAACCTACAACCTCGAACAGCGTGAAAATGAACTCGACGACCGTTGGGAAATGGGTGAAGTTGCTACACTTGCTATTGCTAAATCCGGTGAATTGCCAGCAGGAGAACACAAATTAGGACTTAAAATTAATCTTAGAATTGGATACATGCCTTTTCCAAGTATCAGAATTGCCGAAAGGAATATAATAATTAATTGAATTATTGAGATGTACGAATGATGATTGAGCAAACATTAAAATCGTAAATCTAAAATAGTGAATAAAAATGGGTCCATTAGATAAATATATACTCAAGGATGATGCTTTGGAAGCTACCGAAAATGGTTTTCAACTCAAATTTCAAACGCACTGGTATCGTGCCTTACCGCTTTCTTGCATGGATTTTAACCTTAAAATTGATGGCAAAGAAATAGATAAAAACGATTTGAAAATCAAAGCCAATGGCAATGAGTATCGGTACGATGAATTACTCGAATTGGACAAAGAATGGTTATTTGTACTTGACAGAGGTATTTTGGAAGTTGAGCAGCCTATCGAAAAAGGCAAGACCTACGATATTGAATTCAAATACGACCTGTATATTCCTTACATTTTGGTAGGTCCGCAAGCCAACCCTTTGTTGGCAAGTTCAGTAGTACATAAAAATTTAATCTGTCAATAATTATGTCAAATATAAAATTAGCCACTTCTCTTTTTTCATTTGCTTATGAATGGAACTCGGGAAAATATAGTTTAGAAGACGTAATCGCTGAAACCCGAAAAAGAGATTTGGGTACTGGCTTAGAAATAATTGGTTTTCAAAGTCTAAGAGGCTTTCCGTACATTTCTTATGAAACCGAAAAAGAAGTAAAAAACTTGCTCGATAAATACGAGTTTGAGCCAGTGGCTTTGGATGCCAATATTGATGTGGGTATCAAACGACACGCTAAAATGAGTATCGACGAAACCGTAGAATATATCAAACCGCAAATTTTGGCGGCTCAAAAATTGGGTTTCCCTATTCTTCGTTGTCAAACTACCGCCCCAGCTGAAGTATATGAAAAACTCGTACCATTTGCCGAAAAAGCCAATGTAATTATGGGTATAGAGCTACACACACCTTACAGTGTCGACCACCCTTCAGTCATCAAAATGGCAGAAATGTTTGGTCAAATGCAAACACACGTATTGGGTTTTATACCAGATATGGGTACATGTATGCGTGCTATTCCTGATGCTTTACTCACCAGCTTCAAGACTTCGGGAGTAACCGATGAAATGATAGCAATTACCAAAGAAATTTGGCATAAAGATATGCCAACAACAGCCAAATTTGGAGAATTGGCTCAAACATTGATTCCAATGGGTGCCACACCACCACAAATAGGTCGTTTGAATATGGCTTTCAGCATGAATGGACGCCAACCTATTGAGGCTTGGGCAGAAATTATGCCTTATGTAGTGCATATACACGGTAAATTTTATGGTTTTGATGAAAACGGAGATGAACCAAGCATAGATTATCCTACTATTTTCAAGGTTTTCAATGAAGGCGGTTACAATGGCTATATTTCATCAGAATACGAAGGTTCAGCCTTTACCGATGAGTTCGATGCCTTCGACCAAGTTGAAAAACAACATCAACTTTTCAAAAGAATAGTAAATGATTTGTAACTAATGGAAAAAATGGTTTGGCACATTTCAAATCAAAAAATTAATAGAAAACGCTCTATTGAAAGAACACATAGCAGTAGATGCTTATTAAAATAACTAAAATGAAAACCGACGTATTAATTATAGGCTCTGGGCCAATAGGTGCCACTTATGCCAGAATTATAGCTGAGCATAAACCTGCTACTAAAATCGTAATGATAGATTTAGGCCCGAAAATTTCGGATAAAATAGGGCAGCACGTAAAAAATATTACTGACCTAAAAACTGCTGAAACAGCTCAAATCTTATCGCAAGGCAATAAAAAAGAGCCATATCCAATGATTTCGGTGGCCGAGCGTGCAGCGGCAGTTCAACGTGGCGACCTACGTCCTGAATTTTTGGCACGTGCCGGCACGCATTTAGTGATTGATGAAATAGCAGATTTGCAAAAAAATGAAATGCCCGCTCTTTCACTTTCGAGTAACCTCGGAGGAATGGGAGTTCATTGGACTTGTGCCTGCCCAAGACCCGGAAATGACGAAAGAATCCCTTTTATTCCAGCTTCAGAAATGGACGATGCTCTTACAAAAGCCGAAGAAATTTTAAGCGTGAGACAAGATGCGTTTCCGAAGAACGAAGTAGGTCAAACCATCTTAAATGTGCTCAATCAAACCCTCGGTACGGCACATTCTACTAAGCGAGAAGCCCAAGCAATGCCTTTGGCTTGTGGGAAAGATGCCGACGGAAATCGCTATTGGACAGCCACCGATACGATTTTAAAAGATACTTTGGAAAATACAAATTTTGAAATTCGTTCAGAGACTATTTGCCGAAAACTGATTCATTCTGAAGGTAAAATTACTGGTGCTGAAATTGAAGATTTGACCTCAGGAATTAAAGAAATGATTGAAGCCAAAATAGTTATTGTGGCTGCCGATGCAATCCGAACGCCTCAATTATTATGGGCCTCGGGTATTCGTCCAAAAGCCTTAGGACATTATCTCAACGAGCATCCATTTATTTTTACATTCGTAGAACTCAATATTCCAAATGCTCAAAGTACTACGTCAAAATCTCATGACCCTCTGACAGGAGTATTTTGGGTACCTTTTGATGCACCAAACCATCCATTTCATGGACAAATTATGCACATGGATTTGTCTCCCATGAAAACAACAGTTTCTGATATATCAAAACACATTGTCGGATTAGGCTGGGGCTGTTTGAAAGAAGTAAATTTTGATGACCAAATCGTTTTTTCAGAAATAGAAAAAGACTACCTTGGAATGCCAAAAATGACTTTCAAGTATAAATATTCTGAAAATGATTTAGCATCTATAGAAGCGGCCAAACAATTTCAAGCTAAAGTCATTGCATCTTTCGGAAAAGAAATCGAAAATGGGCAACAAACTTTAATGCCTGCCGGTTCGTCGCTGCATTACGAAGGCACAACCCGAATGGGAGTTGAAAACAATAGCGAATCGGTATGTGATACATTTGGCCAAGTTTGGAACTTTGAAAACTTATTTGTTGGTGGAAATGGTGTAATTCCAATGGCAACAACCTCAAATCCAACACTTACGAGTGTGGCTTTGGCGGTGCGTTCGGCAGAAAAAATTGTAGAAAAACTATGAAAAAGAGCATTGGTGGTGAGGCTATTCCGATAATTGATACAACTCAATTGGAGTCAGAATTATTATTTCAGGCTGGTATTCCTGTTTCGTCGCTTACCGCCAACGCTCATACATATTTTCATATTAATCGAGTGGAGGATTATTTCAGAATGATTGATTTTCCACTTCCTTCAGACCTACAACCTCGCCGTATGACGGTTTATAATTTCTTTTTTCTAACAAAAGGATTAAGTAGTCGAAGTAGTGGTTTAGATACCTATGAGTTTGGCGAGAATACTTTTTTTTTCGTACCAGCTCATCAGATTACAACTCATAAATTTATTCGTAAAGATGTTGAAGGCTTCTATTGTCATTTCGATATCGAATTATTGACCGATAAAACCAACCTAAGGAATCTACTAAACGAATTTCCATTTTTAGAATTTAACAGCTTCCCGTTAGTAAAAATTGATACACTAACAAAAGGCTACGTGCTACCTCTGCTCGAACGATTATTGATTGAATACAAATCTGATAAAAAAAACAGTTTTGATATTTTTAGGTCTTATCTAATAGCACTTTTTTCGGAATTAAAACCATTTGTCGAAACTTCAACTCCTGTTTCGGCAAATGCTGCTTCCTTGATTACTGAACAATTCAAAAAAGCACTTTCAAAATACATTTACGAAAAAAATAAGATTACCGACTACGCTGAGCTGCTCTCGATATCGCCCAATCACCTCAATAAATGTGTAAAAAACACATTGGGTAAATCAGCCCACGATTTACTCAACGAGATGCTGTTGCTCGAAGCCAAAGTTTTGTTGAAGCAAACCAATCTAAACGTTACCGAAATTGCCTATAAAATTGGTAAAAACGAAGTAACCGATTTTGCTCGCTTTTTTAAGACTCAGACAGGCATGCGACCGAGCGAGTATAGATCAAATAATTAAAGGTTACTCCTTCAGCATAAAGACCTATAATAGTTCTAAGATTCAGAATGATTCTGATTATTATTCTTCAACCTCCACAATCACCCGCTCATAGCGAGTCAAAGCAGGGCTTCCATTATCTGTTACAGCTAAAAGGATGTGCATGGTACCTAAGCGGATACTCTTGGGTACAGTAAACCAAGCCTTTTGTTTGTCGGCATCTTCAATTTTTAAGGGATTCCCTGTTCGGGCGGTTCCAATGGTGAAAGTTCCCACCTCTGGATAGTAAAACCATTTGTATGTAAGTTCATTTCCATCTGGGTCGGTCGAGCCTTCGGCACTTAGGTGGATTTTATCGCCAACTTTAGCTTTAATGTATTTTTCACTACTGACTTTCACTACTGGTGGGTGATTGGCCTCTTTGTAAGGCTTAATGCTCCAATCCATTCTTGCCACAAAATCATTCTGAAAGGCTTCTCTCCAACGCCAAATAGTGGCTTTATTGCTGGTGTGCCAACTGCTATCTGCTCCGAAAACTTCATCTTCGGCATTTGTCCATAAAGGACGGGTTTCGGGTTCTAAAAACCACTTTTCGGTACGGGGTTGATAAAATTCGTATCTACCTCCCCAACTTCCCCAATTTGGATTTTCAGAATTTCCTAAACCATTATTTATCAAATACAAAAAACTTGGAGTATCGCCCTCCATCAAAAACTTGGCAAAAGGATATTGCTGCCCCAAAGGACCTTTACTACGAATGTGAAGGTCGAGCCAAGGATTATCAACGATTTTGAAATTTCCACCTGCAAAACGCCCATGGAATTTATCGCCACTGATACCCGACCAAATGGCGTGATGATAGCCACCCAAAGCATGAAAACCTGGACTGGCAATATAAAATAATTTTGGAAAGGTCTTTCTAATCCACGGACCACTATCATCTTGGTCTGAAATGGTGTAAACCCGCAGCTTAGCCACAAATTTTTCGACTTCTTTGGCATTTCGCGTATTTTTTACTTTCCAAAGTGCCTGTGCAAGGCAATTTGGGCCGCCCCAAACCAATACCCAAACAGGACGTGTATCGGATTTGTCAACTGATTTTATTATCAATTCAGAACCATCCGAATCCATACCTTTACCAACCGCTTGCATACCATAATCTGGTCGGCCATCTTTTATAAGCGAAAGAAGTTTTTCGGCACTCGGATAGCCTGATTCGTGGAGCGAAAGATTGGGCTGAACTTTTCCGTAGGCTTCTACAATTTCTTTGAGTCGCCATGCAGCTACTTTGTCCTTTTGGTGAACAGAAGTCGTAGCAACTAAGCCTTCCACATCAAACTGATTGGAATAAGTAAGAAAACGCACCGTTGACATGGCATCATCGGGTTCGTTTTCGATATCGGTCAATACAATTACTCTTGGCTTAGTATTTTGGGCGTAGAGTTTAGTACAAAAAAGTAGGATAATAATTAGTTTAAGGATTTTCATTGATAATAATATTTAATATTTAAGGTTGAATTTAAAGGGCTATTTTAGCCATTCCCAGCGTTTTGCCCAATCGTTAAGGTAGGCTTTTCGGTGTTTAGAAAGTGTTTTTGCTCCTTGTTGCCCATCCAAAAAGTACTCAGGATTTGGTAAGTCACCGTACCAATTTTTTCCTAATTTGTAATCATCTTTATTTGGCTTACCAGGCCATGGAGCAATACTGGTGTATTCTCCTTTTTGTCCGTTCAATTCCTTGATTTTACTGTGAATAATATATGAACTGACCTCTGGTTTTTTGGAAGAATATCGAACTCCATAAACACCGTTTCCAAGATAATAACCTGGCCATTCTTGCTTTTGGATTTCCAACGTAAAACAAGAGGAATCGGCTGGAATTGTAATACTTGGACCGTTAAACCGCCATTCTACTACTCCATAAGCAGGGAAACTATCTGCTTTGGTGGTATTTCTATCAAAAACATGCCTTGAACTGTAATTAATCGGTTTATATTTTCCGCCCCAATTTTCCCCCTTTGGGTCGTTTGGATTTCCATTCATCAAATAAGCCAACGAGGGTGTGTCACCCATTTTGATATGCCCATTGTAATAGTTAATAAAATCTGCTCCCATTATACCCCGACCTTTGAAGAAATTATTATAATAAGCAGCATCGTGCATGTTCGCGGGAGCGTTTTCATCTTCCATAAACCACCCCCGATAGGTGGCATTGGACTCTATCATCCAGAGGTTTGGGTGATGTTCTACAATGTATGAATAGGCATTGATACTCCATTTTTTATTTGGTCCACCAATCCAAAATACCCTAATCTTACTTTCAATTTCAGGGGAATCATACAGAGCTTGAGCTAAATCTTCCAAACCTCCCCAAACCAATACCCAAAGTGGCTGGTTTGATTTCTTTTTGGCACATTTAACTATCCAATCTGAGCCTTCAGATGATTTTCTGATTCCCGAATATGGTGCTGATTCTGTTTCTCCTTGTTTACATACTGCCCTTAGTGCATCGGGTGTGGCTAACTTTGAATTATACTTTTTAAGCTTTGGGAAATCCTTTTCGAACAAGTCAATCATTTCCAAAAGGTCTTTTTTTCGTCCTTTTCCGAATGGAGAAGAAACTAAACCTTCTATCTGGAACAAGTCAGAATACATCATTAAGTGAATCATTGACTGATTATCGTCGGGGTCGGTTCCGCCAATGTCGGTGCTGATGACAATTCTTGGTTTAGGCGTTTTTTTGGCAAATAATAAGGGATGGAAAACAATAATTATCGTCCACGAGAACAAAGTGCTTTTAATAATATTTTTAATCATAAATTTCATTCTAATTTGCTCTACAAACTTTTTTGAGTAGCAGCCATTTACAAATATATCGAAGGTTATTTTAACATACTACTGCAAACTGAGTTTTGGATTTAAGGGCTTTTTGCAAAATCGTTCCTTCGACTTTTTTTCGTCAGAATATCTGATTTGTATTTTGTTTTAATATATTGAGACCCCATAAAGTTAAGCCCTTAAAAATAAAGAAATAGTCATATTGACGTATGGATATTTGTCTTAATCAATAAGTTAACTGTTCGTATTGACGGCAGTGAGACGTTTCACTTCGACATCATTTATATCAATAATTTTACGCTTATTAATTGTTTAAGGTTTATCAAAGATCACTACTTTTCTACGACAACCGACTTAATATCTATTTGATTGACAGTTTTAGTTGACCAATAAAGAAATGTATCAAGGCAAATAGCTGAATCGAAATAATTTTCATGAAAATACTTTTTTTTGCCACTATACCCAATCATCACTTTTGATTATATTGAACATTACTTTTACGTACAATACTGTGATTTAAGTTAAAACAATTAACTCAAATGTCTTATTATAAGGAATTATATTAAGAATTACCCTTTTTTTGGAATTCCACAGTTTTCCATTGTTAAGCATCAGCAACTTACCACGAGATACCCAATAAGTTTGGTCGAACGGATTTTGGAAAAATAGAAAGTTGATGGAATATGCCCAATGCGTGTTCTCGGTAATTATCTCATTACTATAGTAAGTTAATTGAAGCCTTTGTCGCCAATTCGAGACCTAAAGTTACTTTAATGACCGAACAGATCCCCAATCTTAACTCATTACATCTTTGAAAAATAACAGAATCAGTGACTTTGATAGAAAATTTCTTGGTTTTACCAATCATTTAAATAAATCTGCCAGCGATTCATAAAAATGCCCCTTCGCGAAGCAGAGGTATACTTAAGTAAAACAATATATACATCACTGAAATTAATTCTTGAATAGGCAAAAATGAATTGACTGACTATGTTCGCTTTTTATAAACCAAAATAGGCTTGCGGCCAAGTGAATATCGTGAATTGACTTAAATTATTGTAAATTCGAATATTACTATGCGTCTATTTGTTGGATATAATACAATATAGATTGATAATGAATATTATTGGATTAAAATCGATTAATTAATTTTTAGTGTATATGTTAGTTTTGTAATATTAAATAAAAGTATTTTACAAAAAAAGATATTGTATGGCAAAGAATCCTCATTTTCTTTCCCAAATGGCTCATGTTGAGGTATTGACTACTGATTTAAACAAATCGGTTGAATTCTTCAGGGATGTGGTTGGCATGGATGAAACCGGTCGCGAAGAATCATCAGTTTACCTCAGAGCTTGGGGAGATTATTTTCATCATACCCTCAAACTTACTCAAAGCGAAAAGTCTGGTCTTGGGCACATTGGATGGCGTGCGGACAGTCCCGAAGCTCTTGAGGAGTGTGTGGCTTATTTAGAAAAAATTGGTGCAGGTCGTGGCTGGATAGAAGGCGATCTAGGTCATGGAAGAGCCTATCGTTTTCAGTCTCCAGATGGTCATACACACGAAGTTTTTTGGGATGTAGTGTGGCTTCGAGAGCAAGGCGAAAGAGGTAGTGTTTACGCCGATCGTTACGCAAGTAACCGTATGAAAGGTGCCAACCCGCGTCGCTTTGATCATGTGACTTATATGGTTGCCAAAGGTAAATATGTCGCTGAGAAAGAATTCTGGAAAAATATGGGTTTTAAAAACCCAGACGAAATTAGAATTTCAGATGATATGCCACCTATCGGTGGATTACACACTATTGCAAATCTTTCACATGATATTGCTGTCTTTACAGATCCTAATATTGGAGAAAATGAAGGTGTTCTCAATCATATTTGTTGGAATGTTGACAGTCGCGAGGAGGTACTCTTAGCACTTGATTATTTTATAGAAAAAGGCTACAAGAGTGTAATGGGAGCTCCAACTAGACACAAAGCTGACGAAGGTTTCTTTATTTATATTATTGATCCAGGCAGTGGTATTTTATTTGAATATTACGCTTGTGCTAGGTTGGTTTTTGCTCCTGATCATTTGGATGTTCATTATCTAAAAGACAATCCAAACGATGCGTGGGGAAGTGCAAATCCATTTGCTGAGATGGGTAAAGGTAAAAAAATGGGTCTTTCAGAAGACGGCACTGTGAAGCCTGCGGATGTGTAAGCCCCCTTACCCCCAAAGGGGGGATTTAAACGGAGACTTTTATTCCAATTTGGCCGATTATTTTTAAATATTTAAACCAACTGACCCCAAGTTGAAACCCCCTTTGGGGGCATGGGGGCTAATATGTGGCATTTTTATCCCGGGCAGTACATGCCCTCATATCAAGTTAATAGAGCATTGAGTCAAGCCCATTATGGGGGTGGCGAATTTGCTGAAATTATAGAAGTTGCTCAAAAAATCGACCCAGAAAATCGAGAGAGTTTTAATGTTGCATGGCTCGAAAAAGGCAATCAGGTATTTGGTTGGGCGGAAGATTTTGAAAAGAATAATGCTCCTGTTTCAGCCAGAAGAACCTATTTGAGAGCATTTAACTATTTGCGTACGGCCGAGTTTTTCATGAATCTGAAGGATAGCAGGAAACTCGATACTTATACCAAAGCAAGAGAAGCTTTCATCAGAGCTATTAAATATTTCGATGAAAAACCGCTGCAAATCGAAGTTCCATTCGAGAATTCGTTCTTACCTGCTTATTTGTTTAAACCCGCTGGAGTTAAAAATCCACCGGTGATGGTGATGTTTGGTGGGCTGGATAGCCTGGCAGAAGAACTTTATTTTGGTATCGGAAATCACCTCAACGAAAGAGGAATTGCTCTTTTGGCTGTGGACGGGCCGGGTCAAGGAGCTGCTTTGCGTTTAAATCATATCCATTCACGTTATGATTATAATGTAGCCGGAACAGCTGTATATGAGTATGTTGTGGCAAATCTCAAGGATGAAGTGGATGCAACCTGCATTGGCATAGCAGGTGTATCTATGGGTGGATACATGGCTGCACGTTGTGCGGCATTTGAGCCGCGTTTTAAGGTTTGTATGGTTTATGGAGCCGTATGGTCTTATTACGCAGTGTGGGCTGGCCGAACAGAAAGGCATCCATTGGCCGAAATTGTGATGCACATCTTGGATGCCAACAGTTATGAGGAGGTTTTGGAAAAATTAAAAGGTTTTACCTTGGAGAATGGTGTGGCAGAAATGATTTCGATGCCTACCTTCATTATGCATGGCGGAGACGATAAACAAAACTTTGTAGAGCATGCCATTTCGCTTGAAAAACATTTGACTTGTGAACACAAAATGAAAATAGTACCTGCTGGCGAAAGTGGTTCACAACACTGTCAGGTAGACGATTTTATGCCTACTTTGGAAATGTATGATTGGATTGCAGAAAAAATAAAAACTTAACCCATTTAATTTTCAACCCTAATTAAAATGAGTAACGTAAAAAAAATCTTAATTGTCGGAGCAGGTATTGGTGGACAGTCGGCCGCTATTGGTTTAAAAAAGGCGGGTTTTGAGGTAGACATCATAGAACTGCACAAAGAATTCAACGTTTATGGAGTAGGAATAATCCAGCAAGCCAATGCTTTACGTGCTCTGGATGCCATTGGCGTGGCGGACGAGGCCATGCGAAGAGGGTCGCCTTATGGCAAAGTAAAGCTTTGCCTATCACATGGGGTACAAATAGGGGAGGCAGGAACACCACCAATAGGTCGTTTTCCTAGTCATAATGGTATTTCTCGGAAAATATTACATGAGGTTTTATATGAAGAGGCTCAGCGAGTAGGATTGAAATATCGTATGGGTGTATCAGTTGAAAGTATTGATAATCAGCCTGATGTAGTTAATGTAGCTTTTACAGATGGCACCTCTGGTAGTTACGATATTGTTATCGCGGCGGATGGTGTTAACTCAAAAGTTAGAAAACTGGTTTTTGGAGAATATAAAACCAGCTACGTGGGTCTTTCCGTTTGGCGATATGCTTTCAAACGTCCCGCAGATTTAGATACTGGCTATATTTTCTTTAATAAAAAACATAAACTCGGGGTGATTCCGATGACTGCCGAAGCGTGTTATATATTTCTGAATTCTGCTGAGGGAGATAATCCGCATATTCCTGAAGATCAGCTGGTTGAAAAATTGAAAGCTTATATGTCAGCCTATCCAATCCCTTTAGTTCAGGGATTAATTTCGCAAGTAACTGACGCAAAATTAGTGAATTATAGAATACTAGAAACTCTCAAAATGCCGGCTCCATGGTACAAAAACCGGGTTGTCGTTTTAGGTGATGCTGCTCATACTACCATTCCACAACTCGGTTCTGGTGCCGCTTTAGCAATCGAAGATGCGGTGGTTTTGATTGAGGAATTGCAAAAAGAAGGTTCGGTAGAAGAAACTTTCGACAGATATATGAAACGCCGCTACGACCGATGCAAAATGGTTGTTGATGTTTCTGAAACTTTGGGTGCATGGGAATTACTCGAATATAATGACCAACCACTTCCTGAAGGTGCAAATATGGGTATGCTCATGGGCAAAACTGGAATGGCCTTGACGGAGGAGATATAGTGGATTGGTTACTGGTAAACTGATTATTAGTAAGCTAGTTATTTGGAAAGGGAATTAAAGAGTTATCTCCCAGAACAGCAACTAATTCTCCAGTCAATCAGTAACTAATTTCCCAATAACAAATAACTAAATAATGAAACTCGTATCATTCTTAAATAAAGTCCAAGAAAGCCGCATTGGTTGGCTACAGGGCGAAAGTGTTGTAGATATGCGTTTGGCAAGTGAAAAATTGCCAACTGATATGCTCACATTTATAGACAATCATGAAGATTACTTTCAGATTATCAAATCATTGGGTGCTGTCGAGCCGCATTATACTTTGGATGAAGTAAAACTTTTAGCACCATTGCCTAATCCTCGTAGTATAAGAGATTATGTTGGCTTCGAAATGCACATGCTAAATGCTTCGAGGTCATTTGGGCATACGGTAGGGGAGGCTTGGTACCAAATGCCAATATTTTATTTTACAAACCACCACAATGTATTCGGGCCAAATGATGAAATCAAAAGACCAGCTGGCGAGGCAAAATTGGATATTGAGTTAGAAATGGCTTGCATAATTGGGAAAAAAGGCACAAATATTAAAATAGAGGAGGCAAAAGATTTTATCTTCGGTTATACCATTTTCAACGATTGGACGGCACGAGCAACACAGAGAGTAGAAATGACCGTACCTCTCGGACCGCACAAAGGCAAGGATTTCGCCAATGCTTTTGGACCATGCATCGTGACTGCCGACGAATTCGAACAATATGAGGTTCCTTTTTCTGAGAGTTATTTTGAGTCCCCGCTTAAAGTACCGATGGTGCCTGATGCTAGATTTGATGTAAAAATGACCTCTAGAATCAATGGCGTGACTGTTTGTGAAGGAAACTATAAAACGGTCCATCACTCGTTTGGTCAAATGCTCGAAAGAGCCTCTGAAAATGATGTGAATATTATGCCCGGAGATATATTAGGTTCGGGCACAGTAGGTTGGGGAAGTTTGATTGAGAATAATTTTTCGGTTCATAGGCCGCTAGAACCTGGTGATGTGGTGGAGTTAGAAATAGAAGGAATTGGTATTCTCAGGAATAAAGTGGTATAAAAAGTGCCTAAGCGGTATTACAAAAAAACCACCTTAAATTTAAGGTGGGATTTTCTTGCTAACCCTATTAACCACTATAAAAAAGTCAAGTATTTGAAATGTAATAAGTTATTTTAAATTTCTGAGCATCAGTATTTTTCAACCCTTTTTCGAAGACTCCTAAATGCTTCAATGATTTTTTCCAAAACAAAGACATGTTTTTTTCTGATTTTGGTCTGATGCTGAGCGTAACTAGTTCGTAAGTGCCAATTATCAAAAGCAATGCTAATAATATCAGTTGAATGTCCATGGCTTTGTTTATTGAAAAAATTATAAAATATTAAAACCTATCGTTGCCTGAGTCCATGCGTTTTTGTAACGTGGGTTTGTTGAGGTACCGTCGCCGTTGTTGTTCTGAATATCCCAACCAGCTCTAGCCCCAATAATTACCTTACCCACATTTACGTCAAGTCCGCCAATAAAGCCCAAAATATTTTTACGAATGTTATCATTCTTAAATTCATTTTGTTGTTCGACAGTAGTAAGTGGATTCTCAAAAACATCTTTTTGCTTTAACAAATAAGAATATTGAGGTCCAGCTTGTATCGTCAGGAACTTGGCAGGTTTGATGGATAGCAACAATGGCACGTCTAAATAGTCGGTGGTTCTGGTTAAGGAATATGTGCCTCCAAGAAATTGTCCTGTTTCTTTGTAACCTTTTTGAGAGTACAATATTTCAGGTTGAATGCCCAGGAATTTACCTATTGGAATCCCAAAAAATAATCCTCCTGCCAAGCCAAATTTACTTTCGGCTGTAAATTCCTCGCCCTGTGAGTCGTAGTTGTTGGAGTAATTACCACCAACCTTGATGCCTACTTTAACCTTACCACGGTCGTCAGACATGCTTTCTTGTGCAAAAGTTGTGAAACTTAGTAGCGTTATTATTGTTAAAAATATGTGTGCCTTTTTCATTGTATTGTTTTGATAATTGTAATTTCTTCTCGACTGATTTTTTACTGCTTAACATTTTTTACAGTCAAATCTTTGAATGCCTGTCCGAGTTCGTCCATATCTCGTGAAAATTCAACTTTGAATTTTTCCCAGTTTTCTTTACTGTCGGCTTTGTAGGTTTCCATCTTCATTTTCAGATCAGAATTTTTTGCCTCCAAATCCGCAATTTTCTTTTTGTAGTCCTCTCTTGCTTATTTCTTTTCCGTGCTTATTCTGGTATTGAATTCCGCGATACTTTTTTCGTTGGCCGCAATTTTGTCAGCTGTTTCGATTTTGTACTTGGCTACTTCAGCTTGGTAATCATCGGTGGCTTCTTCCAAGTCCTTACCTGCTTCTACGACATCTGTGGTGGCATCTTCTACTTTTTCTGTATCGGTTTTACAATTTGTAGCCGTAAAAAGTATGGCTATTGCCGCAAGTGTTAGATATGTTTTTCTCATTTTGTCTATTGTTTTTTAGTTTTTAATAATTATTATAATCCGCTGATAAGCGTTTGAATTTCCTCTTTTGTTTTGCCTAATTTTTGTTGAAGTCTGCCCATCAATTCGTCTTGTTTGCCGTCGGCGAGTAGCAGATCATCGTCTGTTAAGATGGCAAATTGTTGCTTTAGTTTGCCTTTTATTTCGTTCCAATTTCCTTTCAATTCAGTAAGATTTGCCATGATTTGTTATTAATGTTTTTTATCTTTTATTGTGAGTCAAAGGTCAGCTTTTTGATTTTCATAAGTCTTACAGAATGTTATTCAAAGTTTATGAAATTCACACATTTAGTTTTATTTAATTGAAATTCAATTATTTGTGAATTTCTTTTAGCTAAAAAATCAACTTCTCAGAAAAGAGAGATTGAGTTTGTTTTGAATTTTTTCAAATGGTATGATTACTTTTCTTCTTCTCCTTTGAAGACTTGGGTGGGCGTGAGTTTTTGGATCAATACCTCACCTATGGCCTGCAACCTTTCTGAGTTATTTGCCACAAATCTGCCAATAGCAAACTGCATAATGGAGCCAATTACTTTTTTGAACGGGTTGGAAGTAGTGCCAAACATTAATTTTTTTGAAATAAATCCAGTTGACATTCCTATTACATCACCCATCAGATTTGAGCTCAAACTCTCGCTTGTATTCTCAGAGCTAATAGCGTTTTTAATGATTTCGAAAGGACTTAAACTACTAAATATTGAGCGAATATCTTCTTTTATAAGTACAAGCTCCAGTTTTTGTTGTTCCTCTAATGCCTGGATTCTCAACTCTAAAATTTCCTTGGGGTTACTCATAAGTTTTCATCTTTAAGGATTTTTGTAAGTACCATTAAGTTGATTTGAAGTTGAAGATATTTGTAAATACTTGTTTTGATGAAAATAGCGGCAATAGCATAAAATGCCGCTAAAAGAAAGAATCCATAGTAGATTTTGCCGAGTATTTCACCCAACCATAGAGACAGACCTATATTCAAGAAAAGGAAAAACAAACCCAAAACCGTAACTATTATGGCTTTCATGGCCAAAAACGTGGCCAAATCCGCGGTTTTATTATACAATTTGAGTTTTATAAGTTCGGTTTGATTGCTAGTCAAATTCTCAATTCTCTTAAAAACCGTTTCTACAATTTCATAATTTGTGTCCATAGCTTTGTTCGTATTTAAAAAACACCCAGCCCCATCGTAAGGCTAGGTGCTTTGTTATTTCTCAGACATTTTCGTTTTTCTGATCCATTATTTTGTTTTTGCCGTTAGTCACCAATTGGTCCACTTCGTGCATGGCTTGGTTATACTTGTTTTTGCCTTTAGCTACCAAACTGTCTACTTCTTGCATGGCATTGCTGTATTTTTTGGTCAAATTAGTGGTCATATCCTCAAACTTTTCTTTCAGTCCTTCGGCATAGTCTTCGCTTTTGTCCATAATTTGTTTTCTGGTTCTAGAACCCTTATCCGGAGCAAATAAGATACCTGCAATAGCTCCAACGGCTGCACCAGCCAATACGCCTAATAATACTTTTCCTGATTTCATTTCATCGATTTTTAATTGTTTCCTATTCTTCATTTTATAATACTTATGCCTTGTATGATTCTCAAAATAACGGCTATCAGTGCGATCACCAGCAGGACATGTATAATACCTCCAGCACTGTAGGCAAAAAATCCTATTGCCCAAAAAATCACCAAAATCACGGCCACGATATACAGTAAGTTGCTCATTTTGTCTTTTTATTAAGGTTTCGAAATCCTAAATTTCTCTTTACAAAGGTCGGAATCATGAACTCTCTATGCATTACACAATATTCCCGAAAACTTATAAAATTCACACCTAGGCATCTCTGCCTTTGCTCATAAGTAAACCTCGACCTGCTGCGGCAATTCTACGGTTCGTATTTGATTGGGCTTTTTTACATTTTCCATGGTTAGTCTGGCCATTAAGTAACTCACGGTAGATTCCGCTCCTTGATTGATATTGATATAGGTGTCTTCAAGACCGTCATAACAACCTCCTGTGCAGGGATTGTAGACTATTTGATGCAAATGATTATTTCCCAAAAACCAGCTAAAGGCCGTTCGCATTTTCTCAGAATAGTTGTTTTCATGAAATACCTTCCTGAATTTATCCAATGCCAAGATGGTGTAGGTAATGTCTATAGCCTGTTCACCGCCTTGTGTAATGCGGTTATCTTCTTCGCCGCGGTGAAGCCAACCATTGTTTGAGATCACGCTAATACCTTCTCCAATGAATATTTTAGAAAGTAAAAAATCAAAGCTAGACTTGGCGATTTCTTTATAAATGGGCTCACTTGTAGCCAAATAGGCACATAACAAAGCCTCGGGTAAAATACTGTTTCCGTAGGTCAGGTAGCTTTCGTACCAGTCCCAGTTTTTTTCAGACTCATGCAGGTACATCTGTACCAATCTATTGGACATTTGCGACAGCAAAATAATATCCCTTAGGTCTTTGTTGACCGTGTTTCTGTAGTATAAGCCTTTGATAATAAAAGCCATAGCTCTGGAAGAGTGAATATCGATTATATTGGTTAAGGCAAAGTCAAGGGCTGTGTGGGCTTGTTTTACCAACTCCTCTGGAAGCGAATCACCTACAGAAATTAAATAACCCAAAGCCCAAATGGCCCTACCGTTGGAGTCCTCAAGATTGGTTTCGTAGTTTTGCTGGGTAAATTGCTTGTTTTCGTCAACATAGTTTAAGAAACGAGTATTAGTCTGCAAGCAAAAAACTATGAAGTTTAGATATATTTTGATGTACGGCAGGTCTGCGGGGTCGTTGGTATTTTGAAAATGCATACAAGTAGCCACCAAAGCTCGGGCGTTGTCGTCCACCGTATAACCCGAGTTTATGTCGGGCTCGTGTATGATAGAAAATTGAATGATGCCAAAATTCGTGGTCATTTTTTTGAGATAATTCAAATTTGCCTCTGGCATTTTGTATTCTAAAACTATCTTTTTCGAAGCTACCTTTTGAAACAACAAGGCATGTGCTATGGCTGCGTTTTCCCATGCTGTGGGAGCCATGCTGTGCAGACCAATCGAACTTATGTTTTTTCTTAACGAATTGCTTTTTAGTAATTTGTTGATTTCCAGAGATAATTTTTTGGAGTCACCAAAATCAAAAATAACTCCAGCATCGTGTTTCAAAACTTCTACCGCGTGCGGTATGGGAGTAGAAACAATAGGACAACCACAGCTGATGGCATACGAAAAAGTTCCACTAACCGCTTGGTTGGGGTCTTTGGATGTAAATACATAAATGTCAGTCAGTTGTAAATATTCAAGCAGGTCGTGCAGGGGTAAAAAATAGTTGACAAATCTTACATTGTTTGTCAAACCCAAAAACTCTACCTTTTCTTTGAGCATGTTTCGGTATTTTTCACCTTCTTGGTTAAACACCGTTGGATGTGTTTTGCCGATAATTAAAAACATGACATTTTTGTTTTTTTTGACTATTTCTGGCAAGGCATCTATGGTAGTTTCTATGTTTTTTCCAGAACTCAATAACCCAAAAGTTGAGAGTACTTTTTTGCCTTCGAGATCATACTTTAATTTGAGTAAATCTTTGTCCTGATGTTCAACTAAATGCGTTCCATGTGGTATAATGACAATTTTATCTTCTTCTATTCCATAGTCTTCTACCAATATTTTCATAGAAGATTTGGTCATCACGACTATTGACGTACTTTCGGCAGCTATTTTAACCACATTGAATTTCAGAGAGGCATTTGGGTTTGGCAAAACAGTATGAAAACCCAAAACGATGGGTTTGTTTATCGCTACCAAAAATTGCTGAAACTCGAATTCTCTTTTTACATAAAAGCCAAACTCATGCTGAATCATAACCATGGCTATGTTTTGGTCCTGATTTATTTCATTTGCAAGAACTGCAAAAGACCCAGGTTGATCGGTATTGAGTTTAAACTTTATTTTTTCTTGATAAGAGTGTTTTTCATTGTCCGACTCTAAAGCACAAATGCTGATATTGAAGGAGTTAACGAATTTGTTCTTCAAGGCAAGGATTAAGTCTTGCGAGTAGGTGGCTATGCCACACTCACGAGGCGGAAATGATGTTATGAAGAGGATTTCGGGTAATTTGGATGCATTTTCCAGATTATTGTGGCTCTTTAAAAATTTAATATTCAGCTCATTACCTCGGATATTATTATTGTAGTTATACGTTTTTTGATTTCTCATGATGTATTGTGTTTAGCTTAAGTTCTTTTAATAATGCGGAAATACTAACTGATGCATAGGCGATGCGTTCGTCAGCCGCACCGTAATAGATGTAAAGATTGTCGTCAAACAATGCCGTCCCAGTAGGAAAACATACGTTGTTCACTTCCCCATTGATTTCCCAAACACGGTTTGGCTCGAACAAAGGATAGGGGAGTCTGGCTATTTCGGTATTTGGATGTTCTAAATCTAACAAAGCGGCACAGGCCGAATAAACATAACCATTTATAGAGTCTTTGACACCGTGATAGATAAATAGCCAACCCTCAGAGGTTTCTATGGGCGGGCAGCCACCACCTATGTAACTTACCTCATGATCGTATTTGGGTGACATCAGAATGTTGTCCTCAAAGTTTAGGAAATATTTTTGCCAAAAATCTTTGGTGATGTCAGTTATGGATTCTACACTCACCAATATCTGAATATCGGGCTTGATACGGTGCAAAAAACAGAATTTACCATTTATTTTTCTCGGAAAAAAAATCAAATTTTTGTCCCACAGCAATACTTCTTTGTTTGTATTTGTTTGAAGGTGATTTTGATCATTAAACCTGCTGTATTTATCATTTAGGATATTTTTTTGGTCCGTCAAATCGTTGAACTCGTCGTAGGTTAGTTGCGGAACAATGATTCCTTTCTTTTCCCAATGGATTAAATCCGAGGAGGTAGCCAACGCTCCGAGGGCATTTATACCATCGTAGGCCGTGTAGCTCAGGTAATAGATTTCGTCTATTTTTACCACCCGTGGATCTTCCACACCACGTGATTCATACTCAAACTCTGGTACGATAATGGGTGTGTTGTTTCGTTTAAGAATAGTTGATGGTCCCTCCAGTTTGCAATAGCCGATAGTGGAAAAGTTGTTAAAGCTAACGGCTCTATAAAATATATGAACAATGTTTCCCTCCTGTACTACTCCAGGATTCAACACGCCACTATCTTCAAATTCAATGGGTGTTTTTTCAAAAAGTATCCCTTGTTTTATCACTTCAACCATCATGTTTTTGTTTATATCAGGTTGAAGATGGACTACGTTTTTCTGCACGTTTCGCCACTTTAGCCGAACGTTTCTCTTTCAGACTTTTGGCGGGAGATTTCTTGCCGGACTTATCTTTGTTATCTTTTTCGTTTGACATTGGGAGTGTTTTTTTATACTCCAAAGGTCTCTTTTTCTATAATAAAATTGTTACGAAATTCTTGCACATTATTATAATATTCACACCTTCAAAAGGCTAAATGCAGAGTGAAATTGCGTCTTAGGATTTAGCTTTGAATAACTTATATTGTTTATTTTAGGCTGTCCTTAGGGGTTTTTATCTTATTTTTTGTATCGTATTTGGCGTCCCGAAGTTTTTGTTTTTCGGTTTCTATTTTTAAGTCTTCTTTGGCTTTTTTCTTGAAGTATCCCTTTAGTAAAATACTGCTTTTGGCAGCATCAATGGTTTCGTTGAGTCCTTTGGTGCCGTTTTGAATATTCATCATGGTCGAGTCTAGCGTTTTTCCGAATTTCTCATCAATCATAAGTTTTGACAATGCACCTTTGCCGTTGTTCATATTAACTGCAAATTTGGCGAATTCGTCAGAACTGTTCTGTAGATTTATCAGTGTCATTTCTAAACTCTTGGAAAAATCCTCGTCTGAAATTAGCTTTGAAAGTGCACCATTGCTATTGTTGATTTTATAACTGAACTGGGCCAAGTTGTCAGATATGAGAGCCACATTATCCATGCTTTTTTTCATGCTCAACATGACATCCTCCATTTCTATGGCCGTTTTTGATCTCAAAATGTCATTGTCTTTTACAGACTTAAAAGTAAATGTGCCCGGAGAAATAACCAGTACTTTTTCACCCATAAGTCCGTCCGAACTGATTCCAACCTTTGCGTCGGTTTTTATAAATGGTTGTGCATTTTTCTGTATAACCAACTCCACCATTACCGAGGTATCAGATATCATTTCTATGGCGTCGACGGTGCCAATATTAATGCCTGAAAAACGAACGTTATTGCCTAGTTTTAAGCCGCTTACCGTTCTGAAGTGGGATTTTAGGTGAATTACCGAACCAAATAGGTTTTTTTGTTTGCCTACAAAATATATCGTGACTGCGAAAAAGAGAATTCCAGCAGTGACAAACACGCCTAGTTTCCATTTAAATCCTGAATCCTTCTTCATTTCTATTAATTTTTATTTCGGGTATTTCGGAATATTTTCTTTTTGGTTTTATATAAAAAATGATCTAACCCATTGATCTTCGCTTTGTTCTAAGTCTTGATAAGTACCTTCGGTGTACACCACACCGTCTCTTAATATCACGATTCGGTTGCTTGTAAACTTGGCACAGGCCATGTCGTGGGTGATGATGATGGAGGTGGTTTTGAATTTCATCTGGATGGATATGATCAACTCGCTGATCTCCCTAGAAGTGATGGTGTCCAGACCTGTGGTGGGTTCGTCGTATAGAAGTATTTCGGGTTTAAGGATGAGTGTTCTTGCCAATCCAACGCGTTTCCGCATGCCTCCTGATAGTTCTGAGGGCATTTTGTCTATGGCTTCTATCAATCCTACGCTTTCTAAAGTTTCCTCAATGGCTATGTTTATCTGTGTATCGGTGAATTCTGGTCTATGCCTTTGCAGGGGAAATGCCAGGTTTTCTCTAACAGACATGGAGTCGTATAAGGCACCATTTTGGAATAAAAAACCTATTCGTAGTCTGACCTGATTCAGCTCGTCTTCTGCAAGGTTTGTTAGTTCTGTGCCAAAGACCTTAATTTCGCCTTTGTCGGCTTCCACCAACCTCACCAAACACTTGATGGTGATGGATTTTCCCGAGCCAGATTTCCCCAAAACAACCAAGTTCTCTCCTTTATTGACATTGATATTGACACCTCTCAGAACGTCTTTATCTTTGCCAAAGGATTTGAAAAGACCTTTGATTTCTATTATTGGAGTTTGTTTTTTCACTGAAATGAGATTTTTCGTAACTAGTCAAATAAGGCCTTACAGTAACATGGTTGGGTTTTAAAAAAGGCTTTTGTTTGTAAAAAATAATTCTTCAGAAAATCAAATCTGTCAACTGAACAGCCAACATATCGATTATAAAAATGGCCAGTGATGCATAAACCACTGCTGAATTGGCTGCTTTTCCGACGCTTTCAGTGCCATTAGAGGCCGTAAAACCCATGTAACAGCCAATGGTGCCAATAAAAAAACCAAAGAAGAACGTCTTGATAGTTGCCGGAAAAATATCCACAAAACCTAGGGTTTCAAAAACTAGCGAATTGTATCTGATAATGTTCAGCTCGCTGTGGATGTTATAACCTACAAATCCACCAAATATGCCAATGCCATCAGCAAATACTACCAGCAGCGGAATCATGAGCGTGGCTGCGAGTATTCGGGTAACTACCAAATATTTGAATGGATTAATAGCCGAAACCTCCATAGCATCTATTTGTTCGGTCACTTTCATTGAACCCAGCTCTGCTCCGATCCCAGAGGCTACCTTACCCGCACAAATCAGTGCCGTTATCACGGGAGCAATTTCTCTAATCAAAGAGAGTGCAACCATACCTGGCAACCAGGACTCGGCCCCGAACTCTGCAAGTGTAGGTCTAGATTGCAGTGTTAGCACCAATCCCATTATAAATCCGGTTATGGCTACCAAGGGAAGTGATTTGTAACCAATTACATAACATTGTTTTATGAATTCCTTTAACTCCAAAGGTGGTTTGAAAAGCTCCTTGAAGAATCTAAAAATAAACAAAATAAATGCTCCGATACCGTCAAAAATATTTCTTATCTCGATTACCATATTTTTGCCTTTTTGGAAGGTTTTATAGATGAATACTAAAACAAAAAGTCTGCTATAAAACCATTTATAACAGACTCTTGCGGTATAGACTTTTCAGGTTTTATTTGATCGGAAAACTCACTCCTACGTTCAGACCGAAGGATTGGTTTTTGAAACTGGCGGTTGGTGATTCATTAACGTCGGCGAATCCTTGACTAAAGCCAGCGTCCAAATTTAACCATGTACGGTCTTGTATACGATAGTTAAATCCAACTCCAACCAATGCACCAACGTCCAATTTTTTATAAACAGGACCTCCGTTTGCTTCCGTAATTTTCACTCCTTCTTTGAGTGTGGCACCTAAAAGTGTACCGATGTACGGCCCGCCGAATATTTTAGGTCTGAATTTATCGCCAACCTCTCCAAAATAGTAAATGGCTGTAATAGGCATTTGTAAGTAATGCAGTCTGTTGATGTAGTCTACATTTTTGTAGTCAGTACCCAGCTGCGAATAAATAAATTTCGCTCCGATGCCTACGTGCTCGTTTACACTATAGTTTGCAAATGCCCCTAAGGCAACACCTGGCAAAAACTTGGTGTTTGTAGGTCCAGAGAAGGTAGAGAAGTTTACCCCAACAACCGGTCCAACAGACAAAGTTTGTGCTTTTAATATACCCACCTGAATGAATAATATAGAGACAATAATGAGTTTAATTTTTGACATTTTGATCGTATTTTTATTAAAAATGATTATGATACAAAGGTCAGGCAAATAGTGGTTCGCCTTGTTATAGAATACTTAAAAACACTTATATAATTCACACATTTAACCTTTGGGATACTTATAATTTGTCTTCAGGTTTTTCAATTTTTTCAACCAATTCGGCGTATTCTTTCTGTAATTCGTGTATTTCTATTTCTGTTTTTGACTCTACGTTTATCACCGAATTGCTCGCAGTTTCGGTAGATGCCACCAGTTCGTTTACCTTTAAATGAAGCGAACCCGAGAATCTGCTGAACTCTTTTTGAATTACAAAGAGACTCAAAAAAGTGATTCCGTGAATCAAGTCTCTTATGACCTCATTGGTATCGTGCTGGCTGTATTGACGGTTAAAAAACCAAAAAACCACCATTACTAAGGCCAGAAAAAAAGTAATTGAACTGCCTAAAACGGCGGTAATCAGGTAAGTTATTTTCTCAAAAAACTTCTCGACTTTTGTGTATGTACGTTTCATTATTGGGCTTAGATCAAATTCTTAATTTCTTTTTATTTTCAATGTAATCTTTAAGCAAGATTTTTAAAGATTCGTAGTATTCTGAAAGTGTACTCGCATTTATTTTTGGAGAAGAGACATTCGGGATCGTCACGGGCATTTCGGTTAGATACATAGATATTTCAGGATAATCTGCTTCAATCATTTGCGATAGTTTTAATATCTTGGCATTCATTTCGGCAACGGTTCTCATAATTTTTCTTTTTTGAAAATCAGTATGGGTATTTTGCTTTCTTCTACAAAATGCTTGGTAATGCTGCTATTGAATAAGTTACTAAAAATGTTTTTATCATAAACCGCCAGAGCCAATACGTCTGGTTTATGGGTTCGGGTATAAGTTTCTATTCCCTCCACTATTTCGTTGCGTTTTAAGTCCTTGAAGGTGATGTTGTTACCGTCAAATTCCTTGCTCAAGTCTGCCATAGTTTCGGCTGATTTTTGTTTGAGGTCTTTATCAAAATAATTCTGAATGTGTATGACTTTGCATGTTGCACCCAAGGGTACTGAGAAATCTAAGAGCGTTTTTGTGGCAGAAACCTCGTCTTCCTCCAGATCAGCCGCATAGATAAATAGCTGAGGAACAGTTAGCTGTGCGTTTGTAGGTACAACCCACACGGGGCATTTGGCGGCTTTAATGACACTTTCGGCATTGGAGCCCATCCATTTGTCAAATACATTGGAAACGCCCTTTGTTCCCATCACAATCATGTCGACATTCATCGCATTAGCCATTTCTAGGATTCCTTCGGTGACAAATCCATACACCAATTGGTGTTCTATCTGAACCTCTGGTAGCTCCGTGCTTAGAAAAACCTTCCCGCTGAAGATTTCTAAATTGTGCATAGAGTTCTTATGGAGTTGCTCCTCGAGCAAGGTGGTTTCATTGATCATATTTAGGTCCGTTCCGAGCGAAATGACATTGCTAAATACATTGACAATGATAAGTTTGGCATCGAAACGTCTGGCCAACATACCCGCATATTGGGCGGCATGCATCGAATTGTCGCTAAAATCAGTCGGAAAAAGAATAGTTTTCATGTTATTAGGGGTTTTGATTAAAATTGAATAATAGAGTTACACTGTTTCTATTGCTGAGTTTTCAACTTCCATTTTTAAGTCTTTGAAGCCAACATTGGTAACTTCTATTTCACAAGCAATATTGATGTCGTCGCCTATCATAATGCCACCAGCCTCTAAGTTGGAGTTCCAAACCAAGCCCCAGTCGGCCCTTTTTATTTTGCCTGTAACCGTAAAACCCGCTCTTTCATTTCCCCATGGGTCCTTCATAATTCCACCAAATTCCACATCGAATTTGACGTTTTGTTTGATACCAACTATGGTTAGTTCTCCCCATAATTCGTGTTTTTGATCCTCATTAATCTTACCGATTGTGCTAGAAACAAACGAAATTTGTTTGTGATTTACCACATCTAAGAAGTCCATAGCCTTGAGGTGTTCGTCACGATTATCGTCCCCAGTTGTTATGGAAGCCGCGTCTATCCAAACATCAATTTCAGCAGTGCTGAAGTCTGTGCCATAGGTGTAAATATTGGCATCAAATGTTTTGAATGAACCCTTCACATGGGCAATCATTAAGTGTCTGATTTTGAAGGTAATATCGCTGTGGGCTTGGTCGATGGACCATTTGGTCTGATTTGGCATGACATTTTCTTTATGATGGTGAATGAAATTTCATAACATAAAGGTCATGCGGAAAAGGAGTTTTTTTGTTACATAAAAATGGTAGAATGTTTCAATATTCACACCTTTTGGAAGTAGTAATGAATATTTTTTTTAAAGAATCTGGGTTAAAGAACTCAATGAATATATACTTTGCGTGCCTTGCCAGGCAGGCATTCTTTTTTTTTGAAAAAAAAGAATGCCTGCGGCCAACCGTCAAAAAAAACACTTTCTGTGCAATGATCCTCTGAAAAATTTCGCTTTTGGCATTCTTTTTTCTAGTGAAATTATTAGTAGCGAAATTTTACAACGGACTGCACAGAAAATATTTGGAACCATTAGTATTTATTTAGTAATCTCTAAAGCTTTGGTTTATAGTATTTTGAATAAATGTATTCCTTAATTATTTCAATATTAAGAGCCCTACTTTATACTGATTGATTATTAAAGGTTAAATTATTTGTTTTTTGCCTTTTTCTTGAAAAATCTTCTTAGTAGAAAATTGTGTTGTAAAGCCTCTAGGTCTTCATCGAGTTTTTTGCTGCCGGATTCTAGATTTTTTAGAGTGGTTTTCATGGCATCGGCGGTTTCGGAGTCATTGAGTAATACGCCCACCGCATTGTTTTTCTGACCTAATTTGTCACTGGCAGATTTGAGGTTTTCGGTGAACTTCGTTACTGATTTTGAGGCTTCATTGAGCTCTGCCAAAGTGGTTTTTAGACTTTTGTAAATGATGGTATCGCTGGCTATGTCGTTGATTGAGTTACCCGGTAGAACCAGTTTTTTTGAGAATCCTTCCAGATTAGCCAAAACCGCCTTGCTGCCTTCAGAAACTGTTTTGAGATTGATTAAAGTGGCTTGCAGATTATTGGTGGATGCTCTTAATTGATTCGATATGGCAGGGTCGTTCAGTAAGGTAGCTAAAGCACCTTCGCCAGTATCTATTTTTTTGCTGATGCTTTTAAAGTCTTTTGTTATCTCTAGGATATTCTTGTTGTTTTCTTGCAAAGTAGCTAGCATATCGTCGGTACTGAGGCCATTTTCTACCTTTAAGAAATCCCCTTTAACTACCTGTGGGACAGATTTATCCCCACCATAAATGATGACTATCTTGTTGCCTATCAAGCCGTCTGATCCTATTTTTGCCTTGGCGTTTTTGCGGATATAGGGCTCCGCTTCTTGTTCAATATTCATTGCCACCATTACTTTGGAATCTCCATAAAAACTGATTTTCTTGATGGTGCCAATTTTAACCCCAGATAGCCAAACATTGCCGCCTTTCAGTAGACCACCCACATTATCAAAAACGGCAAAAAGTGTAAAGGTTTTTACAAAGGTTTTCTTTTGATTGCCCAACGTAAAAACGGTTAGAACCAATATCACCAAACCCAATAAAATGAACATGCCAACTATCACCGGCCGGTTATTTTTCAATGCTTTCATTTTTCATTTATAAAATTGTATTCATAAAAAGATTGAGCTATTTCGTTTTCAGACTTGAAAACCTCCTCAAAACTTCCTGATTGTAAAAACTTACCGTTGACCAAAATTGCCACATTGTCAGCTGTGTTTTTGGCACAAGTGAGGTCGTGGGTAATGATGATTGAGCTGGTTTTATACTGTGTTTGTACTTTTTTGATTAGACTGTTGATTTCGCTGCTAGTGATAGGATCCAAACCTGCTGTGGGTTCGTCATACAGCATTATTTCGGGTTTTAGGATGAGCGTTCTGGCTATCCCTATTCTTTTTCTTTGACCGCCAGACAACTCTGAGGGCATTTGGCTTATAGTTTGTGGCAAACCTACTTGGTTTAAAACTTCCTCAATGGCATGTTGTATTTCGCTTTTGGAAAGGTCTGTTTTGTTCCGAATTAAAGGAAAAGCTAGATTTTCTCTGACCGTCATGCTGTCATATAAGGCACTGTTTTGGAAAGAAAAACCAATTTTAGACCTCAATGTCCTAAGTTCTTTTGTACTGATTTTATCTACTTCCAAACCCAAAACTTCCACAGTTCCTGCGTCGGGTTTCAGGAGGCCCGAAATGATTTTTATCAAAACAGATTTTCCACTTCCTGATTTGCCTAAAACTGCCAAATTTTCACCCAATTTGATATTTAGATTTACCCCGTCTAAGACCTTCAGGCTACCAAACGACTTTTTGAGGTTCTTTATGCTGATAACGGTTGGTTTTGAATCATTTTTTATCATAAATTTTATCGAATAGAATTTACAAATTGAACGATGATCATTTCTTCAATGAAAATCAGAAACATAGCTACCACAACCGCAGTATTGGCCGCTTTTCCGACACCTTGCGTTCCATTTTCGGCATAATATCCTTGATAACAGCCTGCTACACCAATCGTAAATCCATAACAAACGGCCTTGAAAATGGAGGAGTTAATATCTAAAAATGAAATGGTACTGAAGGCGTTTTTTATGAAGGCTGAAAAACTGGTTTGTTCGTTTTGGTGGATGTTCATAAATGATCCTAACATACCTACTAGGCCAGAATAAAGCACTAATACAGGCATCATGAATGTGGTAGCAATGACCCGAGTGACTACCAAATACTTGAAGGGATTGGTAGCCGAAACCTCCATGGCGTCTATTTGCTCGGTGACTTTCATGGAGCCCAGTTCTGCTCCGATGTTGGAACCTACTTTTCCGGCCGCTATTAGAGCCGTTACCAAGGGAGCCAAAGCTCTGATGATGGCTATAGAAATCAGAGAAGGCAACCATGAACTGGCTCCAAAAGTGGAAAGCGATGGGCGTGATTGTTTGGTAAAAACGATACCGATGATAAAACCCGTCAAAGAAACCAGTGGCAGGGATTTGAAACCGACATTAAAGCACTGATTGATAGTTTCTTTCCATTCAAAAGGTGCTGTGAAAGCTTCTTTGAAAAACAAACCTATGAACTTAAAAACATTATTGACAGCCAAAAAAATCGTGTCTAAGCTTCTCGAAAATAGATATTTTTTGCCATCACTATCTGTTTTGGTATTCATAGGTTGATTGGTCTAATTTAGATATCGTCTCAAAATCCAGGCAGTGGTTTCGTGATATTCAAGTATTCCGGTTAGGAAATCCGTAGTACCAGCGTCGCCGTTTTTGTCAGTAGTTTCTATATCTTTGCGGAGATTCACAATTATCGATTGATGGTCATTTACAAGCTCTACTAGCATTACTTTTTGGGCAGGATAAACGCCAGGGTTTTCTTTCAGTCTGGTGTTTTCTAAGAATTCTTTCATGGTGCCTATGGCTTTGCCACCAAGTTTTCCTATTCGCTCGGCCACGGTGTCTATGGTTTCTTCCAACTCTGTATATTGGGCTTGAAAAAGCTTGTGAAGTTCCATAAAACTTTCACCAAAAACATTCCAGTGAAAATTTCGGGTTTTGGTATAAAGCACTACCTCGTCGGATAGTAGGACGGACAATAGCTTAACACTTTTGTTTAAGCTTTCTTCTGATAGTCCAATAGATGGTTTCATATTATTGTTGTTTTTTTGAATTATTTCCAACGACCTGCCACCCAATGGCTGCTATTTTTATTGGTTTTCCAATATCCTTGTCGGTAGTTTCTGTTGGTTTTGGGCTTCGCCCAGTAACCGTTGCTTCTGATGTAATTTCTCTCTTGTCTGTTATAGACCCAGTTGTCATTTAGCCATACATAATTGTTCCCAGGACTTGGCGGCCGTAAAACCTCCGCAATAGTGGGTCTTTCTTTTACATAGTTTGTTCTACAGCTGGTCACTAAAAGTGCGAAAAATAGAATACCAAACAACACTTTAATATTTTTCATGATTCGTCTTTTGTTGTTTTAATGAGTCCGATGCCTGACACAAAGAACAGAATTCCGATCAGACCATAAGTCACGAGTGATTTGATGTTGCGGGTTCCTGTAGAAGTATTTACAAATAAATAGGCGGCATAGATAAGCCCAATAATACCTAAGAATGTAAGTAAGGCTCCGAAAATTCGTTTTAAATTCATAGTGTTTTTTATATTAATGGCTAGAGCTGAATAAAATGTCTTTTAAATAAAAGTTGCGTGACAAATGAGTAACGTAATGCTGCTAAAGGGCTTAAATAGTGATGATTGCGAAAACTTTGAGTAACCAAATGATTACTGCCACCACGACTATGAAATTTAGTATTTTCTTGATTTTGCCATCCATGGGCAAATAATTATTGACCAACCAAAGCAAAAATCCAACAACAATTACAACAATTAGAATATTTAAAATAGGCATGATAAAAGGGGTTTTATGATAGTTCAAAGGTAGGTGCTCCTTGCTCCTCGAGTGTTACAAAATTCCAAACTTGGCTTACATCATTCACACATTTTAACCCACACTTTTGTCAGCCTTTATGCACCAAAATAGTTCTTTTAGGAAGGCTTCGGTGAGGGGTTCGCTGATCTTTTTGTGCAGGCTGTTTCCTTCCTCGTCGTAGTTTTTTTCGACGTCTGGAACACAATATTGCTCCGTAATGGTCCAGGCTTTCATTTTCCAAAGCGAAAATTGGAACGATACCAATACCTGAGTGCCTGCAAATGGACCACCTGAAACCGTCACTATTCCGACCGGTTTGTGTCGCCATTCTTCATAAAGAACATCTATGGCGTTTTTTAAGCTGGCTGGATAGCCGCCATTGTACTCCGGCGTGACTACAATAATGGCATCAGACTTTTTTATTTTTTCGGCAAAATCCAGTAACTTTTTGGAGGGGCTTTTTTGTATTTTAAGCGTTTCGCTAAATATCGGAAAATCATAATCTTTCAGGTCCAAAATATTGGCATTGGCCAAGAAATTATCGTTGAGATATTTCATGAAATACAATGCCAATCTGTGGCTTTTTCTGTCAGGTCTGATGCTCGAGGAAATGATGGCTATATTGTGCATAGTTTTGAGGATATTTTTGTGATTTTGTTGTAAACCAATCGAATGGTGTTTTTAAAGGTGTATAGTTCATTGAGCGAGAAGGCTAAAATTGAGCGAGAAGGCTAAATTCAAAAGAAAAGCAAACACCTATTGTCAAGTATCTTTTCAAGATTGCTTTTTTTAAGTGTCTGCATTTTCAAATTAGTGTGTGTGGCTAGTAACTGCTATTTGAAACTTTCAAGATACATAATCATACTCAGAAATTACCTCCAACTGGTTATCTACTGACCAAACCCCTGGGGCACTCCAAGCCATACGTGAGGCTTCGTCCTTTTGATACCATGATGACACATCGCCTGAAAGCGTTACTCTGTGGTCCATTACTGCCACATCGATATTTTCGTCTTTCACCGACCAGTTTCGTTGGATAGCTGCCTCAATGTCATGTTGTTCTATCTTGTTTTCTACTTCCAATTTGATGGTAATGTTGTTGGTTACACCTTTAATGCCTGTCATGTTTTTGATAGAGTTTCTAGCTTCTTCTCTCTGGTAATTCCAGTTGGTTTCACCATCTAAGGTTATCCAGCCATTTTCTACTTTTACATGAATTTTGTCATTGGGCAGCTGCCAGTTCCATTTGTAGGCGTTTACTATTTCTTTGGCTATATCGTTATCATCGTGTTTGGCCCAATCGGTGTTGAATTTTACCTCAATTTTCTCTACCACAGCTTTTACGCCCATTATGTGTTTTACTGCGTCTTCTGCTTGTATTTTTTTTGCATAGTTGTCCACCGTGCCTGACAAGGTCACAATGCCATCCTGCACCACCACTCCAATCTCTGCTGCATGGAGTTTCGGTTCCCATTTAATGGCTTCCTGTACCTCTTTTTGAAGATCTTCGTTAGATTTCATTTTTTGTGTTTTTATGGTGAAAAAATTTCCACAGCGTAAAGGTGGGGATATTGATTGTGAGGTTGTTGTAAAATATGGGATTGGATTTGTATAATTCACACATTAGGAAAAGCTCAAATTCCTGATGGCCTTATCGGCTCTTTTTTGTGCAATGTTTTCTTTTGCTGCTAGCCATTTTGCACCCAAGGTTTTACCCATTAGTTTGTCAAACGGCATCAGGAGTGTGATGTTCATTAAGCCTCTTAGGTTGGTTTTAATCGAGGGCGATAACTTTCGGTAACTTACCGACATGCTGCCTTCTAGGTAAGTCATATAATGCCAGTAGCCACTGGGCATAAATATAGAATCGCCATGGTTAAGGGTACACTCATAGGTTTTTATGAATTTCAAGCCCGGGTATTTTACAAAATCCAGTTTATCGAGGTTGATGAGCGAGTAGGTGCAGTAGGGTAGGCAATAAAGCAAATTGGTGTATTCGGGTGCTACCAGTACGACTTTTTTCTTTCCGCCAAAGTGGGTGAGCAGCACGTTGGACATGTCAATGTCGTAGTGAATCCTGACCGTGGTGTTTTTGCCACCGAAAAACATCAGACCGAGGTTTTGGAGCATACCTTCAAAAATACTGGGACAAGGAAAATCACTGTTAAGTTGTGGTAGTTCTTTCGAAATCCGCATCCCGAAAATCCTCAGGTCAGTTGTCTCATCTTTTTGTATGATAGACAAATAATCTCCAAAATTCATTTTGAGGTCTGGCGAAGTAAAGGCTGATTTCGCACTTTTCTTGTTGGTATTATCAAAGACACTAACTTCTAAATCGCCTGCTTTCTCTTTGAAATATTTGATGTTCCACTGCTTGCCTGCTACTTTTTGGTCGGCCAGACCTTTTATAACCACAGGTTTTTGGGTTAAGAAATAATCCTCGTTGAATCGCTCAATGTCTTCAAAATCCAATACATCGATTTCTTGCTTCATTTCCATGTTGTTATTGTTTATAGTTTATGTGTACTATTACTTCATTACGTCTTTTAAAGAGCTGAAAGCGTGAGTTGTAGCCTACAAAATGGAAGTTGCCATAATGTCGAATATTAGCTTTTTTTAAGGCCAATACCATTGTTTTTGCATATTTTTTGATGTCGTTTTCAAATGCGAATCCGTCAAAACTGACTACTGCCAGATAGCTTTCATGTTGGTTAGAAGGCTGATTTTGGGCTCTTACATTCTGGCTGGAGTTTAGGTTTCTACTAACCATTAAGCTTGAGAATTTGGCAGAGTTAGTGTTATCCATCAAGCCAAATTGCTTCACATTTTTTATCCCGTTTTTGCTATATTCTTTAAATTTATGTGCTTGCGAATTGATTACCTCTAGAGCTATGGCGTTGTACTTCCTTATCTCGAAGTTTTTGTTGACATGTAACACTTTATAGGTACTTCTGTCTTCTATTCGGTTGCTCGTAACAGCCAAATAGAACTGAGAAATAAGAAAAAGAGCGATTATATTGACGATCAGAACGAATCGGATTTTCATAAATTTCTAACTTATATTTCAAGTCTATTTTATTAATACAAATTTGGTTTTGTTACTCCTTTAAACCATTACAGAATTTAGAAGGGTATTTTCAAGATTCACACATAATTTATTGATTTTGAATAAAATAAGACTATTCTTTGACCGATTTGGGATTAAAAGCAGATTCTGAAAGTCATAATTTATGATTGTCGATAGTTTGTGAGAAACTAAATGGCTAATATGGTTGGAAGCTGGTTTATTAGACTACCTTCGTTGTCTAACAGCATTTAGCCATGAAAGCAAATTCGCCACCTAATAGAAATGTACCCGAAGCACTCGAAGTGTTGCCAAAAAGTATTACTACTGGCACAAAAATCACAAAGGCAAAGAGAAAAAGCATTGTAAAGAAAGAGGTCGAAAGTTCGACTTTTACGATAGTGGCCATTGGGGCTTCGGCTGGTGGCTTAGAGGCTATCATTCAACTGCTTCAGAATCTCTCGCCGGATACAGGCATGGCTTATATAGTGGTGCAGCACCTCAGCCCTGACCATAAAAGCATGCTCTCTCCAATATTGTCGAAAGTAACCAACATGAAAGTGCAGGACATTGATGATATGGAGAAAATGAAGCCCAACAATGTGTATGTGATTCCGTCCAACAAAGGCATAGAAGTAACCGATGGCCACATAAAATTAATTCCTCGCTCAAAAACTGCCGCAGCCATTTCGATAGATGTTTTATTGGTCTCAAATTAAGTTAAAACTATGCAATTTATTGCATGTCACTTTAGTTTCTAAAAAATTTGTAACTTTATGTTATGGAATTTCAAAGAAGTGGCGGACATACAGTATCCCGATTGACTGCTCATATTGTATGGTCAACGAAGTATAGATATTCGGTTTTGGAAGGTGATATAAAGATACGTTGTCGAACTATCTTGATACAAATTTGTGAGGCAGAAGGTGTACAGATTTTGAAAGGTGTTGTATCGAAGAATCATATTCACATGCATGTAGAATACAGGCCATCGCAAGATTTGAGTACTTTAGTGAAGCTGTTAAAGGGGCGTTCATCAAGAAAATTGCAGATGGAATTTCCGGAGTTAAAGAAGAGATATTGGGGTCGTCACTTTTGGGCAATAGGATTTGGATGTTGGAGTACAGGCAATATAACAGATGAAATGGTAAACGAATATTTGGAACATCATAGAAATCCTGATTCTAATGACAATACAAATTTCATCGTTGAATAGGCAGACTTTCAGTCTGTACGAAAACTATGGACTTTTAGTCCATAGTGGTTTATTCGAATCTCTCGCTGAGACCCATAAAGAAAATGTGATTGGCATTGTTCTATCAGGTAGTGCCAACGACGGCACCAAAGGTCTGAAAGAAATAAAACTGGCCGGCGGGATAACCTTTGCACAAGATGAGTCTGCCAAATATCAAAGCATGCCTCAGTCTGCTATTAATGAAGGTATAGTAGATTTTGTGATGACACCGAAAGAAATAGCTGAGGAAATAAATTGGATAAGTAAGCATCCGCTCGTTAATAGAAGTCTGAAGAAAATAAATCCTGAAGATGAAATAGAAAATGAAAATCCAGATTTGGCCAAAATCCTGAACCTGATTTTGATTAAAAAAAACGTTGATTTTTTCCATTACAAAATGAATACCGTCAAACGTCGGATGTTGAGACGCATGATGATTCTAAAATTGGCGTCCATCCATATATATGCCGACTTTTTGATAGAGAATCCGATTGAAATAGACCTCCTTTATCAGGACTTATTGATCAACGTAACCGAGTTTTTCAGAGACCCAGAGACTTTTTTATTGTTAAAGAAGAGTATTCTGCCTCGAATTATAAAATCTAAAAAAGAAGGTGAAACCATCAGGATTTGGGTGGCAGCCTGTGCCTCAGGTGAGGAGGTTTACTCCATTGCTATTGCATTGCTTGAAATCCAGCAAAGCCAATCTGTTAATATTCCATTTCAGATTTTTGCTTCTGATCTTAGTGCAGAGGCCATCGGCTTGGCTCGTAATGGTGAATATACCGAGAGTCAGTTGAAAAACGTGTCTCCTAAACGACTGAGACAGTTTTTTACGAAGTCAAAGGATAAATACCGAATTGTGAAATCGCTTCGCGACGTATGTGTGTTTGCTCAGCACAACATTCTCAACGATCCTCCTTTTTCGAGAATGGACCTGATCAGCTGCCGAAATTTCATGATATATCTGGATACTTTCTATCAAAAAAAGTGTATTAACACCTTTCATTATGCACTCAATGATGGCGGATATCTGATTCTCGGTAAATCCGAGACCATAGGTTCTTCAGCCAAGTTGTTCTCGATAGTGAACAAAAAATGTAAATTTTACAGTCGCAAACAAAACTCGGGATTGGTGAAAAATGTAGATCTCACCACGCGTTTGCCGATTACGATCAACGCTGAGAAGAACAGAACTATCCTTCCAACAATAAAGAAAAACCTCAACAATCAGCCCAGTTCAAACCTCGGAAATACCTTTGATGCAGTGCTTTTGGCCCAATATGTGCCCGCCAGCGTAATCATAAACTACGAACTAGAGATTTTGCAATTCAAAGGACCAACTGGCACCTATCTTCAGAATTCTTCAGGAAAGGCCTCATTCAATATTCTAAAAATGGCCCATGAGGAAATAACTTTTGAACTAAGAAATGCCATTCACCACGCCATTAAAACCAAGCAGGTCATTAAGAAAACGGGAATAGAAATGCACCGTGGCTTGATTCCCAACATGGTCAGGATTGTCAATATAGAGGTAGCACCTTTCAAAATAGAAAACGAAGAGCCGCTTTTGATGGTGGTTTTTACAGAGCAGCAATTAGAGCTACCCGAGGCTATCCCGCATGGCACCAAAAACAATTCTTTGGCAAAAGACCGAAGAATTAAAAAACTTGAGGAAGAATTGACAGCCGCCAGAGCTGACATGGGTTCCATTATGCATGACCAAGAAGCGGCTAATGAAGAACTTCAAAGTGCCAACGAAGAAATAATATCGAGCAACGAAGAAGTCCAAAGCCTCAACGAAGAGCTGGAAACCTCAAAAGAAGAGATAGAGTCAACGAACGAAGAGCTCACCACCAGTAACCAAGAACTCAATGCCCGAATACTACAAATAGAGGAGTTATATACTTATTATGAGGGGATTATCTCCACGGTTCATGAGCCAGTGTTGATTCTCGATAGAAATATCAGGGTTAAGTCTGCCAATAGTTCTTTTTGCAAAATGTTTAAAGTAGCGGAGGATCATTTGTTGGGTGTTTCTATTTATAAAATTAACAATGCCGAATGGAATATACCTGCCCTAAGAGAACTTTTAGAGGATATTATTCCTAAGAACAACAGATTTCAGGACTTTGAAGTCGAACAGACTTTTGAACAAATAGGTCGTAAAACGCTCTTGCTCAATGCCCATAGAATCCAACAAAAAAGTCAGAATGAAGATTTGATTGTCTTAACTATCTCCGATATAACCGAGGTGAAGCGACTGGCTGTAGAACAGCAAATGCGACAGAAACTAGAACTAGAGGCTCAGCTGAATCTTGAAAAAGAAGCCCACCAGACCATAGAAAATAGCAACATTCGATACAACAGATTGTTGATGCAGTCGCCTTTTGCTTTTGCCATATTGCTGGGTGAAGACTCACGCATCTCTTTGGCCAACGACAGTATTAAGGATATTTGGGGAAAAGGAAGGGATATTGAAGGGAAGCTACTTTTGGATGTTATGCCCGAGCTACGGGAAAGTACAATTCCGGCCATTATTGAGGAGGTGATTAAAACCGGTAAGCCTTTTGAGGGTTACGAATATTTGGTTTCTATTCAAAGAAGTGGAAAGTTAGAAAATGTCTATTTCAACTTTGTGTACCAGCCTTATTATGAGATAAATGACGAGATTACAGGTGTGGTGGTAATTGCCCATGAAGTGACCACACAAATACACACCAAGGCGGAGCTGATAGACGCTAAAAACAATGCCGACGAAAAAACCAAAATCGCTGAGTCGGCGGTTAAGGCCAAGCAACAGTTTTTGGCCAACATGAGTCACGAAATACGTACCCCCATGAATGCCATTTTGGGCTTTACGAATGTGGTTTTGAAAACCGAACTGAACAACGCTCAAAGAGAGTACATAAACGCCATAAAAACCTCAGGGGATGCTTTGGTTATTTTGATAAATGACATACTGGATTTAGCCAAAATAGATGCAGGTAAAATGTCCTTTGAAGAAATAAAGTTTGACCTGGCCGTTACTTTAGATACTATGGTTCAACTGTTTGAACTAAAAATAAAAGAAAAAAATCTAGAGTTTATAAAGGATTATGACCCCGATATTCCAAATTTCCTTCTGGGGGATCCTATGCGATTGCGTCAAATAATACTTAATTTGATAAGCAATGCCGTGAAGTTTACAAGTCAGGGAAAGATTGTTTTTGGGGTAAAAAAACTAAATGAAACCGCAAATAAAGTAACCTTGGAGTTTAGTGTTACGGACACAGGCATTGGAATAGAACAGTGCAAGTTGCATCAAATTTTCAACAATTTTGAACAAGCCAGCAAAGAAACCACCAGTTCATTTGGCGGCACGGGTCTTGGTTTGGCTATTGTGAAACAGCTCGTCGAACTTCAAAATGGGCACATCACCATCAAAAGTGAGCTAGGAATTGGTTCTACTTTTGGTTTTGTTCTAGATTTTGAGATTCCGAGTCAGGATACGATAGGGGAGTTATCGAAAATAGAAGCATCTGTGACACCCATACCCAAAACGAATGAGCCGAAAAAAAGAATATTGGTAGTGGAGGATATGCCGCTCAACCAGTTTCTGATAAAAATCATTCTGATAGACTTTGATTTCGAGGTTGAAATTGCAAACAATGGTCTTCAAGCTATAGAAAAACTTGAAAATGAGGTATTTGATATAGTTTTGATGGACCTACAAATGCCCATTATGAACGGTTTTGAAGCTACCGAGCATATCAGACAAATAATGAAATCTGATATCCCCATAATAGCCCTGACGGCAGACGTAACCTCCGTAGATGTTGAAAAGTGTAAGACTTTGGGTATGAACGATTATATCTCAAAGCCCATAGACGAAAAATTACTTTTGAGCAAAATAAACGCTTGTTTCATGTAAGAGTACTTGATTGTCACTAAGCCATATTCACCAATTTCCAAATCCACTGAGCGGTTGTTTGGTCAGGTTGAGCCATTTGTGTAACCATCAGGTTTACAGCATTTTTACTCATTTTCCAATCAATGATAATGCTATGTTGGTGGTCGTCATAAATAAAAACTTTTTTGAAATGATATTGAATATTTACACCGGCCAAATGACAAATCTGCAGTGATTTTCGTAGTGCTTCTTGAATTATTTACTTCGCTATTTTTTCGGAGAAAGGTAGGTGACGAAACGAATATTTGCACAAAGAATCATAAATGGCATTTTCAAAATCGACTACAGCCTTTTGGTTTTGAATAGCAGTGTACCGCACAAGAATGTTTTGTTCCATTGGTTTTTTATTAAAAATTGGCTCTTTATTCAGGACTACTGTGTTCGGCACTCGCCTCATTTATAGACTTCTAATGATCTGATGCTTCCCAGTTTCTGTCATTTTTTGAAGTAATACTTTAGGGTTTATAGCTTTTTTATTTCGCCTTCTGCAACTTTTCAGTCTACGCCTAGAATTTTAAACTTGTCTTAATTTCCCATTATCGACTAAACTACCTCATTTTCAGAGGGTAATCCTTTTTCAAAATCCGAAAAGTTCTTCAAAGTTATTTTAACGATTTGCTCCAAGGCTTCTTCCGTGAAAAAGCCCAGGTGGGGCGTGATCAAAACATTGTGGAATGACATCAAACGCTCGATAACATCGTCTTGAATAAGACTTTCGGACAAATCTTTGAAAAACAAGCTTTCTTCCTCTTCGTACACATCAATTCCCAAATACCCCAATTTCCTCTTTTTTAAGGCTACCACAGCATGAGAAGTATTAATAATGGCTCCACGGCTGGTGTTGATGAGCATGGCTCCGGTTTTCATTTTGTCAAATGCCTTGCTATCAAAGAGATGTTTGGTTTCATGGGTGAGTGGACAATGCAAAGAAACGATGTCTGAGGCTGCCAAAACTTCATCAAAAGTGGTGTAATGAACTCCTTCTGCTTGTAATTCTTTGGATTCTAAAAGATCATTGGCCAATACTTTACAACCAAAGCCAAGCATAATCTTCGCAAAAGCTGTTCCGATTTTTCCTGTTCCGATGATACCAACCGTTTTGCCAAATAGGTTAAAACCCATCAGTTTTTCTACCGAGAAATTGCCCTCTCTTACTCTGTTATAAGCTTTGTGGGTTTTGCGATTGAGGGTGAGGATAAGTGCCACAGCGTGCTCGGCGATGGCTTGAGGCGAATAGGCTGGCACTCGAAGTATCTTTAGATTGTGTTTTTTTGCAGCTACAATATCCACGTTATTGAAGCCCGCACTTCGTAAATCTATTAGTTTGACGCCCAGACTAGCGAGTTTGGCAATCGTATTTTCGTCTAAGATATCACTCACAAAAACACAAACTGCTTCAAATCCTTTGGCTTGTTCTGCGGAGGCCAAATTTAGGGAGTTGTCGAAATAAACGAGGTGGTGGTTACCTTCGTGGTTAAACTTTTCGAGGTATGTTTTTTCGTATGGTTTAGTACTAAATACAGCTACTTTCATGGTGTTGTTATTTTACCTTTATGTCGCTAATTTTTAATGTTTTACAGTAGTTTGTGTAAAATATGGAATGAATTCAGATTTACTATTTTGGATTAAATGCAATTCTGACTTATTTTTTTTTATTCCTTGGGCTATCCAAAAATTGAGGTTAAAAGTAAGCTCAAAAAAAATAAACTGCCAAATGACAAGATGTACAGAAGTTTTTTGTCGCTGTGATTGGCGTCCAATGGGAAGTAGTAATTGGTTTCTAGTTCTTCTGAAGCCGAATTTTCAAAGATGTTTTCTTTATGCAACATTTGATTCCTTTGCCCACTCTCTAATTTACTCAGGTCAGATATTTCTATGAAATCTTTCTCAGAAGCTTTTTTTAGCCATATTTTCTGAAATTCTTTCAAAAAATCTTTAGCCTCAAGTTCTTGCTGAGTTTGGGAGATTTCAGCATCCATTTCTATGAGTTCTTCAGTATTGTTCATGTTTTTAGTGAAGGCTAAGTGTTTCGATTAAGACTTATGTGTCAAATATTATTTGATAGAGGATCGGATATTTTTTTTGGTTCTTATAAAAACTTATTTGGTAAAACTAAATTTATAATAGAAACAATATTCTTCCTAAAATCGTATTTTAAGGCTCTAAATATTAGCTAATTACCTCTTTTTTCATTCAGGACTAATATTTTAAACAGTTAGTTGTCGTGGTTATCACCACCTAGGCTGTAATAGTTATTTTCTTCGTCCTCAGAGCCTATGTTTTCTTGGTCGTTGTCGAGTTCTGAACCTGGAACATCAAGCTGGTCGCCCATGCGGTCTGGATTTAGTGCCTTTAATGGTTGATCTTTAATATCCTTTTTGTTGGCTACTTTCTTAGATTTTACAAAAATATCCTCGCCTTCAGGATACGGAATATATCCTGGCAATTCGATTTTCTTTTTGACTGGTTTTTCTGTGCTGTCTTTCATTGTTATGGTCGTTTAAATCAATAAATGTATTGCTTCGAAAAGTACTCTTTCACATAAGCATGTTGCTGGTTTTCAGTCATTTTGAAGGATTGCTGTACTTCTATTTTTATTTTGTCAAAGTGGTGGTCTTCTTTTAGCATATTTACCAATTCCATTTTGGCGGTGGTTGGTCCAAACAGTAATACGCCCTCATAATTCTTAATTACTTTGGCGATTTCTTTAAAGTATTCGGTCTTTAATTGTTTTTCTTTGGCGTGCATTCCGCTTTCGCCTTTGTTTATACTTTCTTCTTTTACTTCCTGTGTAAATCTCGATTTGATGGTATTTGTGACCATATCCTCGTTGGAATATTCCATAAGATTGGCCTCGGAGTGGTCCATCCAAATGCCCAATAGTGTTGCTTTTGTCATTGTTTTTAAGGTTTATATATTATTTACACTGTCCGAGTATCACCCAAATAATGATGAAAACGATGACCGTTCCGAAGCAACCGCCTCCTAATTTTTTGGCTCCATAGCCAGCTAGTAAGCCTTTAAATATATTGTTCATTTGTAGTGTTTTTTAGGATTAGAATATTCCAGAAGAAATCTCGCCTCTGGAATATTAAGTATTGACTTAAAACTTATAGCCTATAGAAAGTTGCCCTACAGCATTTTTACCACTTCCGAGCAATGCACGGGAATTGTCTTGGGTAACGTCTATAAAACCTTGGTTGTAGCGTACGCCAATCATCATTTTGTTGAAATTGTACCCCAATCCGGCCGTAAGGCCAGCATCAATTTTTTTGAAGGCATCTACCAAAACAGAATTGTTGTTGTAGTAGGTATAATCGGGTGTAGAAATCAAGTAAGAGGCAAATGGACCCACATTGATGTTAAAATCGCTCATTTTAAACGATACTGGCAAAAAGAAATCTACGTAGTTCATGTTGATGGATTGTTTTTCGGACAATACCTTGAACGCTGTTCCTTTTGTGGAATAACTCAATTCTGGTTGTACCGACATAAAATCCTCTACTACGGGTATATCCGTAAATAAACCCACGTGGAAACCTATCTTTTCTGATTTGTTAGGTAGGTTGGGGAATGACACGTTGGAGGCGTTTAGTCCAGCCCTGACACCGAATTTAAGTTGGGCCTTAGTTCCGAAAGAAATCAGGAACAAAGCGAGTATCAATATTGTATTCTTATTCATATTTTTCATTTTAAATGGCTTCTTTATTGGCCTCAGTTTTCATTTTTTTGTTGGCATAGATGGCTATTTCCACTCTACGATTCTGCGAGCGACCAAGGTCTGTCTCATTGGTTTCTGTTGGTTGACTTTCGCCTTTGCCTTTGATTTTAACCCTTGTTTTGCTTATTCCAGTAGAAGTTAGTTCACCAGAAACGGCAGTAGCTCTTTTTTTTGATAAGGCTTGGTTAAACGACTCTGAGCCCACGTTGTCGGTGTGACCTACTATGAGCACGTCGGTATCGGGGTATTGTTTCAGTGTATTGGCCAATTTCCATAAATCATCTTTGTTAGACTCACGGAGGCTGGCTTTTCCAAAATCGAACAGCAATTGGCTGTCAAAAGTCAGTTTTATTCCTTCACCCACACGTTCTACTTTGGCTACATTTCCCAATTCGTCTTGGATTTTCTTGGCTTGTTTGTCCATTTTGTTACCAATGATTACACCCACGGCTCCACCTACGGTAGCTCCAAGTATAGCTCCAAGAGCGGTGCTGTTCTTCTTATTGCCCAATATTCCGCCCAAAACAGCTCCTGAAGAAGTACCAATAATGGCTCCTTTTTCGGTCTTGCTAAGATTAGATTTTTTCTGACTTTGGGTAGTCTTACATCCTACTATTAAGGTAGTTATAGTCAGAAGTGATATTATTACTTTCTTCATTTTAGTATTTTTTTGAATTCGATCTGTATTAAAATAGGTGCGGACCTAGTAGGTTGTTTGTACTTATAACAATAGAATTAGTATCAGAAGAATGATGATGATTCCACCTGCTGACAGATAGACACCAGAACCCAAATCTGCCAAATTTGACTTTATGGTTCTCACTTCTTTTCTCAATTCTTTCTTTTCACTTCTGGTCATTTCTGATTTGTCCATAGCTTTTATAGCATCTAATCTTGCCAACAAAATCTTGGCTTCTTCAGACTCAACTTTTTTGGTTCTTTCTTTTAAAATGGCAGTTGGTTCAGCTTTCGATTGTAATGGTGTCAAACTCAACAACATAAACAAGGTCAGGAAATACATGGTATATTTTTTCATCAGCGTAGTTTAAATCCCACTATTGGTGGGGCAAGTGTGAAATGATTTTCACCATGCAAAGGTCTGATGTTTGAAGGTGTGGAGTGTTACATAAATATCGTTTAAACTTACATTATTCCCACATTTGGGGATTCGCAACGGATTTGAGTTAATTGGTATATGTCTTTGAAATATCACATATGGACCTCATAATCAAATCTTTACCCAGGCCATCACTATATTTTCATTGTGCTCAGTGGCCAGTAACTTGTAACTAATCAACCAATAACCAATCAACCAATAACCAATCAACCAATAACCAATCAACTAATAACCAATCAACCAGTAACCAGTCCACCAATAACCAATCAACTAATAACCAATCAACCAATAACCAATCCACCAGTAACCAGCCAACCAGTAACTAATCAACCAGTCCACCAACTACATCCTATCCATATACCAGTTAAGCTCTTTTTGGATTTTTTGGAGGTGAAAAACAGAATCTATGGCCTTTCTTAGTCGGACGAAGGCGGTTTCGCTCTTAACGACGTAGTCGAAGGCGTTGTGGTGCATGCAGTTTACGGCCACCTCTATTTTATCTTGTGAGGACAAAATAATGACCGGAATATCTTTGTTGATAGATTTTATTTTTTTCAAAGTTTCTAAGCCGTTCATGGCTCCGGGATTTATACCGTCGAGATGATAATCTAGAATTATGATATCGGGCTTTTTGGACAGATTGGCTATGCAAAGCTCACCTGAGATAAAAGTTTCTATCTCAAAGTCACCATTGTCCATGAATTCTATTTCCAGCGATTTCAAAAATAAGGCGTCGTCGTCTACCAAAAACAATTTTATTTTATTCATTGCTAGTGTTTTTTAATTTGTTGAGTTCTTCCTCTAATTCTTCACAGGCCTGAAGGCATATATGCTCGAGTTTCATCACCAAATCCGATATATGATTCGAAATCTCTTGCTGAATGGCATATTCTTGGATTTTTTTTGCCATGTCTTCAAAATTATTGTCCATGCCCATAATAGAAAACGATGGTATCATTTTATGTACTGCCGAATTCAATAATTTCCAATCGCTGGTCTGAAATCCCAACTTCATGGCTGCTATCAAGGGTGGAGTTTGCTCCAAATATAGCTTAATCATCTCTGCCATCAGTTTTGGATTAGACTTCGTTTTTTCCAAAAGATAGCTCAAGTTAATACATCTCACCTTCACTATCAGTTCTTCTGTTTTTAATTTGTCATCTAATGAGATTGTTCGTTTAACCAGTTCTATTATTTTCGAATAAAGTAGTTTTTCGTCCACTGGTTTAGCGATGTAGTCATTCATACCCACAGCCTTACATTTTTCTAAATCTACAGTGGTGACATCGGCTGTAAGGGCCATGATGGGTACTTGGAGTTTGAGAATATTTCTGATGTATTTGGTGGCATCGAAGCCATTCATTTCAGGCATTTGCAGGTCCATCAGAATGATGTCATAGCTTTTCTCTGTTAAGCGTTGGACGGCGAGCTTCCCATTGGTAACGATGTCGCATTCAAACTTAAAATCTTCCAATAGGGTTTTCATCAGTAGTTGATTGAGCTCCATATCTTCTACCACAAGAACCTTGATTCCCACCATTTCGTCTTCAAGATCTTGGCTGGCTTTTCTGTTGGTTTCTTGTTGGATGGTTTTTTTGAAAACAAGCTGAAAACTAAATGAAGAACCAATGTCTAGCTGGCTATCTACTTCGATGTTACCGCCTTGTTTTTCAACCAGTTGTTTTACTATGGCCAGGCCCAAACCAGTACCTCCGTATAGTCTTGAGGTACCGCTTGTGGCTTGCTGAAAATTGTCAAAAATATGCTTGATTTTGTCTTTTGAAACACCGATTCCGGTGTCTGAGATTTCAAACTTTATATTCACCTCTTCCGTATTTTCTGAAAGCATTTCTACCTTAACAGTTATCTTACCGGTGCTTGTAAATTTCACAGCATTACTCACCAAATTGAGGATTATTTGATTTAACCTCACCGAATCTCCAACCAAAACCTCGGGAATATTTTCGTCATAATCAACTTCTAGCTCCAGGTTTTTCTCTTGTATTTTGGTTTCGAACAAATGCAGCATGGCTTTTATAGAGGCTGCCATTTTAAACGGGATTTCCTCAAAAGTCATTTTGCCGGCATCTACTTTTGCCAAATCTAAAATATCATTGATGAGAACAATAAGGGCATCTCCACTGATTTTAATAGCCGACAGATATTCTCTTTGTTTGGCCGTCAGCTCAGTCTTTAGAACCACTTTGGTAAAACCGATGATGGCGTTCATTGGCGTTCGGATTTCATGACTCATGTTCGATAGAAATTGCTGTTTCGATTTCACAGCATTTTCAGCAATATGCATGGCATTTTCTGACCTTTTCTGAGTCTCTTCTGCTATTTCTGTAGCCAACTCCGCAAAAACTTTGGCTTCGATTAGCTCATTTTCTATTCTTTTTTGTTCGGTTATTTCTCGGGCTACCACCACTACACCCACCACTATGCCCGCCTCGTCTTTAAATACAGAACCGTTAAACAAGACCTCCGTGAGTTTATGATCTCTGATGGTCAGTGGATAGTCGCTCACAAAACCTTTGTCGAACACTTCCTTGTAGACTTCTCTGGCCTTTTGTGGTTCTGTAAAATGTTCAAAAAAATCGGTCCCGAGCAAATTTTCCCTGCTCATTCCAGTAATTTTGGCTGAGGCATTGTTCAGATCTGTAATTTTCCCGCTTGGATTGATGGTGAAAAGTGGATCATGACTCGCCTCTATGAGTATTCTGGCCAAGTTAGCCTTGGTAAGTTCTGCAGCCCTTTTTTCTTTTTCTAGGTTCTGAAAAACCAACTCTTTGTTTGCCAAAACCAATTCCTCCGCACGTTTACCTTTTTCGTGAGTTTGAAAAGCCAGTTCAATATTTGCCAATGCCAATTCTTCCTCTCTTTTGCTTTTTTCAAGGTTTTGAAACGCCAATTCCTTGTTGGCAACCACCAACTCCTGAGCACGTTTTTCTTTCTCGATATTTTGCAAGACCAACTCCTTCTTGGCAATATCTAATTCATTGTCATGTTTGTTTTCTTCTTTTTTCAATTTATTGTTAGATGATATAATCACCGAAAATGTATACTTATTGATTTTTACTTTTTGGTATATGTCGGTCGTATTTGACACGATTGTCAAATCATAATAGTTTATCCTATTTCTTCTATTGGGCTTCTTTTTTTGTCTTTTAATTGTTTAAAATGGGTAGGAGTAAGGCCAGTAACTTTTTTGAATTGGCTCGACAAATGGGCTACACTGCTGTAATTCATTTTGTAGGCGATTTCGGTGATGTTCAACTCCCCGTATATAATCAACTCCTTGATGCGTTCGGTTTTGTGAGCTATGATAAAGTGCTCAATAGTAGTGCCTTGTACTTCTGAAAAAAGATTGGCCAGGTAGGTGTAATCGTGGTTTAATTTACCACTTATAAAGTCCGAGAAGTTGGTTTTGGGCAGTTCGTCAGAGTGGTGGACCATTTCTATCACCACATTTTTGATCCGCTCAATCAACATGGCTCGCTTATCGTCCATGAGTTCGAGACCCGCCTCGTTCAAAACCGCCTTCAGCGATAATATCTGGTTGGCTGTGAGGGTTTCCATGACTTCTACCACGCCCAGCTCCACCAATATAAAATGAAGGCCAAGGTCTTTGAGGGCTTCTTTGACCAATATCTTGCAACGATTGCTCACCATATATTTAATGTAGAGCTTCATTGGTCAGTCATTATTATGTTTTCTCAAAGCTACCCAATAAAAGCCGTATTAGCGAGGTTTATATTTTTTGTGGGTGTTGGCGGTAGTTAATTGGTAGCTCAAAAAACTGTTAATATTTTGAAAATCAGCATTGAATGGTGCTTGAAAGGTGTTTGAGATGTCTTATTGATTGTTTTCATTATTTTCGATTTATTTATTATTTGTGATAAGAATCATTAAAAAGAAGGGATTCAAGGAGTCAATATTATTCCAAAAAGCAAATAATCTCTATTTTACCTTATTTTTTCTAGGATAAATACACTAATTTTAAGTTTTAAAATAATCAACCCTACAATAGATTTTATAAGAATGGAATTCTCTTCAAAAGCCTTGATTGACTCTAATCCTCTCTCAAAACTTCAATTTGCCACCATCATTATATGTTTTTTGATGAATATGCTCGACGGCATGGACGTTTTGGTTATTTCGTACACGGCACCCGCCATAGCAAAAGCATGGTCAATTGGTCCAGAGGTTTTGGGGACGGTTTTTAGCTCAGGACTCATCGGTATGACGCTTGGAACACTCTTTATAGCACCTTATGCAGATAAAATCGGGCGGAAAAACCTTATACTAATCAGTGCTGTGGTGATGGGCTCTTGTATTTATTTGACTTCTTTTGCCACCAATGTGAACGCCCTACTCGCTTATAGATTTCTGAGTGGATTGGGTATTGGCTGTATGCTGGCGAGTACTGCCGCACTCACGGCTGAGTTTACGCCCAACAAAACCCGTGATTTTTGGGTGAGTTTTGTTATTTCAGGTTACCCCATAGGAGCCGTGATATCTGGTCTGGTAGCTGCAAAGGTGATTCCAGCAGAAGGCTGGGAGCAGATGTTTGCTTATGCAGGCATGGCTTCTTTATTGGCTATTCCATTGATTATCATATTTTTGTCGGAGTCCATAGATTTTTATATCAAGGCCCAGCCGAATAATGCATTGGAAAAAATCAACACAATTTTGCGTAAAATGGGTCACGAGGCCATATCTGTCCTTCCTGCCAAAGCCGATAAACAGTCTGCTATACCGGTTGGTAAACTCTTATCAGGCAAATATAAAAAGCCTTCCGTAGAACTTTGGATTGCCTTGTTTATGGCTTTTGCGGCCTTGTATTTTATGACCAGTTGGATACCGAAATTGGCCTCTGATGCTGGTTTGTCGTTGAGTTTGGCTATTTATGCAGGTACTGTTTTTAATATTGGAGCATTTTTTGGCATCGTTACACAGGGGTATTTTTCGAGTAAATTTGGTCTTAAAAAAACCATTGGCGTTATATTGATTCTAACGGCTGTATTGATGGCGTGTTTTAGATTTTTTATTGGTTCGGATATCATCCTGTTGGTATTTGCCTTCTTGGGGTTTGGTATTCAGGGCGGATTTGTAGGCTTGTACGCTTTTGCGGCTCGCATGTACCCGAGCGAATTCAAAACCACAGGTATCGGCTGGGCAATGGGAGCGGGGCGAATTGGTGGCATAGTCGGCCCAAAACTTGGCGGACTTTTGATAGGAATGGGCTTGACGATCGGTGCTAACTTCATGATTTTTGCCATACCCGCACTCATAGCGGGTATCATGACATGGAGAAATAGCTCTGAAGATGTGAGTTAGGAATTTCTACTTTTTTCAAGAATTTATCCTCAAAAGAAGAGATGCTTTCTGCCATTGATGAATAGGTCCACAGTAAACTAACTGTAGTAAAAATTGACAGTTTAAATTGCTTTTTCTATTTCTTTGTCAGTATATATCTCAAATGAGTAGTCAGCTCTGAGTGTATCACTTCAGCTATTTGTAAGTCATACTTATCTTTGTCGATGCCTTCAAAGAGACGTATTCCACTTCCTAATAAAACAGGCGAAATATGAATAAAAAATTCGTCTATGAGTCCCGCATTTAGATATTGTTGAATAGTATTGGCACCTCTTTGAATCCTTATATCTTTGCCTTTTGCTGATTTTCTGGCTTTTTCCAAGGCACTTTCTATTCCGTCATTGATGAAGTAAAAAGTAGTGGTACCTTCTTGTACCCAAGGTTCTCGCTTTTCGTGTGTAAGTACATAAACGTCAGCTTTGTATAAATCATTTGGCCAAACCGCTTCGCCTTCTTCGAACATTCGCTTGCCCATAATATAGGCACCAGTTCGTTCGATGGTCTCTCTAATATATTTTCCATCCGCTCCATCCTCATTGCCTCCAGCTAATCCTAGGTGTTCCCAAAAAGCCTTTTGATTAAACATCCAAGAGTGTATTTGTCCCGAAACTCCACCCATCGGGTTTTGAGGTCCTCTGTTATCACCTGCGAAAAAGCCATCTAGTGATATTCCGCTGTCAAAAATTATTTTGCTCATTTTAATATGTTTTTTGTCTCTTTTATTTGGCTTTAATCACCCTTTTAATTCATTTTTAAATGGTCCATCTTTTTTTTAACAACCAGTAAGTGAAAATTTATTCTCTAGCTAAGGTCCACAACCACGCATCGCCAATTTCATGGTCTTGGACTATTCTGGTATACTGAAATCCATTTTTCTGCAGAATTTTTGTGGAAGCATTAAATTCTGGAGCTGTTTTGGCTGTAATGATTAAGTTTGAATCTGTCCTCTGAGCAATGGAAACGAGTTCTTTACAAGAAAATGACGCGATTCCTTGGCCTTCAAATGCTTTGAATGTCCAGTAGGCTATTTCGACTTTTCCGTCCTGTGGTTCTCCCGTAAAGCCACAAGACCCCACTATTTGGTTTTGGCTGACAACAAAATATCCGACCCATGGCTTATGAAAACCAATGGTTTGATAGTAGTCCTCATACGATTGCAAGAGCATCTGGCAGTCCTCAGACGAATAAAGGCCCTCAGTTTTGTCTGTATCACGTTCAATTATTCTCAGTTCCATTGCAAAAGTTTCGCCTTTTATAAGATCAAATATTGTTTTACCACTGTTGAAAAATTATGCAAACCTGATGATCTCGTAAAGCGAATTCCTTGGCAGTCCATGGCCGAACTGTAACCTTACTGAGGTTAGGGTGAAGAAATTCAGGGTGAGACTTGGAAATCTTCTCATAAATATCTTCAATGTTTTTGGTCACTATCCTGAACTCAGGATTATGTTCTGCGGCAAGGTGGGAATGTTCAAAAAGATACATTTGTAAGCCATCTTTTTCAAGTACACAAAATGGTTCTTTAGACTTTATTTCGTTGTGACCTATAGAAAAACCGAGACATTCCACAAAGAATTTTAAACCATCATTGATGTCAGTATAGTACACATTTGGGACTAGTTTTTCGTAGGTCATAGCTTTATTTTTATCTGAGTTGAAAAGGCTGTTTCTATAGTTAACTGGGCTTGATGGTATTGTGGCTTTTTCCCATTTTGATATAAGTTTAGGCTTTACTATTTCTTGATTTTCGAAAGGTCTTTCCAATCGACTTCGTCGGTTTGTCCATGTCCTTAATGGCAAAATTAATAGCCTCCTCTATTAAAGCTTTCACCTCGGGGTTTCTGTAGTCGCTTTTTTTCTCTATATCGATGTGCCTAATTAAGTTACCGGTTCCCGTTAACAATTTATGGGGGTCTTTCAGCAAGGTGCCTTTGTTGAAGCCAAGGTTAAGATGATTGGTATAGATCGGCAACATACAAAACGCATCTGATAGCTTGTCGGAGATGGAAAAAACTGCCGTTAAGGCGTGGGTATGATACAGCAATTCGTTACAGTCGGGATACAGTTCGAGTATGAATTCTCGCAAATCTTTAAACAAATCAATTAATTCTCTATCTTTAAAATCTAACAGGAATTCAAAGTCTGGTTGGAGTGGTCGTAATGTTTTCATCTGGCAGTTTGATCATATTGTATCCCACAAATTAAATTACCTTCGGTGTCTAAAAACTTAGCGATATAACCTACGAAGGGTATAGTCGTTTTGGGCATCACGACTGTCCCAGCATTCTTTTCAACTTTTGCGATGATTTCATCAATGTTTTCAACCCCGATAGAACATTCCAAACCAATGACTTTTTCTGGTATTGGTGAATACTTTCTGGACTGTAATGCTCCAATAAGTTCCCCATTGTTAGACTTGTCGGCCTTGATTTGTAAAAAGTCAGCTTGTCCGTAGGAGTTAAATCCCCAATCAAATACACCCTCATAGAAAGACTTTGCCCGTTCGAGGTCATCAATATGAATGGCAAAATGTGTCAGTTTATTGCTCATTTTTTATTGTAAATTTATTGCGATTTCAAAAGAAACAAATATCAAGAATAAAAGCCAGAATCAACAAAACACAAACATTACACCGCTTGAAAGCGAGTATATTTTCATAGAACCTTCATTTCTCAAACTTTACTATAATTGGCATCACCCGCAAAGAAGTCCTGACCTTCAGGCGATACATTATACATCTTGATTTGTAAAGCATTATCGGTTGGACAAGGAATTTCTATTCTCCAACCCCAATCTGGGCTATTATTTACTTCGTAAGAGCCTGTCACCGAAATGTCGCCCTCATCGTCCACCGTTCCGAAACAGTTCATAATTTTACCACTCATACCCCAAGAGTCTACCCAAGATGCAGTTACTTCAAATTGCTTATTGTTGTTGCCAATTAATATCATACCGTGCTGATCTAAGCCATCGTGTTGCCAATCATAAGTCATGGTAAGAAATTTGCCATTGGCCACGGCCTTGATTTCCATGTGGGACTCCGAGATGAAGTCAGGATTAGGTAACCAGCTTAATATTAAGCGATAAGTGCCTTTCCATTGTCCAACATATTTGCTGTTTAGGTCAACGATCTTCATGTTTTGTTTTATATGTAAACGATAAACGGATTTCTTAGTAAAACTATCTTTTCTATACTAAGCATTCAAAAGCCAGAGGGACAGCAATAGATTTTCAAGGGAATCAGCCAATTCAAAAATATAAAAAAAAGGTTAATTTTCAATTCTGAAGCAATAAAAACTATTTATTACAAATTTGAAATTACACGAATCCGAGATAAATAAATACTTATGGTTCGTTATATCAGCCAGCACTGTTTGAACACAATCAAAATTCTCCCACAGTAAATTTCAAATTTGAAACAAATGTTTTGGAGAATTTTGAGTGTGTGAGTTTGCTGGGTGCAGTTTTTTTTGCTTCGTTTTTTTTTGAAAAAAAATGAAGGCCCAGCCGGCAGGCGACACAAAGAGAATTAGGAGCGTTTTCAAAAACTTAAAAAATGGGTTTCAATTGTACAATTAAGCACGATTTAATGGTAATAGTAAATTTGGACGGATTACAGTAATTTCGAATCAATTCAGAACCACATTATTTACTTCAAGCTTGGTAAAATGGCTTCTAGTGCATTCAATGTAGCTGTAAAACCTTCTTTGAAGCCCATTTCTATCATCTTTTCCATTCTTTCAAGCGATTCGTTATAAATAGAAATACTCACTTTTGTTATTCCATTTTCTTCACTAAAAGTTAAATCCCAAGACGAACCCGGAGGAAAAGGATTTTCGTCTTTATCGGCAAACACGCTTTCAAATTTGAAATTAGTTTTTGGTGAAATAGATGTATAAGATTGAACGGAATAATTTAATTCCTGTCCTTCTGCACTCACCATGGCATAAAACCTACGGCCGCCAACTCTGAAGTCCATCACCATTGTTCTGGATTCGAAAGGCTTGGGTGCCCACCATTGGTCGAGGATTTTTTTCTTTGTAAACGCATCCCAAACCAGTGAAAGCCCGGCATCAAATTCTTTCTCGACCAAAACCGACTTGGTAGTTTTGTCCACCGTAAAGCCAAATAATAAATTGCTCATGATTAAATATTTTAATGAAACTAATCGGTTGCGAATATATGTGCAACTATTTGGTTTCGCAAATTTATTCTGGAAAATATTTTATCATATTAGGTAAGGTTGGATTTTAATTAACGAATTTGACTTAAAAGATTAATTTTAAAAAGCCAGAAACAAAAATTTATTAAGTCCTAAAGATTCGGTCTTCCATATTAAACATTATTGTGGGTGTCATTGGTTGATTTGGTGATGACATACTCAAATTCCGCAACCTTAACATTCCATAGCTTTAGGGTTTGTTTTGCTTTCAGATTTTCGTTTTCATCTCCGACTACAAGTTGGTCCGTAAATGGTTTGACATATTGGCTCCAAAAAATACCTTTTGAATCTTTGAGAAGAAAATAGAATCCAGCGTCACCAAACTTTTTCCCTGAAGAATCCAAAATTAGTTCATGCCTGCTTCCAATAGACGGTTTCAATATTACCGTTGCATTTCCTTTCGGTAAGGGGAAAATAGCTTTTATACAAGTCGTTTTTGAAGGAATTGTGCAGGTAGTATAAATACCGGAGTAGATAACTTTTCCTGTTGATTTGAATTTACGGAGCCAAATGGTATACTTTAATTCATTGTTCTCAGAAATCAATTCAATTATTTCACTTAAAAGCTTTTCTGATTCCTGAATATTTTCAGTTGGAATATTCAATTGATTGATTCTTCGACTGAATAATCTGTTAACAAGATAACCAAATATCTTAAAGAGCGGATTCCATTTTACCTGTAAATCTAAATTATAATCTGCTGTTTTTTCGTAGAAATGAATTACATTCTGAGAAAGTCTTTCAATTTCCGTCTCTGTAAATTTAAGATCTGCGATTGACTCTAATAACCCTTTTGAGGTTGTATTTCTTACAACTTTTAAATTTTCTTTTGATGCCAATTGGTAAATAAAGTCTTCACCTATTCCATTTATTTCTCCAAAAGGACCTGTGAGCCACTTATATTCTTCAAAGTCAATCTTTCTTCCCCAAAGTATTACCCATTGTTGTGTAAACCAATCCTGAAAGTTTTGCCTTGAGTACGCTAAATTCATTGAGCATCTGGTTTATTTGGAATATAGGAGTGATTATTATTCCATTCCCCGAATTCCATCAATGGTTTAAATCGCAAAGTTGTAAATTCGAAGTGGAAATCTTTTCTATCACGTTCTTTCATGGCATTGCTGTGTCTCTTTGGTTGAGGCATTTTGCTATGACCATGAACCATATCTGTCATTTCTCTTTGTGTTTTCCATATAGAGAAGGTAGAAATAGTGTTTGGATACCGAATCGATGCCAGAGATAGAGTGGTTGCATCGTTGTCTCGAACTTGTTTTTCTACCGGTCTTCCCCAACGAAGGAAACGTGGTATTTGAGAGTACTTCATTCGAGCGATAGTTACTGCCACAACTGGTTTTTGGTTTTCAAATTCTACATTTAAATTAGGTATTTGGAATCCTGAAATGTTGCCCCATTGTCTTAAATACTCCAATCTTATATGCCATCCTTTTGAGATAAGTTTTCCGATTGTATTGGACTTCAAAAAATCATTCAAGAATTCTTCATTTTTCCATTGAGCAAAAACAACAATTTCTCGGCTATAAATTCTAGATATTGAGAAAAGAGGTGAGCCCAAAATCATTGCAGACATTGTTTCGGCATGTATTAATCCTTTTATTTTTTTAGAATTAATGGGAAATATCATAACCCTGAGTGCTTCTGTGAAAGATAGTCTAACAATATGATAAGAAAATAAGCTCATTTTTTACACTGTATATTGTTGGTAAGTGGTTTTGTTTCAATAGATAAGTTTTTTTGAGTTTGAATAAGGTAAAGTTTAGGAAGTGTCAATGTTTAATTTTTTATAAAATGTAATTTATATTATCTATTCTCAACTTTCTACTAAAGGAACTCTGTTTTTATGAACTTTTGCTAGTGGTCCGGTTTTGATTCTTAATCGTTTTTATTCAATCTCTGTTATCCTATGCTGTTCGGATAAACAAGGTTCTGCATATCCAATTATTTCATGAACTTCCAACTGGTCAAGTTTTTCCTTTATCGGTTGGTAGTCAACGAATGCCGGAATTTCCATAGAAAAATATATCTTGTTCATTTTTTCCGAAATGCAACCAAGTTCTTCAAACATTTTACGAATAGAATTTATATCCCCTGATTTGTCCATCAACACAACCTGTATGGTTGAGTTGCCGGAATATTCTACCGTTCTTCTATAGCAGAGCATTTGTTCCATTTCATCAAATTCTGCAAATACGATGTCTGCAGAGGCAACCAGCGGTGCATAAAAAGGTATATTGTCAATTTTATAAAGTCCATTGGTTTTATCAATAGTCGTAGCCCACAAAGTTTCTACCATTTCTTCATCAAAAATGTCACTATGAAATCGAAACAATATTTTAACACCCTCTTCTTCTTGCATAATTATTGCTTTGCTTGGCTTTTGAATTTTTCAACAAAGTCTTTGGCATCTCTCATATTTTGTGGGTAAGTGGCTAAGTTTTCAGACTTTGTGAAACCGTTTACTGACTTCGACGCATTTTCGTAAATGTGTTGAAAGTAAAAACCATTGTCAATTAAAAACTTAACGGTCTCCCATTTTTTATGTTCCGACTTTTTGGGTGGCCGAAATCTATGTGGTAAGAGTGTCATTGGCTTTCCGCATTCAGAACAAAGATAACTTGATTCTGAATCACTGGCATAGGTGCTGTTGAGTGTTACTCTACATTCTAAACAAACTTTTTTATGTCCCATTTTATTCAAGATATGTAGTTCAAAGTTGACAGAACATCGATCAAGCCTTTTGGCAGGTGGGGAAATAGAATTCCTTCTGCTAAGCCTTAGTACAAATGTATAATAAAGTTCAATATGTTCAATTACTTCCAACTGTCTTACTTGCCATAAGCTTGATGTATATGCGGGTAATTCCGATAACTATCGGGACGCATTCCACCAAAACGAAGGAAATATCCTTCGTACAACGGATGATATTGAATTTAAAATATCTTCATTAAGATTGGAAATCCTAATTTATCTAGCTTCGACATGTCTTTCAGAACATGTCGAAGAGCGGGAAGCTCAATTACTTCCTTCCGCCAGCCATATAGCAAATACTATGTTAGCCATCGTTTTTGTTTTATTCACAACCAATTCCTAACATTTTATTTCTAAATCTTTGTGGCGTAATATCTATTCCATTTTTTATCATTAAGGCTTGTTTCCAAGTGCCTTGTCCGTAAGAATTAGTAATAAAGGCTATGCTATGGTTTGGTTGTTTTGGGCCATAAATATACTTTTGAATGGTCAAATTGCTGCTATCTGATTTGCTTTTGTAAAACTTCCCGATTACGATTAATGTGTTTGTTTCGTCAAATTGTTGAGGTCGTGTTTTTCTTATTAATTGTCCAGTTTGTGTGTCAAATTCCATTTCAAAAAAGTTAAATGTCGCAATTGAGAAAACAGAGTCACTTTTTGTCATTTTAAAATCATTTAATGTCCATATTGTATGCCAAACAGACTTAACCACACTGCAAGTGTCTGATAATAAGTCAACAAGTCTATAATTAGATATTAGGTTACCTGAATTGTAAAAATATAAAACTTTTCTTTGGCTAATTTTATGTCCCTCAATAAAGTCGTCAATTACTGTTATTTTTTTTCCATCATTTGATATTAAAATTGTCATACTAGTAAATCCAGCATCTTTAAAACTGTATAATTTTTTTCCGTTTTCGTCAATAAGATTCCATTTTTTTCTATTGTATTTTAAAGTAAATTTTCCATTTTCAGATTTGAAAACCGTTGTCAATCGTTGTTCATCAGCAAAAGCAAAAAATGTCAAAAAGGTTAGTATAATTGTCAGAGTGTAATGTTTCATAAAATGGCACATAACGGCAGTCTGTGAAAAAACTGCCTTTACAAAACTAAATAAAAGGTTTTGAAAACATACAGAGTTTTTGTATTTTTAATACATCAAAAAACGCTTTCTGCCTTGCCAATTCAATCAAAAACAGACCGAAATCAAGTCCAGTTTTCTAGTTTTGAGGAGCGAATCAACAATGATAATCCTGTTCGGTTTATTGACGCCTTTGTTGATAAACTAGAGATGACTAAACTTGGCTTCATTTCTCAAACTTTCAAAACTGAAGGCCGACCTACTTTTGAGCACTCATTATATTTAAAGCTTTATTTATACGGCTACCTAAACGGTTTACGCAGCAGCCGCAAGCTTGAGAGGGACTGCGTGCGTAATGTAGAGGTTTTTTGGCTGCTTTGCGGTCAGCAGCCTAATTACCACAGCATAGCTGACTTCCGAAAAGACAATCCTAAGGCCCTAAAAAACACGTTCAAACTCTTTGTACTATTTTTAAAAGAATGTGAGCTAATTGGAGGGCGTACAGTAGCCATTGATGGTACTAAAGTAAGAGCAAGTAATTCCAAGAAGAACAACTATAATCAAAAGAAAATAGACCGCCATTTAGCTTATATCGAAGAAAAGACCACGGAATACTTAAAGCAGTTAGAAGAAAATGATAAGCAAAACACTGGTTTAGATGTAAAACATGTTCAGGCCAAAATAGAACGTCTTGCTGGAGCCAAAATCAAATATGAAACACTGGAAAAGCAGCTTTCGACTACAGACGAACCCCAGGTAAGTACGACTGACACAGACGCCAGAGCCTTATTGGTACAAGGACAAGTAGTAGAAGTGAGTTATAACCTACAAGCTGCTGTAGACGAACAGCACAAACTGGTGGTAGCTACACACACACTCAACCGCA
>NZ_RJUF01000183.1 GCF_024343775.1 Lacihabitans soyangensis | reverse complement strand
CATACGTATAGGCCGCCCCAACGGGTTCTAGCTGAAAATGTATCTTTTCAAAACCCGCAATTTTAGCGGCTTTTTCGAGCCTAATTTGGGCCAAGGTATCCTTGTCGGCGGCTTCATCAAAGACCACTGGTCGACCAATTACTGCGGTTTTTATATCTTCAGATAGAAAATCATCAGCCAGTTTTTTGAGATGGACCAAAATCAAAGCCACCAAGTCCTCGGCTTTGTACATGCGGTTACCAATTCGGGTATCTACAAAGCTTTTGTTAGGCAAAACCTTCTTGATAGACTTCATAAATCGGCCGTTCATCCGATTCTGCACATATTGATCAATGGCATCTTGGCCTACAGCCACTTTTGTAAACTGACCACGTTCCTTGGGCTCCTGAAAAAACAAAAGAGACGGTACCGTAAAAAGTTTAACAGCCTCACGAGTGTCTGTATCTAAAATGGCCAAAGCTGAGTTGGAAGTGCCGAAATCTATGCCGTAGATGTATTTTTGCATGTAAAACTATTGAAGTAAAAGAACCCACTCTGCCGAGCAAATCCCACAAAAGGGCTGCAAATATAGGCAGAAAATGGGGGGAATGGGAAGGGAATTATTGGTTTGTGGGAAAGTTTATATCGGAAAACAATTAAAAATAACCACTCACACTACGGTTATTGGTGGTAAAAGTTATAAACTGTATTTAAGTTTTTTTTCTGACTCCAAAAGATCCATTATTGCCTTTATCCAATATTGCCCTTTTGCAAAAAATGGTCGAGCATAAACTTTTAAAAAACTAAAAAGGAAGAATATAATGAGGAAGGATTTCGTGGATAATGTTTATGATTAAGTCAAAAATAATAAGATAAAATGGTTTAAGAAACTGCTATTTCTAATAGAGTTTTATAAAATATAACTGACATGTACTTTTTCCTGAATTGTCTGAAGTTGTAAGTTTTAGTCAAAGAAACTTGTTCACCATTAACGTTTTAATAGAAAAAATCACTAGAATTGTATTGTTATCAATTATGCTTGAAACCTTATAAAATTACGATGCAAAGACGATCATTTATTCAATCAAGCCTAGGAACAATCTGCACATTGCCATTTTTAGGATTTACCGTTTTTTCAAAAAACAACGAATCAAAACCTGCTTGGCTTCTGGAATGGATAAAAATTCTCGATGAGCAAATGTCCAATTTCAAAAAGTCAAGAGTAATTGATAGCTCAAACAGGCACTTTAATGCATTTATGGACGCAGCTGAAATACCAAATCCGCATTCTACGGCAGGTTACATTGGCAGAGCTTGTATGTTAATGTATTGCCCTGAATCAAGTTTTTATAAGTCAAAAGAAACATTACTAACGGTTGAACAAGCAGCAGAAGCTTTGTTAAAATTCCAATACCCTGACGGTACAATTGACTTATTGTCTACCAATTTTCACTCTACACCTGATACTGCCTTTGTACTTGAGAATATCATTCCTGCTTATAAATTTCTTGAAAAAACCAACTTATCTGGCTCTGAAAAAACATTGGTTTTATTAGAAAAATTCATAAAAAATGCGGCTGAGGCATTGATAGTTGGCGGAATACACACGCCTAACCACCGCTGGGTAGTTACTGCAGCTTTGGTAAAAATCAATGAAATTTTCCCTGATAAAAGACTGGTAAATCGTGCGGAACAATGGTTGGCTGAGCATATCGATATAGATCCTGATGGTCAATACACCGAAAAAAGCACCCATGTGTATTCGCCCATCGTAAATAGGGCTTTGATTGACATTGCAATTGGGCTAAATAAGCCCGTACTGCTTGACCATGTCCGCAAAAACCTGTTAATGACCCTCTATTATATTCATCCAAACGGCGAGGTGGTTACTGAAGGATCGAGTAGACAAGACCGCGGCGTTATAGGCAAAATGTCGGTTTATTATGGAAACTACCGCTACATGGCTCTTTTAGACAACAATGGCCAAATGGCCGAAGTCTGCCGATTGATAGAGAAAACCAATTCACCTCAAGCTCTCGCCGGATATTTGGGTTATTTTCTCGAAAACCCACAAATTTGCCGAGAATTACCGACAAGTCATGCTCTTCCGACCAACTATGCCAAGGCTTTTCCGTTTTCAGGTTTAGTTCGTATAAGAAGAGAAAACTGGGACTGTACCATTCTCTCAAAAAACACCAGTTGGCTCACTTTCCACAAAGGAAATGCAGTGCTTCAAGCTATGCGAGTGGCTTGTTCGTTTTTCGGTAAAGGTCAGTTTGATTCAGAAAAAATAGAGAAACAAGGGGATACTTGGATAATGACAAAATCTCTAGAAGGACCTTACTATCAGCCATTTGAAAAGGATCAAATTTCCCCAGATGGAGATTTTGAGAAAATGCCGAGGAATCTAAGAAAACAAAGCGAAATTCAGAAATTAGAAACTACAGTCAAAATTATAGAAAAACCACAAGGTATAGAAGTAGAAATAGAAATGCGTGGCACCGACAATGTCCCAGTATCGTTAGAACTTATTTTTAGGCCAGGAGGCACTTTTAATGGTGTTGAGAAAATGTCAAATTCTTATCTACTTTCGGGTCAAAAAGGGGAATACCAAATTGGTGAGGATAAAATTAGTTTTGGACCGGGAAAAGTAGAGCACAAAGGCATGCAATTGAGAGGAGCATTGCCCGCTATGGACGCTCCAACTGTTTATATTACAGGCTTTACGCCTTTTAATCATGTGATTAACATTTATTAAAAACATTTTGATTCATTACGGCTAAAACATCACATTCTACAAGATAATTATCTTTGTTTTTCTAAGAATTTTTATTAATTTAGCAAGACAAAGGGGATTCACAATCACCTTTTTAAATTCAACCTTAAATGAAAAAACTAGTTCTAGCTACAATAGTCCTTGGACTATGTGGTTTTGTAGTGCATACTTCTCAAAAATCAACTCCGCTTTTCGACGGAAAAACATTCAATGGCTGGCAAGGAGATATCAAAAACACGTGGAAAATAAAAAATGGAGCTATTGTGGGTGGTTCTTTGGAAAAAACAGTTCCTCAGAACGACTTCCTTTGCACTGCTCGTACTTACGATAATTTTATACTCAAACTCAAAGTAAAACTTACCGGAAGCGAAGGATTTATAAATTCAGGAATCCAATTTCGCAGTGTTCGAGCCGAAGACCCTGCAAATGAAATGATTGGTTATCAGGCTGATTGGGGCAAAGATTATTGGGCAAGTCTCTACGACGAATCGAGGCGAAACAAAACCATAGCCAAGCCCGACTCTGCCCAAGTACTGAAATGGATCAAGATAAACGACTGGAATGATTATGAGGTAAGGGCTGAAAAAAGAAGAATAAGATTATACATCAATGGTCATCAAACGGTTGATTATACCGAACCAGATGCTAACATTCCACAATCGGGTCTCATCGGCCTACAAATTCATGGAGGCGGCAAAGCTTTGGTGGAATTCAAAGATATTTATATCACCGAGTTGTGATTTTTGAACCAAGAATAAACTGAGTTCTATTTTTTCAACAAAATCAAATTTGACAATTCAACCAAACCATAAAAATGACCTTTCTTCGTATTACCATTGCATTATTTGCTATTTCTATTTTCTTGTTTTTCGGAAAAACTGAAAATTCTGTCTCTAGGAAATATGCCTCCGAGGATACCACAAAAATAGACAAAGAATACTTCCTTGAAGCCACCATGTTGGGTTATTTCGCCAAAAACGGCACAAGAAATCCAGTCTTAAAAGCCAACAAAGGCATGAAAGTACGAATAACCATAACAAATGGCGAAGTAATGACACACGACATTTCGTTGGAAAAATTGGGCATAAAAAGTAAAACCATATTTGAAAAAGGTGCCACCACCAGCATCACATTTGTAGCAGAAAATAACGACACCTATTTCTGCACTGTTCCGGGCCACAAGGCCGCGGGCATGGTGGGTAAGTTTGAAGTGGTGGAGGGTTCATTGGCACCAAAAGTAGTTGTGGGCAAAGTACCGATGAAAAATGGCAAACCACTAAATCTCAATTTCGAGTCTGAAAATCTTCAAGATTGGACCTCCACGGGTGATGCTTTTAAAAATCCAATTGTTCGCGAAATTCCTTCCCCGTTACATGAAAAAGACATGAAAATTGAAGCTGAAGGAAAAAATTTCCTTAGCAGCGGTGGCACAGCCAATTATAAACTAACCGGAACTATAAAATCTACAACCTTCAAAATAACGCATCCTTTTGCCAGTTTTTTGGTATCCGGTGGTGCTTTGGTGGACACTAGGGTGGAGTTGGTTTTGGCCGAAACCAATAAAGTTATTTTCCAATCTACGGGTCAGGGACGAGCCACCCTACAACCCGTAGTAGCTAATCTGAAGGCTTATTTGGGAAAAAATATATTCATCCGAATTGTAGATAACGAAACCGGTATTTCGCAGATACCGTACATTCCGAACGACAAGTGGGCACATATCAATTTTGACAATTTTCTGTTTTATCCAGAACGACCAGAGTTTGAAAATGAATTATTCCAAAAAGACATCATAATTCTGCCACCACTCGACCCAGTTTTGAACGCCGGACTTTCAGGTATAGAAGCCGCAAGAGCCATGACTCCACCAAAAGGATTTAAAATAACTTTGGCCGCTGCAGAGCCAGATGTCGTTCGGCCAATTAGCTTTACCATCGATGCCCGAGGAAGACTTTGGGTGGTAGAAGGCCACACTTATCCTGTTCCGGCGAAAGAAGGGGAAGGTAGAGATCGCATTTTGATTTTTGAAGATACAAATGGCGACGGCATACTTGATTCTCGGAAAATTTTCATGGAAAACCTCAACTTGGTGAGTGGCATAGAGGTGGGCATGGGTGGAGTTTGGTTAGGTGCTGCCCCATATCTGCTCTTTATCCCAGCTAATTTGCAAAACGATAAACCACTTGGTCCACCCCAAAAACTTCTCGACGGATGGGGATTGGAAGATACACATGAAGTACTCAACAATCTCCGTTGGGGGCCTGATGGTTGGCTTTATGGTGTTCACGGTGTTTTTACACATTCAAAAGTGGGTAAACCTGGTACATCCGATAACGAGCGTACAAAAATCAACGCAGGTGTGTGGCGATACCACCCAACCGAGCATAAATTTGAGGTTTTTGCCGAGGGTACGAGCAATCCTTGGGGCATAGATTTCAACGATTGGGGGCATCCGTTCATCACTGTTTGTGTGATTCCGCACATGTATCATGTCATTCAAGGGGCTCGATATCAGCGTCAGGCAGGTAAAAGTTTTAATCCATATACCTTCGACGAAATCAAAACCATCGCAGATCATAAACATTACGTAGGCGAGCGAGGACCACATGCGGGCAACTTCCGTTCTGCTTCTACAGGCGGTGGACACGCACATGCAGGAGCCATGATTTACTTAGGTGGTGATTCTTGGCCTAAAGAATACCGCAACACGATATTTATGAATAACATCAATGGGGCAAAACTCAATAATGACCAACTTACACGTAGTGGCTCTGGGTATGTGGCATCACACCGAAAAGATTTCTTAGCCATGAACGACTCGTGGAGTCAATGGCTCAATATGAAATACGACCAAAACGGCTCAGTTTACGCTATCGATTGGTATGATAAAAACCAATGCCACAGCTCCAACCCTGACGTTCACGACAAAACCATGGGAAGGATCTTCAAAATCACAAATGACAACGACAAGTTTGTTAAGGTAAATCTTTGGAAAGCCACAGACATGGAGTTGGTTAATTATCAATTACATAGAAACGAATATTATGTGCGTCAAGCGAGAACTATTTTACAAGAAAGAGGAGGAAATAATGCAGTGACCGCTGCTTTGAAAGATATTCTAAACAAAAACCCAGATGTTACGAGAAAACTGCGTGCTTTGTGGACTTTACAAGTAATAAAAGGTATTTCAGAAAACGAATTAAGAGATTTACTAACACATGCTGATGAAAACATCAGAAGTTGGGCAATACAATTTTTGACAGAGAAAAAAACCGTTTCTGACGAAAGCTTGGTGGCCTTAGAATCTTTGGCTAAAACTGAAAAATCTGCTTTGGTAAGGCTCTATTTGACTTCTGGTGTAATGCGTCTGGAACCGTCAAAACGCTGGAATGTGTTGGAATCGTTGTCCCAAAATGAAGAGGATGCCACAGACCACAACATGCCACTTATGCTTTGGTACGCCGCGGAGCCACTGGCTGAAATTGACCCTAGCAAAGCTATTGGATTGGCCGAAAAGTCTAAAATGCCTAAAATGCTATCTTATATGATTCAGCGTGTTGGAGCAATCCAAAACGAAGAAGCCAAAAAAGCCCTGAAAGCACTCAGCCTACGTCTTGGGCATTCTCATGAAAATCACGAAAACATGATGTTGATAGAGAAATTATTAGAAACTAACCACTAAAAAATGTATTTGAACTTTGTTTAAAACTCCGTTTGCCCTGCGTCAAAATATTCAACCATATGAAAAAAATAATAATTCTATCCATTTTCTGCCTAATAGCAACAATTGCTTTTGGCCAAGTACCAACATTCAAAAAAACGGTCTTAACCAGAGACTTCGTTTCTGAAGGAGTAGCTGTCGCCGACCTCAACAAGGATGGCAAAACTGACATCATTGCTGGCTATTATTGGTTTGAGGCCCCAAACTGGACTCGCCAAGAAATGGCCCCATCCCGAACTTTCGACCCAAGAAAAGAATACTGCGAATCTTTCCTAAACCATGCCATGGATGTAAATCTTGACGGCTGGGACGATGTAATTATTATAGATTATCCCGGAAAGCCTGCTTTTTGGTTCGAAAACCCAAAAAATATACCACGCCAGTGGAAAAAACACATTATGGCCGATTCTATGGGCATCGCCAATGAATCGCCTGGCTTTATAGACATCGACGGTGACGGAAGATTGGATATTCTTTGTGGTGACGTGAAGAAAAAACAGATTGTTTGGCTACAAGCCCCAACCAAAAAGGGTGAGACAGCATGGAAAAGACATAACCTGAGCCAAGAAAACGTAAATGGTACCGAGCGTTTCTCGCACGGAATTGGCTTTGGAGATATAAATATGGACGGCATAAAAGACGTAGTAATAAAGGAAGGTTGGTTTGAAGGCAAGAAAAACCAGAGTTCAGGAGATTGGACATTCCATGCAGCCAACCTGGGTGACGCCTGCTCGCACATGCAGGTATTGGACATGAATGGCGATGGCAAAAACGATGTTCTTACGGCCTCTGCTCACAAATTGGGCGTTTGGTGGTACGAGCAAATATCAGAAAACGGCCAAATCAACTTTAAAATGCACGAAATAAGTCGTACCACAGCCCAAACTCACTCCTCCATAATGGCCGATATCAACGGGGACGGAAGAAAAGATTATATAACAGGAAAAAGATTTCTAGCCCACAACGGCAACGACGCTGGCGATGGAGATGCACCGATACTAATGTGGTTTGACCTTCATCCTAAAAAAGCACCATACTACACCGAACATATCATAGACTCCGACTCCGGTGCAGGCCTAAACATAGCCGTAAAAGACATGAACAAAGACAAAAAGCTTGATATCATTATTGCCAATAAAAATGGGGTGTTTCTGTTGGAGAATGGGGTGAGGTGAGGATTAAGGGAATTTGAAAATAGAGGACGCATACTAACCAAATCGGCAATTGTCCGACCTTGTTAAGTTTTTAAATATATAAAATACCTACTAACCACCCCGGCCTACGGCCGACCCTCCTTGGGAAGGAGGGTAAGGAGTGGTTGTAATAAAGATTTTTGCTAATTTTGAAATTAAACCAGACCCGATTTTAGCGAAGCGAAAAATCAAAACACTAATGCCAAATTAAACACGCTAATCCACTTCCCTCCTTGTGAAAGGAGGGTCGACCGAAGGTCGGGGTGGTTAGACACTCAAATTCTAACACAAAAATGAAACAACAAATCAACAACAAAAAAGAACTAGAACCGTACCGAAAAAACCTAAGAAACAACAGCACCTCAGCCGAAATATTCCTCTGGAATTTCTTAAAAAACAAACAGTTGTCAGGTAGAAAATTCCGAAGACAACATTCTGTAGAAAACTGTATTTTAGACTTTTACTGTCCGGCCGAAAGATTAGCAATAGAATTAGATGGTCAAGGTCATTTTGAACCGGAAGGCATAGAAAAAGACAAAAGAAGAGATATATTTCTTCTTCATAATTTTGGAATTAAAACTCTGAGATTTGAAAATAAGTATGTTTTTGAACAGACTGAGGCAGTTTTGAGGGAGATTGAGGCCAGTTTTAGGGTTTGAAATAAATATGATGCGTACAAACCACCTCGGCCTTCGGCCGACCATGTTATTTTTTTAATAATTGAAACGCATACTAACCACCCCGGCCTTCGGCCGACCCTCCTTGGCAAGGAGGGTAAGGGGTGGTTGTAATTAAGATTTTTGATAATTTTGAAATTAAACTAGATCCGATTTTAGCAAAGCGAAAAATCAAAACACAAAAGCCAAAATAAGACAACCAAACCTACACCCTCCTTGTGAAAGCAGGGTCGACCGTAGGTCGTGGTGGTTAGTGACACACTAATTTATCCCTCAAAGCCTCAACCTCTGTCCAAATTTCACCAAAATAGCTTCCAAATCGGCATAAGATAGTCTTTGAGGTGTAGTTTTCTGTTCAATCGCCAAAACTGCAGCTGCAGCAGCCGATTGACCAAGTATCATAAAAACTGGCTCCATACGTATAGATCCATAGGCAATGTGAGAACTCGATACACACACAGGAACTAAAAGATTATTGCACTCAGACTCCTTCGGTAAAATAGAACCATAAGCAATAGAATAAGGTTTGTCGGGATGCACTCCTATATCTCCCTCATTTTGAACATATCCGTCTTCGGTCACATATCGCTGAATATTGTGCGAATCCAGCGTATAGGAGCCCATACCAATAGGTTTTGGAACCACCGTTTTACCCAATGCGTCGGCCTCGGTCATCACAAAATCGCCCACCATTCTTCTGGCCTCACGAATATATAACTGATGTGGCCAATTGCCATTGTCTGTAAATTCGTCCTTGGGCAATCCCCATTTTTGCATTTGTTCGTGTACGTCCGCTGGCACTCGAGGGTCGTTTTGTAAGAAATAAAGCAATCCTTTTTGATACAATTCATGCTCTTTTATGATTTGTTGACGTCGCTCATAGCTGGCTTCTGGGTAATCATAGTTTTTGCCGATGTAATCTGTACTAAACGGTCCATGGTTGTTGGTGTCTGTTTTTCTGTTTGGAATTGCATCAAACTTATCGAAAGTCTCTCTCCAACCTGCATCAAATACCCTCGCCAACAATTCGTATCTAGCGGGGTCATAGCCTATCGGTTTTGGGAAAGGAACGCGATTTTCGGGGTGATTGCTCAAACACAGCCTGAAACAATAAGCCTGAATTTTACTGTCACCACTTCCATTTGGTCCTGGTTTTTCGCTAGAAATCTCGGGTAACAAACCACTTTTCGGGTCGCCTGAAATCTTGTAAGGACTGACTTTTGACTTAAAATGATGCCCATGATGAAAAATACCAGCTTGCACCCCATTCCATTTTTCGCCATAAACACTATTTGCTTCACGCCCAACATGATAACTTACTCCAGATAGGGCCATCAAATCGCCTTCATAAGTGGCATCGATAAACATTTTCCCTTTATAAATATTACCCGAAAGTGTCTTTATGGATTGAATGCTTCCATTGGTTTTTTTGATTCCTTCGGCCGATCTATTGAGCCATTCATTTCGGAAAACCTCTATTTTATGCTCTTTCACAAAGTCTTCAAAAACCTTTTCGGCGGCATGTGGCTCAAAAATCCACATCGTGCGGTTGGTGCCATCAATGGCCGGTGTTCCTTGTCCTTTGTTGCCATATTCTTCCTTTTTTTGCCATTTCCAAGCGTCCGAGCTTTGATAATGCTGGTAAAGTCTTTGGTAAAACTCCCGAGAAAGCCCTCCAATAACCTCTTTGTTTCCCGTATCAGTAAAACCCAAACCACCGGCAGATAAACCTCCAAGGTGCTTGTCTGGCGAAACAACAATGACGGATTTGCCCATTTTTTTGACATGGACGGCAGCTGTAATGGCAGCAGAAGTTCCGCCATAGATGATGACATCTGCTGAACGAACAGTGACCTTAATTAGCGGAGAAATGGTAAAGCTAGAGAATAGCAAAACCAATGTGCTGAGCCATAGCACCGAGATTTTTTTCATGATTGGTTGAATAAATTTGAAATACTAAAGTAAGGAATTTAAAGTTAATCAACCAAAAAATAGAAATTGGAAAGGTAAAGTTTTCAAATACCCATTTTAAACTCTCTCTTCACCGTAGCTTTGTTGGTATATTCTTTGTCTTTTTCATCAAGGCCACCACTTACTTGATATTCCACTACGGACATCTTGGCGTTTTCGTCAAACACCGAATTGGTCTTAAAGTTTTCATAAAAAGGAGCATCTGCCCAATTGTGATAATAAGAAAAAGGAACGCATTCTACGTTTTTGCCATTCACGAATTTACTGATGAAGACCACTTTACCATTCGAATAAGGACAGGCCTCGTAAGAAGAATAATCAAATCCCCAAAGCTTTAAGGACGCCGAATTGCTTAATTTGATATCTTTAAAATGTACTCCACGAATGTCCTTGTACATGCCGATATCGAGTTTTGAAAGATAGTTTTCGTATTCTCCTGCCTTCTTGATGGAATCTAAACGTAAAAAACCGTCGTCGAGACCGGCAAAAAGACTTGTATCTGGTAGATTTTGAGTCAAGTCTTTTATTTCAGAAGCTGAAATATTTTTCAGTGTGCTATCTGCAAAGAAATTTTCTATTCCTAAACTATCTAGTTTGATTTCGGTTAAAGTTTGTTCGGTTGGGCTGCTTTGTTCGGTTTTGTTGGAATTACACGAAACTAAAAATCCAAATAATAACAGAAAGACTACTTTTTTCATTTATTCAAAGGTTATTTCCTCAAAAATACGCTAAAAAAAGAAATTCTGAATCTTCTGTCCGGCATATTGAAAACTCGACTGCAAATTATTACTGGCAAGATTTGATTGAACCTCGCAATGAATTCCGAAAAAAGCAGCAAAATATTTATAAAAACCTCATTTGTAATTTTCTGGTATTTTTCTCGCCTTGGATAGTTTTTCTATAGCATAGGCTGCCTGCAAAAGCGATTTCTCACTCCAAGAAGGAGCTATCAATGTCAATCCCTGCGGTTGATCTTGTTCTAAATAGCCCATCGGCAATGTAAGACAAGGGTAAAACGCCGCCGCTGCCACACCCGCATGCGTGTTGTTGATGGACAATACGAAATCCAGTTTATTTTCTTTAAAGTGCCCATCAAAATAAGAAACGGCATTTTCGTGAACTGTCTTCTTTAATTTTTCAAAATTGGCATCAGAAAGTGTATCCTTATAAATACCCTCAAAAAGCTCTTGACCATAAGGAGCTCTTAAAAATTCATCTTTCAGATTGTACTCCATAACGTCTTTCACCGATTTTACAGAAATATTACTAGAAGCATAAGCATTTAAATATTCCGGCAAGTCCTTTTTCATATCAAGGCTAAGAATTGACCTAAATCCATCCATTTTAGGGTTGGTATTTTCAAGTTCGACCACCGTTGCACCGTTCTCTTTCAAGATGTTTACCATTTTGGCGTAATTGGCCTGCTGCATAAGGTTTTTGAATGCCCCAAAACGTTTACCTTTTAAATCATAATTTTTAAGTTCTTTTACAAAATCTTTAGGAGAAGAACCCTTCGGATATCTGCTATCTTTAGCGTCATAACCAAGCATGGCTTCGAGCAAAATTGCATTGTCTGTCACGTTTTTGGTCATTGGACCCGGTGTATCTAGGGTACTAGAAATCGGCACAATTCCCGAACGACTCAACAGACCAACTGTAGGTTTCAGCCCAACCAATGAATTGAGCGAAGAAGGCGACAAAATAGAGCCAGAAGTTTCGCTACCCACAGCTGCCACAGCAAGATTAGCCGCAATAGACGCTCCACTACCTGAGCTTGAGCCTCCACTTTCATGAATCATACGTCCATAGGCATTCATGGTTTGGCCACCCACAGCACTGTAGCCTAGCGGGCATCCGTTACAGAAATAGTAGGCCCATTCACTCAAATTGGCCTTTCCTAGAATAATAGTACCCTCAGATTTTAGCCTTTTAACTATAAAGGCATCCTTTGTTCTGTTATCTTTGAGCACTTCCGCACCTGCCGTAGTTGGCAAATTATCATATCCGATGTTGTCCTTTAAGAGAATAGGCATACCATACAAAAGCCCCTTTTTCTTTCCTTTATCTTTCGCAGCGGCCTCTTTCAGAACATCAGGATTTAGACTGATGACTGCATTCAAACTAAGTTCAGGATTAAGTTCATATTTATGGATTCTGTAAAGATAAAACAATGTTAAATCCCTGTAAGTAAATTTCTTATCAGATATAAATTCTTGAATTTCAGGAATACTTTTCTCTAAAATCATGGGAGCAAGTCTTTCATATTTATCCTTTCCAAGTTTAGAAATTTCATCAACAAACGCAGCCGTGAGTTTTTGTTTATCCAACACATTAGAGCTCACCACCTTATACCTCATCCGAGCATTCTGATGATCCTTGTTGGCGATTATCGGAAATGATTTCTTTTCTTGGGTGAAAGATGAGTGCTTAATTGATAAGATTGTAAATGCTAATAGGAATAGTTTTTTCATTTATAAAAATAACTTTTTGATAATAAGTAAATTTATGATAATATTATTCATCTAACTAATTATCAGGTTGATTAGTTATTGAAAATTTCACATTTTATAAAAGTACAAAACACAAAAATGAAAACTCTCAGAGACATTGAAAACAAAATAAATCCAGATAATCCATTTGAGGATTGTAAACTTGAAAGAGAAAAATACGCCGATAATCTTACCCAAATCATTAAAAATTATCCCTCCGGTTTTGTAATGGCTCTCAACAATCGTTGGGGTGATGGCAAAACATTTTTTGTGAATCGTTGGAGAGAAAAATTAAAAAAAGAAGAATTTCAGGTAGTTTACTATAATGCTTGGGAAGATGATTATTCTGAAAATGCTTTGGTTTCAATAATAAGTGAGATTTCGGAAGATATCAAAGACCCAAATCAGGAACTGCTAGATAAAGTTTTAGAAAAAGGAACTGGTCTTTTCATAAAATCATTACCAGTTTTACTAAAAATTGCAGGAAAAAAAATTGCAGGGAAAGATGGATACGAGGACTTAGCCAATTTAATCGGTGAGGAAATGGGTAAACCTTTCAAAAGTTTAATCGAAGAATATAAAAATCAGAAAAAAACTGTTGCAGGATTCAGAGAGTCTCTAAGAAATTTCGCAGAAAGTGTAGGAAAAGGTAAACCCATCGTGTTCTACATCGACGAGTTAGACCGCTGTAAACCCTCTTATGCAGTTGAAGTTTTAGAATTAATAAAGCATTTGTTTTCGGTAGATAATATAGTTTTTGTTTTGTCGGTTGACAAGGAGCAATTGGCCAATACTGTAAGAGGTTATTATGGAAGCGACCAAATTGATGGAAATGAGTATTTGAAACGATTTATTGATTTAGAATTTTCACTTCCAAAACCCAAACTAAACAAATTCATCGAAATTTCTTTTGAAGCTCTTAATTTTAACGAACACTATGTTGAATTCAGAAACGATTATGGCTTTCAAGTAAATGAAATATCACAATTATTGAGTTTCATTACTGTCTTTGCTCAAAACAAAAACTTCAAACTTAGGGCTACAAAACAATTGCTTTACAAACTTAGAACAATTTTATACTCGTTCAATAAAAATGATTATACAATACCCAGTGTACTTACAATCCTAATTTATCTTCAATCCACTGATATCGAAATGTTTGAAAAAATAAAAAATAAAGAAATTAGGATTGAAGAGTTCCTTGAATGGAATAAGAATCTGTTATTACCTGGTAATTCACCTAAAAAATCTGAGACTCCAATTGCCTTTAAAAGACATGAATTTGTATTATATTCACTTTATTCAAACTATATAAATAACCATTTTTTAATTGATTTGTCAGATGTCAAAAACAAAGAGAGTTTTCATAGTATATTTGAAAAAGTGTCTATCGATTCTGAAATACTTTACAATAATATATCGAAGCAAGGTAATTTTATTTTCGAAGCTGAGTATAGTATTGACTACTTAATAAACAAAATCGAACTTTCCGAAAACTTAAAATTTAACAATTAGCATTTGGTAAATTATACATATTTGAAAGTCTTATATTTTAGTAAGCTTCGCTCTTGGAAGCAAGTCGTCGCACAGCACCGACCCTCTGCTTGTAATGCAAATGCAAATTTTTAGGCACAAAAAAAGCCTCAGATTTCTCTGAGGCTACCGTGGGAGTTGAGGGATTCGAACCCCCGACCCTCTGCTTGTAAGGCAGATGCTCTGAACCAACTGAGCTAAACTCCCTTTTTTCGGTTGCTTTGAACCTCCCGATAACTATCGGGAGAGCTAAACTACCTTTTCCCTTGTGCTTTGGGACTGCAAAGATGTAGGACTGTTTTTTTATTTCCAAACATTGGCTAAAAAAAATTTACTTTTTTTTCATTTTCTTTTTTTCAATCAATCTTCCGACAAAATAATACAATTAATTAAGCCCATAATGGTAGTTATTGGCTAAACGGTCTACTATTTTTGTCAAAATAATATCAAAGCAATCTTATGGCATTAGAACAAACTTGGAGATGGTATGGACCTAACGACCCCGTGAGTCTTTCAGATGTACGTCAGGCAGGAGCTACTGGCGTGGTGTCGGCTCTGCATCATATTCCGAACGGACAAGTGTGGACGGTGGAAGAAATCCAAAAACGAAAAGATATCATTGAAGCAGCAGGACTCACTTGGTCGGTGGTGGAGAGTATTCCTGTGCATGAAGACATTAAAAAACGTACTGGAAATTTCGAAACGTATATTGCCAACTACAAAACCTCCATCGCCAATTTGGCCAAGTGCGGTATAGATACTGTTTGTTATAATTTCATGCCCGTGTTGGACTGGACCCGAACAGATCTTGACTACGCAATGCCCGATGGTTCTACTGCTCTTCGTTTTGATATGGTAGAATTCTGTGCTTTTGAGGTGCATTTATTGAAAAGAAAAAACGCTGCCGAGAGCTACACCGACGAAATTCTTGAAAAAGCAGAAAATTGGATAACCACCGCCACAGAGGAACAGAAAGCAAAACTCGTTAAAAATATCATTGCTGGGCTTCCGGGAAGCGAAGAAAGCTTTACTATTGAGCAATTTGGCGATGTTTTGGCCACTTACGAGGGCATCGACGACCAAACGCTTCGAAATAATCTTTATGCATTTATAGCCGAGATAGGTCCCGTGGCCGAGCAAAACAAAGTTTCGTTGGCCATTCACCCCGACGACCCATCTTATACAATTTTGGGTTTGCCGAGAGTGGTGAGTACCGAAACCGATGCCAAAGCCCTTCTTGATGCTTATCCGAGCAAATACAACGGCCTGTGTTTTTGTACTGGCTCATATGGTGTGCGTGCAGACAACGACCTTGTAGGTATGGTAGAACGACTAGGCGATAGAATCAACTTCATACACTTGAGGGCAACCAGAAGAGATGAAATCGGTAATTTCCACGAAGCTGACCACCTCGACGGCGACGTGGATATGTTTGGTGTAATGCAAGCCTTGGTGAAAGAACAAGAAAAACGCAAATCTGAAAACAGAGAAGATTACAGGCTGCCTTTCCGACCAGATCACGGACACAGAATGTTGGATGATTTGAATCCAAACAAGAAAACAAATCCGGGTTATACGGCTATTGGTCGTTTAAGAGGATTGGCTGAACTACGTGGGCTGGAATTGGGTATTAGAAGAAATTTGGGGGTTTAGTCAAAAGCGTTATTTTTGTTCAAAAATTAAACTCATTTCAAAATGCCAAAAATCGTCACTTTCGGAGAAATATTGTTACGTCTTTCTACACCGGGTTTCCAAAAAATAGCCCAAGCTGAATCGTTCGATTGTACTTTTGGTGGCACAGAGATGAACGTCGGTGCGGCATTAGTCAATTTTGGCTTTGATGTGACTCATGTGGGTGTTTTCCCAGACAATCACATCGGAAAAAAAGCTAAGGCATTTATCCGAAAACTAGGTATTTCTGACAAAAACATACACCTGAAGGGACAACGAATGGGCCTGTTTTTTCTGGAAACAGGAGCAGTGAGTAGAGCGAGCCAAATAGTTTATGATAGAGCAGATTCAGCCTTTGTTAATTTAGACCCATCTTGGTTTGACTGGGAAGAAATCCTGAAAGATGCAGATTGGTTTCACTGGTGCGGCATCACACCTGCAGTGGGAGAAAAACCTGCCATCGCCCTACTCGAAGCATTAAAAGTGGCCAAAAAACTTGGTGTCAAAGTTTCTTCGGATATCTATTACCGAAGTAACCTTTGGAATTATGGCAAAACGCCACAAGAAATTTTACCAGAACTGGCATCGTATTCCAACGTCATTTTGGCCTCAAGGAAAAATATTGAAGAGATTTTTGGAATAATTTCTACTGAAGAAAAAGGCAAATTTCAAGACACCGCCAAAAAATTGATGGCTCAATATGAATCAATAGAGAAAATTATTGACACCGAACGCATACAAATAAGTGCCTCCCACAACCGCATGAACGCCCGCATGTGGAATGGCCAAGAATACCTGAAAACTGGTAACCTAGACATCACCCACATAGTAGACCGAGTAGGTACAGGAGATGCTTTCTTAGGAGGATTTATTTATGGGCAATTGACCTACAAAGACGATTTAAAATCGCTAGAATTTGGCAATGCCTCAAGTGCCCTGAAACACACCATTCCTGGAGATCAAAACTTGGTTGATATCGCAGAGGTTGAAAACCTCATGCTCGGAGATGGAAGTGGGAAGCTGAAAAGATAAAAAAAACAGCGAGAAATTCTCGCTGTCTTTACTTACCCCTAAACTACTCTGAAAAAAAACTATCACTTTATTTTTAATCTCTTTTTCGCTTTTCCAAGCTCATGAAAATTATTTCATATTGCTAATCACCCTATTTTGAATTCTGTGAAGCTAGATTTAGTTTTAACCCTTTTACCAAACTTCTGCTTAACCCAAGCTTTCAGGTGACCATACTCTTCCTTTGTTACATAATTCACTGCTTTTTTAAGTTCTTTTCTAAAAATTCTGGGATCAAAACTGACCTTCTCAAGTACGATTTTGGTGTATTCCAGCATTGTCATTCTTTAATTCTTTTAAGGTTGAAAAACTTATGAATCGCTTTATTCTTTGACGACCGCTAATTGCTCCCTATTAATTTCTTTCTGGATCGTTCTCGAAAACACAGGTGATTTATAGTTTCTGATTGATTCTAATGGATTAATTCCTGTTTGACCTTTCTCCGTACTGGTTCGCAATACCAAAAGGTCTTGATTTTCTTGATTCTTATTAAGCACCTGATGTTTATAGTTTTGCGGCGAATCAAAAGAATTAGTGACAGAGGCATTGCTTTTGTTTATGGCAATATCTTGGGTTTTTACTTCTTTCCGATCCTGCACCGGCATTTTATAATTTCTGACTGAGTTGGTTTGACCAAAAACTGCAACGGTCGGAATCAACATTGTGCCCAGAACGATTCTTATTAAATTTTTCATTTTTCAATTTGTTTTGTTGTAATTATCTGTCTGATGACTATACAAACCTACAACACTGATATTAGACCCAACTTAGGTTCATATTAGAAAGTTATTAGAATTTGATTCGTCACTCTTTTTGTATAAATTATTATTCGGAAACTGATGGCAGAATTTGGCCAGAGTCCAATTTATCTCAAAAAAACGCTCTGAGATATTGCTCGTTTATACTTCTACTAATTCTTTCATCTAATTTTTACGCCGTAGGAGACCGGGTATGTAACCATATGGTTTTTCTTTATTGGGGTATTCTGAAAATCTATGAATTTCAGGTTTTCCATTAAGTAAATTTCCTTGGGCACATACCTAAGCATGCTTCTGTTTACGAAGACGGAATTCACATTTTTCAATTTGAGAATCGATGAATTGCTCGAAAATTCACGGTTGTCTTCTAAATGTAAAATTCTAAGTTTGGGCATATTGGCAATAGCCTCAATACTTTTCTCAAAATCAAGATTTTGTTCATTATCAATAAACAATTCTTCTAAAGACGCAAAGGAAGATAGGCTTTGTGGTAAGTAAGAAAATAAGTTTCCTCCAACATCTAAAACCTTGAGATTCTGAAGTTTTGACAATTCTTCTGGAAAGATTTTTAAATGATTATTCCGAAGATTTAGGTAAGTCAGGTTTTTAAAGAGTGATATTTCTTGAGGTAAAGACTCCATACTCATTCCGCTTAGGTTTAATCGCGTAACTTTGTCAGGAAAAACCAAAGCTTGGTTGAGTTCGGTGTATTCTTTTTCTTGAGCATTTATAAAATTCAAAAAACCCAATTGAACCATAACAAAGGCCAATACTATTTTTATTTGTGTCGAAGGTTTCATGTTTTTGATATTTAGGTTTACGTAAGATTTTTGAGATACTGAGCGGCAGTCCATTGCTGCCACTCAGTATTTTTGTTAAGCCCAAACGTTTGCAATTCTAACAATGCAATGCTTGGTTATTTATCCGAATTGGCATTCAACATAAGCGGCTGCTCGGCACTTGTTATGATAACCTTGGCATTTGGTGAGGTAGAAAGTTTATTAAATGCCTCAATAGCCTTGAATCTAATCAATAATGGCGTAAGACCTTCCGCTACTATCTTTTGGGCGTCTCTAATACCTTCAGCCTCTATGATTAACCTTTTGGCTTCCTGTTTTTCTTTGTCAAGTACAAATTGCATTCTTTGTGAGTCTTGCTCGGCTTCTAATTTGTCCTCTATAGCCTTAGTAAGTCCGGGAGGCAAAACAATACTTTTTAATAGTACTGACTCAACCACAAAACCTCTTTCTTTGAGTTGAGTCATCATTAAATCCTTGATAGATTTCTCAATGACCGACCTTTGACCAGTATGCATATCTTTGGCATAATACTGCGAAGAAATATCGGCAACGGCAGACCTGAATACAGGCAATATAACGACTTGCTCATAATTTTTGCCCAGTTTTTCTATAACTTTAGGTGCATAACTTCCTTCCAATCTATAAAGTATGGAAACATCAGACTGAACGGTAAGACCTTCTTTTGAAGGAAGTGGCACCCTTACTTCCATGTTCATGGTACGGGTAGGTAGTTTGATAATGGTGCTAGTAAATGGGTTAAATCCTCTGGCACCTTCCATGAGTGGCTCGGGCTTTATTTTACCGAATGAACGCTTCACACCAACCTCTCCTTGGCGAATTATAGTACAGCTACTGAAAATTAAACTAAAAGCAATTCCCATTACAACCAATCGTGTTTTCATCTTTATGTAAATTTTAGTTTGTTATTTAAGGCTCTTTTGAGCCCATAACAAAGCTAAAACCTAACTATTAGATCCAACTTAGGAGAGAATTAGAAGAGTATTAAATTATCGCTTAGGAAGCATTACCTCAAAAAGAATGAGATTTGGGTCTTGCCTAGATACTTCTATTGTTCCGTTGTGCATTTCTACAATTCCCTTAACCAATGAAAGACCCACTCCATGACCTACTTTGTTTTTGGAGTTGCTTCCTCGCTTAAATGGCTCAAAGATATTTTTCAAATCATCGTCACTTATGTTTTGAGAATTATTTTGGAATTGAACTTTAATACTTTTAGGCTTATTGATGACCTCAATATCGACAGTCTGATTGAGTGAATACTTTATGCCATTGTCTATGAGATTATAAAAAGCCGTGTAAAGCAAAGGTGGATTGCCCAGAAGTTCGGGTATTTCATCTTCGTTTACATCAACATTTATGGCCACCTGACCAAGAGGATTTTTCTTAATGGCCTCATCTCTTACTCTTGATAATTTGTCTAACACATTCACCAGGTTCAAGTTGGACTTTTCTGAGTAAGTATTCAGGGAAGTGAGATCAAGCAAATTATTACTCAGGCGGTTAAGCTGTTTTACGTCTTCCAGTACCGACTGAATCATCTTTTTCAAATCTTCGGGGCTATCTTCAGCTAAAAGCGAAACCTGTATCTGTCCAGTAATTGAAGTCAAAGGAGTCCTTAACTCGTGCGAAGCATGTGAAACAAAGGCTTTTTGGGCCATAAAAGATTTTTGGAGACGATCGAGCATCTGATTGAACCTATCGGCCAATTGAGCAAACTCATCATTTTCGTTACCAACCTCAAGACGATCACCAAGTTGTGAGGCTTTAATTTTGTCAATCTTTTTGATGATTTGCTGGATAGGATTCAGCATCCTTTCCACAAAAAACCAACCTGTGAGAGCACTCAAAAACAAAATGCACAAACCTCCCAGAATAAGAACATACGTAAGGTTTTGAAGTTTAAAAAAGCCGTAATTATCAACTGCATAAGAGACTATTACGTATTTCTGACCTTGATTCTCAAACAAGATTCCGATGAATTCGTATTTGGTATCTTCCCAAAAAAACTCCTTGTCGGCTCTTATTTTTTCTAAAATGTCACCATCAATTTTAAACCTATCTTCTCCACTTTCATAAATTACTTGATTTTTACTGTCAAAAATCACAATTTCCTCGTTTGTAAGAGCCGTAAAATCGTTTCGGTCAAGGAGTTTTAATACCTCCGGGCTGATATCTTTTTTGTTGAAATAAATATTAGCTGTCGAGAGAGCCTCTTTTCTTAAGCGATCTTTAAACTCGGACCGTCGGTAATCTTTACTTTGTAAGTATATAACCACACAGAAAAAAGACAGCAGTACCGCAGTAATGGCGAGGTAAATCAGTATCAGTTTATTTCTAATCTTCATATTTTCGCAGCGAGCCTTTTATTTACTTTTCAAAGTGTAGCCCATTCCGAAAATCGTGTGAATCAGCTTGTCATTAAAACCCTTATCAATCTTGTTTCTAAGATAGTTTACATACACTTCTATAAAGTTGGTACCGGTGTCAAAATCAATATCCCATACATGCTCGGCGATATCCAATTTAGAAACAACACGTCCCCTGTTTCTCATCAAATACTCCAAAAGACTAAATTCCTTGGCGGTTAACGCAATGACTTTCCCCGCCCTAATGGCCACTTTTTGATGAAGATTCAATTCAAGGTCGGCCACTTTCAGAATGTCGTCGGATGGCATATTTTCGTTGGTTCTCTTAAGAAGTGCCTTTATTCGGACCAAAAGCTCCATAAAATCAAATGGTTTTACGAGGTAGTCGTCGGTTCCTACCTCAAACCCTGAAAGTTTATCGCTTACACTGCCCAGTGCAGTTAACATCAAAACCGGAATCTGTGCATTGGTTCTACGGATTTGTTCGCAAACTTCTAGGCCGCTCATATCTGGCAAGCCGATATCTAATATAACGAGGTCGATTTTTTGGCTTTCAAAAAGAGCCAAAGCTTCTTGACCAGTTGAGGCAATTTCTGAATTGTAGCCTTGAGTAAATAGGCCTTTTTTAATAAAAGAGGCCACTTTTTCTTCGTCTTCTACAATCAGAAATGTTTTGCTGTTACTCATTTTTTTAAAGTTTAAGTATAACTCTTAAAGTTACCTAGCTCAGATTAGAGACTTCTTGTAAGAATATTAGATTATAATTAGAATTACTTTTTCCTGACAATGCTGTGATAATAACCAACCTGAATGAAATTCTTACCGGTTTCGTCGTTGATTTTGTAATCAAACTGATTTAAAAAACCGATCATAAATGAGCTCGACGGATTTAGTTTATATGTAACATTAACAGAAACTCTATTTCGTTCAAAATAGGGTTCGTTATTGGTAAAGAATAACTCATTATACACCCCCAATTCTATATTTTTCTTTGGGAAAACTGGGTAAACTACGCCGAATCTATTCCTGAAACGATTTCTATACCCATTAGAAGTAAAACGCATTTCTGTTCGGAATCTGTTTTCTATTTTCAGTTTGTTGACTTCTTGGGCTATCAACACTTGAGGCCAAAGCCTGATTTCAGCATTGTTTTTAGGTAATTCAAAATTACCCCCTTCGCCATAAGTATCGTATTTACCAGCTGCCATGGTTAAAACGACATTTTTGTGAGCCTTGTAGTTTAAACCAGCCTTGAATTCATGGTAATGAAAATCGTCATAATATTTTAAAGATCTCAACTGAGCTTCGCCAAAAACACTAAAACCTTTTCTCAAATCCGCCTTCAAGTTTATAATATTCCAAGAACCGGTAGATTGAGCCGAAGATTTTAAACTAACAAAAAAAGCTAAACCGATTATTGCAATCCTCATGAACATCCAGAAACCGAAATTATTTTTTTACAGTTTTCATTTGAATGATGTCCACCAAAAATGCAAAAGCCATTGAGAAATAAATGTAGCCTTTCGGAATTTCGAAAGATAAGCCCTCTGCAATAAGAGAAACTCCAATCATCATTAGAAAACACAAGGCCAAAATTTTGAACGAAGGATGTTTACTAATGAATTCACTTATTGGTTTTGCGGCTACTAACATTATCAAAACCGTCACAATAACTGCAGTGTACATCACCCAAAGCTGGTCCACCATACCAACGGCAGTAATAATGGAGTCAATAGAAAATACCAAATCTAAAATAATAACCTCCGAAAGTAGCTTGCCAAAAGACCTTTTAACCTCTTGTTTTTTGCTATCCAAATCCTCAAATTGTTCGGTCTTGTGGTATATTTCTTTGGTACTCTTGTAGATTAAAAACAAACCACCGAGTAGCAAAATAATTCCTTTCCCCGTAAAATCAGTTTCTAAAACTGTAAATAACACCTGATCAAGTTTTAAAATCCAAGAAATGAGGGCCAACAAACCCAATCTCATTCCCATCGCTAAACCTATCCCCCAATACCTGAGTTTATTTCTCTGATTATCAGGAAGTTTGTCGGCGAGAATAGAAATGAAAATGATATTATCAATACCCAGAATAACTTCCAGGGCAATCAAAGAAAACAACGGAACGAGGATTTCAGATATCATAATAAAAGAGATAGTTTAACAAATGTACCAATAGATTACATTCTAATCGAGGTTTGAAAATTAGAATTTCATTAGAACCTTCTTTCGAAAAATTAAAAACTAAAATACTGAACTATAGCCATATATAGCGGCATGCCAATAGTAATGTTTACCGGAAAAGTAATAGCCAGTGCCATCGGAAGGTATAAACCCGGATTTGCCTTCGGTACCGTTATCTTCATGGCTGCTGGTACAGCAATATAGGAGGCACTCGCAGCTAAAATACCAAACATAAACCTATTGGATACATCATGGGTAATCAGACCGCTAAGTATCGAAAACACAACACCGTTTACCAAAGGAATAGTAAAAGCAAAAACTATGGGAAACCATCCAAATGAAAAAAATGACTTCAGCTTTCGGCCGCTCGTTAGACCCATATCCATTAAGAAAATCGCCAAAAATCCTTTGAACAAGTCATTTGTAAAGGGCTTGATACCCTCTGCTTGTTTGGCATTAGCCAGAAAACCAATAACAAGACTTCCTAATATCAACAACACACTTCCGTTAGTTAAAGAATGGCTAATCACCGACCGTTTCTTGATTTTTGTGCTTTTTTCCCTATCAAAAAATGAAATCAACACAAGTCCGATTATAATGGCGGGTGACTCCATAAGGGCCATTATGGCAACCATGTAACCATGCACGTTCAACTGGAGTGTTTCTAAATAGGCCACTGAAGTTACAAAAGTCACGGCACTTACCGAACCATAAGACGCTGCAATGGCCCCAGAGTCTTGTACCGATAATTTTCTCCGTAAAATAAAGTAGGTATAAATGGGAATGACTATTGATGTAAGAACACCAAACAACATGGCCGCCGCTATGTCCAGATTGAAGGTTTCGTGGGATAACTCTTGGCCTCCCTTAAATCCAATAGAAAACAACAAATAAATGGATATAAACTTTGACGAATTAGACGGTATTTCTAGGTCACTTTTCAGATAAACCGCCAAAATTCCCAAAACAAAAAATAATAAAGCTGGATTTCTTAAATTTTCAACTAGTAAATCTATGTTCATATTAGACCCTGTGGGTTAATTGTAAATGATTAAAAATGGTATTGTTTTCAGATATAATTAATCCTTCAATTTCGATGTCCTTCTTTAGAATATAACTTCCTAAAATATTTGACTGAAGAATCTCAAGCGTATGGAAAGATATATTTAGTTCGGCCAACTTATAGGCTTGTTGCTGCTGACTTAATCCTGCAAAATCAGAATTGTGGTTTTTATTGTAAAGGTCCTGCAAGATTTCGAATGCCTTAAAATCGGCCTTTTGTGTGCCGTTTATAACTGAGTTAATAAATCTGCAAGTGGTGCTGTTGACGATTCTGATTTCCGTGATTTTTTCAGTTTCCAAAATACACTTTAGAGCATTTAATAAACTAGTATCACTTGTTTCAATGGAGGCAATTGGAGACGTTAAAAAAAGTATAGATTCTCCAAATTCTTTTTGTAAAACGGGTTCAATGCATGAAAAAGGGCAAATGATATATAACTGATTTGGCATACAAACTTTGTCTTTGGCGAGAAAAATAACCTTTGTTAGAAATGATTAAAATTCACTCTGTGCCATTCGTGACATACACTTTGATTAGGTAGTTTTTAATTTTTTTTGCAAAATTGGGGCATATTATTCATTAGTTTTTATTTAATTTTAATATCTAACCCATAAAAATATTTTATACCTTAAAATGTATAAACTCTACAGGGGTTTCTGAAAACTATTGAAAAATAGAGCATAACAAATACAAATGAAGAACTTAAGTTGGAAATGGATTTCAAAAACCTCCAATATCACTCTAGGCTATAATATAAGTGGAAAGATAAATGTGGACTATTTCGGGAAACAATTACCCCAAAATGCACTAAAATTTAGGGGTTAAGCTATAAAACTTTCACTTTTACGCGAAGCATAAAACAATTTTTAGTTGCGGGTTTAATTGACGCCTTGTTAAGAGTTGAAAGTTGATTTGCAGATTATAAAGAATTTATTAATGTGCCAGTCAAACATCATATTCATGTTCAAGTTGAAGGCAGATTTTACTTAAACCAACAATGCTTGACTTCTTAATTTGATATTTATAACAAATTTTAAAACAAACAATAAGCAAGATGTTAGATGCAAACAAAATTGGTACAATTCTATATCTGAGAAGTATTGATATACTAATTATGGCTGAATTACTGACAGTATTTCACTAGTAAACTGTTCTTTTCTGTAAGACTCATGCCAAACTGCGAAGCTGAATCCAAGGCATTCGCACATTGAGATTTCTGTTTGTTTCTACCATAATACCAGGCAGATTGCGTGTAGAATTGTAGCTTTTGTTTCGGTTCTTTGAGACCCGACAGCCATTTATCTTTAATTTCTGTGAAATAATCAAACATTTCACTGCCTGAAGATTTTTCATTAATTTTCTCTGAAAGAAAGCCAAAAGTGGTAACATCGGGATAGTATTCACTCATTTTTTTACAAAGTGCTTTGGCCGCTGCAAAGTCTTTTTTCGTCAAACTATTACTTAATTCTAAGCTCCAAGTCCAAACAAGTTTTTGTTTTTCATTTGCTCCCATTTTTTGCAAATAGGTTTTAATCGAATCAATCTCCCAACTCGGATATTCACCTTTATTCTCCAAATATTTAATTTGTTGCTGAATAATAGTTATGAAGACATCCTTTTCTCTACCACTATTTTGTTCTAAACTCGCCGCTAATGCCTGGTGATTAATATAATATTTAAAAAAATCGTTATTGGTTGAATAAACTACTTTTTTGAAAACATTCCATGGGCCTATTTTCGTTTTTTCTTCCTCCGGTAATTCATTAAAAAACTTAGTACAAATGGTATTGCTCTTATTGTAACTCTTCGTTAGCCGCTGAAAAGTAGCACATCTGACTTTTTCAATAGTATTTAATTCCAGAGATTTTTCGCAGTCAATACAAGAATTTCCTCTTTCTTCCTCAAACTGCCGGATAATATCCTGTGGAGTTTCTCTGGGTTCAATGAAGTATTGAAAATTGCCATCATTGTCAAAAAACAAGAAAATGGGATAATTGGTCAATCGAATGTTTTTACCTTCCAAAAGCTTTACTTGTTCTAAGTCAGTCAAGTTAAGCTTCATGTTAGTGTAATTGTTGTTTAGATAAGCCGAAAGCTCAGGTGTTTCTAAGTTCTTGTTCAATTCAATACAATGGGTACACTCTGGATGAAAGCACTCTATAAGCACTTTCTTACCTGTTTTGAAAGCTATTTTTCTTGCGGCTTCAAAGTCAGTTTTCCAATTTATTTGGGCCTTAACCTTCGCAAAACCTAATAATAATGTAAAAAATAAAATTACTGCCTTTTTCATTAGCTCTCACTTTTTCTTCTTCTTTTTCTCTTCCATTGCTTTTTCAAACTCTGCAATTTCTTTGAAAACGTCCTTAAAGGTTTTTTGGTCTGCCTCCGAGAAAATTATGGTTTCTTGGTAGTCCATTTCTTCGAGTTTTTGTGTGGCTATGGAGTGACCAATATAGTCTTCGATAGCATCCAACATGGGTCGTTCTTCTAAACTACAAAAAGACAATGCCCTGCCTTTCTGTGTGCCTCTTCCTGTTCTACCAATTCGGTGAACATAGTTTTCGGGTACATCTGGCAGGTCATAGTTTATAACATAATCTACATTGGGAATATCTACCCCTCTTGCACTAACGTCGGTGGCTATTAATACTTTCAACTCTCCTGTTTTCAGCCTTCTCATAGTGTCTTTACGCTCTTGGTGTGTTTTACCTGAATGTATCGACTCTGTGACTAATCCAACACGATCCATAGCAGCCACTACCCTATCCGCTCTGACTTTGGTTCTAACAAAAACCACTAGTTTCTTATCCAGGTTTTGTTTTATAAACCTTTCCAAAAAGAATCTTTTGTCATCCATTTCTATCAAAATCATCGAATGACTGATATTTTTCGAGATTGGATCGTCTGGAGATATCTGTATACGAATAGCATTTTTAACAATAGAATACGCCAGTTTCTTAATCTTTTCGTCTATGGTTGCGGAGAAAAACAGGGTTTGCTTATTCTTTGGGAGAAACCGAATTACGTCCTCGATGTCTTTATAAAAACCCATATCAAGCATTCGGTCGGCCTCATCAAGTATTAAGAATTCTGTACCTCTGAAGTCGATATATCCTTGAGCACGAAGGTCAAACATTCTACCGGGGGTAGTTACCAAAATATCCACGCCTTTTTGAAAAGCTGCAATCTGTGGATCTTGGTCTGTACTGCCGAACAAGGCCAGAATACGAAGTTTGGTATACTTAGCAATTTCCTTAAAAACTTCGGCTATTTGTTGTGCAAGTTCATGTGTGGGTACCATCACCAAAGCCCTAACCGAGCCTTTGGCAAACCACTCAGGAGGATTGGTATGCAGAATATTTATAACTGGTATAGCAAATGCTGCGGTCTTACCAGTACCTGTTTGAGCAATTGCAAGCACATCTTCGCCTTTCAGGATATTCGGAATAGCCTTAAACTGAATGTCTGTTGGCTTTTTGAATCCCTTTTCGGCCAAACTCCTTTTAATGTCATTCGAAATTCTGTAATCTTCAAACTTCATTAATTGCCGTAAGTTATGATATTATCGTTCTTCTTTTTGGGCTTGTGCCAGTCTCTCGGAGCTTTGTCTATTTTTTCTCCATCTTTATTTTTATTGGCCTCCGATACCACAATGGCCCTACCCATTTGCTCCGAACCATTAAGTTTTTTTATGGCCGCGGTGCCACTTTTTCTGTCGCCCATTTCCACAAAACCGAAACCCTTGTTTTGTCTAGTACTTTTGTCAATTACTATTTTGGCAGATTTTACCTCGCCAAATGGAGAAAACAAATCTACCAAGTCTTGGTCTTTGAATTTGAACGGTATGCTTCCTACAAAAATGTCCATGTCTATATCAGTTTGTCAATTTTCTAAATATTTCTTCTAAGGTTCCGCCTTCCTTCTTGAGGTTTTCGAGAGAATCGTCGGCAACCAAATTACCTTTGTTTATGATTATCACTCTATCGCAAATAGCCTCCACTTCTTGCATGATGTGTGTACTAAGGATAATTGTTTTATTTTTACCAACTTCCTTTATCAATTTCCTTATTTCCACCAATTGGTTGGGGTCAAGACCTGTGGTGGGTTCGTCTAAAATCAAAACTTCGGGGTCATGAATCAGTGCCTGAGCTAGTCCAACTCTTTGCCTATATCCTTTTGAGAGTTGCTCTATCTTTTTGTGCTTTTCGGGCGAAAGCCCTACCATTTCTATTACTTTGGCAACATTACCTTTAAGATTCTCGCCTTTTAATCCATACATACCACCTACAAAGCCGAGATATTCTGTCACGTACATTTCCAGATACAGCGGGTTATGCTCTGGCAAATACCCGACCTTTCTTTTCGTTACTAAAGAATCTACGGTTATTACATCCCCGTCCAATTGGGCTACACCAGATGTCGAACTTATAAAGCCAGCAAGAATCTTCATGGTGGTAGATTTGCCCGCACCATTTGGTCCTAAGAAACCCAATATTTGACCTTTTTCAATCGAAAAAGAAATATTGTTTACTGCCGTTTGGCTGCCATAAGTTTTTGTCAGCTGATTTACCGATATCGCCATAAAAATCTTCTTGAGAGTATTTGTTACAAAATTAATCATTTATTCGTTAAGAAGCTGACTATTGGTCAATTTGGTGATAGGCTGTTGAGTAGTTAAAAAGTGTTAAAGGCCTTTCCATTGTTTTCCAAAAAACCTAGTTTTGAAGTATTAATTTATTAAGAATTGAATAGAATTAATGTTCTAATCGGTGTTATGCTCCTTGCCTTGGTATCGTTGATAGCCTTCCAATGGTACTGGATTGAGAACGCCATAGCCGTAAAAAATGAGCAATTCGATAGAAAAGTGAATGAAACTTTGCGTGAAACGGCTCGCCAAATAGAAAAACAAGAGGTGATTTTTTTGGCCAAACAAAGAATTCTTGAAGAAGAAAAACGTAGACTACTAGAAATATCTAAACCAAAAAAAAGGTTTACTTCACGAAAAACTGAGCTTGCTAAACAAAGACAAGAAGTACAATCAGACACCATAAATTTTGCTTACAATGATGGTAATAGTTTAAAGTTCGACCCAAGACATGTCATAACCATTAATTTAGCACCTGAGGGTATTCAAACAAAAAATGACGCACTGACAGAAAGAATGTTTGTTTATCCTGAACGCCAAAGCGAGTATTTGAGAGCGTTCTTAGAAGATGAGCATAGGTCTTTTGAAAAGTTTAGAAAACGATCGCTGGAAATTGCACAAAAACAGAACAATATCGTAGAAATTTCACGGTTCTTTGAGGAAGACGATTTCATAGAAACAGGAAGTCCCATGTCGGGTTTTGATGCTTTTATTGCTGAAGACAACAGCACAGTTGAGATAAGAGGTAATGAAATCAAACCCGGCGAATATCTGAGGTTAAGTAAGAAACCTTCCAATAAGCTAAACGAGAATTTCACAAAAAAGCAGAAGAAAGTAGACCTGATGAAAGACGTATTTAAGGACTTTATAATCGGGAAACGTAGTATTTATGAAAGATTAAACCATGTAATGCTCGATACCCTTTTGAAAAAACAATTTGCTGAGGAGGGTATATCTCTTCCATTCGAGTATGGAGTTCGAGACAACGGAAACTTCGTTTTTGCTTCGTTCAATAAAAGTGAAAATTTCTCGAAATCTAAAACCTATAAGGTAAAATTGTTCCCAAATGACACCTTCCAACAGGATCAAACTTTGCAGGTGTACTTTCCCGAAAAAGAGAATTACATATTGAAAAACCTCTGGTCAATATTTGGTAGCTCTTTCCTCTTAATCGCATTTGTAGGGGGTATTTTCTATTACTCTGTTAACAGTTTACTGAATCAGAAAAAGCTCTCAAATATCAAGAATGACTTTATTAACAATATGACCCACGAGTTAAAAACGCCGGTTTCAACAATAGCTCTGGCCCTTGAAGTCATAAAGGATAAAGAAATAAACAAAAGCCCTGAAAAAACAGACCGCTATCTAAATATCATTACTGAAGAAAATAGAAGGCTCGGAACACAGATAGAAAAAGTACTACAAATAGCCAAGCTTGAAAAGGGAGACCTCAACTTAAATTTCGAACCAATTGATATAAATGAGGTTCTCGACCAAGTAGTTAAAAACCAGAGTGTTCAAATGGAACAATATGGGGTTAAGCTAAATCTTGACTTGCAAGCCGAAGAAACGATCATTTCAGCAGATAGGGTTCACTTAACCAATATCATTTTTAATTTGATGGACAATGCTATCAAATATTCAAAAGAACAACCCGAAATAAGCATAGCCACCTCCAATACTGCTAAAGAATTAAACATAACTATTTCGGACAAAGGAATAGGAATTCCGAAGGATCAACTCGGCAAAATTTTCGAAAAATTCTATCGTGTTCCAAAGGGTGACTTGCACGATGTCAAAGGATTTGGTCTTGGACTAAGCTATGTCAAAAACATGGTAGAGATGCACAAGGGCAGTATAACCGTTAACAGTAAGATAGACGAAGGCACCGACTTTTCTATAAATTTACCCCTAGCATAAAAATAAATCAAAGCAAATATGTCTGAGACAAAACTACTATTAGCTGAGGACGACCACAACTTGGGCTCATTGCTACAAGAATACCTCACTGCCAAAGGCTACGACGTGACACTGGCCAAAGACGGAAATCAAGCCTTGGATATTTTTTTAGATGCCGAATTCGACTTTTGCATCTTAGATGTCATGATGCCCAAGAAAGATGGTTTTTCGTTGGCAAAGGAAATACGCACTAAAAATCCAGAAATTCCGATTTTGTTTCTTACGGCCAAAAGTATGCAAGAAGACACCATAAAAGGGTTTGAAGTTGGAGCTGACGACTATATGACTAAACCATTCAGCATGGAAGAGCTCCTACTGAGGATAAAAGCAATACTTAAAAGAACAAAAAAAGGAGAAATAAATCCAGATGCAGAGATTTTTAGTCTTGGAAAATTTAATTTTAACTCCTTGCAGCATGAGTTGAAACTCGGTGCCGAAACCTATAAATTAACCACAAAAGAATCTGACTTACTGAAATTATTTTGCCAAAACCAAAATAAAACCGTAAGCCGCAGCTATGCCTTAAAACTTATTTGGGGGGATGATTCTTACTTCAATGCCCGCAGCATGGATGTCTATATCACCAAATTAAGGAAATATCTAAAATCCGACGGCAGTATCCAGATTATGAATTTGCATGGTGAGGGGTTTAAGTTGGTGTGTTAATCAAAACCACTTCACCAAAGTTCTAAGACTCAAGAAAATAATCATTAAACCGACTGCTACCATGGCGGGTTTTCTTGGTATTTTGTTTATGAAATAAGCTCCAAGTGGTGCGGCTATTACGCCGCCGAGAATTAATCCAGCTATAACCTGCCAGCCATGGATACCTTGAAAAAGAAGAAATGTGATACCACTGGCAAAGGAAATGGCGAACTCAGCAGCATTTACCGATCCGATGGTGTAACGAGGGTCACGTCCGCGACCAATGAGCGTTGAGGTTACAATTGGCCCCCAACCTCCGCCACCAACGGAGTCCATAAATCCACCGAAAATGGCCAAAAGACCCAATTGTTTGGTAGGTTTTTTCGGACGTTTTTTTCTAACTGCCTTAACTATAATTACAATAGCCAAAATAATCATATAAATGGCTATGTAGGGCTTTATTGCATTTCCATCAATCACATCTGATAATAAATAGGCTCCAATTATTGAACCAATAACACCTGGGATTATAAGCATTTTGGCCAATTTGCGATTGATATTTCCAAATTTATGATGAGAAATGGCAGAGGCTCCGGTTGTAAACATTTCAGAAACGTGCACGGCGGTGCTGCTTATTGCTGGCGGAACGCCAAACGAAAGTAGAAATGAGGTAGACGTGGCTCCATAGCCCATACCTAATGTACCATCAACCAATTGTGCAAAAACTCCAATGATTAGAAATACAAAAAACTCTGAAGTAAATCCGTTGACGATTTTAGAAAACGAAAACTGGCTGGAATAGTTATAATAAATGACCGAGAAGAGTCCGATTAACAGAAAACCAGGGATAATGTACCACCAGTGCGTGTTGGAAACTAATGCTTTGGAAGAGGAATTTTTTGCCGATGCCATCAAGATTTTCGATAAAATGTCCGCAAATATAGATACATCTAATTAATCTACCAAATTAGTAGATTATTAAATTTTAAAAAATCAGAGCTTTGATAAAATTTCACCTGCCTTCTGAAGTGTTTCATCGTCTTTGGCGAAACAAAATCTAAGTACTTTCTGGTCAAGCTTTTGATGGTAAAACACCGAGGTCGGAATAGATGCCACTCCAATCGTTTTTGTAAGTTGAATGGCATATTCAGCATCATTTGCGTCTGTGATGTTTGCATATGAAACATTCTGGAAAAAACTTCCTTTGCTTGGAATAAACTCAAAACGTGAACCTGCAATACTCTCTAAAAACACATCTCTTTTTCTTTGGTAAAAACTTGGAATAGAAAGATAATTGTTCTCGTTTTCAAGGTATTTAGCCAAAGCATATTGTGCAGGAGTAAAAGTGCTAAAAGTGAGATATTGATGAATTTTTCGAAACTCCACACTCAATTCTTTCGGAGCAAAGCAATAGCCAATTTTCCAACCTGTGATGTGAAAAGTCTTCCCAAAGGATCCACAAATGAAGCTTTTCTCCTTCAATGCAGAATTTGTACAAAGCGATTGATGCGACAATCCATCAAAAATGATATGCTCATAAACTTCATCGCCCACCAAATAAATATCCCTGTCGGCTACTATTTTGGCCAATTCGTTTATATCATTTTCAGAAAAAACACTTCCTGTGGGGTTATGCGGGGTATTGACAATAATCATCTTTGTTTTTGGCGAAATTTTTGACTTCACCAAATCCCAATCTATCTGAAAATCCGGGTAATGCAATGTAATGTAAACGGGTATTCCCCCACAAAGGTCTATGGCTGGCAGATACGAATCATAGGCAGGTTCAAATACAATTACCTCATCACCAGCGGAAACCGTAGCGGCAATAGCAGCAAAAATAGCTTCTGTAGCTCCCGAGGATATGGTTACTTCTGTTTCAGAGTCATAATGTGCTCCATAAAGTTTCTTAGTTTTTAACGAAAGCTGCTCACGAAGCTCTCTAACACCAGTCATAGGTGCATATTGATTAAAACCATGGGTACTGTATTCGCCCAATAAACGCAAAAGCTCTGGATCAGCTGCAAAATTTGGGAACCCCTGAGAGAGATTCAAAGCACCATGTTCAGCCGCCAGAGCTGACATGGTAGTAAATATGGTAGTACCTAAATTGGGTAATTTGGACTTGAACATTTATGCTACAACCGAAAAAACTTTGTACCAATCTTCGTGCGAAAGTTTCACCTCAGTGGCTTCGGCAGCATTACGGATTCTTTCCAAGCTCAGTGAGCCTATGATTGGTAAGGCACCCAGCTGAATCAACCACGCTACGGCTAGCTGCTCTATGTTGACATTCTGTTTTGTGGCAATCTCATTCAGTATTTTACGGATTTTTATAGCTTTTTCTGAACCACCACTCAGAATGTCGCCACCTGCTAATGGTGCCCAAACCAAAGGCTTACTGTAAGTTTCCTTAATAAAATCCAGGCGTCCATCCAAAATTGCGTCTGGCTTAAGGAGGTTCATTTCGATGTGACTGGTCACGATTGGAATAGACAGAAACTTAGAAAGTAACTTGTGTTGACTGTTGTTCAAATTGGCAATACCTATATGTTTGGCCTTTCCAGTATGCACAATGTATTCAAGTGTCGTCGCAATTTCCTCCAAATCCGTGATAAAATCCAAGCCTTCAAGCAAGAAAATATCGATGTAATCAAGCTTCTGAGCGGCCAAAAATTTATCCAGACTTTCTAGCAAAAAGCTTCTCGAATTATTAAAATATTCTAAACCGTCTTTTTTCTGAAGACCAAACTTGGCAAAAAGAACCACGTCTTCACGCTTGAGACCCAATTTGTTTATTTCGCTAAAAAATATTTTTTGAGAATTTGAACTTGTCTCGTAGTTGCCTAGGTCAAAGGTATTGATTCCAAGTTTCACGCAGTGTTCTATCACACTTTGTGCTATTTCGTCCGTAAGATTCTTTTCGTTTTCCCAACGCCAGAAACTGTAAATGGCAGCCGAAACCTTTGGACCGCTATCACTTATATATATCTTTTTCATTTCGTAGATTATTATTTTGCCAAAATTAACACAGTTATTATGATTTTTTTTTCTATTTCCCCAGAAAATACCGTTAACCTCCTTACAAAAGTTTTACCGTGACCATCAGTTGTCCAAAATGACGAGTTGTGTGTTCTGCCGCGTGAAACAACAAACCAACTACTGTTGAAGGAATCATTTTTCGTCCTACATATCTTACTTCAGCTAATATTTCAGGATTTGTTTTCTTCAACTGGCTCAAAGCTTTTTCTACCTGTAAATCAAATGCTTGTAGCAAATCTCCTACTCCAATTTCATGGTTTTCTACAGCTTCATTTTTCAAAAAAGCCATTTGTGCATCAGACAAATTGCCGCCATCGGCATAGGTAAATAGCCTGTCTAAAACTCCAACCAAATGATTTAGATGGAAACCCACCGAAGCCACATTATTAGGTCTTTTCCAAAGCTTCTCTTGGTCAAAGTCTGCAAGAACTTCATGTAGTTCTTTCTGTACTTGCAGTAAGGCATGAGCCACCGGCTGCAACAAGTCAGTAATTCCTTCAATCGGGCCCGTCAGCCAATATTCTAAATCATTCATCGGTATATTCTTTTTTCGAAAAAACGTAAGTAATGGCTCCAATCACCAAAATTCCTAATCCAATAAGGCTTTCAAGCGGTTTATCATAAATTATAAAAAGTAAAACCAAACAGCTAAAACCAACATAAAAATACTGAATATAGGGGCTCCAAGGACTTTTGAAACCATCTACGTTTCTTTTAATTTTAAAAAAACTGGCCACAGCCAAAGTGCCCATCAACTGCAACAAAAACGAGGTATAAAGTAGTACCTGTTGCAAAGTTCCGGAAAGAAGTAAAACCAAGATGATGCCGCACTGCAACCAAATGGCCCGAACGGGAATTCCGTGGGAATTGAGAGGCCGAAGCCAACTCCAAAGACTATAATGTTAGCCATGGCATGTACTACTCTGGGGCCAATCCAGATATAGGAACTCATAGTAGCAACCAACTGCAGCCCTATTCCTGCACTCACCCAAGGAATGCTTTCTTTTCCTAGAATATTTTGGACAGACAAAATAGCCACTTCAGCCTGACCATTGAGCTGATCATAAGTGGCAAATTTTAGAAATACCAATTGTAACAAAACGTAAACCATCATCACAGCCAATGTTCCCAAAATAAGTGCCTTAGGCAAGTTTTTCTCGGGATTTCGGATTTCTCCCACAATATAGGCCGCGGCGTTCCAGCCTGTGTAGGCATAGGTAACATAAAGCAAAGAAACCGCAAATCCTGTTTTCGAAATATCATCAAATATAGAATGGTTAGTATCAATTGCATTAAAAGCTATGGGAGAATACCAAACGCCCAAACCCAACAAAAAGGCCACAAACAAAACTTTAAAGAGCGTGGTAGCTGATTGAAAAATGCTACTGTGCTTCAACGAAATGGTATGAAAAAAAGAAATGACGATGATAGACAATACCACATAAGCTCTCAAATTTGGAATTTGGAAAGGCGACAAATAGGCTTCCATGGCCAAGCCTGCAATGGCCACAGGAGCGGAAAAACCAACAATCAAGGAAGTCCAGGCTGACAAATATCCCCAAAATGGATGAAAAGCTTTAGAAATGAAAAGGTAATCGCCGCCAGATTGTTTGAAATAGGTGCCTAACTCAGCAAAGGTAAATGCACCAATGAGTGCCAACAATCCGCCCAAAACCCAAAGCAGGACAATACTCCAGACATTCCGAACATCCATTAGTTGATAGCCTAGACTTGTGAAAACTCCAGTTCCAATCATGTTAGAAACCACCAGCATCAGAGCCGTTTTCCAGCCAATTTTGTGGAGTTTGGTCATCAAGAATCTTTTTTATTTAAACAAAAAGTAAGCGATAATCAAGGTGACGAAAATATTAAACAATTGGGCTATCAAAAAGGCATAAAGTGGCTTTTTGCCTTCATTGTTAAACAGATCGGAGAACTTGGTCTCAAGCCCAATGCTTGTAAATGCCAATGCAAACCATAAGCCTTGTAAAGATTTTAGCCCTACTTTTACCGCATCGATTTTTTCTTGCGAAATAAAAAACGAAAACAACACAGAAGCCGCTATGAATCCGATAACGAATTTTGGAAAACGCTCCCAAATTATCCCAAGGGTAGGTTTCGTTTCTTTGGCTGATTCAGATTGGTTGTTGGTATATGTCCAATAAACCGATATGGCAAATGCTGCCAAACCAAGGAGAACGTTTTGAGAGAATTTTACGATTGTACTGATTTTCAATGCCTCCTCTCCTATCATGGTGCCAGAGGCTATCACAGCACCGGTGGTATCGATGGTTCCTCCTAACCAAGCTCCCGTGACGGTTTCCGAAAGTCCCATCATTTTGGCCAGAAAAGGCATGAAAATAATCATCGGAATGGCTGTAATCAAGACCAATGAAATGACATAAGAAAGTTTTTTTGAATCGCCTTTTATGGCACCCGAAGTGGCAATGGCCGCCGAAACGCCACAAATAGAAACCGCACTGGATATCATGATGGCCATTTCTTCGTCTATTCCCAATTTCTTGGAAATCCAAAAAGCGAAATACCAAACCGAAACCACAACGAGCAGAGCCTGAACCAAACCGAGCGATCCTGCCTTAAGAATATCTCCAAAAATGACACTTGTGCCGAGCAATACTAGCCCGATTTTTACATACAATTCTGTATTCAAAGCTTTGCTAAGCCATTGAGGAATTTCAAAGAAATTTCGGATAATCAATCCAATGGCTAAACTAAAAATAACAGCCTCTAAATTCCAGTTTTTAAGGAAACTATTTCCTGCCAAAATAAGAGCAAGAACCGTTAGTATAAATACCACTGGAAATCCTCGTACCGTATCCGAAAAACCTTTGCCGAGTACCTTAGACGCTAAAATGGCTGTAAAAAATACCAAGAGAAATACTGAGCCGATTTTAACAAAATTTTCAGCAGTCAGTACTTTTTCTACTAAATCAGAGCTACTTTCCCAACCAAATGATGGAGAGGGAATTTTAAAGCCGAACAAGGCCAAAAAAATAATAAGAAAACCAAAAACCACCACTGTCCAGTCTTCGGTCAGTAATGCTTTTTCTTTGTTAGGGTTCATAAATTTATATTTGTTAGGGTTGAATTATTAATGAAATCCGTAGTTTTTTTCGCCAGCCTCAATTTTTACAGAAAGTAAATTTTGTTTCGGGGGCAATGGACAAGTGGCGTAAGGTGTAAAAGCACAAGGCGGATTATATGCTTTGTTGAAATCCAACCAAACGTTTCCGTCCTTATCTGGAAGATTGGTGTATATATACCGCCCACCTCCATACGTGGTTATTTTATTGGTTTTGTCTCCGAAAATGACAAAAAACTGATCTCCTTCTGCCAAAACGTCAAGTGAGTGCTCATTTTTGCCAATTTTGAAAACCAATTTACCAGGTGAATCTTGTTGACTGTTTTGACCGGTAATATCCAAAATTGCCATTTTTCTGTTCTCGGTTTTTACAAATTTTGACTTGATGTTCCAATTTGGGTCAATTTTAAAGTGTTCAATGTGCGAAAATTCTTCTAAAAATGGGCTTTTCAAATCTCTCAATCGAATTGCATACTTTTCACCTCTTTTGATTATAAACCATTTCAAAGACCCATATTGCAGTAACACGGGTTTGTCCGCAGGAAATAGTTTAATTTTTTCAATTTTCACCCCTTCGTGCAGTACTTCATGGCCGTTGAGTACTTTAAATTCCACTTCTCCATTTTGTAACAAAATCTCTCCGAGAAAATCAGGACATTTATCTGAAGGAAACAAATGATCGTTTTGGGTATTTGAGCCAATAGTATTTTTGCCATCATTTAGCCAAAACAAACCCGCAAGATTCAGCCAACCATTTTCCTTTTTGAGATTTTCCTCACGTTGCTTGTGCCAATCGTTGATTTCCTTAAGATAATCTGAGGATTGGGAATAACCAATCGAGTTTATTAAACAAAATATAGCCAAGAAATAGATAAAACGCACTTTGTTAAATTATAATAATTGTAAATTAGTTATTTTTTCTAAAAGATAAAGAGAAATTAGCCTCTGTTATGAAAGATAAGGTTTTCGTCTTTCCAATATCTTTTTTGTTTTTCATTATATACTGTTGCTGCTATTTCTAAAAAAGAGAAGGGACTATTGTATTTTATGTCTACATGAGAATAAATAACTTCATTATCTGTATTTACAATAAAAATTGAAGGATACGGCCCATCCTCAGATATTCCCGTTATTGTTTCCCAAGCTTGATGATTATTATCAAATACACCAAAACGCCGAGCAACCGAAAACTCTTTATCTTTACAAACATTGAATTTAATGGGTGAATTTCGTAAAAAAGTTTCAATAAACTCACTTTCACTGTTTACAAATAGACTAAATTGTCCTCCAAGAGCACTAATCTCCTCGTTACACAAAATAAGTCTTTCGATATAGTTTTGATTAAAATTATTCCATTCAGGCGACAAAAATCCTATAACTTTTACACCAGATTTGCAAAATTTATGAAAACTTCCCTCTTTCGTGAGAATTGTATTTTGCGATTTCCAAAATTTTTCAAATGTAAAGTCAGGTATTTTCGAGCCTAAAGGAATTGGAAAAATCCTAACATTTGGTTTCGAAATTTTAATTTCAGTGTCCCAAAAAGCCTTATCGAAATCTTCCATAAATTCTTTTATTTTTAAATATTGGGTTGCGGCGTAACTCTCAAATAAGGCTTAACAGACTTAAAGCCTTTCGGAAACTTCTCAACTGCGGCTTCATTGGACACCGCTGGTACTATAATCACATCTTCGCCATTTTTCCAGTCAGCTGGTGTAGCTACTTGGTAGTTGGCTGTAAGCTGCAATGAATCAATAACCCTTAAGATTTCTTGGAAATTACGTCCAGTAGATGCTGGATAAGTTAGGGTTAACTTTACTTTTTTGTCAGGCCCAATGACAAAAACAGAACGAACTGTAGCCTTTTCAGAAGCATTTGGATGAATCATGTCGTATAATTCTGCTACTTTACGGTCTGAATCTGCGATAATTGGGAAATTAAACTTGACGTTGTTTACCTCCTCAATGTCAGGAATCCACTTATTATGCGAACTCAAGTCATCCACAGAAACGGCTATTACTTTAACGTTTTTCCTTTCAAACTCACCCTTCAAAAGGGCAGTTTTGCCAAGTTCTGTAGTACAAACAGGCGTAAAATCGGCAGGATGACTAAATAATAATCCCCAAGAATCACCGAGCCATTGGTGAAAATTGATATTTCCCTCTGTTGTTTCTGCCGTAAAATCTGGTGCGATATCTCCTAATCTAAGTCCCATGATATTATTTGTTTTATGAATGTATTAGTATTGAATTTTCACTTTCGAGTTGCTGCAGTAGTTTTAAACCATAGGGCCATGAGCCTAACCTTGAGGCACTGTTTATGTGGCCCTTATCTCCTACATTTATAAAAGTACTGCCCCAATAATCCGCAATTTTTTCTGCCCTACCTAATGTACAATACGGATCTGAAGTGCTAGCTATTAAGAATGTTGGAATATCAAATTCGAATTTCGGAATGGGTGCAAAGTCGTTCAGAAAAAAAGCGTTTGAATTCTGCTCTACATCTGGCGGTGCTACCAAAAAAGCAGCGTTTACATTTTTTATGACATACCTCGCATAGGTGTGTACAAATGCCAAGCATCCCAAGCTATGGGCAACAATGGTGTATTTATCGTCAGAATTTATCAATTTATTTAAAAGTGGTTTTACCCAATCTCCTTTTTTTACGGAGATAAGGTCTTCAAATTCCATTCGCTCACTATTGAGTAAAGGTCCATTTTGCCATAGGGTCTGCCAATGAATATCATCTGACCCTTTAAAACCTGGTATTATTAAGTATTTGTTCATTTCGCTTTTTTTATCCTATATAATCTATATGTTTTATAGACTTATATGCAAATATTATATAATGAATTAAAATTTCCAAAGAAATACGCCTTTTTAATTCATTTTTTAATGAAAAACAAAAAGCACGAGAAGCTCATGCTTTTGTTTGACAAACCTTTAAATTGTATGATTGAAACACAATTTAAACGTTCAAATCAAAACCTGTTTAGATTGCCAGATTCTTGAGAATATAACCTAAAACTGCAGCTCCCAGAATAACAATTGGTTCCTGAATCTTTTTATATTTCCATAACAGCAAAACCGTTATGAGTGCTATCGCAATCGTATTGAAATCCAACAATGACCTTTTCCCTAAAATAATAACTGCACCAGAAATGGCCCCAACGGCAGCGGCAGTAATGCCACTTACAAAACTTTTGATTCGAGGAAGGCCACCATATTTTTTAAAGTAAGGTGCTGGCAAGATCGTAAAAAAATAACATGGCAAAAAAGTGGCTAAAGCTGCTACAAGTGCCCCTTTAAAACCCAAAACCAAATATCCAATAAATCCAACAGTGATAACGACAGGCCCTGGGGTTATCATGGCTACTGCCACAGCGTCCAAAAACTGCTTTTCGTTGAGCCAATGATATTCTTTAACCACACCAGCGTATAAAAACGGAACAATCGCCAATCCGCTACCAAAAACAAATGCTCCTGCTTTGGCAAAAAAAAGTGCAATTTTGACTAAAATATCCGAATCTGATGCACTCACACCTAAAAAGCTTAAGCCAAGAGGAGCAATAAAATTGGTCTTCTGGAATTTGGGAGGGTTTTTATACAGCGTATAAGAAACACCTCCAATAAAAAACAGCCAAACACTTTCAGACTCAGTAATAACTGTAAACAAAGCAGTTATAACGAAAATTACCCAAAGAAAATAATCATTCCCGATAGATTTGGTAACTAGTTTATGGGAACTCAAACCTATGATACCGATAACCGCAGCACTTATGCCATAAAATACAGCTTGTATCCAAGAAAGTCCACCATAGAGCGTATAGAGGTAACCCAATAGTACTACCATTAAAAAAGAGGGTATCACAAATGCCAAGCCGACGATGGTTGCACCCAAAACTCTGTAATGAACATAACCCAAATATATGGCCAACTGTGCCGCCAAAGGTCCAGGAGCCAATTGTGCCAAAGCCAATCCTTCTTTGTAATCTTCCTCTGATATCCAAGATTTATTCTCTACCAAATCACGGTGCATGTAGGCTATAAGAGCCGCCGGGCCTCCAAAACCCACGGTACCTAATTTAAGAAAATAAAGAGTTATTTCAGATAAAGAATAATGTGCTTTCATTATCAATGAATTATAGCTTAGCCGATTTGTCAGGATTCAGCAAATGATTGACTTCTTCGTTGAATTCCTTTACAAATTCTTCATAATATTTACCTGTAGCTGGTCCAGAATATCCAGTATGAATTTTTCGAACCTTACCATTTTTGTCGATATAAATCGTGGTAGGAAACGAAAGGAAATTGTCTAAAGCAGCCAATGACTGAGCAACTCCATTTTTATCAGCTAATCCGCAAAATAGCAGATCATAGTCTATATCAAAACGTTTTTTAAGAGCCTCTAAACGAGTTTTTGCAAAAGCTGGGTCATTTTTTCTTTCATAAGATAATCCTATAATCTCCACTCCCCTTGACTTGTTGGCTTTATACCAAGGTGAAAGAAAAAGGGCTTCATCGAGGCAATTTGGACACCATGAACCTAAAATTGTAACAATAACAGCTTTTCCTTTATATTTTTCATCTTTCAGAGAGACCAATTTTCCTGTAAAAGCATCAGGAAAACTAAAATTAAATTCTGCTCCTTCTTTGAGTTTTGTCAAAGTATATGCATCGGGCAGGGCTGCTTTAGCATTCCTAGTACCTTTTACGATTTGACTTCCTCTCAATCCAATGATTTCAGCTGTAAGTTCATCACCATTTACAGAGCCTTTAATCAGCGATGGACTAGAACCACTAAATGCCGAAAGATAAAATTCATTGCCCTTTACTGTTCCTTCGAAAAAACGATAATCGCCAGTGGTACTTAATATGGTACCAGTAAGCTTGCTTCCGGTCTGGTTAAAAACTCCTACTGTTTTGTTGCCTGTAGTACCGATCAAAAAGTCCCAATTGCCCTGAAGACTTACATTTGCTTGTGTGGATTCTTCAAAAAAACGATACTTTTTGCCAGCAATAGCCTTAAACGGAATATCAGGTGTAGTGGAATTGTACTTTTTCAATACACCAGAAATGGAAGAATTGGTTTCAATTTTAGCTTTTATAATGGCATCAAAAATTTCGATTGGAATGAAAATAGAATCTCCTTTTATTCCATAATTTTTTAACTCAAAGCGTTCTGAGGCATTTAATAGAATTATATCTTTGCTCGTAACCTCAAAATTGAAGGGCGACTCATTTCCTTCAAAAACAGAAAACGTACCACGCCAAACGCCAGTCTGAAGCTTATTTTGAGCATTTATCGGATTCACAGAACCCAAAACTATCAATATCGCAATTATTTTTTTCATGAAGTTTAATTGTTTTTATACAAATATAAATACTTAGTCTATATATTTTATAGAGTATATAAGAAAAAACTGATTTGAGAGGATTTTTTCTTAATAAATATTTAAATTTTTATATTCTCCACCTGAACCATCTCCTAAAAACAAACCAATTGTTCCTTTCTTATTCGAAACTAAGCGATTAACTACCAATGAAGGTTCTTGTTTGTTATCAACATATACAGTAACCGAAGTCGGCAAAACAACAATTTTAGCATGAAACCAGCCATTTGGATCTGGTGCATTTTTTATGCCCTTTTCAAATTCTGCGTTTCGAAACTCTCGAAGGTGCTTCCAAGTATACTTTGGATGAGCAATGTATTGCACAGCATGAATCCTTCGAACAGAATCCGTGGCATGAAAATTAAAAGGACGAAAATAGATGGCTTCATAAGTAGAATCGTTTTGTCCATTAAAGGCAATTCCAACAAAGCTTTTCTGAAAAACATCTTCTCCCTTGATATCAACTTCAATGGTACCAGTCTTTAATTTCTTATTTCTCAGCCAAACTAAGCCTTCTCCTGAACCCTTTGATATTTTAATGTTATTTAAACCAAATTTATCATTCTGTCTATGTACAAACTCCAGTTTTCCCTTTCGAAGTTCTTCTACCAAATTGAAAACTTGGGAATATCCATTTAGACTCCCGAGCATAATCAAAAAGACAAAACTTAGTTTTTTCATAAAACAAGATGTAAAAGAGGGAGAAGAAAGATTCGTTCTCCCTCGGTATAGGTTTAGGGATTATTGATTTCTTCGTGCGGCAGCTCCAGGTATTAGTTCGTTTCCGGGACGAATTTTACTGTATTCTACGACGCCAGTTTTTTCTGCCCATTGGTTGTAAGATGTTGAGAGTCTATTTACCACATCAGGGTGAGCCTCTGCCAAATCTTTGGTTTCACCACGGTCGTTTTCTAAATCGTATAGCTCCCATTTATAAGCTGGAAAGGTGGAAACAATCTTCCATTTGCCATCTCTTACCGCACGGTTGCCCGCTCTTTCCCAAAAAATTGGTTCGCCCCTATTTACTTCAGAAGCATCTCCAAACAATACTGGCAACAAACTTTTACCCGCCAGTGGGTTGGTTTTGATACCATTGTAGTTTTCAGGATACTTTATTCCCGCTAAATCATAAAAAGTTGGAGCGAGATCTATCAAATGACCTGTGCCTTTGTCTATTCTACCAGCCTTGATTTTGGAAGGAAACCAAGCAATAAATGGAGAACTGAATCCACCTTCATGCATATTGTTTTTGTACTGACGAAGTGGAGTGTTGGATAAGTATGCCCAGTTTTGTTCTTGATAGTCAAATGAACCTGAGGTGCCAATAGGACCAGCATTTACAACTTTTCCTCTTCTTAAAGGATTGTAGGTATTAAAACCACCCTGAGCTCCATTGTCAGAAATGAAAATAATTAAGGTATTATCATCTTTTTTAAGCTCTTTCAGTTTTTCTAATACTTTGCCTACGTTTTGGTCCATGTTGTCTACCATAGCGGCATAAACTTCCATTTTTTTCTTCCAAAAATCCTTCTCATCCCAAGTTAATTTATCCCATTCCGGCACTTCAGGATCACGGGCAGCTATGGTTTGACTTGGTAAAAGAATGCCATTTTCTTTGAGTTTATTTATTCTTATTTCTCTCAATGCATCCCACCCTTTATCGAACTTTCCTTTGTATTTAGCGATGTCTTCGGGCTTAGCTTGAAGCGGCCAATGCGGTGCTGTAAATGCTAGGTACAAGAAAAATGGCTTCTTTTCATTGTTTTGTTCCTGTAAAAACTCAATTGCGTTTTTGCCTATCTCATCAGTAAAATAGTAAGAATCATCTGCTGGATACTGACGCGTGTTATCTTTCAAAAGCGTGACAGGGTACCCATTTTGACCACCAATGTAAAGCGGCTTTGTGTTGAAGTAATTTGCTCCACCTTTCAGGATTCCATAGAATTTATCAAAACCTCGTTGCTTTGGCCAGCTTAAACTGTCATCACCAACATGCCATTTGCCAGACAATAGCGTGCTATAACCACCCGAACGAAAAACTTCCCCCAAAGTCAAAGACTCTTTGTTTAAAAAGCCTTGGTATGCCGGCAAACCTAGGTTGACGTCAAAATATCCAACTCCTGCCTTATGTTGATATTGTCCTGTCAACAAAGAGGCTCGCGTTGGGGCACAGATGGAGTTGTTATAAAATTCACGTAAACGAAGACCCTGCGTTGCCAATTTATCCAAATTGGGCGTAGCTATTTCAGAACCATAAATGCCGAGGTCTGAATATCCCATATCGTCCACCATAATCAGTATAACATTAGGACGACTGTCTGGCTTAACTTCCTGAACTTTTGACTTTTTTTGTGCTTGAGCCGCAATTGTAAGACTCAAAATGGCAGTAAATATTATAAGTGTTTTTTTCATTTTTAAATGTTTAAAATAATCGAGTCTAAAATATTTTAATTACCAACCTGCCACCTGCTTAAGATTTGGATTGAGGTCTAATTCTCTTTGGGGAATTGGAAAGTGAATGTGTTTGGCTTGTGCATTGGTCTTTCCTGCAGCTTTTAGTTTGGCAACATAATAATCTGCACCTCTTCTGGCCAAATCAAACCAACGTTGATACTCAAAAACCAGCTCCTTTCTTCGTTCCTCAAAAACCGCCTCTCGAAAATCTGCCTGACTAAGACTTGGTGAAGTAGTTTTGAGCAATGGAATGCCTGCACGTGTTCTCACTCTATCTATCGCAGCATAAGCTTGGTCATTAGGACCTGAATTTTGCTCATTCAGTGCTTCGGCATGAATCAATAAAACCTCCGAAAACCTAATGATTGGGGTGTTTTTAGAAGATTGATAAGGCGTCGTAGGTATAGCTGGGTCAAAATACTTATTAAAATGCGGGTCGGTTTTGTAAGTTTTTCCATCCGTTGGACTCACAAATTCTACTCCAAAAGTGATGTATTTGCGTTTATCTGTTTCTGCAAAAGCCGCAAATAGTTTTCCTTCTTTGTGCAGGGCATCGGCATAATCACCCGTGATGCCTGGCACTACAAAAGGTGCCGAAGAACCTGCCAACATGTTGCCGTTCCAATTGGTAAGGCCTTTAGATTGAGCCGAAAAAATATGTTCTTTACCATTTTTGGTGGCCACATTGTACACATCGGCATAGTTGGCAAATAAATCATACCAGCCACTGTCTATGACTTCTTTGCTTTTTTCGGCAGCTTTTGCCCAATTTTTCTGCGTTAGATACACTTTTGACAACAAACTTTTCGCCGCACCAGCTGTCGCTCTTCCTTTTATGGTTTCTTTTCCTGGAATTGGCAAGGCTTCGGCATCTGTCAAATCCTTTATAATTTGGTCATAAACAGCAGGCTCTGTAGCATTTGATACATTCAACGAAGTTGCATCTAAAGTGGTAGTTTCATGCAGCACCAAAGGCACACCGCCAAACCATCTAACTAAATTAAAATATAGCAAACCTCTTAAAAACTTGGCTTCATTCACCAAGTTTTTGGCTGTTTGGGCAGTAAGATTTGTATTAGAAGAAATATTATCAATGGCAATATTAGCTCTATTAATGCCATCGTAGCTCTGTCTCCACAACTCCAGCATTCGGTCGTTGGATGGATCATGTGTAAGACCTGATAAGGCTCTTACATGTGCATTTCTGGCTCTTGGACCAGCCTCATAGTCGTCGGTGGCCATTTCCGTACCTATCTGTATCAATCGATTGTAAAGCGTATGCTGACCGTTGTTGATGGCATTGTAAACAGCTATGACCGCCGCATCAGCATCTTTATCGCTCTTGTAAAAAGTCGATGATGAAACCAAACCCAAAGGCACTTCCTCCAATGAGTTACAGGCAAGCGTACTTATTGATATTAAAGCTATTATGATTTTATTTTTCATGATTTTAAGTTTAGAAAGTTAGATTTAAGCCCAAAGAATAGGTTTTGGAAGTTGGATAAATACCACTGTCGGTTCCGGGCGAGATAGAGCTACCGTTCGTAACTTCCGGATCAAAGCCTGTGTAATTTGTCAATGTCCATAGATTCTGCCCAGACAATCTGATTCTTACAGCTTCTATTTTTGCTTTTACCAAAAGTGGTTTTGGCAAACTATAAGTTAAGCTTACGTTTTTGGCTCTTAAAAATGATCCGTCCTCCACATACCTGTCAGAGAAAACTGGAGCAGGATCTAGCTTTGCACGCGGAATGGTGGTGCTTGGGTTAGTTTCCGTCCATCTGTCTAATGCAGCAATAGAAGCGTTTTGTTGGCCATTAAAAAGCTCCAAAGATTGACCATTGCCGTTTAAGATTTTGTTACCATAAGACCCTTGAAAAAGTACATTTAACTCAAAACCTTTGTAATTAAAAGTATTATTAAACCCTCCGGTAAATTTGGGCTGAGCAGTACCTATGGTTGTTCTATCCGCCGCAGTGGTAAATGCTCCGTCGCCATTGATATCTCTATAAAGTCTATCGCCAGCTTTGGGTACGGCATTGCCAGTCAGTTTCCCTTTGGTTTCGATATCTGCTTTTTGTAAAACACCATCTGTAACTGCTCCATAAAAACTACCCAGTGGCTCGCCCACTTTCACGATATAGTTTCCGAAAGTATAAAATGATGCTCCATTGCCTATTTGAATAACTTCGTTTTTATTGAAGGCTATATTGAAGTTTGAAGACCAAGAAAATGCTCCGCTACCCAATTGGGTGTTAGCTCCTACTTCTATACCTCTGTTTCTAACCGATCCAAAGTTTTGCAGTGAAGAAGTATGCCCACTAGTGTATGGAATCTGAACATCCAACAATAAATTAGAGGTGATTTTTTGATAAAGATCTAAGGTTAAGAAAAGTCTGTTTTTCAAAATGCCCAAGTCCAATCCCCCATCAAATTGATTGGTTTGCTCCCAACCCAAAAAGCTATTAGCGATTCTTGAAGGTCGAAACCCGGTAACAATTTGATCCCCAAAAATATACTTTACACTTTCTAAGGTGGAAAGCGACTGATATTCCCCGATTTCTTGATTACCAGTAGAGCCATACGAAGCTCTGATTTTCAGACTGTTGATAGCAGCAGAAAGTGGTGAGAAGAAATTCTCTTTACTCACTTGCCAGGCCAAAGCAGCTGATGGAAAATAACCCCATTTGTTGTTTACACCAAAACGAGATGATCCATCCGAACGAATACTGGCCGTTGCGAAATATTTACCTTCGAAATTGTAATTTACTCTTCCCAAATAAGAATTTAAGGCCCAGGTATTTGATGAGGATACTGGTGTTAAAGGGGTGTTACCACTTTGCAAAGCATTGTAAGTCAGTGCATCTGTTACAAAATTCTGCGAACCTGTACTCACTATTTCTCTGGTATTGCGTTGTTGGGTATAACCAGCTAAAATGTTGAAGAAATGCTTATTTTGAATGGCCTTCGAGTAGGTTAAGGTGTTCTCATTCAGCCAAGAGCTTGAATTGAAATATCCGATTCTTGCTTCCCCATTCAATGCTAAGCCTTCGAAAATAGAGGTGGGCAAATAGCTATTCTCACGATTGTTTTGAATATCAGTGCCAAATGAAACCTTTAATACCAAATCGTCGATGATATCATATTCACCATACGTTGTGGCCAAGACCCTGTATGCGTTTGAATTGTTAATTCGCTTATTTAATGCTGCTATGGGATTCGAGAAAATGTTTTCAAATGGGTTTCTGAGTGTATAGTTTCCATTGGCATCAAATACAGTTGCAGTGGCAGGCATACTAATTATCGCGGATACTAAGCCAGTTGGAGCAAGGTCTGCGGTAGTTTTTGTACCTGTCAGGTTCAATCCGAATCTCACCTTACTGTTGATATCCGTGTCTAGGTTTATTCTGGCACTGTATCTATTAAAATCGGTGTTTTTTATTATGCCATCCTGGTTGAAATAGTTTCCAGAAATCGCATATCTGGTCCTTTGGCTTCCACCAGAAATAGACAATTGATGATTTTGAGTTTTGGCACTTCTGAATGTTTCATCCTGCCAATCTGTACCAGCACCCAAGGCGTTTATTTGCTCCTCTGATAAATATTGGTTTTTACCTTTTGCTGGGGCAGAATCAAATAAAGCATCGTTTCGCAGTCGAGCAAAGCCTTTGGCATCCAACAAATCCAGTTTCTTATTGAGCTTTTGTACACCATAACTTACATCGTAGCTTACTCTGTTCTCATTGGTTTTTCCTTTTTTGGTGGTTATGATGACGACCCCATTGGCTCCTCTTGATCCATAAATAGCCGTGGAAGAAGCATCCTTCAAAACCGTAATAGACTCAATATCAGATGGATTAATAGAAGCTAAAGGATTGGAATTTGAACCACTAGCCACCCCAGCATTTTGGTCAGAGTTATAGATTGGAAATCCATCTACAACATACAATGGCTCGTTTCCACCTTGAATTGAGCTTCCTCCCCTTACCCGAACGCTTATTCCACCGCCGGGCTGACCAGAAGTTTGGGTAACATTTACGCCAGCTACTGTTCCTTGCAGAGCCCGGTCTAAACTGGTTTGAACGGCTTTAATACTTTGTGAATTTACCGATTCAATTGAGCCCGTCACATCTTTTTTCAAGAGTTGACCGTATCCAATTACCACCACTTCATTAAGTAGTTTTTGGTCTTCTTCAAGTTGAATAGTTACGGCCTCCTCATTTACTATTTCTTCTTTGGTTTTGAAACCTATAAAACTTATAACCAGTGTATAAGGAAACTTTTGACCTGTTTGAAAATAGAACTTACCATTGACATCTGTCGTGACAGCATGAGTCGTACCCTTAATTTGAACAGTTGCCCCGACTAAAGGTTCTTTTGATTTTTGGTCGATGATATTACCGACGAGTTTTGAATTGATTAAAGGCTTGGTTTCCTGAGCCGAAACGGCCAATGGAATGAGTAAAATGCCAAGGCATATCTGGTAAAGAATTTTTTTCATTTACTTTGTATTGGTTTAATTAAAAAATAAGATTTGGAAACCTGGTTTCCGATATTCATTTCGCGATGAACTTGTTTTTGGTTAAGCTTCTGCCAGTTCGGTTGCCGCCGGGCTGGTTTTTTATTTTTTACAACATCGTTTCATTTTAATATTTTTTTTAAAATAGTATATACATAACATCCCGCACAAAACCCAATGGAGGATTCCAATAATGAAAAAAGAGCTAAAACAGCTGCCAAAATGATGGCAATATCGGACCCTTCAAACCAAAGTGCCACAATAATTGAAATGGAGAAAAACCAGCCTATTTTAGCAGAGAAAATTTTAGGTGCTTGATCTATTGGTTTGGGATCAATTTTAACGAGGTTGATTACGAAATCAGACAGCTTATTTAATGGACTAAATTTGCCAGACTCAAAGGCCCTTAGACTAAAGTCAAAAAGTAAAAGACCTATAGGAAGCCAATTTTCAACCACCAAAAATGTAATGGTTAATAGGAAAACCCAAAGAGCCGTAAATCTGGCTTTGTTTTCATCGATTGTTTTAAAGTCCACTGGACATTCTAATTCAAAACTCATGGTCTTTTAAATTTTAATATCTTTAACGCATCTAAATCCTATATGTACCATGCCCGACTCTGGTGTAGAGTTGGTGCGGTTGCCGATTTTGTATCCATGACAAACATTTTTGTCACACATAAAAGACCCTCCACGGCAGATTCTTCTTACACTCAAATCATCCTCAGCGTTGCAGCCAGTGGATTGAACGGCATCTTGACACCATTGCCATACATTGCCTCCCATGTCGGTGAGGCCCGACCTATCCTCTCCAAAAAAACCAACTGGTGAGGTAGTTAGAAAACCGTCAGCACCAGAGTTGTAATAAGGAAAAGCCCCCTGCCAGCTATTCGCTAAATATTTCCCATCCACAAAATCTTGACTTCCCCAGGGATAAATTTCCTTTGATTTGCCTCTCGATTTGGCCACATACTCCCACTCTGCGTCAGTTGGGAGTCTTTTTCCTTTCCATTTGGCATAGGCCACTGCATCGTACCATGAAATCTGCGTCACTGGATGATTCAAAATAGCTGGTGAAGCATTTGGCCCAAACGGAAACCTGAAGTTTGCACCTTCGACTAACTCCCATTTTTGGGTTTTTGAATCAAAAATGATGGAATTCCCATATTGTTCAGCCTGCGTTTTGTAACCTGTGGTGTTTACAAATTCTTGGTATTCGCCCACAGTAACCAAATATCTATCAACCTCAATGCTGCCTATTTTTACAGTCTTGGGTCTGTTGGTTTCAGGGTCGGTTGTTTTGAAAATACCTCCTTCAAACACCACAGACCTTTGATTGTCAGTGATGGAGCTAGTTAGCAACAACAAACCCAAAAAACATATAAGTGATTTCATAATGAGAATATTAATATCCCAGAACCAGCTGCCAAAGCAATTTAACCACCAAACTACTTCAGCAGTGGTTTCTAGGAAATGTCGGAATTGATGAAATGAAAATTAGCAACAACAGCACATTCGGCTTGTCAAGCCAAATATGGAAATGGAATGATTAACCACAAAAAGAGGATAATTACAGAAATCTTTCATTGTTTGATTCTTTTACTTGCTGTTGGTGGTTAACAGCAACAAGTTTAATAATCTACTTAATCGATAGACAAAGATATTTATATAAATAATAAATCGCAACAAAAACTTGAACTTTATTTTTGTGTTTCGTGAAAATACACAAATTGTTGACTTATAATTATTTGCATCATTTGTTTATTTTACAAAACAGTCTATCACCGAAAAAAATATATAGAAATAGTACAAAAATGTCGCTAAATCACATCGAACAAACTGTGGATACCAATTGCCTTTTCTCTAACCAATCCCTCAGCATATTTTACTCCTATTCTTCTACCAAATTCTATGTTGCGGGCTTCTACCCTTCTGAAAAATTCTGGGGTTGAGATTATAGTTTCGGGTTCATTGCTCTCTGGATCAAAGAATTGACTTTTATAAGCCTTGAAGGCCTTAACCTTGGTTTCATAAAATGGCGTAATGTCAAAATATAAATTGGGTTCAATATAAGTATCTTGAATGTAGTAAAGCAAAGAATTGGGCTTCCACGGAATTTGCTTTTCGCCATACTCATTTAGCGTAGTCACTTTTTCAAGACCAGAAATAAAAACCGCCTCCTTCACTATTTTTGATGCCCTCACGTGGTCTGGGTGTCGATCAATTTCTGGGTTTGTGATGACTATTTCGGGCTGATGTTTACGAATACATTCCACTACCTTCATTATGTTGGGCTTAGAGACCTCGAAAAAACAGTCTGCAAAATTTAGGTTAGCTCTATAACTCAGTCCAAGAATACTTGAGGCCATTGTCGCTTCTATAATTCTTATTTCAGCATTGCCCCTAGTGCCTAACTCACCACACGTGAAATCAATTATACCTACTTTTTTACCCAATGCCAAGTGTTTCAAAATTATTCCTCCTGCTACGACCTCCACGTCGTCTGGATGAGCTGCAAAAAATAAAATATCTAGTTTCATTATCTTATCTTTTAATATTGTTGATGTTTTGAAACCAATAAATGCCTATGTTATGATTTCTTGTATAGACTTCATTTCTATTCAACTGATTCACAAGGAGATATCCGATTTGCAAGTAATTTCTCTTGTTGCTCGGATAAGCCAATCCTAAAAAGAATCTGTTCTGATCAAAAATGTCTTGTCCAGCAGTGACATTTCTCAGATAAAGGAAAAAATTATCGTAAACCACTATCGACAACATACCTTTCTGCTTTTTCCAATATGCCAAATCCACTGAAAAATTCAAATTTCCGTTCGCACGCATTTCAAATTTGCTTTCTACGACTTGATTCATAAAACACTCCTCAAGTCTAACCCAATGAGAAAGTTTAAATCTTCTACTTAGGTATGAAGCAGACTGGAACTGTTGCCATATTCTTTGTTCGTTTTCAACACCGTTAAACCGCTGGTATTCAGAACCAAAATTTGAAAAAGTGTAACCAGCCAACAGCTGACTTGCATCATCCAAAAATAAATTGCCCCCACTCTTGCCACTGTCTGAAACGGTTTGTTGGTGAAATTGTCTGTCCTTCTCAAATGCGGCTCCAGCCATAATCCCCAATGGTCTGAAAACCTGATTTTTGTGTAGTTACCCAGCCACAATTGATTTCCCACCACTACGGAATCTGACTTTTGGCCGTAACTAACAGAACAACAGATAATTGCCACAAAAAAAATTATTAGCAAATTAGATTGCTGAGAGTGAAGAACTCTCATTTATCTTTTTTACGGAAGTCTAAATTTTGAAAATAAAATATTCGAATAGTGTTCAAATTCAAATATCTATTTCCAGCAGCAAGCTGTTGATACACATTCATATACCCAAATTGCAAATTGGAGTGTGACGAAACATTATAGGCTAAACCAACAAATAACCTGTTCTGGTCAAAGGTGTTGTAAATATTTTTTTTTGAAAGGTTCAGCATTACTTCGTCATTTACAATCGCCGAAAATGTCTTTGGGACTATTCCTTTTTTGCTCAAAGGCACGTTTATCAAATAATTAGCTCTTATTCTTTCATCGAATCTGTACCCATCCACCAATTGGTTATCTTTATAATTTCTACGAAAACGTTCTTCTAGGCGAAGCCAATGCATTGTTCTAACTTTTCCGTATGTATTGTGCTGTTGAAACTGATGCCATAATCGGTGTTCAGGCTGTGATATTTCTGGGTGAGCTTCCTCGGGAAAATGATTAGCAAAAGTATACCCATTTGTAAATTTCAAATTGTCATTGATATAATACATAGCACCAACTCTTGCCAAAAACTTTGAAGGCTCTTTTACAAATTGGTCTGTTGTACGAAAATGCGTATCAAACCACAAACCCCATTTATTGCTAAAACGAATTTGATTAAAATACCCCAACCACAATTGCTGGTCAGTTTGAGTAATTCTTTGAGCAAATGACCCCGAAAATGAAAAAGAACAAAGAACAATTAATATCAAAATTTTCATATTTGATTAATCTTTAAATTACTAGTATTGAGGTCTAAAGTTGAATATTCTAAACACTTCAAAATTTATTATCATTTCCTGTTTACCCAATCTTACATTTACAATTAATAGAGCATGTTTGAGTGTTATTTTTTACAAACCAAATAGCTTAATTTTATTAAATTCAAAGTCATTAATTTTTAAAAAAAACCAGCTTTTTCATCAGGCAAAATCAAGAACTTTGAGGTTCTGAAGAGTTTTTAGATAATAAGATAATATCTCATGATTCAATGCCTTAAACCTACAGTCTACCTTGCTTATGCATTCGCAATTTTCGCCACATTCCGTTGTAAGCCTAACCTTACACTCGGTAAAGTTTAATATTTCCAAAACAGGAATATCTTCAAGTTTTCTAAGTAACCTATATCCTCCTAATTTACCTTGAAAGCTCTCCACAAACCCATTCTTTTTAAGTTCGAGCATGATACTCTCTAAAAACTTTTTCGGAATTTCAGTACCTTTTACAATCTCCGAAACATTAATCAGCCTCTCTTTTTTATTCAGAAAAACCAATGCCTTAATGGTGTAAATTGTCTTTTTTGTAAATCCCATAAATGATTTTGTTTTCGTGGGTGGGTTCGAACCACCAAACTAGGTTTATGAAACCTTGCCAACCCCTATGATTGCCACGAAAGTTTAAAAATGGGAGTAGATAAACTCCTACTCCCAAAAAACTAAAGATTAGTTAAGTGTAAATCTCAGAGTTACACTGTAGGTACGTGGATCACCCAAAATACCACCGATTTGGCCTGCACTTCCTAGAGCTACCAAAAGTTGCTCGTAGTAGTCCTTATTACCTAAGTTTCTGCTCCAAACAAATAGTGAAATACCATTTGAAGCTCTGAAACCAACTCTGCCGTTTAGCAAGGCATAGCCTTCAATATCTAAGAATTGTGAAGGGGATGGACTTGAAGAAAACGTAGAACGATAATATACATCTAAGCCACCAAAGTAGTTACCTTTTAGGCCAAACAAGCTACCTTTTCCGGTGATTTCGGTACCCAATGATCCTGCATATTTAGAAATTCCTGGCAAAACACTACCGGAAATATCTTTGAAGGCTGTTGGCCCTCCAACTTCTTCAATAGGCACAGGTGCATTGGTGAATTTTACATATTTTCCGTCTGTGTAAGCAAATGCTCCATTGAACGTAAAGTGGTTGTTGACTCTGATACTTCCATCAACTTCAATTCCAAGCACATTCACCTCTTCTGCATTGGCCAAATAACCCCTATTCACACCAGGTTCCGGTGTTTGTACTTGTGTTTGATAGTCTTTGATGTTGGTATTATGGAAAACTATGTTTAACACTGAACTCGCAGTTGGCTTGGTTTTTACACCGAATTCCCAATGCGAAACCGCTTCTGGCTTAACGGTAGCTAACTCTGTTAACACTCTACCATTGGCGGTTGGCAACCCTCCTACATTCACTCCAATAGGCTTGTAACTCAATGAGTAGGTTGCAAAAGAATTTACATTCTTGTTAACCTTGTATTGTAAAGTTAACTGGCCTGAAAAGTTATCCTCATTGGCATCTATGTCGAAGGTTTGGTTACTATAAACACCATTCTTCAAAGCCAACAATGCTGGATCCGTGGTTTGTAAACCACCATAGGTTACACGGCTATAATTAACCTTTTTGGTATCTTTATTATACCTGATACCCGGTAAAACATGTAGTTTTTCAGTAATGGCCCAGTCGGCTTGGGCAAACAATGCCGCACTTGAAGATATAATGTCATAAGTGGTTTTAATACCGAAATTATCCAACAGACCTGGGGTTTTCCATAAAGCACTGGTAGAACTTTGGGCAAAACGCCATTGTGCAGTACCTGCCTCTTCTGTATGAACGGGATCTGTTCTTAGATCCTGCCACAAACCAAATGCACCTACAACACCACTTATTTTATTATTTATTTTACCCGAATATCTAAATTCTTGTGAATACTGGTCATGCGACGAAGTTCCTGCTGAAATAGAAAATGAGTTTAAGCCCGTATAGTCACGGTCATTCAATGGATCCCATTTCCAGTATCTCCAGGCCGTAGTTGAGGTCAATGTACCTCCACCAATTTTGAAATCCGCATTCAGCGACAAACCACCCAATTGATTACCTGCTCTTGATGGAGTATCCTGGTCTATGATTCTCTCAAATGCACTTTTGTAAGGAATGGTATAGCCCAAATCGGCAATTATAGCATTGAACTGACGATAGGCTGCACGTTTGGTGGTCACTACCTTCGCAACTGGCCAACCATAACCCACTGGATTTTGATCTGTAACGTCCGCTATGAAAGTAAAATTGATTTTATCAGTAGGCTTAAATAATAACTGCCCTCTCACACCTATGTTATTGATGTCGTTAATATTGGTTTGTGTACGTGTATTGTATAACAAACCGTCTCTTTGAGTTCCAGTAAATGATACCCTTGCGGCTAGTTTCTTACTCAAAGGGCCTGAAACCGACGCTTTTGCTTGTATATATCCTTTGTTACCATAGCTCAACTCAAAACTAGCCGATGGGTCAAACGTTGGGGTACGAGAAGTTACGTTAAAAGCACCGGCGGTAGTATTTTTACCAAACAAAGTTCCCTGTGGTCCACGAAGTACCTCTACTTGGTCGATATCTATAAAGTCAAGAGCTGTAGCCGCTGGACGAGCATAATAGACACCATCAACATAATATCCAACACCCGGATCAATACCGTCATTGGTAAGTCCATAAGTTGAACCTAGTCCCCTGATATTCAAAGTAGTATTTCTAGCATTTGAAGCATAAAATTGAACTGTAGGTACCAATTCTTTCAGACGGTTTACGTTAAAAGCTCCTTGGTCTTCTACTGTTACGCCACGAATTACCGAAATAGGAATCGGAATATCTTGAACCGCCTCCTGCCTACGTCTTGAGGTTACTACCACATCTGCCAGGTTCTTGGTATCTTGTTCTATTCTGATTTCTACTTTGCTATCATTGATAACGAGTTCCTTTTTGATATAGCCGATAAACGAAACAATGAGCGTGAAAGGCAATTTCTGACCTGTTACAAGTGCAAACTCACCGTTGGCGTCTGTTGAGGCTCCATTTGTGGTTCCTTTGATTGATACAGTGGCTCCGATGATTCTCTCGTTGGTTTTAGCGTCTAATACTACACCTGATACCGTGGCGTTGATGATGGGTTTGTCTTGGGCAGAAATTAGTAGGGGAAATAAAAATGCTCCTACTAGAAGACTAGAATTTAAAAGTTTTTTCATTAATTTGAAATTGTTTAATTGAAAATAAGAAAACTGGCCTTTCACAAGGCAGCTCATTTAGCGATGATATTATTTTTGTTAAGCATCCGCCAGTCTGGTTGCAGCCAGGCTGGTTTTTTCAAAAATTATTTTAGAGACAACATCGTTGATTTATTCTGGTTATATTATTTAACAAATGTAGCGTAATCTATTTAGTCTATCAAAATAGTAGAGTATTAAAATTATAAAAATAATATTATTTTCTTTGTATAATTATATCCTTTTTTGAAAAAATTAAATTTTTGAGAGATGTTACCTTAAAATCAACCTCAAAGCTCTTAAAACTTTCAGTAATATTTTATTCAACCTTTCGCATTGCGGATACAACAAACCCCCTCATGAAATTACTTCTTATTGCTTTTCTTCTTTTGGTCCAGAGCCAAGTTTATGCACAAACCATCCAAGTGATGACCTTCAACATCAGATACAATACCGAGCGTGACGGCATAAACAAATGGGATAACAGAAAAGACCATGCGGCCGAAATGGTGAAATTTTATAAAGCAGACTTTTGTGGAATGCAAGAAGCTCTCTTAGGCCAAATAAATGACCTCCAGGAAAGGTTGCCCGAATACGGGCACTTTGGACTTGGCCGAGAAGACGGCAAAGAGAAGGGAGAATTCTCACCTATTTTTTACAACAAAACGAGATTTAAACTACTGAAAGAAGAGACTTTCTGGCTCAGTGAAACACCCGAAAAACCCAGTAAAGGCTGGGATGCCAATCTGCCCAGAATCGTGACTTGGGGATATTTTAAAGACCTCAAAACCAAAAAGAAATTTTATGTTTTTAACACGCATTACGACCACATTGGCCAAGTGGCACGGGCAGAAAGCTCCAAACTAGTTCTAAAGAAAATAAAAGAAATTGCAGGAACTGAAACGGCCATTCTTACTGGAGACTTCAATGCTACTCCTGATTCTGAGCCGATAAAGATTATTTTGTCTGGGCTAACAAATACCAAAGCAATCAGCCAAACGCCCCATTTTGGGCCGAACGATACTTTTACTGGATTTGAGCCGAAAGAACGAGAAAAAAGTGAAATAGACCATATTTTTGTGAATAACCCAAAACTAAAAGTGCTTAAGCACGCCACTCTGAGCAATACCTGGGCCGGGCTTTTTGCATCTGACCATCATCCAGTTTTGGCGGAGATTTCGCTGAAATAAGAATACCCTAAAACACAAAAACCAGCTCTAGGGGCTGGCTTTTGTGTTTATAATCAATTAGATAACTTTTATTCAAACTTTCCAAATCCGAAAACAAGACCTCCGTTGACCATAAATCCGTTTTGATAAGAGGCCCAAATATTCAAAGGACCAACTCTGAATCCCGCTTGTGGAGTCACTTGAAATTTTGTACCAGCATCAGCTATTTCCTCCGAATTTACATCAACCTTTGCTCTAGTGTTTAAGCCTAACTGTAAGCCAACAAATGGTTTAAATTTTTCTGTCATCAGATAAAATTTGCTTTGAGCACCATATCTAATTCCTGCTGAAGCCGACTCGCTGTTACCACCAACGGCTGCTCCCAAATAACCACCAAAATCGATTCTTGGACTTGGAGCATAGGCTGCTTCAAAAATATGGACCGCCAAACGACCGGAATTCTGACCACCGCCAAGTCCAGCTCCTAAAATCCCAACTCTAACTACTTGTGCAGAAATAGTCATTGAAAAACATAAAACTAGTGCCAATAATGTGAACGTTTTTTTCATTAATATAAATTAAAAATTTTGGATAATGCTGCAAAGATAGTACTTGACTTTAATTCCCAAAACAGTCTGGCTGAATTGAATAAATTGGAAGAACAAACTAAATATACACTTTAAAAAAACCGATATTTTTATAAGTGCACTTTATAAATTATCCGATATTTTTATAAATTCATGTATATATTCAAAATGAAAATCTTTTACAAACCATTCATTTTTTATTGAAAAACTTAACACAAAAGCCACACAAGAAAGAATACACCCTAAACAATTCTGAGTTCTTAAAAAATTTTAATAAATTACACCCCAAACCAAAAATCAAACCTTGATGAAAAAACATCTGCTGATAATCTTTATGTGTTTTGGAGCTATGTATGCCAAAGCTCAACACACCATTATACCCGCTCCGGTGAGCTTCGAAAGCAAAGAGGGAATGTTTATGCTTGATAATCAAACCAGTATTGATCTAAAAGCCAACAACCCTGAACTCAAGAAAATGACGGAAAACTTTCAAGCTTTTCTCAAAAATGCAGGGCTAAACCTCAACATCAAAGCGGTACCAAATCCTGACCGTGCCAATAAGGTAATCATCTTGGATTTGCTTAAAACCAAAGATGCCGTGCTGGGAACCGAAGGTTACACGCTTGAAGTAAAAGACAATACCGTAGAAATTTTTGCAAATGCCAACGCTGGAATATTCAATGGCTTACAAACATTGAGACAAATGCTACCCCGTGAATTTGAATCAAAAGACCGACCAATGGGTTTAGGTATGTTGATGGGTTGCAAAATAAAGGATTATCCACGATTTGGCTGGAGAGGTTTGATGTTTGACGATAGCCGCCATTTCTTTGGCGTTGATGCTGTCAAAGATTACATCGACAAAATGGCTCAGTACAAATTCAACGTTTTCCACTGGCACTTAACAGACGACGAAGGCTGGAGAATAGAAATAAAATCATTACCAAAATTTACAGAAATTGGAGCTTGGAGAGTAGAACGTTACGGAAAATTCGGCGAAGACCGACCGCAACCAAAAGAAGGTGAAAAAGCTACCTATGGTGGATTTTATACCCAAGAACAAATAAAGGATGTCGTAAAATATGCCGCTGAAAGAAATATAACTATTGTACCCGAAATTGATATTCCAGGACATAGCATGGCGGCTTTGGCAGCTTATCCTGAGCTATCAACTTTGAAAAAACCAACCTTTGTAAATCCTGGTGCTAAGTTTGCCGAATGGTACGCCAACGGCACTTTCGAGATGCTCATTGAGAACACCCTCAACCCTGCCGACGAAAAAGTTTACGAATTTGTAAACAAAGTAATGACCGAAGTGGCCGCACTTTTCCCAGGCCAGTACATACACATGGGAGGAGACGAAAGCTATCATGGATATTGGGAAAGAGATGCCAATGTACAGGCTTTCATGAAAAAAAATAACATAAAAGACACGCATGAACTACAAAGCTATTTTGTTAAGCGAGTTGAGAAAATAGTAAGCAGCAAAGGAAAAAAACTTATCGGGTGGGACGAAATACTTGAAGGTGGTCTAGCTCCGGGTGCCGCTGTGATGAGCTGGAGAGGGATGAAAGGAGGAATAGAAGCTGCTAAAATGGGCGTTCCGGTAGTAATGACTCCTACTACATACGCATACATAGACTATATGCAAGGCGACAAAAGTGTAGAAAACCCTATTTATGCCGAACTCTTACTTGAAAAAACCTTCGAATTTGAACCTGTACCAGAAGGAGTAGATCCAAAATATATTCTTGGAGGACAGGCCAATCTATGGACTGAAATGATTCCAAACCTTCAGTTCGCTTACTACATGACATATCCACGAGCATTTTCTACCATAGAAACGCTCTGGAGTCCTAAGGAAGCCAAAAACTGGAGCAGTTTTGTGAATAGAGTCGAATCACATTTCTACAGATTTGATGCTGCCAAAACCAATATTTCAAAAGCCGTATATGAGCCCATTGTTAAGGTAAAAAAAGATGGTGAAAAAATAATGGTGGAACTTACCAACAATGTTCCAAATACCGAAATCTATTACAGCATAGACAATACCTATCCTGTAAATTTTGCGAATAAATACAAAGGGGCTTTCGAAGTACCAAAAGGTTTCTTGAGCCTAAGAACTCAAACTTACAGAAACGGACAAGCACTTGGCAGAGAACTTATTATACCCTATGCGGAGTTAGCCAAAAGAGCAAAATAAGGAATTTCTGAAGTTTTTATTTGTTCATAAAAAAACAAAAATGAGTCAATATGCATTGGCTCATTTTTGTTTTATAGCGAAATTGTAATTTTTAAAGAAAAAAAATAAAAGAAGAAAGTTCGGGGAATTAACACGCATAAAACTGAGTAAACGGCACAATAATTGCTCTAAAGTGTTGGTTAATAATCAAACTTTTTCAGACACATGTTCTTAAACTTTACGGTTGTATTCACATTATTTTTGAATATTCTTTCACTCAATTTTGCTCCGAGCCACAAGCACATTACCAAACGATACAGCATACATGGTATTGACGTGTCGCATCACCAAAGATATGTGGATTGGGACAAAATAGCTGAACATAATGAGTTCAAAGTAAGTTTTTGTTTCTTAAAAGCAACCGAAGGGGCCACGCATGAAGACACCAGATTCCATTCTTATTGGAGAGAATGCTCAGACGCAGGCATCGTTCGTGGGGCATACCATTTCTACCATCCTACGAGAGGAGCTGCTGACCAAGCCAAAAACTTTATCAATAATGTAAAACTACGTGATGGAGACCTGGCTCCCGTGCTAGACTTTGAAAAAGACAGCCCCAATGCCAACGTTATAACCGTAAGAAAAGGCCTTATGAAATGGCTGCAAATTGTGGAGAAACACTACGGTATTCGTCCGATTATTTACACCAATACTTCAATCTATAACAAATACATCAAAGGTCATTTCAAGAACTACTCACTTTGGCTGGCTGATTATAATTCTGGCAATATCCATTCATTGGTAAAAAGCCCAAATCTCAAATTTTGGCAGTATACTGAAAAAGGAAGAGTTTCAGGTATATCAGGACATGTAGATATCAATGCATTTGTGGGACCCGAAGAAGAATTTGAAAGCATGAAACTTGGAAACGAGGATTTCGAACTAGATATCGAAGTTGAATCTGTTTCCAGAAAATAATTACTTGCGATTTTTGAGTGGCACCAAATATTTACATGCCGTCCAAGTATCGTCAATAGCACTTATTTTGACGTCAACCATGCCATGTTTAACAGCAACAGATTTAGCTGAGTGATAGTCTAAATCGGTTGGAACCTTAGCAGTTTTCTTAGGCCAAGAGACCCAAATCATACCTTTTTGGGCGAGCCTTTGAAATACTTCAGCAAAAGATTTTTCCAATGCAGACAAACTACTTTCAAAAATATGCACAAAATCTGCCTGTTCGTTTCCTTCGGCCTCCTCAACCTCTGGCACTTCTATCAATAAATCAAAATAGTTTTCAGGAATATTAGTCAAAATCACTTTTTGACCGTCTTTCAGTCCGAGTTTTTTGTAGAGTGGGTTAGACATAATGTCAAAAATCAAAATTTAAGTATTTCGATTTTTCAAATCGAAAATAAAAAAATTAGTCACTAATTGATAATTTCTTAGTCAGTAATAGTTTCCACTTCACATTCTCCAAGGCTCCATTTCTTGAGTTTCCACTTTCCACGTAAAGCTTCATTTTATATTTCTCACTATCTTTCAGAAACGTTAGATCAGAAATAGGCAAATCACTTGCGTTTAATTTCGTCAATTCATTTAAATCAAAGCCAATTTTTTCTTTTGAATTAATATTTACATTAAGTTGATTTTGTTTCAAATCCCAATCGAAAGTATCATTTCCAATTTTGACCACATCTACTTCTTCCCGAAACTCATTCGGGCTAATAAGAAAATCTGCTTTATCCAAAACCAAAAACTCACTATTTTTAACACTAAAGAATTTATGTAAGTCAAAAGTCTTTTTCTGAGGAAATCCCGTCAGCTTGATTACTAGCTGACTACGATTATATTCATTTTTTTCAGCAATCAACTCATCAAATTGTTTTTTACTTAAATACTTTTCCAATCTTTCCGGCTGATTTTCAGAAAGATATTCTAAAGCCGCAAAAACTCTGTCCTGATTCACGCTATCTAATTTCAAATTAGCCGGCACAACTATTTTACCCCCTTTCAAAACTTTATATTTATTCAAAACCTTCTCCAACCTGCCTTCTTGGTTTATTCTTGAACTTTGAAAAGCATTAAAAGGGGCATAAATACCAAACAGACCAACCAACAATAGCGAAAGCGGAATGATTTTAATGTTATCTACCTTTGAAATCGAAAAATATAAACCTACCCCAAGCAACCAAACTGCCAAAAGTGCAACAAAATACCTCGGTTCAGTTAGTCCATACTGCGAAATTCTGACATAAATAGCTACCATCATCAAAGCCACCAAAGGCAATAAAATCCAGTAGTAAAGTTTGGTATAAGTCTGAATCCACCTATTGGCTTCTTTAAGCGGATAAATGAGCAAAAACGCCAAAATACCAAAAATGGCACTGGCCAACACCATGATACTCACCCAGCCTTTGGGCAAAGACCATTGCAAGGCAATTTTGGCCTCATAGGCAACCAAAATACCCAAATATATGGCCACCAATGGTAGCAGAACATATTGTGTAAAATACTTTAATCCAATCGGAAATTCGGTTTCAGCATCTATCTTGTCTATACTTGGCAGCTTAGAAGTGAAAATGAGTGTATTGAAAAAACCGTTAACCCCAAACCAAATATAAACATACCAGTCATTACTCAAATTTAATTCGAAAAGATTCTGAATTCCTGAGAACGCTAAAACCAAACCGGCACTTAGTGTACCACTATACAAGAAAGCCGTTAATATATTGATAAACAACGTTTTGTTGTATTGCCAAAAACCAGAAGGGTTATTTTTGAAAATATAAGGAGCAACAGAAACCAATAAATGAAATACTATGACCAAAACACCATATTTAATCATGTACGATTTATTGTAAAAAATATCAGCGGGTGCAGGAGAGCCGAAGAAATAAAATAGTAGAAACGCCAAAACTGACAAGCCAACCACCGTAAACCGCGGTGTAATTTTCCTTTCTTCAAAAACCTCTCCACTAAAAAACAATGGCAAAAACAATAAAAATGTGGTAGCCAACTTTTCTATTTCCTTGCTATGAGCATCGTCAGTTGCCATCATTACAAAAAACACTGTTCCTGCCAAACTGCAAAGCAGGGTAACAGGAAATCTCCCGGTAGCCGTAATAAATGAACCCAGAACAGACCTTAAGTTTTCTAAAGAAAAGAATTTTGCCATTTTTTAGTGATTTACGAATCAAAATAAACGTATTTTTTCTTTATATGCCCAATAACCCCTATTTTTATAATTTATAAAATATTTTATTAAATATCAAATGAGACTAATCAAACTCTTTGCTTTTTTTGCAATAGCCTTTGGTTTTACAGCTTGTAAAACTTCCAAAATAACCTCTCCAAAACCATTAACTGTAGTTCCAACGAAAGACCAATTGGCTTGGCATGAGCTCGAAACTTACGCATTTATCCATTTCACAACCAATACTTTTACGGGTAAAGAATGGGGTTATGGCGATGAAAGCCCATCGATTGTCAACCCAACTGACATGAATACAGACCAATGGGTAAAAACCATCAAAGATGCCGGCCTGAAGGCAGTGATTCTCACCTGCAAACACCACGATGGCTTTGTGCTTTGGCCAAGTAAATATACCAATCACTCTATAGCCGCCAGTCCATACAAAAACGGAAAAGGCGACATCGTAAAAGAGGTTTCAGAAGCTTGTAAAAAATATGGTTTGAAGTTTGGCGTATACCTTTCGCCATGGGATAGAAACCGAGCCGACTACGGAAGTCCTTCTTATGTAGAGTATTATAGAAATCAACTGAAAGAGCTTTTTGCAGCCTATGGACCCATTTTCGAAATGTGGTTTGACGGAGCCAACGGCGGAGACGGATACTATGGTGGTAGCAAGGAAATGAGAAAAATAAATGGAAAAACTTTCTACGATTGGCCAAAAACCATAGAACTGGTTCGAGGTTTAGAGCCAAAAATCTTGTTTTTTTCAGATGCGGGTCCGGAAATTCGTTGGGTAGGAAATGAACGAGGAATAGCTGGCCGCACCAATTGGAACACCATCAGTAGAGATACGCTGTATGCTGGAAAAGCTGGAATAGAAGAACTATTGAATACAGGTCACGAAAATGGCAAAGACTGGGTGCCAGCGGAAGTTGACGTGAGCATCCGACCAGGCTGGTTTTATCATGCCGAAGAGGATGCCAAAGTAAAAACGCCTGAGCAATTGTTTGATATTTACATGACATCAGTAGGTAGAGGATCCAATCTATTGCTTAATATTCCGCCTGACAGACGTGGGCAAATTCATGAAATAGACGTCAAAAACCTTTTGGAATGGAGAAAATTATTGAATGAAAGGTTTGCAAACAATCTAGCCCTACATAAAAAAGTAAAGGCTACTTACGCATTCAACAAGAAACAAAAAGCACAAAATCTTACAGATGGAGACAATAAAACCTTCTGGGCGGCTTCAAAAAACAATTGCGAAATTGAGGTAGATTTAGACAAAATCGAAACAGTCAACTTCGTTGAGGTGTCGGAATACATTGCTCTTGGACAGAGGGTTAAGGGTTTTGAGGTAGATATATTTGAGAACGGAAAATGGAAAAATGTAGCCAGAGAGACGACAATTGGCTACAAACGAATAATTAAAATTTCTACTACTAAGGCAAGTAAAATACGATTAAGAATAACAGATGCAAAAGCAGAAGTTATCCTAAGTGAATTAAAAGCCTTTTAAACTTCTCAGCTCAAAAAAAAGCCCTTGAAAATCATTTTTCAAGGGCTTTTCAATTACATTATTCTTTCCAGATTTATCTCTGTATTTGGCCTGATTACCAACGGCACTTTCTCCACCTTTACGTTGCTAGCATCCAAACCAAACCACTTGTGTTCCGGGGTTGTAAACTGCTTAATAAAGAAATACGTCTCCATTACCAATTTTTCAAAAAACGGCAGTTTGTTGTCATAAGACAGGTACTTTTCCAAAACCACAAACCTAAAGTCTCCAATAACATTTTGTTTGCTCAAAGACTCATAACGACTGGTTATATCTACCTCACCAGACTTTACCAAATCCTCCACAACCTTCTTGAAATAAAGGTTTATTCTTTGTTCAACTCTAAATCCGAGTTTGAAGTTAACTTTGATAATATCGTCCTTGGCTATAACATCCACTTTGTATTTGCGAGTATATGGCTCATCAGTAGTGTCAACATGTACAAACCAAAAGATATCGGCTCGTTTGGGTCGTTTTTCCAAGATCGAATACATTACCTTTGATTCAATATCAGTAACTCTATTAGCATTTGACATAAAAATCAAATGCGTAGCATATTTCGGAATGCTGACATCCTCGCTTAACTCTTTCAGGCCAGGAATGTATTTTTCAAGTTTAACGTATTCTGTAAGCCTATTCTTGATTTTACTTGATCTGTACCAAACTATCATTACCCCTCCGATAAGCGTGGCTATGAGTAGTGAAACCCAACCTCCATGTGTAAATTTGAGCAAATTGGCCGCCAAGAAGCTGAGTTCAATTGCCAAATAGACAACTAAAAATAAACCAACCCAAATTTTGTTAAACTTGTGCGTATAAAGGTAAACCACTGCCAAAATGGTGGTCATCATCATGGTAAGTGTAATGGCCAAGCCATAGGCCGCCTCCATGTTGGAAGATTCTTTGAAATATAAAACAATACCAATACAACCCGCCAATAGAAACCAGTTGATAGAAGGAATATATAATTGTCCTTTCTTGTCTGAAGGATAATTAAGTCTAACTTTAGGCCAAAATGAAAGACGTATCCCCTCCGAAATCAAAGTGTAAGAACCTGTTATTAAGGCCTGACTGGCTATAATAGCCGCTGCAGTGGCTATAAGAATCGCAGGTAATAGGAACCATTCCGGTACTATTTCGTAAAATGGCTTTCTACCGTCTAGATGTGTTCCATGTTGTGAGATTGCCCAAGCTCCTTGTCCAAAATAATTTAATAACAAGGTGATTTTTACAAATACCCAGCTGACACGAATGTTTTGACGACCGCAATGTCCTAAGTCAGAGTAAAGTGCCTCTGCTCCAGTGGTACATAAAAATACGGAGCCCAAAAGCCAAAAGCCTTCTTTATGAAAAAACAAAAGTTTGTAAGCATAATAAGGATTTATAGCCCTAAATATTGATGGATTGTGAATTACTTGAGAAATACCCAAAATGGCCAACATAGAAAACCATATCAACATAATAGGCCCAAATGCTCTACCTACAACATTGGTTCCTAGCGATTGAATAAGAAACAGCACTGTAAGAATACCTATGACGATTGGAATGGTTTCTATTTCTGGGTATTTAATTTGTAAACCTTCAATGGCCGAAGAAACTGAAATAGGTGGGGTAATGATGCCATCTGCCAAAAGTGCCGCTCCACCAATAATGGCTGGCACGGTCAACCATTTAGCATGTCTTCTTACCAAAGCATACAAGGCAAAAATGCCTCCCTCTCCTCTGTTATCTGCTCTTAAGATAAGTATTACATACTTCAGTGTAGTTTGTAAAGTCAATGTCCAAAAAATAAGCGAAAGGGATCCAAAGACAAGCTCTTCATCTATAACCTCCTTACCTATAATGGCTTGCATCACATATAATGGAGAGGTTCCGATATCCCCAAAGATTATTCCTAAAGTTACTAATAAGCCCCCGAGGCTTAGTTTATTTGTTTCGTGGTGTTCTTTTGACATAGGTCTTTTTGAAAAAGTGTGCAAATGTAAGACGAATATTTGTATTACGATTATTTTCCAAATTATTTTTCTGTTGAAAAATAATAGCTCTTAAAAATTGGCAATCAGTCTTTTAAAACAAAAAAAGAAGGCGAAAACCTTCTTTTTCTGTTTAACGATAAAGATTTTATACAAATCCTCAATCCTTTTCCATTTCGTTAAGATTACTTTTATTACGGCTGTACAAGAAGTAAACAATAATTCCCAAACTGCTCCAAATCAGGAAAGCGTACCAAGTATCTATACGTAAACGAGACATCAAAAACAAATTAAATAAAACTCCCATAGGAGCTACAAACCATATTAAAGGAGCCTTGTACGGTCTCTCTAAGTCTGGCCTTTGGTATCTCAATAAAAGCACTGCACCAGAAATCATCGCAAAAGCGAGCAAGGTTCCAGCAGAACACATTTCGGAAACCTTGTCTATAGGTGTAACTGCCGCAACTATTGAAACTATCAAACCTACCAATAAAGTGCTTTTCCATGGTGTCTTGAATTTCGGGTGAATCTCTTTGAAAAAACTAGGCAATAGGCCGTCCTTTGCCATACCCAAAAAGATACGAGTTTGGCCCAATAACATCACCAACATTACAGAAGTTAAACCTGCAACCGCGGCCAACGTAATGATAAACACAGCCCAAGGAAGTCCAGCATCAGCAAAGGCAGAAGCCACAGGAGCTTTCAAATCAAGTGTATCATATCTTACCATACCCGTAAGAACCAACGACACAAGAATGTATAAAACCGTACAGATAATCAAAGAGGCTACAATAGCAAAAGGTACATCTTTACGTGGGTTAATTGCTTCACCAGCCTGCGTAGAAACTGCATCAAAGCCTATATAAGCAAAAAACACGATAGTGGCAGCAGTAATAACACCATCCCATCCAAAGGTTGTGGTACCATCAGCTGCGGTTACGGTATCAGGAATGAATGGCGTCCAGTTTTCTACTTTTACGTAAAAAGCACCAACCAAAATCACAAAAATTACCACACTAAGCTTTACAACAACTATAATATTGTTTGTTTTAGATGATTCTTGAATCCCTCTAACTAAAACAGAAGTTACTATCCATGTTATAAAAAATGCTGCTATGTTGAAGGCGGGGGTTGGACCATCTAGGCCAAGTTTTTCACCAGCCGTGAAAGGATCATTCATAAGATAAGCCGGAAGTTCTATACCAAACAAATGCAGGAACTTTTCAAGATAACCTGACCAAGCCACTGCAACCGTGGTTGCTCCCATCATGTACTCTAAAATCAGATTCCAGCCGATAATCCATGCAAAAAACTCACCTACTGTTCCGTAAGAATACGCATAAGCAGAACCCTCCACAGGTAATATTGATGCGAATTCACTATAACAAAGGGAAGCAAATGTGCAACCTATGGCCGCTATAACAAATGAGACTGCCAAGGCAGGCCCAGCGAAGTTGTGTGCAGCAATACCGGTTAGTGTAAAGATTCCACCTCCTATAATGGCTCCAATACCGAGAGATGTCAATCCCCATTTAGTGAGTACTCGCTTAAGCTCTGATTTCTTCATATCAGCCTCATAAGCGTGCATCGGCTTTTTCCGCCAAATACTTTTTTCCATGTTTCTAGTTTTAGAGTTATTTGTAATTGAAATGCAATTTAAACTAAAAAATGTTTCTATTACAAATTTGAGCGTTTTAAAACACAATTTGCACCAGTGTTAGACCGATAATTCGTCATTCCTTTGGCTTGAGATTTTAGTTTTTTGAGGAATAAATATTCTACTTAAGACAATTCTCTAAGTCGTTGAAAAAAATGCATACCAAAGCTAAGTATTGCCTACCCAAATAAAATTCAGTCCTTACGAAACTCAAAGAAAATATAACAGAAAGTAAGTATCTGTGGATGATTTTTAATAGACTACGGCTCATCTACAAAACTAGAGGAACTCCCAAAACACATGATTAACTTAGAATTTTTTCGTTAAGTTTGGATAAAACATCTTCTTTAAACATATCACCAATCGGTATCCTAAAGCCGTCTATATGAATTTTGTTTCCCTCTATTTGCGATATTCTGTGGAACGGCACAAGAAATGACTTGTGGACACGCAAAAACCCAAAACTTCCGAGCTGTTCTTCAAGATTTTTCATCTTCAGTTGGCAAACAATCTGACTATCTGCCAATTGTATCTTTTGATAATTTCCTAAACCTTCAATAAAACGAATATCCTCTAGCGAAACCTTTATGTACTTTCCTTTCACGTCGGCTTTTACAAAAATATATTCGTCTCCAATATTTGTCGTTCTTGAGATTCCGGACTGCAAACCAGTTTCTTCGATTTTTTGAACACTTCGGAGAAATCTTTCAAAAGAAATAGGCTTTAATAAATAATCCACGACGTTAAGCTCAAAACCATCTATGGCGTATTCTGAATAAGCAGTACAAAGAACCACCTTTGTAGATTTTTTGAGGAGTTTTAAAAACTGTAAACCGTTGAGGTTGGGCATCTGCACATCTATAAAAGCTATGTCAATAGTTTCAGACTGAATGAGCGAAATGGCCTCAATAGGATTCTTAAGAGCCTTAAGCAGGCTCAAGCTTGGAGTTTTCGAAATATAATCAGTGAGGATATCTACTGCATGCTGTTCGTCATCCAGCACCAGGCATTTTTTAATCGCCATTCAGGTCTATTTTAAGAGTTACAGCAAAGTAATCAGGTTTATCAATTATTTCCAAGGTATGGCGGTTGGGATAAGCCATTTCTAAGCGTTTTTGGGTATTTATAAGGCCAATTCCGCTTGTTTCATCTTTCGTGCCCCCCTGTTTTAAATTCCTTACAAAAAGCTCCAAAAGGTTCTTTTGCACCAATATTTTTACCACTATCGGATCTTTGGGATTGTTAAGTATGCCATGTTTTAGGGCGTTTTCAACAAAGGTTATCAATATCAATGGCACAATTTTTTTATTCCCAATGACACCCTCTACTTCAAATTCGAGACAAAAATCTGAGTCAAATCGTAACCGGTGGATCTCTATGAAGTTTTCAATATATTGAATTTCCTTTTCTAAGGGTGTTAGACCATCTTCGTTGGTTTTGCTAAGGGAATATCGCATCATTTCTGATAATATAAGGATGCTTTTGGACAAATTCTCAGATACTGGTCGAGCCTGAGAATATATGTAGCTGAGCGTATTGTAAAGAAAGTGTGGATTGACCTGGTGTTTGAGCATTGACAACTTCGCCATGTTTACTTCTTTTTCAAGCAAAAGTGCCTTTTGCTCCATGCGAAGACTTTTTTTGATAGAAAAAACCCCTAAAGCAACCAAAAACGAAATGACGAAGTTAATGGTAGATATAAAAGTGAAAAATACAATAGAGTTCTCGTCTTGATTGCCGTTGTAGGTTTTGAGGACGTCTACATGCTCGGGATAAGCTGAAAAATATCTAAAAATCAAAAAACAAAGCAGCAAAATGCCCAGAAAGGTCATGTATGGCAGAGGTTTTTTGGAAAACGGAAAACGCACCATTAGCCAATTGCCTAATAAATTTACCAAAACACATTCAGACAACACTACTCCAATAATACCAAGAATTTCCTTGGAATAAATGCCCTCAGACGGATGCTCCGAATATGCCTGTACAAGGGCAAGGGCAGCGTAAGTTCCAAAAACTATAAACTGCCACTTTATTTCAGTGAGGTGTTTTTTCATTCTGGAAATTTAAAAACTTTATCCCACTCTTGTAGCTAAATCTTGGATTGTTATGCAAACCAAGGCTTGGGCCATACCAACTAATCAATTCGCCTTTTAAAATCGACAAAAAAGAATATATCGCTACAAAGTATTGGCTGGTCATTTTTTTTTATTCCTGAAAATATTTCAAGCCATTTTTACGCAATCGTAAATTTTAAACAATTCAATGAAAATCTACCGTCGCTATTGGTCCATAAGTCTTCTGTACATCTGTTGCCTTGCTTGTAGCATGGACAGCAACTTCGTTAAGCCTTTCCCATTTCCAAATGGCACCAAAAAAGTAACAATTTTTCGAGGAACGCCAGATTCTACCAAAGTATTTTTCGATGCCACCACACAGACTCCAACTTTTGTAAAAAATGACGATACGCTGTATAAAAATATAAATTTCGAAAGCGTATTTTTTAAGAACAGTAGAGGAAACAAGCTCAACGGTTGGATACTAAGCTCAAAAACCACCGCCCCTTTACCCTATGTGTTGGCACATTTTAGAGGAGCGGGCAATGGTCTAATCGTCAATCAGTCACAATCAATATTTCCTTTGGTCGAAAAAGGTTTTAAAGTATTGGTCTTTGACTATGAAGGTTATGGTTTCTCAGAAGGAGATGCAAGCAGGCGGAAGCTCATTGCGGACTGTGAGGCAGCTCTGGATTTTCTAAATACCAAAATTGACCGTTCAAAAACCAAACTACTCATATATGGACAGTCATTTGGCGGCAACCTCGCCATAGCTGTAGCTGAAAACTCGCAAGACAAGATAGACGGCGTAATTACCGAGGGGGCGTTTTCGTCGCACAAAGACATAGCCGCTCACGACAGCGGACTGGGCGGACGAATATTCGTTAAAGAACTCTACAGTGCAGAAAAGTCAGTAACAAAAAACAAAAAACCTGTCCTTGTTATTCATAGCAACGAAGACGAAGTGGTGCCTTTCAAACATGGCCAACGTATATTTTCGCTGGCAAACGAACCAAAGGCATTTTTAGAAATTAAAGGTAAGCACTTGGAAGGCTCAGCAAAATATGGCAAAGAGATAACTGAAAAAATCGGGGCCTTTTTTAAGTAAATTAGGAGAGAAGAAACTATCTTCTTTTTGCTTTAAAACCTTCTCCATTTTATTTAGAAACAAAACTTGGAAAACATCATTTATAAATTCTTACAATGAAAAAACCTTTATTTACATTAGTCCTGTTTTTTATAATTCATATAGGATTTTCTCAAAGTCCGCCCAAACGAATAAAAATAATACTTTTGGGTACTTTTCATTTTAACCAAAGTTTAGACAGTAATAGTCGTTTACATTCAAATCTCTTCACTCCAAAACGCCAAAAAGAAGTAGATGATCTGGTAGCAAAACTTGCTAAACAAAAGCCAGACAAAATATTTTGCGAATTTACTCCAGCTCGTCAGCCTTTTTACGATAGTCTTTATAATGATTATTTGACTGGAAGAGAGCCCGCAATAATTAGACAAAAAGCCAACGAGATTTTTCAAATAGGAATGAAAACAGCCAAAAAACTCGGTCACAAAAGAGTAATAGGCATGAACTATCAGCCGCTCGACTTATTGGCTGAAGGATATACACCACCCAATCCTGTAGATTCAGCTATGTTGGGTTTGTTCAAAGCATTACAAACATTTGAGGACAACAGCCGAACAAATACAGAATTCTTCGATATGCCCTTTCCATATAAACTACCAAAAAAAGATTCGCTTTTGCAGAAATCTACCTTAGCGGAATATCTGATTGACGACAACTCTGAAAGAAGAATGCAACAAACCGATTACAACGAGTGGAATACAGCCATAAGCTATGGAACAGACTTAACAATGACAAACGTAGACTATATAAGTACCATTTGGTATGGGGCAAATCTAAAAAATTATAATAATGTACTTCGACAAGTCGATTATAAAAAAGACAATATATATTTGATAATCTATGGCTCCAACCACATACCTTTTCTGAAGTATTTATTTAACATGAATCCGTATTTTGAAGTAGTAGAAATTGAAAATGTACTGAAATAAATCAATCCAAATAATTATGAAACTAAAACTTACCCCAGCCTACGTCTTTACTTTTTTAATGCTCACGTTTGTCTTGTCCGAATTTCATGAAATTGCTCACACAGCCGTAGGAAGGCTAATTTGCGGGTGTTGGGGTAAGCGTGATTTTAATCAATGGGGTTTATGTGAAGGCTGCGAAAATAATCCTTATAGTTTTATACCTACAATGATGGGTCCACTTTTTTCTTTTTCTGTGGCCTACTGGGGTGCCAGTATGCTCAAAAAACATAATACAATCGAAAAACAAACCCTTGGCTTTTCATTAATTTTTGCAAGCTCAATTTTCGGTAGACTTCTAAATGTATTTCCCTTTCAGAGTGGCGACGAATTTACGGTGTTCTATAACGAAGTATTCAATGAGCAAAGAACGATTTCATTGATTGCTGCCTTTGTTCTTGTCGCCGTAATTGTCTTTTACCCTTTAAGAAAGGCTTACTTATTTATCGAAAATAAAAACAGATGGGCCTGGTTTTTAGGTTTTTGTATTTTGCCATTTGCGGCTATACTTTTGATGATACTCGGGGTATTGAACACTATATTAGCAACAGGGTTTTTGAGTAAAGTTTGGATTTTAGGTTCTCCTAAAGTGGTCACATTGTGGACGATATTGGTAATTGTTCTATTATTTTTGAGCAAAGCAAATATAACCCAACTAAAGTCTAATGGAAAATAAAGAGTTTCTGAAGACCATTTTTGCAGAACCCAGTTTTCGGCCAGAGGAAGTCGCGAAAGTGCTGGAGCAATACAAAAAAATGGAGTTTGCCAAAAATGACTTCCTAATTCGTGAAGGAAGTGTGGGTAACTACTATTATTTCCTAGAAAGTGGTTTTGCCCGCTCTTATGCCATCGACTTAGAGGGCAACGACATCACTACGAAGTTTTTTGGTCCCAAAGATATCGTGATAGATTGGCACTCATATTTCTTAAAAAAACCAACCCGTGAAAACATACAAGCCATCACCCCTTGCATCGCCTGGAAGATCACTTTTGAAGATTTCATGAAGCTTTTTCACATAGAGGCTTTTCGAGAAATCGGACGTACGAGGTTAGTAAACAGCTTTTTTGAACTAAAAAACCATACAACCTCTATGATCATAGACCCAGCAAAAGATAGATACTTGAGTTTGATTAAAGACAAACCGAACCTTATTCAAAACGTTCCACTCAAACAAATAGCCACCTATTTGGGCATAACTGACACCTCTCTGAGTAGAATAAGAAAAGAAATAGCTAACGAAAAAATCTAAAATTCCTCATGAAATACTATCCAACTCCCTCCTGGCTAACCATTCCGTTTTTAATTGGCATTGCAGTAGTTATCTTACTTTTAGTATATATCGCAACCAAAAATGCACCTACCAACAAGAAAAAGCTTGTAACCGGAAGTATTCTGGCATTTTTTGGAGTGTATGTTTTCTATGTTGTCTTGGCGGGTCAAAAAGGCTTATTTCAGCAAGTCATGTTTCCACCCAAAATATTACTTTTTACTACGCTTCCCTACGCTCTATTTTTGTTTTTTGTGGTGATAAAATTGCCTTTAGCACAAAAAATCATAGAAAAAACAAAGCTTTCAGAACTCATAAGACTGCACATTTTTAGATTGGTGGGCAGTACATTTATCTTTTTAGGAATTTACGACGCTCTCCCGAAACACTTTGCTTACCTAGCGGGTACGGGAGATGTAATGGCGGCCTTGTCGAGTATTTATGTAGTTTACGCATTGAAAAAAGAAAAGACCTACGCCAAAAAATTCGCCTTTGCTTGGAATGTTTTCGGATTTGCCGATATCCTCATGACAGCTATTCTGGCAAATGTCTTGACCAAAATATCCATGGATACGGGTCAAATGGGTGTAGATACGCTCGCCAGATTTCCGTTTAGCCTCATTCCAGCCATTGCTCCACCTACCATTATACTTTTACATGTTTTGATTTTTAGAAAACTAAAAAATATTTCTACATAAATGCTTTCTTGTCCTATGACAAGATTTGCTATGTCTGGCAGCTGCACCTTTGTAACATCAAATTATTACAAACAATTTAAATGTTACAAAAATGAAAAACTCAAACGAATTCATGTTGTTGTTCAGATTCGAACCAAACTTCAGCTACCAACCGACAGCTGAAGAACTAACCCAAATGCATCAAGCTTGGGGAGGGTATATTGGTGGCCTAGCCATAAGCGAAAAACTCGTAAGTACCTATCAGTTAGGTTTTGAAGGTCTCAAAATCGCCACTGACAAATCTGTTTCAGCCGGAATACTAGTAGCTGAAAACCAAACACTTGGCGGCAATATGATTGTAAAAGCCGCTGACTTAAACGAAGCAGCTGAGATTGCCAAAGATTGCCCAATATTACTAATGGGCGGCAACGTAGAAATAAGAAGTATCAACCCAATGTAATCTTTTTTTAAAAAAATTTTAAAACAAAAAATATCATGAACATACCTAATATTTTCAGTAAAGAAATTTCCGAAACTTTGGTAGAAAGAGTAAATAAGTTGAATAATACGCAAGCCGCCAACTGGGGCAAAATGGACGTGGCACAAATGCTGGCCCATTGCAATGTCACCTACGATATGGCTTTTGATCAAAACTTTAAAAAATCGAGTCCTTTCATAAGATTTATTCTTAAAAATCTCGTAAAGAAAGGTATTGTAAACGCACAGCCCTTGAAGAAAAACAGCTCTACGGCTCCAGAAATGTTAATAAAAACGCCTAAGATTTTCGAAGAAGAAAAAAGCAAATTGATAGCCCACCTTCAAAAAACGGTTAAAGTGGGCGAAGCATTTTTCGATGGCAAAGATCATCCTGGGTTTGGAGTGATGACCAAAGATGAATGGAATAACTTTTACTACAAACACCTCGACCATCACCTAACACAGTTTGGCGTTTAATTTTCCACTAAAAAACAGAAATAACAATGAAAAAGATTTTTATAGTAATCGCACTTGCCTTGGTGGCATTCGTTTGTATTGGTTTGTTTAAAGCCCAAAAAATACAAAAGCTACAAATCACCAAAACAGTAACCATCAACGGAAGCAAAGGAGAAGTTTTGGAAATGATACAATACCTCCGAAACTTCCCGAAATGGTCGCCCTTTCTCGCTCAAGATCCTTCTCAAAAAGTACGAATTGAAGGTGTAGACGGCACCATCGGAGCTCAATACCACTGGGTTGGAAATGGAGGCGAAGATGTAGGTTACCAAGAGATTGTTAAAATAGACACAACAGGAATGGTAGGAATGAAATGTTTTATAGAAAAGCCTTTTGCCGCTCAACCAACTTTTGAATATACCATAAGCGAAAATAATGCTGGTGTTACTGTCACTCAAGATTTTAAACTAGAATCTAGCCTGTCCGATGCCTTTTTTATGTGGGCATTTGGAGCAGTAAAAGACATGGAAAACACCAATCAGCAAGGTTTAGATTTATTAAAAAAAGCAGTAGAAAAATTATAAACAACTTATATCATGGACAAAACAGTAGTAAAAATGATTGAAAACCTGAAAGAAAAAACAGGTCATACGTTAGAAGAGTGGAAAGAGGTAATATCAGCTCAAAAACTCGTAAAACACGGCGAAATTGTAAAGTTTTTAAAAGAAAGCCATAATGTTACCCACGGTTATGCCTCTGAAATAGCCCTAAAAGTGTTGGGTTCGGATGCCGATTCTTCAAACAATACAGATGAGTTTTTGGAAAGTCAATACAAAGGAAAAGAGAATTTGAAGCCGTTTTACGACAAATTAATTGCTGAAATTCAAGGATTTAATGGTGATTTTGAGATAGCACCAAAGAAAACCTATGTTAGCCTAAAGAGAAAAAAACAGTTTGTTATTTTGAATCCCGCCTCAAAGACCAGATTTGAGATAGGTTTTAATCTTAAAGGTATAGAACCACAAGGCAAATTAGAAGCAGAGAAACCCAACGGTATCTGTTCTCACAAAATCAACCTTTCGGATATAAAAGAAATCGATGAAGAAGTAATCGCTTGGATAAAAATGGCTTTTGAAAAGGCCGGGTGATTTAGATTTTGGTACAATTTAAAGGTATTAATTGTTATCGAAAAGTTCATGAACACCTCAAAAGCGAAGTAAAAAAGGTTTGAATTTAAAAAATCGAGAGATAATGTCAAATATTATAGGCTCTCTTCGGAAAACTTTTCGAAGAGAGTCATTTTTTTTTAAATAAAAAATGAAATTGAGCAGGAAAAAGTGAACAAATTATAATTAACAGACAACCAAACCTAAAATAAAATCATCTAAAGAAAAATATATCAAAACCAACTCATGAGAAAACTAATTACCTTTTTATTACTTCTGAATTCAACACTACTTTTTGCCCAAAAAGAAGTCTTGCTGATAGGAACTTTTCATTTCAACAACCCAGGATTTGATGTTGTAAAAACCAATCCATTCGACGTGACGACCGCCAATTCACAAAAAGAACTTGAAAACATTTCGAATAAGATAAAAGGATTTGGGCCAGAAAAAATCTTTGTCGAGTGGGAGTTTGACGCTCAAGCTTCATTGGATACACTTTATGATTTGTACTTAAAGAATGAATACTTCGAATATGTCGCTCGAAAATACCCAAATAGGAGTTTTTATACCCAAAACGAAATTATTCAATTGGCCTTCAGGACAGCCAAAAAATTGGGGCATAAAAAAGTTTATGCAATAGATTATCCCTACGCCGGCGACTTCCCGTATGACAGCCTCATGACCGAAATAGAGAAAGCGAAACAAATGGACTTAAAAGCCGAAATAGATAAACAGCTTGTCGAGAATACACAAAAATCAAATAGAGATCGCGAAAATTTGCAACTTACAGAATTGATTTTGGAAATGAATACTGACGAATTCAGAAAACAAGACCTTGGATTTTATATTTCACTGTTTAACAGAGGTGGCCGAAATGAGAACTTCGTAGGGGCATATCTAAACTCAGAATGGTATAAACGAAACCTGTATATGTATGCCCTTTTACAAAAACTCATGGCAGATTCCAAGAAAGGAATGGTTTTACTCGGTGCAAGCCATGTAGGTATGTTTAGTGAATTTATCCAGCATGATAACCAACTTAAAGCTATTCAACTGAAAACTATTTTAAACAAAAAATAATGAAAAGTACCTTTTTTCGTATTGTTACATTTATCATTTCTTTTGGTCATTGTGTTGGTTTTGGTCAAAATCAAACACTTTCCAAAAAACTCACACAAATCCATTCAAAATCAAATCTTCCAGGTTTTGCGGTGGCCATTATCAAAAATGAAAAAGTCGTTTTTGAAGAAGGATTTGGTTTTGCAGATCTAAAGTCTAAAACGCCTTATAGCTTAAATGCCATACAACCAGTAGGTTCTGTCAGCAAAACACTAATAGGTTTTGCACTTATGAAAGCTGTTGATTTAGGTTATTTTACTTTGGAAACTGACATAAATGAACTGTTACCTTTTAAAGTCAAAAGTCCACATTTTCCAAATTCTAAAATAAAAATCAAAGACTTGGCTACTCATACCTCGGGCTTGCTTGACAATGAAACTATTTATTTGAAAACCTACTCCGTTGGAGAAAAGCCAAAAGAGAGTCTGAACGATTTTTTAAAGGAATATTACGTTGAAAATGGTAAATATTACTCTGATAATAATTTTGTAAAAGCCGAACCGGGTAAAATGTATAATTATTCCAATATTGGTGCAGCATTGGCGGCATACATTGTGGAACTTAAGTCAAAAACACCTTTCGATGTCTTTACTCAAAAATACATTTTTGAACCTCTCTCAATGAACCAGACTCATTGGTTTTATGACTCCGAAAAATCCAAAAATTACGCAACATTATATGAAGTAAACAAGCCAGAAACCCCAGAAATGATTTCTTTTCTTAATGCTGACAATTCTGTGAAAACATACTCTTGTGTAACTTATCCCGACGGAAGCCTTAAAACATCTGTAGCCGACCTTACAAAATATTTGTTAGAAATGATGAAAGGTTACAGTGGAAGATCAGATTTATTGAGCCAACAATCCTACAAAACGCTATTTGAAAAGCAATTTTCGGAAGAAAATCCACCATTAAATTTAGACAAAAAAGAACCAAATAGGGGTGTCTTTTGGGCCTATAACCGCCGCGGCTATATATTTCATACAGGCGGAGACTTGGGCGTGTCGGCTTTTGTCAGATTTCATCCGGTCACCAAAAACGGTCTGATAATCCTTATAAATACTCAGTTGGAGGGTTCCAATAATGAAAAACCTGTTGAAAGTTTTCTGAAAATCGTTACTGAGATAGAGCAATTTATGGAAAAGTAAAAAGAGCATTTGATGGAGATTAGATTTATTACCACAGAGGAGAAAAAAATGAAAATGTCGATGGTGAATTCTGTTTAAAGGCATTTTAAAGAGAATTCCTCTTTTTTTTAAAAAATATTCATAGCTTGCTTTTTGAAAATTTAAATATACTGAAAACTACCTTTTTCATCTGCCTCATTTGTCTTTCGTTAGGCAATTCAGTCTTTGGACAAACAGAGACGTTTCCTATTAAACTCAATAAGCAGAGCAACATCTGTTTGTGTGCCAAATTGAATGATTCTGATACACTGCTTATGATGTTTCACACTTCTTCTACCGGGGTCACAGTAACTAAAGAAAGCCTTCAAAATAAAATACTTCTAAAAAATAAGCAGAGCACCAACGTACAAACGTGGGGAGGTAGGGCCGACTCTGAATTTAGTGAGCACAATACATTCGAGTTGGGTAGTTTGAAATGGGACGACATGACGGTATTTGTAAACGAAAACTCTGGACCAGATACCGACGGAAAGTTTGGCTATGACCTTTTCAAAAACAAAATTGTATCGCTCAACTATGACGAAAAAACTATGGTGGTATCAGAGCTTTTACCCAAAAACTTAAAGGGTTATCAAAAAATGAAATTGCTATTCGAAGACGGAAGTATGTTTATAGTAGGCACTTTGGTGTTTGAAAATCAGGAATTTACAGGAAATTTTATGTTTCACACGGGTTATGGTGGAGCTATTCTTCTCGATCCTAAACTGGGAGAAAAATATAACTCCAGATCGCTGCCAACCATCAGCACTTCTGAACTTAAAGACTCATTTGGCAATGTTTTCAAAATAGAAACCAAGCTTTTGCCAAAAGTAAAAATTGGCAACAAAACACTTAAAAATATTCCCCTAAGCTTTGCGGCACGGTCGTCTGATATACCCATGAAGGTTTTCGGAAACGACCTTTTGAAACGATTTAATGTGATTTTCGATTTTCAGAAAAAGGAAGTTTACCTGAAACCGAATCGTTTAGAAAAAATGAATTATACCGTGAAAAAATGAATAGAAACATCCTCAAATCCTATTTTCAGCAAATTCTACCTATGCCAGAGGAAATTGCTGCTCAGTTTTCTGAAATATTGACTTTCAAAGAAATAGAAAAAGGTGAAACTATCCTCCAAGAAGGCAAAATCAATAATCTCACGCATTTTATTGAAGAAGGGTTTGTAAGATCTTTTGTGATAGATGTCGACGATAACGAAGTCACTACCGAACTTTACGGACCTTCTGAATTTGCCGACAATTTTCTCTCTTTTTTTAGAAAAACCCCAAGTCCAGAAACTTTTCAGGCCATTACGCCCTGTAAAGTTTGGGTAATGGACTACGAAACCGTCCAAAAGCACTTTCATGATTTTCCTGAATTTAGGGAATGGGGGCGATTGCTACTACTGAGCAATTTTGCAAAGCTCCAAAACCGCACCATCAACCTCCTAAAACTCACAGCAGAAAATCGTTATGAAAAACTTATCCGCCAAAAGCCCGAACTCATTCAAAATGTACCTTTGAAATACTTAGCATCCTACCTCGGAATTACCGATACTTCGTTGAGCAGAATCCGAAAAGATTTTGCTCGGAAATAAGCTATTTCACCGAAGGAGGCAGCAATTTATACATTACGGGCGTTACGATTCTCGTCAAAATCAAAGACGAGATTAACCCTCCAATAATTACCAAAGCCAAAGGTGAATAAAGTGGCGAATGCTCTAAAACCAATGGAATAAGTCCGCCGATGGCCGTCATGGTGGTGAGAACGATTGGAATAAACCTTGTTTTTCCAGCAGTTTCGATGGCTTCATCGATTGTTAAACCCTCTTCTTTTCGCAGATAATTGGTGTAATCTACCAACAAAATGGAGTTTTTAACCTCAATACCTGCCAAAGCAATGATTCCTACTATAGCCGTAAATGAAAGACTGTATCCAGCCAAATACAAGATGCCGACAGCTCCGATAACACCCAAAGGAATAACCGAAAGCACTATAAATGAGCTCTTAAAGGTTTTGAACTCCAACACCAAGATAGCCAAAATACCGAAAATAGTAATGATGATAATCGTACCCAATCCACCGAAAGTTTGAGCTCTTTGTTCCTCTTCACCTGCGATAGCTATTCTATAGCCTTTGGGCAGTTGGAATTTCTCCAATTTTTCCTTGAACACCGCCTGAACATCAGGTGTCAAATAGCCATCGGCTATAAAAGCCGAAACACTTGTAAAACGCTGTTGGTCATAGTGTTGAATTCTATTAGGAGAGGTTTCGAAATGAATAGTGGCAAGTTGAGACAAAGGAATCTGAGCACCCATTGGAGAAGACACATAAATTTTATCAAAGACATCTGCCGAAACGGTTTTTCCTCTCGGCAAAGTGATGTTTATTTCATAATCATCGCCATTTTTATCTTGAAAAGTACCCAAACTCAATCCCGAAATCGCCATTCTCACATTTCGGTCTATTTCTGCCGTAGCTATGCCCATCATACCGGCTTTATCTTTGTTGATATCGACTCTAAGATCGGTATTAACGGCCCCAATTGGGTTGTTGACATAGATAGTTCCCTCTGTAGATTTGTATAGTCCTTCTACTTTCAATGCGATATTTCTGAGCGAATCCAAGTCTTCTCCAAAAATCCTAACAGCCAAGGGTGCATCTACTGGTGCTCCTTGCTCAAACTCTATGGCCTTAATTTTGGCTCCTGGGTAGGTCTGAAATTTCTTCCGAAGTTCGTTGATATAAGCCGTTCTTTCCGGCACTTCTGTTTCCTCTTGCAGTTGTACAAAAATTTGAGCCGTATTGCTAGAAGTACCTCCTTTGGGCAAGATATTATAGTAGATTCTTGGGTTATCTTTCCCGATATTCGAGGCATAGCTTTTCACCAAATTATCCTCTGACAGAATCTTTTCTACAAAACGAACTGCTTTGTCCGTCAATTTCAGGGAAGTCCCCAAGGGCGTTTCTATGTTAATCAAGAATTGTGGTTTTTCCGACTTTGGAAAAACACTCACACCCACTACTTTTATCATAGCCAAACTGCCACCAAAAAGTAAAAGAGCGACAAATAGGGTCTTGTATGGGTTGGCCAGAGACCAATTGAGCACTTTTTTGTAAGAGCCGTCGATTGCCCTATTCATAAATTGTAAAAACACATTTCCATGTTCTTTTTCTTCTTTTGGCATCAACAAACTGGCCAAAAACGGCACAATAGTGAGCGAAACAAAAAGAGAAGCCAATACCGTAGTAATCACTGCCATAGGCAAACTTCGGATAAAATCACCGGCAGATTCTGGTAAAAAAGTTAGAGGCAAAAATGCGAAAATCAGGGTAGCTGTGCAACCCAATACAGCCAAACTAATCTGTTTTGTAGCTTCAGTTGCCGCTTCTTTTCGGGTATAACCCATTCGCAAATATCGGGCAATATTTTCAACCACCACAATTGAGTCGTCCACCAACAAGCCTAAAGAAATAACTAAGCCCACTACCGAGAGCTGATTGATACCATAGCCGAGCACATCCAAACCTGCCAAACCAATGGCCAAGGAAAGCGGAATGGAAATCATAACAATTAATGCCGCCCTAAAGCCTAAGGGAATGAGGGTGATAAGCACCAAAACGATTGCAATAGCAAAATCTCTGCCCAATCCCAGGAGCCTTTTGGAAACGCTGTAAGCTTGGTCGAAGCTTTTCTCAAATTTTATGTGATTTGGGAGTGTCTTTTCAAAGTCATCGAGTAGTGGTGAAAGTATCTTATTTACATCAAAAATATTCGTGTTTTTTTTCTGCGAAGCCGTTATAAAAATCCCTCTTTTGCCATTGAGCCTAGCCAAATAGGTTTCGTCTTCATAACCAAAATTGACCTCTGCAACGTCTTTCAGGTACGTAATCTGAGTGCCAGAGGTACTTATAACCGTGTTTTTTATTTCATCCAAAGACTCATATGAACCAGAAGTTTTCACATTTATTTTCCTGTCCCCTATTTCTATCGCCCCTGCCGGAATATTCAAGTTTTCGGACTGTACCAATTGCATCACCCTGCTTAAAGGTATCTTAAACTGAGCCAATCTGTCGGTGTTAATCGCTATCCGTACAATTCTGTCTGGAGCGGCATGAATCTCTACATCTTTAATGTTTTTTATTTTTTTAATCTCGGTTTTGAGGTCCTCAGCATAGGTTTTTAGTTCATTATAAGAGGCCGTTTCAGACAAAAAAGCTGCCTGAATGATATTTACCGTTTCAGGCGTGTATTTGAACACATCCATGGCAAAAATATCTTGTGGAAGCTTGCTTTTGAGACTGTTTAGCTCACGCAAAACCTCGTTGTTTTTCTCGTCTTCTTTTACATTGTGATTAAACTCAATGATGATCGAAGCCACGCCATCATTAGCATAAGAAATCATCTTTTTGATATCGGCAATACTGCTCATTTTATCCTCGATGGGCTCCAAAATGAGTTTTTCCATGTCTTCGGGACTTGTGCCAGGATACACTACCACTATGGAATTAAAGGTAGCCTTCAGTACAGGATCCTCAGCTTTGGGCATGTTGAGCAAAGAACTGATACCCAGAGCCATAATCATTATAAAAATGATGATGGTGAACTGATGGTTTTTTACGGAAAAGTCTGTTATTTTCATCTTCAGGAGTTCTTTTTAGGGATGAAATAGTTTAACTTTTTCGCCATCGGCCACAAAACCACTACCCCGGGTCACTATTTGATCGCCTTGGCTCACACCTGAAATCAGCTCGACCGTATCTTCGTAAATCTTCCCAATTTTTACTGGTTTTTTGGAAACCTTACTAGTAGCCGAATCAAAAACAAACACAAAGGCATTCTGTGCATCAGCCTCCACCACAGCAGTTATTGGCAGCACCAGACTATTGTTAGAGGTACTCGGCAAAATGCTAACCTTGGCCACAAAACCTGAAATCAGCTTTTTGTTGGTCGCTTGCATTTCTAGTTCCACTTCGTAAGTACCGGTGGCGGGATTGATGGTCTGTGCTATTTGACTCACCCGAGCCGAAAATTTCTCGTTGGGATAAGCGTCTAGTTCAACACTTGCCTTATCTCCTATTTTCAATTTAACTATCTCTTTATCAGCCAATCCGACATTCAAAATATAGGCATTGGCACCTGTTCCAAGAATTATGGCTGGCGAAAAAGGCACTATCAGCTCCCCTTGTTCTGCAATTTTCCTTAGAATTCTTCCAGCTGCCGGGGCATATATTTTAGATAACTTGCGGTTATATTCTGCGGCTGTCAATGCCTGGGTTGCTATTTCAAGACCACTGTTGGCATCTTGAAGATTCGTTTGTGTGGCAGCTTCGTCATCATACAATTTTTTTACGCGGTCAAAGTCTCTTTTGGCCTTTTGAAAACCAATTTTAGCTTGATTAACCTGGGCGTCAATTTCTGACATATCGAGTTCAGCCAAAAGCTGTCCAACTGAAACCGACTGACCTTCTGAAACATACATTCGCTTAATCATTCCACCAGTTTTGAAGGCCAATTTCAGTTCTGACTTAGAAGCCATAATACCTGAGGCATTGATTTGGTCAGTGAGATTTTGGCTTTGAACTGTGGCCACTTCAATGGTCTGAAGTTGTGCGTCTACTGCGACTTTTTCTTTCTTTGCTTTAGTTTTACAAGAGAAAACTAAAGCACTGACTGTAAGGGTAATAAATAATAATTTTTTCATATTTTTAGAAATTTTTCTATTCAAACTGAACAATAAGTATTCTCTGAATTCGGTCACGGAGCGTAGCCTCGGTCACTGAGCGTAGCCGAAGCGACATCACATTCCACTCACCTTCTTCAAGTCGGCGTATTTTACCCAGATATCGTATTTTATCAAGGATTCGGTAAGTTTGGCTATCATCAAATCGTTTTGTGCTTTCGATACTTCCATAAAAATGGCATTGCCGTTGCGGTATCGGCTGTTTACCAGATCATAAATTTTTTGAGTTTTCTCTATCCCTCCTTTGGCTGAGCCTAGGTTGGAAACACTAGCCTGAAGCTCTTTATATTTTTGTAAAACCTGCAATTGCATCTGGTTTTTGGTTTCCTCCAGTTTTACATTCAATATTTCGGTCGAAATCTTGGTCTGTTCTATTTTGTGTTTTTTTTCATATCCGTGAAAAAGATCCCAATTGAGTCCCAGTTGGGCTATCAAGTAGGCCTGGCCAGACAAATTATAACCAAATCCCTGAAAACCGGTATTTGCACCCGCAAATACCTGCGGAAGTTTGGCGTTTTTTTGCTGCAAATTCAGGAGCGATTGATTGATTCTTTTACCGCTGTTTATTTGATCAAACTCAGGTCTATTTTCAAAAGCTGATTGGGTGTAAGTCTGTAATTGATTGACCAACGGAAGGCTGGAAATTAGTGCGGTGTCTGCTTCCACAGGCTCTTCCAATGACCTGTTTATCAAGAAATTGAAATACGCTTTGGCCAATGCATTGTTCTTTTTTGCCTCAATAATTTGCTGATCGAGCTTTTCTAAATCATATTCAGCCGAGAGCACCACGTCTTTCAGTATCACATGGCTGGCCAAAAGTTTTTGGTTTAAGGCGTTCAAATCCAATAGTACACTTCGAGAATTTTCATAGATTTTTATGGCTTCCAAAGATTGCAAATATTGAAAATAAGCGTGCTCAATATTGTGCTTGAGTTCGTATTCTAGATATTTCTTTTTGGCATATTCCGATTGCAAAATTTCCTTTTGTAAAGCAATATTGTTCTTGATATCAGGATTGAAAATCGGGTACTGAATGGCGAATTTTGTATCATGAAAATTATTCGGTGCCAGCTGCTGACTTACGTTTTCAACCTGCGGAAAATTGTTGGTTTTGGTCAATTGGTTAAGTGTAGAATAAACCGGATTGAGCAAGTCACCAATTGGGAAATCTAGCCTACGACCACCCGCTGCCAATGAATAATTGGGCGAGAAACTGATTTTTGGGAAAAGATTGGAGCGAGCAATGTCAATGCTTTTCAGTGCTTTTTGAAGCTCTAGATTTTCTTGTTTCAGAGATAAGTTACTCTCCAAACCCTGATTGATATAAGATTGTAAAATGGCCGATTGAGCGGACAAATTTTGCCAAAAAACCCAAAAAATTAATATTTGGAGTAGTTTTTTCATAGCATCTAAAGTTTTGTAAGTGCCAGATTTGAAGCCGCTTTGGCTATAAGTTTGCCCTCTTCATTGAAAACCTTGCACTCCGCGTGAGCCATGGTACGTCCGTCTCTGATCACTTCCGCAATCACTTTGAGTTTTTCGCCCAATTTACCCGGTCTTAAAAAATCAATATTGAGATTTATGGCCACATAAAAACCTGTTTTACCCAATGAAAATGTGGTCATGCCGATTACCTCATCTATCAGCCCCGCTATGGCACCTCCGTGCATTATGCCTGCAGGATTGGTCATTTCTTCTCTTACCAAAAACTCTATGGTGAGCTTGCCCGTCTCAGCATCAATAAGTTTGCCATTGAGCCATCTTCCAAAAGGTGAAGGGCTTATATCTTTGGATTCCTTTCCAATCAAATCTTTAAACATTTTTTTCTGTTTTTATTTTTTTCCAATAGTACCTAAATGCGTGTCTTTAAATGCAGTTTCGTATTTTAAGCCAAAGCCAAAGATTCTATCCATAGCCGAATGAGATAACAGAATGGCTCCTGCCAAACTCATTTCGTTTTTTCCTAAGGCATAACCAAAAATGATGCAAAGTATGGCCAAACCTTTGTGATGAACCAAGTTGTATAGCCAAGCTCCGATTTTCGGATTGATTAGATAGCCAATCATGGATAAATCTGGCACCAGCAAAAGTGCGGGAAACCACCACCATTCGTAGCTAAGCAGGCCAAAAAAGAATATTCCGAAAAGAAATTCGGCCAAATCTTCAAGTTTCAATAGCGTTTTCATTTTTTTAAATTTGTTTGATTCCAAGAGCTTTTACTTTTTCTAAATATTTCTTTCTTAACTCGTCCTTTGAGAATCGGATTGGCCCTATGGAGGTAATTTTCACTGGTTTTATACCACAAAATTCCAAAATCATCTTTTTTAAGGCTTTGTGTGCGGGTTCGCCATAAATAAGCCAATGATACCAAGCGGGCTGATCCATGGTGGTGATTATTCTGGCAGATTTACCCGTGAGGTATTTGTCCCACCAAACTGAGTTTTCTCTTTTCTGGAAAGCAAAACCCGGTAGAAATGCCCTATCAAAAAATCCTTTCAACAATGCGGGCATGCCTCCCCACCAAAGTGGATATATAATTACGAGATGTTCTGCCCATTTTATTTTTTCTTGAGCCGCCAATAGGTCAGACTCAAGTTCAGTGCGTTTTCTGTAGCCAAATTCGAGATTTGGATTGAATTTCAAATCACTCACTATAATCTCCTGTACTTCGGCTCCTGCATTAATGGCTCCCACTTTATAGGCATTTGCAAGAGCTCTGCAATAGCTTTCGGAGTCAGGATGACCTTGTATAATTAGTGTTTTTTTCATTATATATAAATGGCTATAAGGAGTGAAACCGCAACAAATGCACAGAGCGGCGTAAAATATTTGGTATCGTTTATGGCAAAATCTGTGTTTTTTACTTTCTTGAAAAAACCTACATACTTAAAGTCGCCCAATGCCCTTATGGCAAAAACAGCTACTAAAACCAACAAAAGAGTCGGCAGATATGGAGCTATTATTTCAAAATCCATCCAACCAGCGGCCTGAGCAAATATTACACTGATAATTAGAAACGGGACTGCTACGGCCAAAGTCATTAACGGGGAAGGTGTAAATACCCGTTTTTCAGAATTGATTTGTGGTAAAACCGCATTTGCCCCCCATTTACCACCAAAGGCCCAATAAAAATGTATGACCGCCACTCCTAGGAGAATCAGGGCATCAATAGAAAATAGTATTTGGTTGATATTCATAACCCTACAATTTTCTTAATGATTCTATCATAACCTCCAAAGCCCTTTGTAGTCTCGGAATACGCTCTTCTTCCGGAAACATAGACATACGCTTGCGTAAGTGTAAACTAGCAAAACCATGCACATTGGCCCATATCATCATGGCTAAATCTTCTGATACCTGATCTTTAAAATATCCTTTGGTTTTACAAGCATCTATAAGTGCAATGAGCATGTTTAAAGCTGTATGACCGTCTTCCCACACATCACAGCGACACTCTAGGGCCTCAATAGGTGCGGTCATCAGGAACATCAGCTCATAAAGTTCTGGATTTTCAATCGCAAACTTTAGGTATTCGTGCCCCATGGCAATGAGCTGCTCAAATGGATCCTCAATAGGTGCCACCACCATAAACTTGGCTATTAAACCCTGAAAAGCCTCTTGGTGAAGTGCAAACAGGAGCTCGTTTTTATCCTTAAAGTACAAATAAATGGTACCAGGACTATATTCAATCTCCTCGGCTATATTCCGAATAGAAGTTTTCTCAAAACCATGATCTAGAAACAACTTTTTGGCTGCCTCCAATATCTTGGTTTTCATTTCTTCCTTCTCTCTTTCTTTTCTATCAGCTACACCCATTATTAAACGGTAGTTTTTTATTTAACACTACAAACTAAATGAACACCGTTTAGTAATCCAAATAAATTCTAAAAATATTATCAAAAGGAAGAATTTGAGTATGAATGGAAAGTTCTTTTTTACTTTTGCGGTTAAATAAACGTGCCTAAAAAATGTCATTTACCATTTCACTGCTCCTGAAATTCTTGATTTTTACTCAAACACTAAGCTCGGAGGTGGTAGGTGTTATGGACGGCGACACCATAGAACTCAGGATGGTCTCAAACGATCCCAGAAACAAAGCAAGAAAAGGTAAGAATTTGCGGATCAGGTTGGCACATGTGGATTGTCCGGAGCGTGGAATGCCGTTTTATCAAAATGCAAAGAAGTTCACTTCAGAAAAATGTTTCAGAAAAACCGTAAAAATAATCCACAAGAACGAATACGACAGATATGGCAGACTGATTGGTGAGGTAATTTTGCCTGATGGACGAAACCTCAATCAAGAATTGGTAAAGGCTGGTTTGGCCATTCACTACAAGAAATATTCGAGTTCGTGGGTTTATTCTAAACTCGAAATAGAAGCCAGAATCAAAAAAATAGGGATTTGGAGCAATTAAAAGTACTATTTTCTTACAAAGAGTAAATACTCGCTGTTGTTAGAACCTAAGGTAAGTTGATCGTAAATTTCATTGTTTGATTTTTGAACCAAAGTGAAATTTGTTGACTCCGAAAACATAGCCTGAAACTTACTATCTTCCTGGTTCTCATAGGGTTTATTCAATATTTGCAAGTTGAGATTTTCAAAGGTTCCGCTTATTGTCTCATTACCAGTGTCCTCGAAACTTACACTGTATTCGCCTTTACCCCTTAAAAGATTTATGTTAGCTGTATAGTTATTAGCGTCTAGAAAGTTGATGACATATTTACTTTTTTCAAAATCGTAGCCATCACAAATAAAACACTTATAATCCACCAAATGGCTAAAAGTACCAACATATCGCCATTCAACAGCCAATCCTTTTTCGGCAATAACTTCGGTGCGGTCACATCTGAAGACACCCAAAACCAAGAAAACAATGAGAGTTTTATACATATTAAGGTTGTTTAAATTTACTTTGATTCATTTACTTCAAAAACGAAATTCTTTCAATTATTGATATTCGGATTTTAATAATTTTCAATAATGATACCGATTACCAAGAGGTGTGGATAAATTCTTGCGAAAAAAAATGATACTTTCAAGGAATTGAAGGATAGGTTTCACCATAAAAGTAGACTCCCATTTCAGTCAAATAGTTGGAAATTAGACCTATATATTTTATTCTTAAATTAATTTTTTACAGCAATAAATGTCGACGATCTGTAATAAAAAGCATTTGTAAAAATAGCCTCAATTGGCAAGTACCTTCATCAAATCCTGAGGGGACTTCAGGAAATAATCGTTGAAAAAATAAACCATTACGGCCAATAAAACACAAAAACAAAGTAAAACCATCACTTGCCTTCCAGATATCCTCTGAATTTCTTGCCTATCCTTCATCTCGCAAACTTCTCCAGGACAGTGCAATACCTTACCTTTGTTGAACCAAGCGTAAACTTTGCAGCCAATACAGATACCAAAAGCCACTTCAAAAAACATCAAAATCATACAGATCAAACACGAAATTCCATTGACTGGGCCATAGGCATTAAAGACTATCATGTGAATGAACATAGCGGTGGACAAAGTAAGCCCAATCATCCAAGCGAATCGTTTTTGTGCTGCACCTACATATTGCGGAGTTTGGTTTCTCACCATAAATCGGGCAATGATAAGCGATGGCGAATACTTGGGATTCATAAAAACTCTGATAGCCATGTCCAGCATAAATACCGTAATAAAGTATTTTATGAGTAGAAAATCAGCCTTGAACATAATCATCATGAAAGAAATTATCATGAATAAAAACAAAATGCCAGCTGCTCCTCTGATTTCTCTTTCGTTTAAGACGGGAATAGTGTACCCTTGTACGGTTTCTCCAAATTGTTTCATAGTAATAGCTTTAGATTTGAAGTTCAAAAAAAGCCAAAAATCAAACAATTCCTGAAGGAATATTTACCAAAGGTGGATTTCTTATTTGAGGGTCAATGAATTATGATAAATAAACATTTATCTATTGTCCAATGCACCAAAAACCATGGTTTCTAAGAATTCTTCGATAACCTTTGGGTCTTTCTTATCAGTAAAATCGCACAAGCGAGGCAAATGGTGCATAAAAAAATACTGAAAATGCGAAGTTTCTACCAGTGTACTCGCAAGAGAGTTGGCAAACTGGTACTCTGGATTGTACTCCTTAAAAACCGAGGCAATAAGCTCACACAATTCTTTGTAAGGCACAAAAACCTGGTTTTTGTTCAAATGATCAACCTCCTTCGATAGAAAAGTTTTACTACCTTCGGCTATGGCAATATAATAAAGTGCCTTCTGGTCAATATCTGTTGAAAAGGAATTGGCGTTATCTTCCCAAACCAAAAGGTCAATAATGGTTCTGATTTTGTCTTTTGGGCTTTGTAAATTATTGATATTGAACAAAACCTGATATCTTATAAACGCCCAATAGTAATCTATAAGATAAATTAATAGCTTATGTTTGTTTTCAAAATAACGGTAAACAGTGGCCTCAGTTGTTGGAATTATGGCAGCCAACTTTTTGAACGTAAATTGCTCGTAACCAATCTCCGAAATTAACTTTATAGAATGAGTAATTATTTTTTTGCCAATTTCCGTTCCGTCTGGGTCGCGATGAAACAACGAACTATTCAGCTTTATTTTGAATTCTATTTGCATATTGGAACTTTAACAAAACAAAATTAAATAGTAAATGTTACAATAACAAAAGTTTAACAATGTTTTATAATAGTTTTACTATTATTTTAAAAAGTGTTATTATATTTGCAAAAATTATTTCTTTATGGGACAAAAACATTCAACTACCATACGTTCGGCCACTAGCAGAATTTTGGATTTGCTGAAACTAGATAAAGAAGACATCAGCTCCATCTACATATTCTCCATTTTTGCAGGAATACTGTCGCTTTCGTTGCCATTGGGTATTCAGGCAATTATAGGCTTCGTTATGGCTGGTAGTTTGTCTACCTCTATTGTGGTTCTTATTGCCATGGTACTGTTGGGCACATTCTTTACAGGATTTTTACAGGTAAGAACCCTGCAAATGATTGAAAAAATTGAGCAAAAACTATTCGTTAGATACTCACTCGAATATGGAGATAGATTACCAAAACTGAATATCGAAAAGCTTGACTCATACTATCTACCCGAGCTGGTCAATCGTTTTTTCGACATTAGCACCCTACAGAAAAGTTTGCATAAGCTTTTAGTAGATGTACCAGCAGCCATTATACAAGTACTGCTTGGTATAGTGCTTTTGGCATTTTATCATCCTCTGTTTATTGCCTTCGGCCTCATATTGTTAATAACGGTGGCCACTATTTTACAATTTACGTCTGCAAAAGGATTTGCTACCTCTATAGAAACAAGCGATAAAAAATACGAAATAGGTGGCTGGCTGGAAGAAATGGCCCGCAGTATAAAATCATTTAAATACTCCAAAAAATCTCATTTACACCTCGACAACACAGACGAATTAGTCACGAAATATCTAGATGCACGTACAAGACATTTTAAAATTTTACAAATTCAGTACTGGAGCTTAATAGGCTTCAAGCTTTTGATCACCGCCTCCATGCTTATAATAGGTGTTTGGCTTTTGATCAATCAACAGATAAACATAGGGCAATTTATAGCTGCTGACATCGTGATTATATCCATTATGGGATCTATAGAAAAGCTTATAGGTGTGATGGAGCAAGTATATGAAGCACTGACGGCAGTGGCGAAACTCAACAAAGTAGCAGAAGCTGAGATAGAAACCTCTGGTAACGAAATACTCTCTAATAGAACAGAAGGGGTGCAAATTGACTTTCAGAATGTAGATTTTTCTTATGAAATTAACAACGAAATTCTTAAACATCTTAACTTCGAAATCCTACCCGGTCAATGGGTTCTTATTAACGGTAAATCTGGAGCTGGCAAATCCTCCATTTTGAGACTCCTGACAGGAGCATTTAAAAATTTCTCAGGACAAATTAGCCTTGACGGACTTCCAATCAGAAATTACGACTCTGATTCCATAAGAGCACAGACAGGAATTTTACTTGGCCAGCAAGACATTTTCTTAGGGTCATTGCAAGAAAACCTAACGCTTGGTGTTCCCGGCATTACATTACAGAATATACTGGAAGTTTCAGAATTGACGGGTTTGAATACTTTCTTAAAAAGTTCGGAAAAAGGATTAGAAACCACGATTGATCCTGTTGGCAAACGACTTCCGTCAGAGATAAGGCATGCTATTTTGCTAACAAGAGCACTACTTGGCAAGTCCAGACTGTATTTGTTCGAGGAACCTTTTAAATACTTAAACGACGAACAATTAAATAATCTAATTGGGTATTTAAAGGATACCAAGGCCACTATAATTATCGCATCAGAGTCAACCGTTTGTCAAAAATATTGTGATTTAACATTGAGTCTCGATAACGGAAAAATCAATATTGCAAAATGAAAACATATCTAAATACTAGCTTCGATAAAATAGATGAAGCGGCCAAAATGAAGTCGTTTTCAGATATTTATCAAATCAATAAGAGATCTTCTATAAAAAAGTGGTTTTATGGAATACTTGTGATTTCACTTGTCATATTGCTTCTTCCGTGGACCCAAAACATAAGATCAAATGGGAATATAACTACGCTTCGACAAGAAGACAGGCCTCAAGAAATCAACACCATTATTCCGGGAAGAGTAGTCAAATGGTTTGTGAAAGAAGGAGATTTTGTCAAAAAAGGAGACACGATACTACAGTTGGGCGAGGTGAAAGTGGAGTATTTTGACCCGATTTTATTACAACGTACCCAAAGGCAAATCGATGCAAAAAACCAAAGTATTTTGGCCTACGAAGGAAAGGCATCGACTTCGGTAACGCAAACTGAAGTCTTGCGAAATGCAATGGAACTCAAACTGAATTCTGTAGACAATAAAATAGGCCAGCAAAAACTGAAAATCACCAGCGATAGTGCCGATTTGGCTGCTGCAAACAATGCCTTAAATGCCTACACTCGTCAAATTGCAGCCGCAAAAGTGATGCTAGACAGTGGCGTAATATCTCTCATTGAATTCGAAAAAAGAAGAGTTACCTATCAAGATGCTATTGCCAAAACAACGAGTAGTGGAAATAAACTGAACCAATCAAAACAAGAACTACTGAATCTCCGAATTGAACGAAACGGCGTAGTACAAGAATATTTAGACAAAATAGCAAAGGCCGAAGGAGATCGATTTGGGAGTATTTCGGCGGCAGCAAGTACAGAAGCCGAGGTACTAAAACTGGAAAATACCCTTGCCAATTATGATGCACGGCAACAATTATTTTTTATCACTGCCCCACAAAGTGGCCAAATAACCAAGGCCATGAAGGCGGGTATTGGTGAAATGGTAAAAGAGGGTGACATGATAGTGGAAATAGTACCTCAAAACACAAAGCTAGCTGTAGAAATGTTTGTGAGTCCACTTGATTTACCATTGATAAATAAAGGACAGAAGGTGACCTTCATTTTTGATGGTTTCCCGGCAATAGTTTTCAGTGGCTGGCCACAAACCAGCTATGGTACATTCTCGGGAATTATAACGGCAGTTGAAACCTCTGTAAGCCCCAATGGCAAGTTTAGAGTGTTGGTAGCTGAAGACAAAGACGATCGTCCATGGCCTAAAAACCTCAGAATGGGAGGAGGCTCCAAAGGAATTGCTCTATTAAAAGATGTGCCAATTATTTATGAGCTATGGCGAAACATAAACGGCTTCCCACCAGAGTTTTATGTACCAGAGACCAAAGCCACCACCACAAAAAAATGACCATGATATGAGAATAGCAATAGTAATTTTGATAATGGTATTGTCAAAAAACCTGTCTGCTCAAAGAATATTAAAGTTAGATGATTTCTTAGAGTTGGTAAAAAACAATCATCCTGTTGCAAAACAAGCCCAGCTCAGAGTTGATATGTCTGGAGCTGAGTTTTTTGCAGCAAAGGGTGTATTTGACCCGGTTCTAACCAACGAATCGGCACAAAAAACATTGGATGGTAAGAGCTATTACAACTATCAAGATACCGAACTTAAAGTTTACACGCCCATCGGACTAACCGCAAAAACCGGTGTCGAACGTAGCACGGGTTCGTTTGTAATTGATGAGCGAACCATAGGTAACCTTGGCTATATAGGCTTAGAAATGCCTTTGTTGAAAGGATTGCTTATTGACTACCAAAGAGCAGCACTCAAACAGGCCAGCATTTATCAAAGTCAAACTGAAGAAGAAAGAAGGGCAATTCTTAATGATCTCTACCTAGACGCCATAGAGGAATATTGGCAATGGGCAGCTGCTTATCAAAACTTCAATTTGCTAAATCAAAATCTTGTAAACGCAAAATCAAGGCTGGACTTACAACGCATTGCATTCCAGAATGGCGACAGGTCGCTGAACGATACTTTGGAAGCCTACACCCAAGTACAAAACATCGAGCTTCTCTACCAAGAAGCTCAAATGGAAGCCCAAACCGCTCAAATAGGCCTGGCCAAATACTTATGGAATGCCGACAATAGTCCTTATTTTTTGGAAGTAGACGTAATACCTGATTTGGTGGCTTTTGGAAGTGTTTCTATTGAAGACCGTACCGAAGAATTAATATCGTTGGCCAAAAATCAACATCCAGAATTAGGCATATATCGTTATAAAATGGACGCTTTGGCAGTTGAAAGGAGGCTAAAACGCCAATCCATGCTACCAACAGCCAATCTAAAAATGAATGTCTTGAGCAAAAACTACTACAATTTCGAATCGGCCTATTCGCCATTCTTGGCAAACAATTATAAGTTTGGCTTTGACTTCAAAATGCCATTGTTTCTTAGAGAGGCCAGAGGAGATTATCAAAAGACCATGTTCAAGATTTCAGAAACTAATTCTATTATCAGTAACAAAACTTGGGAAATAGAAAACAAAATCAGGTCATATGGAGTAGAACTGAACGGACTTAAAAATCAACTAATTACTTCTCAAAGTATGATTACAAACTATAGAAATCTACTTAGAAACGAGGAATTTAAACTTCAGCAGGGAGAAAGCACGCTTTTCTTGATAAACTCTCGAGAAAACAAATGGATTGAAAGTTTGCTCAAAAACCAGTCATTAAAGCTAAAGTATTTAAAATCAGCATATAAACAACTTTGGGCCGCGGGTGTATTGGTTAAGTAAAACTTAGCTATCTTCTTTGCTCTTTAAGGTTAAATATCGCTGAAAACAATTGGCAACGGCCACGGTGGTGTATGCTTCGGATTTCCAAAAAAGGATGTTTCGGAGCAAAGTTCCTCCTGAAAAATACACGCCAGCCTCCCAATGAACTTGGCCATTCTTGACTTTTTTCTGGCTCAAAATATAGCCAATCGCCTTGTGCATAGCCGAGTCTGGCACCATCAAGCCCTTGGATTTACAATCAATCATGGCCGAAAGAGCATTTGTCGTACTCTGCACTTTATCATGATGATTGATATAGCTTTGGCTCTGAAAACTACCATCCTTGTTTTGACTTTCAAGCAGATTATCCAATATAATTTGTGCTGAATTTCGTAGACCTTCTACCCCACTCGCAAATGCCTTAGCCACCGTAAAATGAATATGATATTGGTTGGGATAATAAACCGAGTTATTATACCAAAAACTCTTCCTCAGTCTATTCTCAATCATTTTTACCGACTGCCAGTAGCCTTTGCTTTTTTCCAACTGATGTGTTTTAGACAAATAAGTAAGTACATTCGCGTTTACCACCACATCTACGTCATTGGCCCCAAAAGGCACCCAAGATTCATAAGCCTCAGGTCGGGCCGTGCTACCTGGTACAAATATCAAAATCGTATTAAGCGTAGTTTTAAGAATATTCCAACGATTATACTCGTACTCTGAATAAAGCCAAGTCATATATGCTCCTGAATTCCCGTCGTGGTGAAAAAGCACATTAAACCAATTGCGATTTTTACGCTTTTGGTCTAGAAACGCATCAAACTTTTTATACGAAACCAACGGATTTGCCTCATCAAAAATCCTGTTATTATAATATGCCGCAAGATTTCCCAATGACGTATCATCTGCGTCTTCAGGCACATTAGCGGTATTGTGAATAAATTTAATTCTTAGATGAAAGTTCGTAGGTCGATGAACCCAAGGTTGTGGATCAGGTTCATTAAACCATTTCAACTTTCTGGTGGGGGGTAATTTTTTCCAAAAATTATAGAGATTGTCTTCTTTGTAAGTCTTTATATCGTCGTGAGCTAGCTTTAACGTTGGTAAAAGCTCTTTCCTAGTAGTATCTAGGAGGTAAATCTCCGCTAAAGCATTGTGTATAGCCGATATCGTAAAGCAATTGGAATCCTGTGCTTTTTGTTTTTTACCAATAAAAAAATAAGCCGTGGTAAGATGCATATCCACAGGCCACTCTCCAGTATATTGTTTTGCAAAAATGGTTTCTTTTACCTGAGTTTCCTTAATAAATCTGAGGGCAGAATCTACCTGAGACCTAAGAAAGGCTGGATTTACCTCTTGAGAAAATACTTTACTGAAAAATAAAACCGTAAGAAAAAGAGAGAGTAAACAGGCGGTGATCTTCTTTCTTTTCATACCCAAGGTTCAGCTTTTTACTTCGTAAACTCACCTCTGAGCTTTTTCAAAGCGTGGTTTGAAAACACAAACTCGTCGAGTTCTTTAACACTTGAAGTCATAATGGTACTGCTATCGCCCTCCCAAAGTTTTTTGCCTTTGTACAAAAACATGATATTGTCTCCAATAGAAAGCACAGAGTTCATGTCATGGGTAATCACCACCGTGGTTATATTGAAATCGTCGGTAATTTCTTTGATGAGCTCATCTATTTTTATGGAGGTCAAGGGATCTAGGCCACTATTTGGTTCATCACAAAACAAATATTTCGGATTCATTACTATAGCTCTGGCTATACCCACCCTTTTTTTCATGCCACCAGATATTTCCGAGGGCATTCTGGGACCTGTACCATCTAATCCCACCTTGTGAAGGCAGAACTCCACCCGATCGTTTTTTTCTCCTTCAGACATCTTGGTGAGCATATCCAGTGGAAACTTCACGTTCTCTTGCACTGTTTTAGAGTCAAACAATGCTCCACCCTGAAAAAGCACACCCATTTCTCTTCTTAGATCCTTCCTGTCGTTTTCACTCACATGTAGAAATTCCTTTCCGTCAAAAAACACCTCTCCTTTTTCAGGTTCTACAAGATCCAGCATGCATTTCAACAAAACACTTTTGCCAGTTCCACTAGCCCCAATTACCAGACTGGTTTCGCCCTTTCGAAATATGCCAGAAACATCGTCCAGCACCACTTTCCCGTTAAAAGTCTTAGAAATATTTTTTATCTCTATCATGTGAGTAACTCTGCTAAAAGATAATCTGCAATCAAAATGGCTATACAACTATTGGTTACCGCAGCGGTAGATGCCTTACCAACCTCCAAGGCTCCACCTCTTGTATGATAACCCTTGTAAGCAGATATGGTGGCAATTAAAAATCCGAAAACCGCCGACTTCACGATGGGTATAACAAGATTATAAGGTATAAACGAAAATCTGATACCATAAATATATTGCTCAGGTGTAAGAATACCAGTCAACGTTCCAGCCAAATATCCACCAAAAATGCCCAAAAAGCCAGAAAAAATGGCCAGAACTGGAAATGTGACCACCGCAGCCAAAAGTTTTGGTAGTACCAGATAGGAAGCTGAATTAATTCCCATCACTTCCAAGGCATCAATTTGCTCCGTTATTCTCATTGTACCCAACTCACCTGCGATATTTGAACCAACTTTACCCGCCAACACCACACACATAAAAGTCGAGGAAAGCTCCAACAGGGTCATATCTCTCACAATATTACCCACAATATAAAGTGGGATTACTGGACTCACTAAGTTGGCGAAAATCTGAACACAAGTTACTGCACCAATAAACAAGGCCACAATGGCTATAATCAGCACCGAATCAATACCAATGGTAATGCATTCGTCCAAAAAACGATACCAATAAACTTTGGCGGACTCTCTCCTCGTAAAAAGTTCGTTAAGAAAAATAAAGAATTTGCCTAACAGTTTTAGCATAATTGCTATCATAAAAGGTGAAACACAAAGGTAATCAAACAGCAATTAATTCAAGTCTAATCAAATTGAATTTTATTTAAACCCATTCAAGCATTAATTTTGACAAAAATCAATAACAATGAAAAAATTAGCTGTTGTAAGTGGAGCGAGTAAGGGAATTGGCAGGGCTGTGGTTGAAAAATTTGCAGCCGAAGGTTTTGAAGTTGCCGTTTGTTCCCGATCCATGACCAACCTAGAGGCCTTAAAAAATGAATTAGAAAGTACTTATTCAACCAAAATTCACGTATTCGTAGCTGATGTTTCAAAAAAAGAACAAATTCAGAATTTTGGAAAATTCATTTTGGACTTACAAACCCCAATACATGTTATGGTGAACAATGCGGGTCTCTTTTTACCTGGAAAAATCCTCCAAGAAGCCGAAGATACCCTAGAAAAACTAATAAATACCAACGTTTACAGTGCTTATTATCTATCCAGAATTCTTGTTCCGGAAATGGAAACCCTAGAATCAGCACACGTTTTCAATATCTGCTCTATAGCTAGTTTGATGGCCTACCCACAAAGCGGCTCTTACTCTATTTCAAAATTTGCCTTACTAGGATTCAGTAAAAGTCTTCGCCAGGAATTGTTAGAAACCACAGTAAAAGTGACGTCCATAATGCCAGGAGCGACCTTAACCGACAGTTGGGCTGGTGTAGATCTTCCTGCAGAACGATTTATGGAAGCCAAAGACGTGGCAGACATTATTTGGGCCAGTTACAATTTATCCAAATCAGCCGTCGTTGAAGAAATCGTACTTCGTCCCTTAAAAGGCGATATTTGAAAGCCATATTCGCCTAAACATTTAAACCCTTCTGATTTTTCACTAAATTGCAACGTTTTTTAAAACACATAGAAAAATATATATGGAATTATTACAAGAAGTAGCAAACATCTCTGGCAAGCCAGGCCTTTATAGAATAGTTAAGCCAGGCAGAGCAGGAGTGATTGTAGAGTCATTAGATCAACTTCACAAAAGAGAGATGATTAATGCAAACGCCAAAGTGTCGGTATTGAAAGAAATCTCAGTTTATACAGAAGACATAAACAAAGCCACGCCCCTTGGCGAAATTTTCCTTTCTATCCGTAAGGATTTTGGAAACAAAGTAGAACTAGACACTAAAAACGCTTCCAATAAAGAGATTTTTGATTTCTTTGGAAAAGTAATGCCAGATTTTGACAGAGACAGGGTTTATCCTACCGATGTTAAGAAAATAATCAACTGGTACAATATCCTCTCCGAAAATCTACCAGAACTATTTGATGTAAAGGAAGAAGAAAAAGAGGAAGAAAAGGTCGAAACCAAAGAGCCAGTTAAAAAAGCAAAGAAGAAATAACATAAACGACCCAAACTAAAATTTGGGTCTTTTTTTTAATATGTCATCGCATCACATAGTAAGAGAAAAACAGGAACCCGCTCTCATAATCGCCAACGGAGAAGCCTGCAATGATGAACTCCTCGGGCAGCTACTCGAATGGAGTCCATTCGTTTTGGTACTCGATGGTGCCATAGACAGAGTACTTTCTCTTGGAATTAAAATAGATGTACTTTTCGGCGATTTTGATCACGGTAATAAAAACTTTGAGGAGCTCAAAACAAGCCAGTTTCCGATAGAAATAATCCATGCTCCAGATCAGGAAAAAACAGACCTCGAAAAAGCGATAGAATTTCTAATTGAGCGAGATTTCCCTGCGGCAAACATTGCATGGGCAACCGGCAAAAGAGCCGATCATACCATGGCCAACATTGCCATTTTACCCAAATATTCCAGCCTGATCAAGCTCAAAATCGTGGATGACCATTCTTGTATTTTTCCAATATTGCCCCTGCCGAATACCTTCACCAAATGGTACAAAAAAGGCAGCATAATATCGCTCATGCCAGTAGGTGAAGCCACAGGTATAACCACCCACAATCTCAAATATCCGCTGAATGGCGAAACGCTCAAACTTGGCTACAGAAATGGCAATAGCAACGAAGCACATGAGGACGGACAAGTGCAAATTAGCTATCAAAGTGGGGATATGTTGATAATGGAATGTAAAGATTAATAATGAACATGTTAATTGTGGATAAGTATGGGTATAAAAACAATTTGTAATACAAAGTTTTAGATTTAGGGTTCCATATAATCCACATATTTATTATTCGGTTAGTCCTATTATTCAACCCATTTTCACTGTGGAAAACTTTTATTTTGGTATTTTTTGTAGATGCCATTTTTACAATTAATTGATAATTAGACACAAGTAAAAATACACTCTCTGGAAAATTTTAATAATTTATTTTTCCAAAAAAAATTTGTCTTTTTTTTATTTTATTTTTTATATACTTTTGAGATTCCTTACTGAAGTGAACCTAAAAAATAAAAGAATTTATATTACACCTTTTACTCCTAAAAAAACATGTACGTAATTAAGAGAGATGGACGCCGCGAATCAGTGAAATTCGACAAAGTCACAGCTCGTATTGAAAGGCTCTGTTATGGTTTAGATCCTAATTTCATTCAGCCAGTAGAAGTAGCCATGAAAGTGGTTTCGGGTATCTACGATGGAGTTACAACCTCTGAATTAGATAACCTAGCTGCCGAGACATCGGCTTCAATGACCACCAAGCATCCAGACTACGCCACATTGGCCGCTAGGATAGCCATCTCTAACCTTCACAAAAATACCTTGAAGTCTTTCTCAGGTACTATGAAGGCAATGTACCAATACGTTGATCCAAAAACAGGTGAAAACGCCTCACTCATTGCAAAAGACGTGTGGAAAATAATCCAAGCCAACGCTGCCTTGTTGGACTCATCTATCATTTACGACCGTGATTTCGGGTATGACTACTTCGGATACAAAACACTGGAGAAATCATATTTGATGAAACTCAACGGCAAAATTGTTGAGCGTCCGCAGCACATGCTCATGAGGGTTTCTGTGGGTATTCATGGCGAAAACATCGAAAAAGCAATAGAAACTTATAATCTATTGTCGGAAAGATGGTTTACACATGCTACTCCTACGCTTTTTAATGCAGGTACACCAAAACCTCAATTGTCGTCGTGTTTTCTTTTGACAATGAAAGACGACAGCATTGACGGTATATATGATACACTAAAACAAACAGCCAAAATCTCACAATCGGCTGGTGGAATTGGTCTTTCTATTCACAATATCAGAGCAACAGGAAGTTACATTAAAGGAACCAACGGTACTTCTAACGGTATAATTCCGATGCTTCGTGTATTCAACGACACTGCCAGATACGTTGACCAAGGCGGTGGCAAAAGAAAGGGCTCATTTGCCATCTATCTAGAGCCTTGGCATGCAGATATCTTTGAATTCTTGGATTTGAAGAGAAATCACGGAAAGGAAGAAAATCGTGCAAGAGACTTATTCTTTGCACTTTGGATTCCTGATTTGTTCATGAAAAAAGTAGAAGCCAACGCCGATTGGAGTCTATTCTGTCCTCATGAGTGTCCAGGTCTATCAGACTGCTATGGCGACGATTTTGAGAGATTATACGAAAAATACGAATCAGAAGGTAAAGCTAGAAAAACAATCTCGGCCCAAGAACTTTGGTTCCAAATCCTTGAATCTCAAGTTGAGACTGGTACGCCATACATTTTGTTCAAGGATTCGGCTAACAAAAAATCAAACCAGAAAAATCTAGGTACCATCAAGTCTTCAAACTTGTGTACCGAAATTATAGAATACACCGCTCCAGACGAGGTGGCGGTTTGTAATTTGGCATCGATAGCTCTACCGAAATTTGTCAACAATGTTGACAATAACGAAACGGTAAGTTTTGATTTCAAAAAGCTTTACGACATTACCAAGGTTATCACCCGTAACCTAAACAAAATCATTGACGTAAACTACTACCCTGTTCCTGAAGCAGAAAAGAGTAACAAGCGTCACAGGCCAATAGGTATTGGTATTCAAGGACTTGCTGATGCATTTATTTTGATGAAAATGCCTTTTGACAGCGAACCTGCTCAAAAACTCAACAAAGACATCTTCGAAACCATCTATTTTGCTTCAATGGAAGCATCTATGGAGTTGGCCATGGAAGAGGGTCCTTATGAGACTTGGGCTGGATCACCAATATCGAAAGGTGAGTTCCAGTTTGATATGTGGGGAGTTACGCCAGACTCAGGTCTTTGGGATTGGGAAGACCTAAGAGCCAAAGTTATCAAAAACGGCGTTAGAAACTCATTGCTATTGGCTCCAATGCCAACAGCCTCAACAAGTCAAATTCTCGGAAACAACGAATGTTTCGAGCCTTACACTTCAAATATTTACACCAGAAGAGTATTGTCAGGTGAATTTGTGGTAGTAAACAAGCACCTTTTGAGAGACCTCGTGAAAATAAACATGTGGAACGACTCTATGAAGAACAAGTTGATAGCCGCCAATGGATCTGTACAGAACATTGCCGAGATACCAACTCATCTAAAAGAGCTTTACAAGACCGCTTGGGAAATAAAACAAAAGACTTTGATAGACATGTCAGCTGACAGAGGTGCATTTATATGCCAAAGTCAGTCACTGAATATCTTCATGTTGGATCCAAACTTTGCAAAACTAACGTCTATGCATTTCTACTCGTGGAAAGCCGGACTCAAGACCGGAATGTACTACCTACGTACTAAAGCAGCTGTTGATGCCGTTAAGTTTACAGTAGATAGACAAGCCATAGCAGAAACTACGCCAGTAACTGAGAAGTTTGAAGAAAAACCGCTCAACTATGAAGCTTACGCCAAAGAAAATGAGGCCAAAGCCAAAGAAGCAGCCGCTAGCTTTCAATTAAGCGAAGAAGAACTAAAATATGCAGCAATGCAGTGCTCACTAGACAACCCAGAAGGTTGCGAAATGTGCGGTTCTTAAGGATTCCGACTTACAGATTTGCTATTCTAAAAATAAATACCGCCGCAAGGCGGTTTTTTATTTATATCCTAAATACCGATATAATGATCCTTAAATTATTCGCAAAATTTAAAACAAATTATTATTTCAAAGAATTAATAATCACCTAATAAACATTCATTTTGTCTTTAAAATGATTCTTAGGGGAGGTTTACTAGTAATTCACCTCCAAATCATTCGTTATTAATTTTCAACAAACTATATTTTATGGAAGTCAAAAACTTAAATTTCGTACACTTAATTGACAGATTTACAGAAATGCTTGTGGACTACTCTCCGAGAGTCCTAATGGCCATTTTTACCCTCATTATTGGATTCTGGGTAGCCAACAGAGTGAGCAAACTATTCCACAAGTCCTTGATGAGCAAGAATCTTGACCCTACCATAGTACCATTCATAGGGTCTTTTATTTCCATTTTGATCAAAGTTCTGGTAATAGTAAGTGTCGCCACCAAGTTTGGCATAGAAACCACCTCATTTGTGGCCATGATTGGAGGTGCTGGTCTAGCAGTTGGCCTCGCCCTTCAAGGTAGCTTGTCACATTTCGCAAGCGGCATATTGATATTGATATTCAAACCCTACAAGGTCGGCGATACCATAACAGCAGGTGGTCAAACTGGAAAAGTTTTAGAAATTTTGATTTTGCAAACCATACTGAAGACATCAGACAACTACAAAGTCATTATACCAAACGGAGCAATTATGAGCGGAACCATCATTAACCTCTCAGGACTTGGAGCCGTAAAAGTTGGACTTAATTTTACCATTGCCGGGAATTCTGACACCGAAAAAGTTAGAAATGTTGTTAAAAATGTAGCCTATACCTGTGAGCTCGTTCACAAAACGCCAGAGGTAACGGTAACGCTTGACACCTCAGATTTAGGAGCAACCAAAATAGACATAAAAGCCACTTGCGACGCCGCAGACACCAATTCGGTTAAGGATTTCCTCTACGAAGCCATTAAAATAGCCTTTGACAAAAATGGTATTGTAGGCCCTGCGGGACCTTTTGATCATTTGACATCATTGGCAGTAAAATGAACATAGGAATGAGCAAAGAAAAAATATTTGGGCTCTAATTTCTGTAAAATTGCCATCAAAACCATTTGTTAATGCAGTAAAGAAATTTGGATATGGCATTAATATTGAATTGTGGTGTATTGTTTCAAGTTTTCGGTCTGAAGACCGCTTTTCACTCGTGCTTAGTCTGAAGACTTGGCATAGCTGAACATAGGGATGAGCAAAGAAAAAATATTTGGGCTCTAATTTCTGTAAAATTGCCATCAAAACCATTTGTTAATGCAGTAAAGAAATTTGGATATGGCATTAATATTGAATTGTGGTGTATTGTTTCAAGTTTTCGGTCTGAAGACCGCTTTTCACTCGTGCTTAGTCTGAAGACTAAGCACAGCT
>NZ_RJUF01000182.1 GCF_024343775.1 Lacihabitans soyangensis | reverse complement strand
GGTTTATTGGCTACTTTTGATAAAATCGGTGGTGTGGTATTGGCCAACGCTTGCGGACCTTGTATCGGTCAGTGGGCACGTCATGGTGCTGAAAAAGGTGAAAGAAACTCTATCATCACTTCCTTCAACCGTAACTTTGCAAAAAGAGCTGACGGTAACCCAAATACGCACGCATTTGTGGCCTCGCCAGAAATCGTTACCGCATTTGCTATAGCTGGAGATTTGACTTTCAACCCAGCCAAGGATACTTTGACCAACGAAAAAGGTGAACAAGTAAGATTGGATCCACCATTGGGCATCGAATTGCCACCATTGGGCTTTGATGTTTTGGATGCAGGTTATCAAAAACCAGCGAGAAGCGGTAAAAATGTTAAAGTTAAAGTTAGTCCAAAATCTGACAGATTACAGTTATTGGCACCATTTACCAAATGGGAAGGAACAGACCTTAAAGGCCTGAAACTTCTGATTAAAGCGAAAGGAAAATGTACAACTGACCACATCTCTATGGCAGGCCCTTGGTTGAAATTCCGTGGACACTTGGACAATATCTCAAATAACCTTTTGATTGGTGCTGTAAACTTTGCTAACGAAGCTACAAACAAAGTTAAAAACCAATTGACTGGCGAATATGGCGAAGTACCAGCAGTACAAAGAGCATATAAAGCTGCTGGCATTGGTTCAATAGTGGTAGGTGACGAAAACTATGGTGAAGGTTCATCAAGAGAGCACGCAGCTATGGAGCCACGTCATTTGGGCGTAAGAGCTATCCTTGTGAAATCGTTTGCACGTATTCATGAGACTAACCTGAAGAAACAAGGTATGTTGGCTTTGACATTTGCTAATCCTGCAGATTATGACAAAATCAAAGAAGATGACACACTAGACATAGTAGGTTTGACAACCTTCGCTCCAGGAAAATCGTTGAAAGTCGTGGCAAACCACATTGACGGTTCAAAAGACGAAATCGTTGTAAATCATACCTATAACGATGCTCAAATCGGCTGGTTCAAAGCTGGTGCAGCATTAAATATCATTGCAGAACAAGCTGGAAAATAATATTTCTTGGTTTGTTTTTGCGGAGAATCCCTAGCTGAGAGGCTGGGGATTTTTTTTGTGGTAATAACTGCTAGGATCTAATAGTAAATTGCAATACCAAATATTTTAAAATATAAAGCTTTGTGATTTTTGTGACTCCTTTGTGTCTTTTGTGTAAAAGTTATACCACAAAAGACACAAAGAAATTCCACAAAGTTTCTCAAAGAGCGAAACGCTAAGAATAACTTATCTCAACGATAAAGAAATAAAAAGTAATTTTTAATCACTATTTTTGAAAATTCAAATAAAAGCCCCAATTTGGATAAAGCTGAATACAAAAGCTTAAAAATAGAGAAATACATATGAAAATAAAATATGATAAAGAAACAGATATTTTGTATATCAAAATAAGCAATTTACCTGTTGATGAGTCAGATATGGAAAAAGAAGGAGTTATATTAGATTACACTATTGATGGCCAATTGGTTGGAATTGAAGTTTTGGATGCTTCTAAATCTTCTTCCAAACCAAATATTGTTGAGTATGAACTTGCTTAACTCTTAAAACCACATTCTAATCGGCTGGTTCAAAGCTGGTGCTGCATTAAATATCATTGCAGAGCAAGCTGGGAAATAATATTTCTTGGTTTGTTATTGCGGATAGTCCCTAGCTGAGAGGCTGGGGATTTTTTTTGTGCTTAGAATTGAGCATTTAAAATTTAAAACCTAGAGAAACAATATCTCTAAAATAGGTATCACTTAATCTAAAATTAGTATAATTTAATACTGGGCCGTTGTGTTCAAAATCAAAAATTGGTTGTCTTCTTAAACTAATGGGAGTACTAGGATGGTTTGAAATTTTTTTCCCCAGTTCTAACCTTTTATTTTTTAGAAAAGGTGGATTAATCTCAAAGAATAATTTTTCTGACAAGTTGTATCCAATTCGTGTTGAGACACCATATTCAAGTAAAACTCTTGTGCTAGAATTATTGTATGAGTCGCCAAAATAAACAGTGTTTGAAGTTTTTTCGTATCCTAACATATAATTTAAAGAGATGGAAAATCTGACTTTTCTTGCTGGATTTTGTATAAAATTGACATGATTGATACCTATTATTCTGACAAATTTTGAAGAGTGACTATAAATGTCACTAGTAGGAAAGTTCTGATATTTCTTTGATTTTCTTTGGTCAAAAAGACCTCCTTCTAGCTGCAATTCCCAAGAATTCCCTCTTTTATTCAATATTAATAACGAAGGTTTAACTCTGATTTTAGGTTCATTAAGATCCGTGTAGAAATATAAAGAATCCTTTTGACCAATATCAAAATTAAACTTTTGATCATACATGAAATTCAATTTAACAGCGTAATTATACTTTTTTTGACAAAACACCTGATTGTATGAACCTATAATTAATTAGAGGAAGAAGAGTAATACTTTCATTTATGGAACTGAAAACAAATATTAAAAAGTGAAAATTGAATTGCAAAGTTAAATTTCGCTCTTAAAAATTTAGTCTTTTTGGCAATAATTAAAACTATTTTAAAATTTGGAGTAGATTTGTTTGTATTTTTAGTTTTACAAAAAAAAATCTTAAAACTATTTTAAGATTCAAACTATTCCCCCCCAATGCCCTCACTAAAAAACATCCAAATAGAAGTAGATGCCAGTTATTTGTACGGCATATTGGCTCAGCATGAAGAAGACCCGAACGTAGCGAAGGTTTTTAAAGAAATGAGTGAGATTGAACATTCTCATGCGTTGGCGTTCATGGCGAAAAATGGCATGGATACTTCTGCTTTTCCAAAACCTTCAGGTCGGGCGAAATTCTTGAATATGATAGGAAAAGTATTTGGATACGATTATATTCTTGGTGTTTTGTTGGATACCGAAAAGTCGGTTGCCAATTCAATAAAGAAAGCACGAAAACAATACAATTCTACCGAATCGCTTTCGGACACAGCTCATGTGGCTATTTTGAAGAACATTCTGCAAGGCAATAAAGATATCTCTGGCCCAAGTTTGGCAAGATTTGAAAAACAACACCGTTCAGTGGGCGGCAATGCTCTTCGTGCGGCGGTTTTAGGTGGAAACGACGGATTGGTCTCCAATTTTAGCTTGGTAATGGGTATTGCTGGAGCAACCAATGGCCAGAAAGAAGTATTGCTAACTGGCTTAGCAGGTCTGTTGGCTGGAGCCTTGTCAATGGCACTTGGTGAATGGATCTCGGTGAAAAGTTCACAAGAATTGTACGAAAACCAAATGGATTTGGAAATGGATGAACTAGAAACCAACCCTGCTGGTGAAGAACGAGAATTGGCCCTGATTTTTCAAACCAAGGGAGTGTCAGAAGAACAAGCCAAACAAATGGCCAAGGAAACCATGCTCGACAAAGAAAAAGCCCACGGCATATTGATTAAAGAAGAATTGGGCATAAATGGTGAAGACTTACAAGGGTCAGCCATGGAGGCAGCTATATCTTCATTCGTAATGTTTGCGATTGGGGCAATTTTACCAGTTATTCCATTTTTCTTTTTGGGCGGAATCCAGGCTGTGTTGCTTAGTGCAGCTTTTAGTGCAATTGGTTTATTTTTTATTGGCGGGGTAATCACATTATTTACAGGCAAAAGCGTTTGGTATTCAGGCTTTAGACAAGTAATCTTCGGCTTGTTAGCGGCAGCCATCACTTTTGGTATTGGAAAACTGATTGGCGTGTCGATTGCTGGGTAATAGTTCTTTGGCCTTGGTACACGGATGAACACGGATATGACACGGATTTAATTATTTCGGGATTATTGATAAAACCTGAATTACAAATACACAGACCTTGAAATGAGTATTTGATACTAAATTTGCATTAAATTAACTTTCCAAATAATATCCGTGTCTAATCCGTTAAATCCGTGTTCCTTCTAACCATCACAACACATTCAAAATAAAGTCTTTGGAAGTATGAACCGGTATTTCTGAAAAGTAGAAATCCTTTACATTTTCGGTAATAATTATTTGGCAACCAGCTTGTTTGGCAGAATAATAGTGAAGCCCATCTTCATAGTCATTGATTTTGCTGTTGTTATTCACCAAAAACACTTCTTCCTGACCAATGGAGGTGACTTTAATTTGACTTGAAAGGATTTGCATTTTTTCGATGGCTCTTATACTTCCACATTTCTTCTCCGCAAAATAGTAAGCTATAGCTAAGCAAATTGGCGAGGTAAACAACTGATAATGTGCCTGATATTGAGGCAAACTCATCACACGGGCAGAATAAGTAAAAATTGGCATTTCGTGGTTAAGGACAGAAACCAGCACGTTAGTATCAAGAAATACTTTCATTTCAGTGACTCGTAATACTCTTTTTTCATAGACTTTGAGCTTTTAGCCATTGTTTTGTAAGTGACCTCTTCTTCTGCAACCATTCTTACAAAATCAGAAATAGGAATATCTTCCAACGAAGCATAAGCCTTTGGTGCTGAGGTGATTTTCTCGTAGAGAAACTCTGTAAGCCTACTCAAACTTATACCTTGAGATGCGGCAAAATCTTTGGCTTTTTCTATGACATTTTGGTCAAAACTTAATGTGATTTTAGTATCCATTATTATTTTAAATATTACTTTAGAATTTATACGTACAATAATATTATTCTATACGTACATTTCCAAATTTCGGCCTCCTTATTTATAAAACCTCATAACGAATCATTTAAATAATCCATTTGTAAGGTAATTTTATTCATTCCTCACGAATAGGTTGGAAAGTATCAGATACTTTTTGAATATTTGAAGAAAAAAATACTTAAAATGACACCTGTTAAAAGAAATACGTTCTTAAAAAAAGTAAAAGACATCACCATAAGTGGCTCTTTGAGCATGCTTATATTGAGCTCGGGCTTATATGGTTGCTCCTCAAATGAAAGTACAGAAGGCGATTACGAGCAAACGGAGGTTTACACCCAAGGTGTAAGAACCTACATAAAGGAAACTTCGAAAGGGGAATTTAAAATAACAGAAGAAATAGCTGTACCAGCAGATAGCTCCAAAGCTATAGTAACCTATCTGGATGGAAGAGTAGAAACGCTCACCAAGGAGCAATCTAAAAAACTTATCGACGAAGAAATTACTCACAATCAAAATACCATCGGTCACAACAATGGCCTATCAAACGTACTCCTTTATGGTGGTATGGGCTACTTTCTAGGTAGAACGATGAGCCCAAATTACGGCTTTTATCGTCCGGATTTTAGAGGAGACAACAACGGTTCGGGTTTTGTGCCAAACGGAGGCGTAAAAAACAGTGCCGATATGGGCAGGTATTATTCAAATCCCGAGACTTTTGCAAAATCGTCGGAAGTGAATAGGAACATCACCAGATCGAGAACAACTGTAACACGTCCAAGTAGCAGTAGAAGTGGTTTTTTTGGTAGTAGAAGTAGGTCAGGATCTGGTTTTGGAGGATGATAAAGTTAAAAACGCTACAAAATTCGCCTCTTCAAACACTTAAAGAAGAAGGCTGGAAATGGATGTTAGGAGAAGACACGCTGCCATACGTTACCAACGACATGGTGGTGGTAACCGAAAATACCGCCGAGGCTTACTATAAGGCTGGTAATGAGCTTTACGAAATGTTAATAAAGGCTGCTGAGCATGTCATCAAGCACGATTTGTATGAGGATTTGGGCATACCACCTAACCTGGTTCCCTTGATTAAGTACAGTTGGGAAAATGACAAAGGTTGGCATCTTTACGGACGCTTTGATTTGGCAGGTGGCATTTATGGCAAACCGATAAAGCTGATAGAGTTCAATGCCGACACTGCCACTTGTATTCCCGAAACTGCCATCATTCAGTGGGCATCACTAAAAGCCAATGGATTTGATGACTCCCTGCAATTCAATACTTTATACGAGAGTCTGGTTGAAGCTATTGAGTCGTTAAGAGAAGAAAACCAAGAATTTCACCCTTCACTTTTGATCAGCACCATGGCTGGCTTTCCAGAGGATGATACCAACATGGAAATCTTGGCCGAAGCTGCCAAAGAAGCAGGATTTGATGTCGCGTTTGAAAATATAGAGAACGTTGACTTTTCACCTGCAGAAGGAATTTTCAAGCACAGTTTGGCAGACGGAAGTTTCACTAAATATGACTTTTGGTTCAAACTTATTCCCTGGGAGTTTATAGCCTGGGATGAGCCAGAACTTTGTAAAATTATTACTGACATTTGCATGGATAAAAAAGCTGTGGTCTTGAACCCAGCCTACACCATGCTTTTTCAGTCTAAAGGCATCTTGAAAGTTCTTTGGGATTTATTCCCAAACCATCCGCTTCTATTAGAGACCAAGTCGAGTCCTATTTCAGGCAAAAACTGCATAGAAAAGGTAATGTTTGGCCGAGAAGGTGCCAATTTAAGAATTATAAGCAGTACAAACCAAACCGTGACATTTTCAGGAGGAGAATATGCCGAGCAGAAGAAAATCTACCAAGAGTTTATAGATTTTCCGATGGATGACCGAGGATATTATTATCAAGCTGGGGTCTTTTATGTAGGCGAATCCTGTGGATTGGGTTTCAGAAAAGGTGGAAAAATATTAGACAATACTGCTCAGTTTTGTGGACATTTGATTGAGTGAAATTAAGGTCCCAACAAAAACATGTGAATTTAATACATTAAAGCTGAACAAGTTACAGATTTCAAATTGGCCTCAGAATTTTTCTGGGGCTTTTTTTTGAATAAGTTTTTTTACCAAAATTAGAAATAGTAATTCAGAAACTCATTGAATACAACCCAATAAAATATAATTATTTCAATTTTATTTATAATTTTATAGCATTCTTGATTTAATTAATTCACCCTATAATCCGATGACTAATGAAAACACTAAAACTTCTTTCAATCCTATTTCTTTTTGTTCCTCAAACTTTTGCCAAATATCCTGAAGAAGAGAAGAATGCAAAAGGATTAAATGCTGGATTTTGGCCAACTAAATATGGCCGAAAAAAAGATCGAGATGATGGTTTCTTCAAACAATTTGATTTTGTGTGGAAACAAAATGACAATCTTTATATTGTCAAAAAGAAAATAAATCTCAAAAATGGTGACGAAACACAAATTGCGTGGTTAGTAGACAAAAACGGCAAATATTTAACCAAGAAAACATATACAGATATTGGAGATTTTTCGGAAGGTATGGCAGAGGTAACCTTTGGCCCTCATGACTTTTGCCATAGCTGTTACTATACAGGAAGATATGAATTTGTTGTACACCTTAGCAACACTCATGGCTTTATCAATGAAAAAGGAGAAGAAATAATTTCGCCACGGTATAAAATTGTAAAAGGCAGTTTTACAAATGGCGTTTGTTTGGTTGGAGTTTGGGATGACCAACTTTATTTCGTGGATAAAACTGGTAAACAGCAATTTAATAAAGTTTTCAAAAAAGGTGAACAATTTAAAGGTGGAATAGCAGGTGTGACTTTTAGAAATGGAGTAAAAAATTTCATTGATAAAAATGGTGCGGCGTTAATTCCAAAGAAATTTCTGTACATCCAACCCTACAACGAAGAATACCGCGGTATGATTAGGGCTTATAAAACCTTAGACAAAAAAGTAGGATTTTGGACTGCGAATTGCGAAAGCTTAATTGCTCCTCAATACGATTCTTTCAACTATTCTATGCTTGCCGGTAACATCATGGTGGAGAAAAATGGCAAATTTGGCTTTGTTGATATGTTTACTGGGAAAGAAACGATTCCAAATTTATACAGCCAATTTCGGTCCGATAAAAACAGAAATTATGTGCTTTTAAAAAATAATTTAGAATGGTACAGAGTTGACACTTTAAATAAGGCCCAAAAAATTGGAAAAGGTAATGATATTTTAAGTTTGGGCTTTGGTCTTTACAAACTTAAGAGGACTGAAAAGTGGGGTGTGGTTGATAGTCTTGGTATAGTAAAATCTAATTTTTCTTTTGATGAAATCACTAAATTGCATACTGAAGAGTACTTTCTTGCTATAAAAGATAATAATTACGGATTAATAAATACAAATGGTCAAGTAATTACTGAGCCAAAATACGACAAAGTAGGCTTTCTTAAAAATGGCAACATTTATGGTCAGAAGGAACTATATCAATTCACTTTGAATACGAAGGGCAAGATTTTAGCCAAAGAATTTAAGCCTGAAATAGTCAAAAATGTCTTTTTCGGACTTCTAGTATCTTTGATGATTGGCCTAACAATTTTTGTTGTGAAAATTAAATAAATATGTTATGAACAAATTTATAATATTTTATCTCCACCTATTCTTTACTTTGCTTTTGGCGTTTCAAGTTCACGGCCAATCTTCCGCATTTAAAATAACGGGGAAAATTGTGGATGAGAAAAACACCCCTCTGGAATTTGTAAATGTGTACATCAATTCCACCTCAATATTTACTCAGACAGACTCACTTGGACGATTCACACTTTCCTTACCAGGTTCAAAAATCGACTTTGAACTTGTGGTTTCTATGGTTGGATTTAACACCCAAAAACAAAAATTCACCAAATATAATATTCCAAAATTTCTGAGCATCAAACTCATTGGTAATCAGTTAGGAGAGGTTGTCATAAAAGCTAAGCAAGATAAATATTGGTGGAAAAAGTGGCAGATATTCAGAAATGGCCTGTTGGGCGAAAATCAGTTCAGCAGAGAGTGCACTATAGAAAACAAGGATAATGTTCAACTTAAAATGGACCCTACAAACAAATTGGTCTTAGCTAATTCACGCGAAACGTTTATTGTTAGAAATAAAGCACTCGGATATAAAATTCACGTGGACCTTTATGAATTCAGTTCTGATGGAGTCAAAACAAATTACTCGGCGTCCAAATATTTTGAAGACGACCTTTCTAATGATGAAAAAGAAAGAGCCATGCAACTTAAAAGACGACTCAAGGCTTTTCATTCAACATCAAACTGGTTTTTGCAATCGTTAGCCAACGGAAATATGCTTGGAGAAAAATTCGAAGTCTTTAAGATTAAAAGTATGGTAGATATCTATTTGGGAAAAACAACCGTAGAAAAAGAGGTATTAGAAGGTAGATTAATTAAAACGACCGATTCTACCATTTATCAATATGATTCACTTAGTAAAAGACATCTAATTTATTCTGACTTGCCTCTTTTGGTATTCAACAAAAACGTTCTGAATTATTTCCGAAATCCTTTCACGGATTACACCTATGCTTTTTCTAAAATTGACCTTCCAAACCATTTTGCTGTTTTTAACAACAATGGTTTTATTTCAATACCTAATGGCATAACTTTTCATTTCCATTGGGGTAACGAAGGACTATCCTCCGCACTTCCGGAAAACTACGAAGTTCCAAGTGAAACGCCAGTAGAAGCCGTAGTACCTTTGATTGAATTGGTTTTTGAAAACAGGAAAAGTGATTCGACGGCGATAAATAGGCAATATACAGAAAACCAAAACATCGGCTTCGTAAATAATACAACATCAAAAGATGCTAATGATGATTATTTCATTAAACCAGATGTGTTATTTCGGCCAACTGAACTCGAAAAAAATGCTGATATTTATACGCTACTAAGACGTGTACCTGGATTACGAGTTGGTTATAACCCAGAAACAGGACAGTATTCAATTTCCATAGCTGGCATGAGTACCAATGGGGATAATACTCCTTCATTACTATTAAACCAAAAACTTTATTTTGGAAAGGCTGATGTGCTAAATGCCTTAGAATTCATCGAAACTAACAATATAACTGAAATCGGACTTGTGAAGTACGGCAGCAATTCTATGCTCGGGTCTCGTGGAGGCAATGGAACAATTATCATAAAGTTAAAAAATTAAAGTTCTAACTTTCCTTTTCCAAAAACTCTTTGATTCGTCTTGCTTTGTCTTTCCCCAAAAGTGTTATGAGTTCCTCATCTGGGGCATTTTTAATGTTAGGTATGGACTTGAAATGACTCAAAACCTTTGTGGCTGTAGTCTTACCTATACCAGGTGCAGACTCCAAACTACTAATCAAGAAGTTTTTACTACGACGATTCCTGTGGTGTGTTATACCAAAACGGTGAGCTTCGTCTCTACATCTTTGAATTAGTTTCAAAGATTCTGATTTTTTATCAATGTAAATGGGTAGCGTATCCTCTGGAAAATATATTTCTTCAAGACGTTTTGCGATGCCAATTATAGGAATCTGACCATACAATCCCAACGATTTAAGAGCATCACAAGCGGCAGAAAGTTGTCCTTTGCCTCCATCAATGATTATTAAATCGGGCAAGTCGGCCTTTTCTTCCATCAGTCTGGCGTATCTTCTGCCTACTACTTCATTCATAGTGGCAAAATCATCCGGGCCGACAACCGTCTTGGGTATATAGTGTCTGTAATCTCTCGTAGAAGGTTGTCCATTCATAAAACACACCATGGCCGACACTGGATTAGTGCCTTGAATGTTAGAGTTGTCAAAACACTCAATATGTCTTGGAAGCGTTTTTAATTGTAAATCTTGCTTTAGCTTTATTAGGACTCTATCTCTCTTGTTGGTAGTCCCACTGGCTGCGGCGGCATCTCTCTCGGCCTTATCATGCCTGAAATACATAATATTCCGGAGCGACATTTCTATCAGTTTCTTCTTATCCCCTATTTGAGGAATAATAATATTGGCCTTGAAATCAATATCCGGATTGATGTTACTAATTATTTCCTTGGCCTCACTTTCGTATTTGTGTCTTAAATCAAAAATCACAATACCCAAAATCTCCTCGTCGGTTTCGTCCAGACGCTTTTTGACTTCTAAAGTTTGGGTTCTGATGATTGTTCCATTCACAACTTTAAGATAATTTACATAACCTGCCGACTCGTCAGATTGAATGGTAAAGACGTCGGCATCTTGAATAGTGGGAGTAACAACCGTAGCCTTTGATTGGTAATTTTCTAAAAACTCCAACTTCAGCTTATATTGATGAGCTTCTTCAAAAGCCATTTTGGCCGCAGATTCACCCATTTTCTCTTGAAAATATTTCTTGGCTGGTGATAGATTCCCTTTCAGTATCTGATGAATTTGGTCTATTTCTTTCAAATAATCAGCCTCTGACTGCAGATTCTCGCAAGGACCTTTACAGTTGCCAATGTGATATTCTAGGCAAATTTTATATTTTTTTGCCCAAACGTTTTCTTCACTAAGGTTGTACTTGCAGGTACGGATTGTAAACAAACTGGTGAACATATCAAGCAAAGCATACATGGCCTTGGCATTTACATAAGGACCATAAAGCTTGCCTCTACCCCTATCCTCAATCCTTCTGGTGGTTATAACACGTGGAAAACGCTCATTCGTTACGCAGACATAAGGATAAGTTTTATCGTCCCGCAAAAGGATATTGTACTTAGGCTGATGCTCTTTTATAAGTGTATTTTCAAGCAAAAGGGCATCCCATTCGGTAGGAACAACAGTATATTCTAGTCTATGTATATTCTGAATCAGCCTTCTTGTTTTCCTGTCTACCCTGTCAAAGTTATAGAAGTAGCTGCTAACTCTATTTTTTAAACTTTTAGCCTTGCCAACGTATATGATTGTACCTAGTTCATCAAAATACTTGTAGATACCAGGTTCACTAGGAAGTCGGGAAATAATATCTTTGTAATCAAAATTTATATCGGCCATTGTAGCATTTTGTAAAAATCACTCCATCTAAAGTCAAAGAGAGACATCAAACTTAGAAAACTAACATCAAAAACAAAAAAATGGTTTGAGGGTGAACAACCCACAAACCATTTTGAAAACCATCTGATTATTTTTTTGAAAAAGAAACTAAAAACAACACCAAGGCCGTAAATCCGAGGCCAAGAGATTCTCTGCCGAGCTCAATGTTGATGGTTTTCATTCCCATGGTATTGAGCATTACTCCCTCCCACTCAGGTGGAAACTGGTTGATAGCCCAAAACAAATAAGGAATCGCTACTAAAAACAAGGTACTTCTGGCAAGTTTCCCTCTTGATTTTTGAAATAAAAGATAAATGGGGAACAAATAGGTTGGAATCCACAACCAAGGATCTGGATCGTTGTATTGCACGGCTGTAAAATACACAAAGACCAGCATCAGAATATAATATACGTATTTCATATGGTTTTGTTAAAAGGTCGAAGTAATTACATTTCAATCAACAATGCAACAAAAAGAAACTGATTGTGGTCAGGTTTAAAAAAATATCTAAATAATTAGGCCTGCATTTGTCAAACCGAAGAAAGTTCGTACTTTTGTGACGGCAAATTACCAGCTCCTGCTGAATCCCCCAGGACCGGAAGGTAGCAAGGGTAGGTGGTTGTAGCGGTGAATTTGCCATTTTTTTTTCTTCGTTTTTTCAATCAAAATTTATATCATGAAGTTTTTTATTGACACAGCAAGCCTTTCAGAAATCAAAGAGGCTCAGGATTTAGGTATTTTGGACGGAGTAACCACCAACCCTTCGCTTATGGCAAAAGAAGGTATTGGCGGAGAAGAAAACGTTAGAAAACACTACAAAGCTATCTGCGAAATTGTAGACGGCGACGTAAGTGCTGAAGTTATATCTACAGACTACGAAGGGATGATTCGTGAAGGCGAAGAGTTGGTAAAAATTGATGATCAGATAGTTGTAAAAATACCGATGATTAAAGACGGTATAAAAGCAATCAAATATTTTTCAGAAAGAGGTATTAGAACCAACTGCACGCTAGTATTTTCGGCTGGTCAGGCTCTATTGGCTGCAAAGGCTGGTGCCACCTATGTGTCTCCATTTGTCGGTAGATTAGACGATATCAGCACTGATGGACTTAGTTTAATAGAAGAAATAAGAACTATTTACGATAACTACGGATACGAAACTCAAATATTGGCTGCCTCAGTAAGACATCCTATGCATATTTTGGGCTGTGCCAAAATTGGTGCAGATGTTATGACTGGTCCACTATCGGCCATTCTTGCACTTTTAAATCACCCTTTGACAGATAGCGGCCTAGCAAAATTCCTATCGGATCACGCCAAGGTTAACAAATAATATTTAATTTAGGCGGAAAGTTTTTTTCCGCCTTTTTTTATTTACAATGAGCGAAGCTGTAATTTCACTTTCAAATGCATTTATTTATCAGAAAGAAAACCTTATACTTTCTGACGTAAACTTCTCTATCAACAAAGGAGAGTTTGTTTATCTGATTGGCAAAACTGGTAGTGGTAAAAGCTCACTTCTTAAAACACTTTATGCCGACCTGTGGCTCGAAAAAGGACACGGAAAAGTGGCTGGTTTTGAATTAGAAAACATCAAATACAAGGAAATTCCATTCTTACGCAGAAAAATCGGTATCATTTTTCAGGATTTTCAGCTATTGCCCGACCGTAATGTTTTACAGAATCTAAGGTTTTTTATGGAGGCTATGGGCTGGGATGACAAAATGAAGATTGATGATAGAATCATGGAAGTATTGGAACTGGTTGGATTACCTGATGTGCTAAAAAAACATCCGCACCAATTGTCAGGTGGTGAGCAACAAAGAATTGCGATAGCAAGAGCACTTCTAAATCACCCAGAGATATTATTAGCAGATGAACCTACTGGTAACTTGGACCCAGAAAAATCTATAGAAATTTTGAAATTGTTTTTTAAAATCAATGAAGTGTCCGACACCGCTGTATTGATGGCTACTCATGAATTAGGTTTGATAGAAAGATTTCCAAGAAGAACACTCTACTGCGACGGCGGAATAATCAATGACCTTACAGGTAACTCGTAATACCTATTTTGAGATAAAAATCCTGTGGCCTAACTGATTTTTTAGGATCAATAACATCGAAGTTTGAAAGGAAACCCACTCTTTCTCTATCGATGATTTTAAGAGAGTTGGCTTGCGAATAACCTAATCCAAACTCCAAATAAGAAAAAGGTCTCTTTTCACCAGAAATTTTATAAGACGCACCAGCTTCCAGATTATAACTTAGTGTCGTGGAGGTAAATCCATATACCTTATAAATTTCATCTTCGCCCACATTTTCCATCATTCTAGAGAAATAAAATTTTGGCCCTAAGCCTCCATCTAAATAAGGAATAACCTTTTTAATGGCCAAATTGGGCAAATATCTAAACCTCAAATTAGCCCATGCTTGGCGGTGATTCATGAAAAAATCTCCAGAAGTGGCGGGCTGGAAGAATTTATTTTGTCGATTCCCAACAAAACCTACCTCGCCGCCTATGAGCAACGTACTCAGCTCACCTACTTTTATTCTTGGATTAGTCAAATACGAAATCGAAAGACCGCTACTGTTAAGTTTCGAAAAATCGGAAGAAATAGCGTCCTTGAACCGCCCAACTGGACTTTTTACCAAAAAAGATAAATTATAAAAACCTTTATAAATAACATCTTTGGCTTCTTCTTGAGCAAAGACTTTAGACGACAATAGCAGCAAAATTAGAATTCTCTTCATATCTACTTGGCTTTCAAAACCGCAAACGGAATAATAACCTCTTCCAAAGAAACTCCACCATGTTGGAAAGTATCCTTGTAATGACTCACATAGTGATTGTAATTGTTCGGATAAGCAAAGAAATAGTCACACGTTGTAAAAAAATACGAGGTGGACAGATTCGGGCTTGGCAATTTATAAGTCTCTGGTTTTCTGACTTCTATGACAAAATCACGTTTGTCATCCAAGTTAAGATTACGCCCTTGTTTGTATCTTAAATTAGTATTGACATTTCGGTCGCCCACTATTCTCTTCGCATTCTTAACCTTCACCATACCATGGTCGGTGGTTATTACGAGTCTACCATTTTTAGAGGCTATTAACTTCAAGAAATCTAACATAGGCGAGTGTTGAATCCAAGACTTTGTAATAGACCTATATGCGGCTTCGTCAGGAGCAAGCTCTTTTATAACTGCCATGTCTGTTCGGGCATGAGAAAGCATATCGATAAAGTTGTAAACCACCACAACTAAATCGTCTTTCATAAGATTATTAAAATTATCAACCAAAGATTTCGCTTGCCCATTGTTCAGGATTTTGTGATAAGAAAACTTGTGCTGCAAGTTGTTCTTTTTCAATTGTCTTCTCAAAAACTCGTCCTCGTTCTTATTCAATCCGTCCTCATTATCACCTTCGTCGTTTACCCAAATATCGGCATGCTGTTTTGACATTTCGAGGGGTGTAAGACCAGAAAAAATTGAATTTCGAGCATAGGAAGTTGCCGTAGGCAATATGGAAAAATAAGTCTCATCTGATTCAATCGTAAAAAATTCTCCTATGATATCCTCCATAATTTTCCACTGGTCCAGTCGGAAGTTATCAATCAAAATAAAGAATAAGGGAGAACCGCTATTAACCAACGGAAACACTTTGGTTTTCAGAAGATTGTGCGACATTACCGGTTTTTTAACGTTCGGATCTGTCATCCAGCTGGCATAATTATCCTCGATAAAATCCGAAAATCTTGCATTTGCCTCCGCCTTTTGCATTTGATAAACCTCTTCCATGGATTTATCAGAAGATCGGTCAATTTCTAACTCCCAAAAAACCAACTTCTTGTATATTTCAGACCATTCATTGAAGTCCAACTCGTCGTTGTATTGCATACTTAACTGTCTGAAGTCTTGCATATAACTTGAGTTTGTCTTTTCCGACACCAATCTTTTGTTGTCCAAAAGTTTCTTAATCGAAAGCAAGATTTGATTCGGATTAATGGGTTTTATCAAATAATCGGCAATTTTAGAGCCTATGGCCTCTTCCATTATCCTTTCCTCTTCAGACTTGGTAATCATTACTACCGGAATAGACGGCTTTATCTTTTTGATCTGCACCAATGTGTCGAGGCCAGTCATACCAGCCATCATTTCATCAAGAAAAATAATATCGTAGTTGTTTTTTTCGACCAAATCCAAGGCGTCGGCACCACTAGGCACTGGTGTTACATCGTATCCTTTATTTTCTAGAAAAACTATATATGGTTTGAGAAGTTCTATTTCGTCGTCAGCCCAAAGAATGGTGAATCGCTGCATAAATTGGTTTATTTTAATGATATATAGTTTATACGCTATTTTTTATCTAAAAATTGCTTTAAACGTTCAAAATCTTGTTCGGTATCTATCCCAAAACCTTCACTTGTGGCTTCTACCATATTAATTTTAAAGCCATTAGACAGCCACCGGAGCTGCTCAAGTTTCTCTTGCGATTCCAATTTTGCCATCGGATACTTTCCTAATTTTTCTAGTATATCCACACGATAGGCATAGATTCCGAGGTGTTTGTAAAAAACGTTATGCTCAAGCCATTGGTCTATCTTTTGGTCACGAATATGCGGAATGGGAGACCTGCTAAAGTACAAGGCCTGTTTTTTCTCTCCAATGACCACTTTTACAACATTGGGGCTGAGCAAATCCTCCATTTTACCAATTGGAAAACACGCCGAAGCAATTTCTATCTTATCGTCAAGAATACTGCATAAACCATCTATCGTATTAGGATCAATCAATGGCTCATCTCCTTGAATATTAACTACATAGTCATACGAACTATTGCCCCCAAAGAGCTTCAATGCCTCGGCACATCGGTCCGTTCCGCTTTCGTGCTTGGTACTGGTCATTACCACCTCGCCATGAAAACCCTCTACGTGCTCAAAGATAGCCTCATGGTCGGTGGCAACTACTATTTTACTCAAACTTTGGGTTTTTTCGCATTGCTCATAAACCATTTGTAATATGGATTTACCATGAATAGTTTTAAGCAATTTAGCGGGAAAACGCGATGAAGAATAGCGTGCAGGTATAATTCCAAGAATTTTCAAAGACATAGATATTTAGAAACACAAAACTAAAATAAATTAATGTATTTGTTTATCAATAAAAAAAATTATGCACTTAATTCATTAAAACGTACTTTTGTAGTTCAATTTCCCTTAATCCATGATAAAAACCATTTTCTTTTTCCTAGTAACAAGTGTAACGGTAATTGCGTTTGGTCAGAATCCTCAGAAAGACACTCTTAACACGGAGATAATAAATAACATTGTTTACATTCTTCACAAAGTTGAGCCAGGTCAAACTTTATATAGTTTGGTAAACAAATACAATTGTAGCGTTGCTGAAGTTTCAAACATAAATCCGACGCTCAAGTCTGATGTAGCCATAAAAGTGGGACAGACGCTGAAATTTCCAATGATAAGAAATGGAAAGCATGTAAGTGCCTGGGCTTATCAAGCGGGTCTCAAAAAAAGTACTCTTGCAAAGCCAACCAAAAACTCAGAAAATCAGACCAAAACAGCACAAGCAACTAGTCAACCAAGTGGCAAATTTCATATTATTAAAGCAGGAGAAACCATTTTTTCGATATCAAAACTATATGAACTAGATATCTCATACTTAGTAGAAGCCAATAATATAAGCGACAACAAAATAAAAGTTGGGGATAAGCTATTAATAGACAAGGTAGAAATTGAAAAAATTAGCACTGCACTTGAAAAGAAAATGGCTCAAACCTTGGTTGTTGAGCCTGTTGGTATTAAAATGTCAGAAACCGGCGTAGCGGAAGTTATAAACACTTCGAACAGGACTACAAAATATTTAGCTTTACACCGTACAGCCAAAGTGGGCTCCAACATAAAAGTTACCAACGAAGCCACTGGTGTAACCATCACAGCCAAAGTTGTGGCCAATTTGAGTCAAAAAGGACCTGACGAAAACATCATGTTGAAACTCTCACCTTATGCTTTTTACAAACTTAGACCTAGAGATTCTAAAATGAGAGCTACTGTAGAGTATTATCTCCCTGCTACCAGAAAAACAATGGCCATAAAGTAAAAAATGGTTAGAATGATATCGACTGAGGTTTCTGACCTCTTGAATAGTAAATACCTAAAATTCAACAATTTAAACTTTATTGAGTTAGACCCCATTTGTATTCCTCACCGTTTTACCAACAAACAAGACATAGAAATATCAGGGTTCTTTGCGGCTGTTTTAGCATGGGGACAGCGTAAAACCATCATAAACAAGTGTACAGAATTAATGCAAAAAATGGATAATACTCCTTTTGAGTTTATTCAAAATGCAGGCGACAAAGATTTAAAAAAACTCGAAAACTTCGTCCATCGCACTTTCAACTTCGTTGACCTGATGTATTTCATTGAGTTTTTCAAAGCACATTACAAGCAATATGAATCATTCGAGGATGCTTTTTTGATTGGTAATAATTCTGAAAACAACCTCAAGGAAAATCTAAGTAACTTTCGGAAATATTTTTTTTCATTGGAAGATTCGCCTCATAGAACTAGGAAACATATTTCAAGCCCCGATTCCAACAGTGCTTGTAAACGAATAAACATGTATTTGAGATGGATGGTAAGAAAAGACAATAATGGAGTGGATTTTGGGATTTGGAATAGATTGAAACCCGCTCAGTTGGTCATTCCTTGTGACGTACACGTTGAAAACATTGCCAGAAGATTAAATTTAACTAACCGACCAAAGGCCGACTGGAAAATGGCGGAGGAAATTACCGAATACCTCTCACATTTAGACCCCGAAGACCCATCAAAATATGATTTTGCCTTATTTGGAATGGGAATTGAAAAATATTTTGGCACCTAAAAAAGTTATTTTTCTGTAAAAACTTAACTCTTAATAAACCAAAGGAGACTATATTTGTATCGTGGATAAAATAAAGCTAGAAATATTAGACCTTTCGCCAAGCCAATTGCAGGCTGGTTCGTTTACTTTGATTCTTACAGAGGCGAATGGAGATCGTCGTTTACCTATAATCATAGGCATGTTTGAGGCACAGGCTATAGCCATCGAAATGGAGAAAATAACTCCTACCCGGCCCTTAACGCACGATTTATTTAAGTCATTCTCGAAATCCTTTGATTTTTCGGTCGAAGAAATTCACATTTCGGACATTTCAGAAGGAGTTTTTTATTCCAAAATAATTTGTACGGATGGTATACGCCAGAAAAATATCGATGCCCGTCCATCCGATGCCATCGCTATAGCTCTACGCTTCAATGCCTCTATTTACACCACAGAAAATGTCTTGAATGAAGCTGGAATTAGTGCCGATGACCTTGGTGGCCAAGAAAAACCAAAAACTGCCCCCAAAAACATAAAGGTGAAGTCAAGCTCTGACCTAATGTCAATGACTGCCGATGACTTACTCAAAATGCTCGATGAGGCCATCAGAAACGAAGAATACGAAAAGGCCGCCAAAATAAGAGACGAAATAGATAAGCGTAATTGAGGGCAACCAGCGGTTTTACGGCTTATAAATTTAACCCAAATGCTAAAAATTTTAAAGAATTTCTTACCAATACCTGCTAAAAACGCCAACCCGTTCATTAGGACTTTGTCTTATTTTGACGTACTGGGTTTGTTCCAAAAAGACCCATTTGGCAACTGGATGGTGTTGAAAAGAATAGTAATCTTTATAGCTGGGTGGCCAACCTATTGGAGAATAGCCGTAGCCAATAAGTTGAAAATAGAAGGATTAGAAAACCTCAAAGATTTACCAAATACGAACGTTTTCTTTATCTCCAATCACCAAACCTACTTTGCCGACGTTATTTCTTTTTATCATATCTTTTGTAATCTCAAATGGGGCTTTGGAAAGAAATTAATGCCTCTTTATCTTTTTTCACCAAGAGCCTCTATTTACTATGTAGCAGCTAAGGAAACCATGAAAGCTGGCTTAATTCCCAAACTTTTTAGTTTGGCCGGAGCCATATTGGTAGAAAGAAGTTGGCGTGCAGAGGGAGTAAATGTTAAACGCGAAGTGGACTCTTCTGCTGGAGATAATGTTTCAAAAGGCTTGGGCTCGGGTTGGGTGATAAGCTTTCCGCAAGGAACAACTAGCCCTTATGCTCCTGTGAGAAAAGGTACTGCCCACATTATTTTGGCCAACAGACCCATCGTAGTGCCTGTTGTCATAAACGGATTTAGAAGGGCTTTCAACAAAACAGGACTAAAATACAAAAGAAGAAATACACTTTTGACGGTAAAGTTCAAAAAGCCCATCTATTTTGACGAAAACCATAGCTTAGACTACATCACCAAAACGGTGGAAGAAATCATAGAGCAAAATATGCCAGAAATGATATCAGAGTGGAACGCATTAAAAGAATTAGCAAAAAAGGGCGAATAATTAATTAAAAAACCTTAAAATCAATCTGCTTTAAATCTCAAACCTAAATAATTATTTATCTTTGTACTTAAGCTTTTCGCAATCAAAATGAGTTTTAACAAAAAATTAGGCAGTTACCCAGGTATACTTATAACCATAAGTCTAACTGTTGCATTGTTTTTAATTGGATTTTGCGGCTGGATTGCTATTTCTTCAAAAGAACTGATAAAATACGTAAAGCAAAATATTGAAATTCAGGTTTATTTAGAAAGGGATTTGGGAAAAGACGAATTAGCCGCCATTTCTAAAAAAATAGAAAGTTTTGGTTTTGCAGAGGTAAAAAATGGAAAGCCTCAGATTACTCTAACCTCAAAAGAACAAGCAGCGGAAATATTCTACAAGGACACCAAAGAAGATTTTAAAGATGTATTGGGAGATAATCCTTTCCGTGATGCCTTTAGCGTTCGTTTAAAAGAGGAAAACATAACGGAGGACAAGCTTGTGCTTATAAAGACCGAAATCGAAAAGATACAAGGTGTATTTGAGGTAGAATATGCCAAGGATTTCTTAAAGGGAATTATCAGTAACGTTAACAAAGTTTACAAAGTTTTAGCTCTTATTGTCGTTATTTTCTTTGTAGCAACTTTACTTTTGATAAACAATACCATCAAATTGGCACTGTATTCGCAAAGATTTATCATCAGAACAATGCAATTGGTAGGTGCAACTGATTTCTTTATTCAGAAACCTTTTTTGATTAAAGGATTTGTACAAGGACTAATTGCTAGTATCATCAGTATCATCTTGATATTTTTGACAAAATATGTTTCGACCAGTCAAATAGATGGTTTAAACCTTATTCAGAACAATACGAATATTGTTCTTTTGTTTGTAATTTTACTCATATTAGGACCTACGATAGGAGTTTTAAGTACCTTTCAGTCTATTGTAAGATATCATAAAATGGATTTAGATAAATTATATTGAAATAATGAAAAACACTAAAGAAACTAAAGAAACCGCTGTAAATACAGCCTCTGACTTACCTTTCAAAAAAGGAAATTACACCATAATGTTGATTGGAATAGCCCTGATAGTGATTGGTTTCATCATTATGACGTTAGACAAGGAAGAATTCGGTTTTGGATTTTTCGGCATAACCCTTGGACCTATCGTGGCCTTTGTAGGTTTTATGATAGAATTTTACGCCCTTCTTAAAAAATAATTCATGAACGTAATTCAAGCCATATTACTGGCTATCATTGAAGGTATTACCGAATATCTTCCAATAAGCTCTACTGGTCACATGATTATTGGAGCTTCTTTTTTGGGGATAGCGGAGCACCCTTTTACTAAAATATTTGAGGTTAACATCCAGTTTGGAGCTATTCTAGCCGTGATTTTCCTCTATTGGAAACGCTTCTTTCAAAATCTTGATTTCTACTACAAACTATTCGTGGCCTTTATACCGGCCGCCATTATTGGCTTTTTACTCAATGATTTCATAGACTCCATTCTCGAAAATGTATGGGTGGTGGCGATAAGCCTATTGATTGGTGGCATTATTCTTATTTTTATTGATAAGTATTTTGAAGATAAAACACACAAAGACGGACCAAGTTTTAAAGACAGTTTCGTTATAGGTTTGTTCCAATGCATAGCCATGATACCAGGAGTTTCACGCTCAGCGTCAACCATAATTGGTGGTATGTTTATGGGTTTAACTAGAAAAGCTGCTGCAGAAATGTCATTTTTCTTGGCAGTACCAACCATGTTTGCTGCTGCGGGATATAAATTACTAAAGGGTTATAAAAATGGAGACTTAACATTTGATAATGAACAACTTATGTTATTAGGCATTGGTAATTTAGTGGCATTTTTGGTATCAATTGTAGCCATTAAGTTCTTCATTGGTTATCTACAAAAACATGGTTTCAAGATTTTCGGCTACTATCGGATTGTGCTTGGAATAATACTTTTGGCTTTGCTTTTTGCGGGTGTTGATTTAAAAATAGTTTGATGAATACCCAATACAACGACTCCGTTCTGCTACTCGATAAACCGCTCACCTGGACTTCGTTTGATGTGGTCAATAAAGTCAGATATGCTGGCAAATTTAAAAAAGTAGGTCATGCAGGTACTCTTGACCCTTTGGCCACTGGTTTACTCATACTCTGTACAGGTAAAAAAACCAAAGAAATAGATCAATATCAAGCCCAAGAAAAAGAATATACGGGGAAGTTTATACTAGGAAAAACTACCCCATCTGTAGATTTGGAAACTGAAGTAGATTCTATTTTTCCAATTAACCATATTACAGAGGAAACACTGGAGAAGGCAAGGAAACAATTCGTTGGCCATGTCTCACAAATCCCTCCCCTATTTTCAGCCATTAAAGTAAAAGGCAAAAGAGCCTACGAAGCTGCCAGAGAAGGAAAAACTTTGGAACTCAAAGCTAGAGAAATAGAAATCAGGGAATTTGAAATAGACACCACAAATTTCCCTGAAATATGGTTCAGAGTAGTTTGTTCTAAAGGTACCTATATTAGAAGTTTGGCACGTGATTTCGGTGTGGCGGTTGGTTCTGGTTCTTATTTAAGTGAACTTAGAAGGACTAAAATTGGAGATTTTTCGGTAGACAATGCCGAATCGGTAGAAAATATGGTGCAAAAAATCAAAGATTCTAATGAAGATTTACAATAAACTCTCTGATTTTGAACCTAGAGGCAATGCCGTAGTGACCACCGGCACTTTCGATGGTATACATGTGGGCCACCAAAAAATAATTCAGCGATTAATAGAGAAAGCAAAAGAAATAAACGGCGAATCTGTTTTATTGACTTTTTGGCCCCACCCCAGGTTGATTATTTCACCGAATGATGACAATCTTAAACTTTTAACTACAATAGACGAAAAAACAGAAATTCTTGAGAAATTAGGAATTGACCACTTTGTTGTTTTACCTTTTACCAGAGAGTTTTCAGAGCTTAGTTCTGAAAAATATATAGAAGAAATATTACTTCATGGCCTAGGTACAAAAGCTATGGTGATAGGGTATGACCATAGATTCGGCAAAAACCGTGAAGGTGGAATTGATTATCTCAGACAACATTCTGAGCGATTTAAAATTGAAATAGAGGAAATTTCAAGACAAGAACTAGAAAACATCACAATCAGTTCTACCAAAATAAGGAATGCCATATTGACGGGTGATGTAAAAACAGCCAATGAGCTACTTGGGCGAGATTATCAATTTTCGGGCCCAGTAGTTAAAGGAAGACAACTTGGTAGAACCATTGGTTTTCCAACTGCAAACATCCAAGTTCAAAAAAAATATAAGCTAATACCCAAAAACGGTGTCTATGCCACTTATGTGTTTCTAAGGAATAAGAGATATCAGGGAATTATGAACATCGGCAATAGACCCACTGTAGAAGGCCTTGGAAGAACACAAGAGGTACATATTTTTGATTTTTCGGATGACATTTATGGCGAAACCATAAAAGTAGAAATATTGGAATTTATAAGAGAAGAGACTAAATTTGAGAATATTGGAGAATTGATAAAACAAATAGAAATAGATTGTCAATTAGCAAAATCAATATTTTCAAAAAATGCATAAAAGAAACAAGTACATATTTTGGTCAGTTTCCTCAATACTTATTGCATTATTATGGCTTTTTCAATATAAAATTTCTGTAAACATCCCTTGGTGGGACGATTTTCACGGCATTATCCTTCCCGTTTTTCATCTCTTTTCTAATATTCCTGTATCAGAAAAACTCAGGTTGTTCTTCTCTTTAAATAATGAACACAGAGTAGTTAACGACCGACTTTTTTTACTACTAACTTATTTAATATCAGGCAAATTTGAGCTAAAAACATTGGCCATGTTGGGCTTCCTTAACCTAATAGGCATCTTTATTCTAATTTTCAGAATAGCAAAACCACTAGTAGGAAACTTGCTTCTATTGCTACCTATCCCTTTCTTGATTTTTCATGCCCAATACTATGAAAGTCTTCAGTCTTTGATGGTTCCGTTTCAGAATTTCTCGGTAATCTTATATGTTTTTCTGACATTCTATTTTTTGATTTACAAAAAGATAAACAGTCTATTACCAGCATTTATATTTGCCCTTCTTGCCATATTTTCTCATGGAAATGGCATCTTGGCATTCTTGATAGGTATAATAATTCTTGCAGCCAATAAAAGAACAAAGGACTTAATAATTTGGAGCTTATTGTCAATTGTTACAATTTTGATGTATTTCTGGGGTTATGAAAAACCAGAATGGAGCTCAGGTGTTTCTCCCATTTCACAGCCCGTGGCGGCGATAAGATACGTTTTTGAGTTTTTTGGTGCTTATTCACTAAACATTACAGACCTTTCCACAACGGCAAAAAACCAATATTCGCATCTTGTTTCACAAGTGTTTGGACTATTTTTGGTACTTATTTTCTTGGTTCTTTTTCTTCGAAAGTATCCCATATTCGGTAAAAACAGAAAAGAAGTCTTCGAAAAGCTGCGTCATTCAAAAAAAGATCAATTTATTATTTGCGTTTTTGGCTTTGTATTCGCCCCAGGCCTGATGATTGGTATTTCAAGAACAGGATTTGCGATGTTAAGCAGGTACACCATAAATTCTTCTTTTATGGTTATTTCTGTTTATCTTTTCTTGATTTCAAACATTGTACATAAAAAAGTCATCGCCACATTGGCGAGTATATTTACTTTTTCTTTGTTAATTTTTAGCTATTTCAATAATTATGAAGTCGCTATATTCAATAAAAAGAATGCCATTTCAGATGGAATAAATTATCAAAAAGTAGGAACTTGGTCCAACCAATACATTGATTCAGTGCACAGTGTCAAGTTAAACCCACTTCTCGAGGAACCTTACAAAGCCAAGAAATATGTTTTTCCGACATCTGTTTTAGACAACTTTAATAATTTGGCAACAGAAAGTTCTCGTGAAAACTTAAGCTATGGAATTAATGATGGCATTTTAGAGATTTCAGGTGAATTAACAGAAAACTTTCACCCTGTAAATGATGAAGACGGGATCTATTTTTCTTTAGAAAATGACGAAAAGCAATTCATTTTCCCAGCGGTTCACCAGAAAAACAACCCTCTAAAAAGTATTTTATCGCTGAGATATTTTTCGGGATTCTACAGAACTATTTACCCTGTAAAACTTATACCGAAAGGCAAGTACCGTATCTATAAGATTGTGGTGAAGGCCGGAGAAGTTAAGAAATATGACTTGGGCAAAACTTATGGCCCAAGTCCGATTATCATCTAAGCATTTCTGACATAACTACCTAATATCTTGATACTTTCGTGATGTTTCTCCAACACTTTCTGGAAGTTATCATCTTTAAAATAACCCAAAAGCTCTATGAAAAACCAAAAATTAAAGTCCTCATCTCCTTTATAGGGGCGACTTTCTATTTTTGTCAAGTTGATATTAAAATCTTTAAAATCTTGTAAAAAACTTGCCAAAACACCAGCTTCGTCTGTATGCGGTAGTCGAGCTATTAAGGTGGTTTTGTCATTTCCTGATGGCAGGTTCTCAAATTTCTTAGAAAGGATAAAGAACCTCGTGCGGTTGTTGCTGTTATCTTCAATGTTGTGAAACAACACTGGTATTCTAAACAACTTTGCTGCAATTTCGCTACATATAGCTGCGGCTTCTGGATCTTCAGCCGCTAATTTTGCTGCTTTTGAAGTAGACTCTACCTGTATTTCTTCTGGCTGATGTTGCTCAAAATATTTGTTCAAAAAGCCTCTACACTGCCTAAATGCTATATCTTTTGAGTAGATTCTTTTGATTTTGGCTGGATTTTCAGCCTCCGTTGCCAGACAAAAATGAACAGGAATCTTGAGTTCAGCCGCAATGTTAACGTTGGTTTCGTTAAGCAAATCAACTGTCTCGTAAACTATGCCTTCCTGATTATTTTCGATAGGTACAACTCCAAACCTTACTCTTTCTGTCTCCACAGCCTCAAAAACAGACTTAATAGTTGGCAAAGTCATGTACTCAGAAAGTGCTCCAAAGCGACTCTCAGCAGCTTGGTGGGTAAAACTACCCTCCGGCCCAAGATAGGCTATGCGTTCGGGAAGTTCAATGTTGCGGGCTGTGGCAAAAATCTCGAGAAAAATGGCCTCTATGGCGTCTCTTGAAAGCAAACCGTCGGACTGGTTGTTTAGTCTTTCAATTATTTGTTTTTCCCGCTCTGGTCGATAAATAATCTCCTTCGATTTATTCTTAATTTCTCCTACTTTTTGTACCCAAAGCATTCTTTTGTTTAAAAGTTGCAAAAGGTCATCGTCAATTTTATCAATTTCTTTCCTTACTTCGTCTAAAGTCACTATCCTATTTTTTTAGTCTTCAATAATCAATTCTTTTTCTTCTAAAATATCCTGCTCGATGATGAGGTTGTCAATGATAAACACTTGTCTTTCAGGAGTATTCTTGCCCATGTAGTATCCCAATATTTTCGGAATTGATGATTCTTTCTCGAAAATTACTGGATCCAGCTTAATTTCTTTTCCTATAAATGCTTCAAATTCATTCGGAGATATTTCACCTAAACCCTTAAATCGAGTTATTTCAGGCTTGCCTCCTAAATTAGCGATAGCTGCTTGCTTTTCTTCGTCGTTGTAACAATAAAAAGTTTCCTTCTTGTTTCTTACCCTAAAAAGTGGTGTTTGGAGTATATACAAATGGCCTTCCCGTACAACATCAGGGAAAAACTGAAGAAAGAAAGTCAATAGTAACAACCTAATGTGCGAACCATCAACGTCGGCATCAGTGGCTATGATGATTTGATTGTACCTCAGAGTATCTATGCCATTTTCTATGTCTAAGGCATGTTGAAGGAGATTGAATTCTTCATTCTCATAAACTACCTTTTTGCTCAAGCCATAGCAATTCAGCGGTTTTCCACGTAGACTAAATACGGCCTGCGTTTCTGGATTACGAGCTTTGGTGATAGAACCACTGGCAGAGTCTCCTTCCGTTATAAACAGCATGGTATCCAGGCGTCCTTCAAATTTTTCATCAGGCAAGTGGAACCTACAATCACGAAGCTTTTTATTGTGCAAATTGGCTTTTTTGGCTCTCTCATTTGCAATTTTCTTTACACCTGCCAGTTCTTTGCGTTCTCTTTCTGACTGTTCCACACGCTTTTTTAACGCGTCTTTCACCTCTGGGTGCATGTGCAAGAAATTGTCAAGATGTTCTTTTATGAAATCATTGACGAAGGTCCTTACGGTTGGAGCGTTATCTTCTAACGAAATATTGGTCGAACCTAGTTTGGTTTTGGTTTGGGATTCGAAAACCGGTTCCTGAATTCTTACGGAAACTGCCCCAATAATGGACTGACGTATGTCTTCGGGGGCATAATCTTTGTTAAAGTGATCACGAACGGTCTTTACAATGGCCTCTTTGAAAGCCGAAAGGTGAGTTCCTCCTTGTGTTGTATTTTGGCCGTTTACGAACGAATAATACTCCTCCCCATATTGATTTCCGTGCGTTAAGGCAATTTCAATATCTGGTCCTTTCAGGTGAATAATGTTATACCTCAGTGTTGACTCATCAGTTTTTCTAAGCAATAAATCCAATAAGCCGTTTTGAGAGATGTATTTTTTCCTGTTAAAGTTCAAGGCCAAACCGGCGTTAAGATAACAGTAGTTCCAAATCATGTTTTCAACGTAATGCGGAATAAAATGATAGTTTTTGAAGACAGTATTGTCTGGAATAAACTCAACATAGGTACCATTTTTTTCAGAAGTAAGCTCCACTGGAGATTCTTCAATTAACTCACCTCGTTCGAATACCGCTCTTTTACATTCGCCTTCTCTGTATGATATAACCTTAAAATAGGAAGATAGGGCATTCACCGCTTTGGTACCGACACCATTCAAACCAACAGATTTTTGGAAAGCCTTACTGTCATATTTTGCTCCTGTATTGATTTTCGAAACAACATCCACCACCTTACCAAGTGGTATACCACGACCGTGGTCTCTCACTGTCACTTTACCTTCATCTATACCAATTTCAATTGATTTTCCATGTCCCATGGCGTATTCGTCAATACAATTGTCCATTACCTCTTTCAACAACACATAGATACCGTCATCAGGTGAGGTACCATCGCCAAGTTTTCCAATGTACATTCCAGGTCGTAAACGAATATGCTCCTTCCAGTCTAGAGATTTAATACTGTCTTCGTCATATAACACTTTACTTTCTTCTGACATAATTTTTTATCAATAATGAGGTTAAAATCAATTTAATATTTAACTTTGCAATTCAAAGTACTTTTTAAAATAAAGACTTTTTAATTTAATTAACCAAAATTCTTCTGTTAATTTTGCAGTTTATCAAGCAAAAACCTAGAAAGAGCAAATTTTTAATTTATGAAATCTCCCAAATTTAGGAAGACAAATCGAATAGCAAAAGCACTCGTATTAATATTAATACAATTTGCTATAAAAAACACCATTTTTGCCCAAACTACTCCCGCACTTCAAATTCCGACTACAGTTCCGACCACCACAACACCTGCCACTACAAAAGAGAAGTCTCCCAATAATAATAGAACAACTCCTGTAAATAGGACTCCACTAAATGACCCAACAAATACCCGAGAAGTTGAACTCGCTCCAGCAGATCAAAAAGCGATTGATGCCGAAGAAAAGCAACGAATTGAAAAAGAAACGGAACTTGCTGCCGACTTAGAAAAAAGTAAAATCATTAAGAGAACGTTTGGTAGTTCCATATTTACGAATTCTAAATTTGATCCAACCGCCACAGTTAATGTTTCTACACCAAACAACTACGTATTAGGACCTGGTGATAAGATCGTGATGGATATTTATGGTTACTCACAGTTTAAACAAACTGCTACAGTTAACCCAGACGGATTTATTGTTTTAGAAAAAGCTGGCGTAGTGAATGTATCTGGTTTGAACATAGAAGAAGCCGAAAGAAAAATAAAGAACGCTTTCTCAAAAATATTTTTAGGTTTGAACGGTGGTAGCGGCTATCCTGCAAATACATTTCTGAAGGTTTCTTTAACAGGCTACAGAATGATTAAGGTTAAAATCACAGGAGAGGTAGTTGCACCTGGAACCTACACCGTTACTTCATTTACGAGTTTACTGAATGCACTTTATGCCTCTGGAGGCCCTAATGACATAGGTACCTACAGAGATATAAAACTAGTAAGAAACAACAGAGTTGTGAGTACTTTGGACCTTTATGATGTCATAACAAAAGGATTTTCGAAAGGTGATATGTTACTCAAGGACCAAGATATTATTCAAGTTGGGCCCTATGTTTCGAGAATAGCGATGGAAGGCAACTTGAAGAGAAAGGGATTATTTGAAGTCCTTCCTAATGAAAATTTGAGTACTGTAATCAACTATGCGGGTGGTTTTGACCAATATGCCTACTCCGAAAGAGTCAAAGTTTACAGAAATACATCGAAGGAAAAACGCATCATTGACATCAAAAATTCGGATTTCAAAACAAGTCAGGTGTACAGCGGTGATTCGATTGTAGTAGAGAAATTACTTGAACGTTTTGAAAACTTAATATCTATTCAAGGTGCCATTTATCGTCCGGGTGAATATTCTTTAGACAGTAACCCAACTTTATTGGCTTTAATAAACTCGGCCGAAGGTCTAAGAGAAGAGTCGCTTCAAGGTAGAGTCAATATTATTAGAACCAATGAAGATTTGTCTATTTCAAATATCACCGTCAATCTTTTTGACATAAAAAGCGGTAAAAGTGCAGACCAAACTCTGAGGAGAATGGATAAGGTTATTATACCAAGTATTTTTGACCTCACTGAGACTTCTTATGTAAAGATACAAGGTGCCATAAACAATCCTGACGCCTTAACAGGTGTACAAGTGCCGTATATTAAGGAAATGACCATTCAGGATTTGATTGTCAAAGTTGGCGGACTTACCGAAGCGGCATCATTATCTAAAATAGAGATTGTCAGGAGAAAAAGAAACGTAGATGCCAAGCAAATTGACGCTCAAATATCTGACATAATTGAATTTGAGATTCGCTCTGACTTGAATTTCGATTCGAAAAACGAAAGTGTTAAACTACTTCCATATGATGAAGTATTTGTAAGAACATCTCCAAACTACGAAAAACAAAATTTCGCTATCACCAAAGGTGAGGTGATTTATCCTGGTATTTATGGTATCAAATACAAAGACGAAAAAATCTCTGACCTTATTTCGAGAGCTGGGGGTCTGTCTCCTCAGGCTTATATAAAAGGGGCTACTTTGGTTAGAAAAACCTTGATAAGTGATTTCCAAAAAACTCAAAGGGAGGAAGTCCTGAATAACTTGAATATCAATGTAAAAGTTAAAACAGTTACCGAGAACTTAGAAGAAGAAGAACCCGAATTGACGGAGGAGGGTGAGGTTTTGAACAATATGATAACAGAATCAGTTGGAATAGATCTTGAAAAGATTTTGAAGAGTCCAGGTTCTGTTGAGGACTTAATCCTGCAAGACGGTGATGAAATAAACATTCCCAAAAAACTTCAAACTATACGTATTGAAGGTGAAGTACTTTACCCTACTACGGTTAAATACCACCCTGACTTGAAATTCATTGATTACGTCTCAAAATCTGGTGGTTTTACCAAAAAATCAGCAAGAGGCAAAGCATTTGTTATTTATCCCAACGGCTCTGTAGATAGGACAAGAAAATTTGTTTTCGTAAAAATTCACCCAAAAGTAGAACCTGGCAGTGAAATAATTATTCCTGGAAAAACCGAAAATACGCAGGCACAAATTGCTCAATTTGGAGGTCTAGTAGCCACTCTTAGTGCTACACTAACAACCATTGTGACTATCTTCGGATTCTTAAAACTTAACCAAAATTAAGAATGGATCAAAATATTAAAGACGACCAAGTATCAACCAGAGAGTTTTTTTTATCGGTATTTAAATATTTCAAATTTCTCGGAAACAATTGGCAGATTCTTTTCGTGGCTCTCATAGTAGGGTCTATTTATGATACTTTCAACAATACTTTCTTGGACTCCGAGGATACCTACAGTGGACAAACAACATTTCACTTGGAGCTTGAAGGAGCGGGAGCACAAAACCAATTAGGAGGTTTCGCTTCGGCATTCGGCTTGGGTGGAGCCGCTAACCAGCAACAAGGTGGAAGCCTTTTGGCATCTTCGAATTTTGAGGCAATTATTCTTTCTGTAAATGTATTCCAGAATGCCTTTATGAGAGAAGTGAAAATTGGAGACAGAACAGACTTGTTTATCAATTATTTTATTGACAGCAGTGATATAAAAAGAAATGAATGGGCCGGAAGTCTAATAAAGCCAGCCTCACCATTTGCTAATTACAGATTCAAAAAGAAAGCTATTTCAGAGTTTACACCTTACGAAAATCAGATACTTTCTGACGTTTACACCAAAATATACAACTTTACACGTGTAGAACCTGATGAAAACTCGAGCCTAATAAGTATTTATGCTACAACGACAAATGAGCAGTTAACTAAAGATTGGATTGAGGTATTGATGGCCAGTACCGAGGATTTTTACAGAGAAATGAAGACCAAAAAGACCAAACAGATCTTGAAAGTTCAGGAAGGTCGACTTGACAGTCTTGCCTATGCAATGAAATACAATGACAAGAGAATTGCACGACTGACTTTTGACAATCCTAATGTTGTGGATCCGTCAGGCATTATGAAGCAACAACAGATAAGTCGTGACAACACCTACTTATCGAACCAATATTATACGCAACTGGCGAACGTAGAAGGATTGAATAGATTAATAATTGAACAAACGCCTATTTTTACCGTCTTAGAACCAGTGAGGTTACCCTTATCGGTAATAAAGAAAACTGGTTTCAGTACACGATTGAGTGGTTTAATTGCCTTTGTGGCCATGATTTTGATCATTACCATACGCAAGACTTATCTCGATATAATGTCTGAAAATAGCAACTGAAATAAATTTTATGAATTCAAGAGAGCGAATAATTACCGCAAAGAAATCCACTACTGACTATTTGAAAGAAATCTGGGGTTTTAAAGAACTTTTCTGGATATTGGCCAAAAGAGATATTTTGGTTAAATATAAGCAAACTGTTCTTGGAATCGGCTGGAGTGTTATCCGACCGCTGGTGACCATGATTGTGATGGCTTTTGCATTCGGTAAAATAGGCAAATTAGATACGAACACTGCTATTCCATTTACCTTAGTTGTGGCCCCAGGAGTTATCATTTGGCTATTTTTCTCGCAATCTTTGCAGGCATTAAGCCAAAGTATTGTGCTTAATTCAAACCTGGTTTCCAAAGTATATTTCCCAAGGTTAATCATACCTCTTTCTACCATTTTTCTTGGTTTGGTAGATGTACTCATTTCGATAATACTTTTTTTTATAATCTGTATCTGGTATCAATTTTTACCGGATTGGAAATTGCTTTTGGTTCCATTATTTATTCTAATGACTTTTCTTGCGGCTTTTGGCATTGGCCTAATTTCGGCGGTTTTGAATGTAAAGTTTAGAGATATTGGGCAGATAATCCCTTTCGTTATACAGTTCGGCTATTTTATTTCGCCAGTTGGTTATCTTACTGAAAGCGTTCGTTCAACTGGTCAACCTTGGTTTTATAAGTTATTTGTACTTAACCCCGTTACAGGTTGTATCGATGCCTTAAGATGGTGTATGTTAGATGACTTCGCTGCCTTTAATTGGGACAGTTTTGTACCATTGGTGATTTTCATAGTCGTTACTTTTTTCTATTCCATTAGATTTTTCCGTAAACACGAAAACTCTTTTGTTGACCATATTTAATTAGCTCAAATCAATGACCGTACTCAGCATAGAAAACGTAACGAAGCGGTATCAACTCAACCAAAAAGGGAACTCTACCGACGACCTGAGGGATACAATCACCCGTTGGTCAAACTCCTTATTTAAACCTTCCAAGAACAAAAATACCAAAGAAGACTTTTGGGCTTTAAAAGATATTAATCTCGATGTAAAACAAGGTGATAGGTTAGGTTTAGTTGGTGCCAATGGTGCCGGTAAATCTACCCTACTAAAAGTTCTAAGCCAAATCACAGAGCCAACCACCGGAATAGTGAGAGTGAAAGGTAGAATGGCCAGTCTTTTAGAAGTGGGTACAGGTTTTCACCCCGAATTGACTGGAAGAGAAAACATTTTCTTGAACGGTGCTATCTTGGGAATGCAGAAGGCTGAAATTTTAAGACATTTTGATGCAATTGTAGACTTTGCTGGCATAAACAAGTTTATCGACACCCCTGTAAAACGCTATTCATCAGGAATGTACGTCAGGCTTGGTTTTGCTATTGCTGCCCATCTTGAGCCAGAAATATTGGTGGTAGACGAAGTCTTAGCTGTGGGCGATGCTGACTTTCAAAAGAAAAGTATAGGTAAAATGCGTGATGTTTCAAACAGTGGTCGTACGCTAATATTCGTAAGTCATAACCTCACTGCCGTACAAGGTTTGTGCAACAAAGGAGCATATTTAAGAAACGGAGAACTGATTAAAGCCGGTAAAATAGATGAAGTCGTGAACGAGTATGTGAAGACGGTTTCGAAGTTTCAGCTTAAGCAAAAATGGGCAGATCCCAACGAAGCACCTGGCAATGATCAAGTAAGAATAAAAAGTATCAGTCTAACTCCTAATCAAGAAATAGTGGTGGACAATTTTGATACACGCACGCCCTTGAAAATGGTGTTTGAATACTGGAACATGATGGATAATGCCGAACTTAATGTCAGCATTTTTCTATACAGTATGACTGGAGAATGTGTTTTTAATATCGGCGATGATGCCAAAATATATCAAAAAGGTATTGTCAGAGCGGAGTGTAATATACCAGGTGACTTCTTAAATGATGGGTCATACTATATATCAGCCATGATCGTGAAAGACAGATTGGCACCTGTATTTTTCTTTGAAGATGCATTGGCCTTTGATATTCTCGATTACCGAGAAGGAACCGATTGGTACGGAAAATGGCCAGGTGCGGTTCGACCAAAATTGATTACCGTTAATTCTGTTCAAAAAGAATTGCTGTAAATCATATTTTCAGATTAATTTTGAAGTTAGTATTGCAAAAAATAAAATAGTTTTGGAGAGAATTAACGTAACAAAATCTTTTTTACCGCCAAAAGAGGAATATCAATCATACCTCACCCGAATATGGGATTCGAGTTGGTTGACTAATAATGGACCGTTGGTAGTAGAACTAGAAGAAAAGTTAAAGCAATACCTGAATACCCCCTATTTTTCATTTCTAGGAAATGGAACCATTGCACTTCAAATAGCATTGAAAGCTCTGGATCTAAAGGGAGAAATCATTACTACGCCCTTTTCCTATTGTGCCACCACTACCTCTATTATTTGGGAAAATTTAGTGCCTGTTTTTGTTGACATCAACAAAGAAGATTTGAATATCAATGCTAATCTCATTGAGGCTGCGATAACAGAAAAAACTTCAGCCATAATGGCTACCCATGTTTATGGTAACCCTTGTGATGTTGAGAAAATTGAAAGCATTGCAAAAAAACATAATCTTAAGATAATTTACGACGCCGCACATGCTTTTGGCGTAAAATATCAAGGTAAGTCTCTACTTGATTATGGTGATATTTCCACTTGTAGTTTTCATTCCACCAAGGTTTTTCATACTGTAGAGGGGGGCTCAATAATTTGTCATAATCCTGAACTCCACGAAAAAATTAAACTTTTGAGAAGTTTCGGACATATCCTTGACAATTATTACGTGGCGGGTGTAAATGGAAAAAACTCTGAGTTTCATGCAGCTATGGGGCTATGTAACCTCAATCACCTTGAGAGCATAATCCAGGGAAGGAAAGATATTTTCAGGATTTACGACAGTTTATTGGACTGGAATCACCTAGAAAAGCCAACAGAAAAAACTGATAATTTAGACTATAATTTTGCATACTATCCAGTAGTTTTCGAGAGTAATATCATTACGGATAGGGTTATTCAAGCTCTAAACAAAGAAAATATCTTCCCAAGAAGATACTTTTATCCCTCACTCAATCAGTTAACCTATCTGACCAACTACCAAAGTTGTCCAGTGAGCGAGGATATTTCGAGCAGAGTCCTTTCACTCCCACTCTACCCTGATTTAGACCATTCTATTGTTGAAAAAATTTCAGCAATAATTAATTCAAATATTTGATATTGAGTAAATTAAAGAAAATACTTTTCGTTAGTCACGATGCCAACAGGGCGGGTGCTCAACTTTTTTTATTGAGCGTCATGAAGCACTTTAAGGCTAAGGGCTACGAGGTAATTCTTTTAATAATCAACGATTGGGGTAATCTAAAAGGTGAGCTTGAGTCACAATTTGAAGTTTATTTTCTAAACCAGACCGCCAAGCCTAAGAAAAAGTCATTTTTGGGAAGCAAAAAAACAGCTTTAGAAATAATTCAAAATAAGCATCAAATTGATTTAATTTATCTTAACACCATTGCCAGTGTTGACTTATTGCCAAAACTCAATTCCTTGTTTTCTGCACCAATTATCAGTCATATTCACGAGTTACAGTACTCCATAGCACAATATGGACCGACGAATTCGATGGAATTGTTATTCAATTTTTCTACAAAGATAATTGCATGTTCGCAGGCTGTAGCGGATAATCTTTCTTTATACAAAGCCTCGGACCAGCTACGCGTTGTTCATTCATTTGTAGAAAATGACCAAATTCTTGATATTTGCAAGAAGTCAGATAAGGCTGCCATTCGGACAAAATATGAACTGACGAATGACAAAATATGGATTTGTGCTTGCGGAAATGCAGATTGGAGAAAAGCTCCAGATATTTTTCTTCAAATAGCTGCCGCAACCCTTAAGAATAGTGATAAATATGGTTTCTTATGGATTGGTATTCCGAATGAAGGAGAACATTTTGATCAACTGACGTACGATGCAAATAAGTTTGGTGTTTCAGCTGCCATAAAATGGATAAGTCCAACTAAGGAAGCTGTGGAGATAATCAACGCCAGTGATGTATTTTTGGTGAGTTCTCGGGAAGATCCATTCCCATTGGTTGTTTTGGAGGCTGCCCTTTCAGAAAAACCTATTTTCGGTTTCAAGAATACGGGCGGAGCCGATGAGTTTATTGATGAAACTTGTGGTTACAAAGCCGATTATCTCGATGTAGCACAAATGTCTGGCGAAATAATAAAACTTGACACTGAAAAGATTACTAAACTTGGAATAAATGCCAAAAATAAAGTCTTGAACAACTATGGTTTCAATATTTCGATAAAAAAAATTGAGACTATTATAAATGAAATTATTGAAAAATGTTAATTTCTTAAAAATTGACATTTTTGTTAGCTTATCAGTAATAATCTTTGATTCGCTAAGTTGTATATATAAAGCAAATGAAATGAAGTTATTTTTAAATATTACTCTTCTATCAGTCATGGTTAGTTTTTCGGCCTTTTCACAAGAAAAGGGAAAGCTAAATGCTCCGAAAATTCCAAAAAATAACAAAACTACCAATACTAACACTAAGAATCCTAATCAGAAATCAAGTGACGAGTTTGATTTTAAATTTGAAGATGAACCCAAACTGCGATTTTCCAATCAATACGAAAACAGTTCAACAAATAAAGTTTCCAATACCGAAAATGCCACTCAAAAGAGCTTGGAGGGGATAAAAATAGAACCCTTGAGAGAACTAAATCAGATTGTTCACGAGGATACTTCAAGCATTGACGAGGGAGAACTATTGGTCGTAGAAATTGAAGAGGATGCCCAATTTCAAGGTGCTGATAATATGGTGGAAATAGCCTCGTACTACTCCGTTTGGGATACGAAAAGTCTGAATCCTTACGGTTTAAACCCCAAAGAATTTGAAGAAGTGGTACCGATCACACTTTATAATGTAAGTGAAGGAAGAAATTGGTCACCCGTATTAGACAAAAGTGTGGTTACGTCACATTTTGGCTGGAGAAATCGCAGATGGCACAAAGGCACTGATCTAGACCTTGAAACAGGCGATAAAATTTATGCTCCATTTGATGGGGTCGTAAGGATTTCTGGTGTACACTCTGGTTATGGTAGAACCATTATACTACGACACTATAATGGCATTGAAACCCTTTACGGTCACTTGTCAAAATTTAATTACGAGCCTGGCACATTTATAAAAGCGGGCGAAGAGATTGGCCGTGGCGGAAACTCCGGAAGAAGTTCGGGTTCTCACCTGCATTACGAAACCAGATTTGAAGGCAATCAGTTTGACCCTGAAAATATTTATAATTTCAAAAACAACCCGATGGAACTTCGCAGCTCGGAGTTTGTTTTGTCTCCCAAAGTTTTTGATTATTTAAGGGGTGGTTCATCTCGTCCAAATAGCATAATTTCCGAACCGAGCTCGGTGCAAAGCAGTGGTGTAGTGGAAGATATAGAGGAAGAAATAGACGATGAGGAAGAGGTGCCAGTGAAGGTTGAAAAGAAAGTTTGGTACACCGTTAGACATGGAGATAATTTAACAGAAATATCTAGAAAGTTTCATTCGTCGGTTGGTGAAATTTGCAGATTAAATAAAATAAGTGCCTACAAAAAGCTATATGTCGGCCTAAAACTTAGAGTAAAATAATGAAAGTTGATATATTGGTTCTTGCTGTTCACCCTGACGATGCGGAGCTAAGTTGCTCAGGAACAATACTTAAGCAAATAGCACTAGGTAAAAAAGTAGCTATTGTTGATTTTTCAAAAGGTGAACTGGGAACAAGAGGTACCGCAGAAATTAGACTACAGGAATCTGAAGATTCGAAACAGATTCTTGGACTATGTGCAAGAGAAAATCTAGGTTTAAGAGATGGATTCTTTAAAAATGATGAAGCACACCAACTCGAAGTAATTAGAGCAATTAGAAAATATCAACCAGAAATAGTGCTTGCTAATGCAGTTGAAGACAGACATCCAGACCACGGAAGAGCTGCTCAACTTGCCGTAGATGCTTGTTTTTACAGTGGTTTACGGATGATAAAAACTGTTGGTCAGAATGGCGAAGAGCAAGCAGCGTGGCGACCCAAGAATTTATTCCACTACATACAAGACAGGTATATTGAACCTGACTTTGTTGTAGATATAACGGCACAATGGGATAAAAAAGTAGCTTCTATTAAAGCATTTAAGAGCCAGTTTTTTGATCCAAATTCTCCTGAACCTGCAAGTTATATATCTTCGCTAGAATTCATCGAATTCGTAGAGGCTCGTTCTAGAGAAATGGGGCATAAAATCGGTGTTAAATATGGTGAAGGTTACACGAAGACCAAAACCATAGCCGTCAATGACCTATTTGATATACTTTGAGATTCTGAAGATATTAAAAATATCTGCTCTCAGGATAATTTTGAAATGATTCCATAGATTTGAAAAAAAACCAAAATGTGTCTTTAGTACCAAGTATCTATCTTTCCAAGATTTAAAAAGTTGTTGGTGTGACGTTCCACCTTCTAAATATTTGGCCAAAATACCAGGGTAAGGCAGATTACTTTTAGATGATTTCAAGCATTTTATTTCCCAATCGATGTCCGCACTCAAGTTATTTTCAATATAGCTTGGGGCTATTGACCTCCTCGCTATAAAGGATTGATGACAAATTAACATGCCCATTTTGTAGGCCTTCCATGAAAGGCTCGGAGGAATTTTATGCGGGGTAATTTCCGTTCTAAGCCCAATCAAATCTCCCGAATTATCAACCATCATGGTGTCGGAGTAGATAATATCTGGATTTTTAAGTATCAATGTTTTTAACTTCTCGATGGCGTCGAATTCAGCAATTTCATCACCAGCATTCATAAACCAAACATAATTGCCACTTGCCTTTCTTAAACCCTTATTCATGGCATCGTAAAGGCCTTTATCCTTTTCAGATACTATTACCGAAAACATTGCCTTATTCGCCTCAACTATTGCCATGGTACCATCCTTGGAGCCACCATCTATCAAAATATATTCGAAATCAGAACTCGTCTGCCTACGAATACTATCCAGCGTTCGTTCAAGGAAATCTTGGGCGTTGTAGGTAATGGTTATAATAGAGATTAAAGGCATTGATTACGATTAGTAAATTCCTCCAAAATTGGTTAATTTTACGCTTATTTCAAATAGAATCAAATCCTTTATTATTTCATAAAACAAGGTCGAAATAATAATAACAATCAAATAATGGATCAGAAGAGGTTATTGTTTTATACAAAAATGAACTTTGGAAATGTTGCTAACTCTGGCATAAAAAACAAAGTTTTTGCACAGGCTAAAGCTTTTAATAACTTAGGATTGGCCACAGATGTTCTTTATTTTGAAAACAAAACCATTAAAATTGAGGGCAAAAATCAAAATATACAAAGCTTCTGCAAATCTAAAATCGACTTTCTTAAATTTCTATATTTTGGTTATTTATCGGCAATAGATGTAAAAAAATATGATTTCGTTTACATTAGACATTTCCTGACAAACCCACTTTTTTTATGGATGCTGAAAAGCATAAAAAAACAAAACCCGAGTATCAAAATTTATATGGAGTTACCTACATATCCATATAAATATCAAAACAACAAACTGAGTTTTAGCTTAAGAATTCAACAAAAAATCGACGAAGTCTGTACTCCTTTTTTCAAAAAGTACATTGATCAAATAGTCACTATTTCACTCCATGATACCATTTTTGATATTCCGACTATCAAAACAGATAATGGCATCGATGTCGAAAAATTCGGCCCAATTAAACCACAGCATGCCGAAGACGGCATCTTGAATTTATTAGGGCTCGCAAACGTTCAAAGTTGGCACGGCTTTGACCGACTAATTGCTGGCATATCAAATTATGTCATAACCAACCCTCTTAAAAAAGTCATACTTCATGTGGTAGGCAATGGAGATGTTTTGGAAGACTTGAAAAAGCAAACCAAAGATAACAATTTATCCGATTATGTAAAATTCCATGGTTTCTTAAGTGGAAATGAGCTCATTGAAATGTTTGCCAAGTGCCAAATGGGTGTCGGCGTTTTAGGCTTACATAGGGTGAACTTAAGCCATGCTTCCGCTTTAAAAGCCAGAGAATTTGCTTCCAGAGGTCTGCCATTTATGGCATCGCATGATGATTTCGGTTTCCCTGACGGCTACCCTTTCATATTAAAACTACCAGCATCTGATGAGGCAATTGACGTAAATCTGATTGTGAACTTCGTTGAGAAACTCAAAGAATTCCCGAATTATCACCTCGTAATGAATAAATATGCCATTGAAAACTTTACATGGGAGTCAAAGTTAAAACCAGTAAGAGATAAATTTATAGAGAATTGAAGAAAGTAGCAGTCGTTATACCAATATATAAAGAAGTTCTATCTGAAAGCGAGGAGAAATCTTTGATTCAAGTTAAAAATATACTCGGAAGATATAAAGTTATATTATTTGGACCGTATAGTTTGAATCTTGAAAACTATAAAAAAATCCTCCCAAATTTTGAATGGATTGGCTTTGAACCCACCTATTTCAACTCCATTGACGGATATAGTGCCCTTATGCTTTCGCCTAATTTTTACAAACAATTCTTTAGTTACGAGTACATACTGATTTACCAACTCGACGCTTGGGTATTTGAAGATGCTCTTGAAAAATGGTGTAATAAAGGTTATGATTATATTGGAGCACCATGGATATCAAAGCCTCCTTTGACCAGGGGCAAACCAAAGTTTGACTTAAGTCCTTATTTCGTAAACCGAGTTGGAAATGGAGGATTATCATTAAGAAAAGTAAAAAGCCATTATAGGAATTGCCTGATATTTATGCCATTATTAAAGAATTTCGTAAAAAACGAAGATATGTTTTGGGGATTATTCTTGTATTTCCTTAATCCATTTTTTAGAAGACCAAAGGCTTTAGAAGCCCTTTATTTTGCCTTCGAAATGGAACCCAGAAAAGCTTTTGAAATCACAAAACACCAGTTACCTTTTGGAGTACATGCTTGGGAGAAATACGACCCTGAGTTTTGGAAACAATGGATAAAATGAACTTCATAAGTATTTTGTAAATAATTCACTTCTTTAAATGCGAACAAACTAAAAAATCGTTTATCAAATTTCATACTTTTGCATGAAGTTTAGAGTGTAGAATCACTCAAATATTTAACCTCAATAGAAAAAATGGACTACAGCATCCAAATGGTAGATTTAAAGCAGCAATATCTTAGACTAAAGGAAGACATTGACCATGCTATTTTTGAAACCATACAAAAAAGTCAATTTATTAAAGGTCATAATTTTAATGCCTTCCAGAACGAATTGGCTGAATATCTGAGCGTTGCGAAATTGATTGCTTGCGGTAACGGTACTGATGCTTTGCAGATAGCCATGATGGCCCTCGATTTGAAGCCTGGTGATGAAGTAATTGTACCAGCCTTTACATACGTAGCTACTGCAGAGGTAATAGGTTTACTAGGTTTAACACCAGTTATGGTGGATGTTGATCAAAAAACATTCAATATCACGGCTGACATTATTGAAGAAGCTATAACTGAAAAAACAAAGCTTATTGTTCCTGTACACCTATTTGGGCAATGTACAGATATGGAACCCATTATGAAATTAGCCGGCAAAAATAACCTGAAAGTAATTGAAGATACCGCTCAAGCTATCGGAGCTGAATATCGATTCAGTGATGGAGAAAGCCGAAAAGCTGGTTGCATCGGCGATATTGGAACTACCTCATTTTTCCCATCCAAAAACTTAGGATGTTATGGTGACGGTGGTGCTGTTTTTTCAAATAACTTGGAACTAGCCGAAAAAATGAGAATGGTAGCCAATCATGGTCAATCAGTCCAATACGTGCACGATATCATTGGTATAAATTCAAGATTGGACGAAATTCAAGCTGCTATTTTAAGGGTAAAGCTTCAACAATTGGATGATTTTGCCTTAAGACGAAATTTAGTAGCTAATCATTATGACAAAGAATTAAGTCAAATAGAATACTTAGAGATTCCTTACAGGCAAGCCAATTCTACACACGTTTTTCATCAATATACCATAAAGGTCAAGAATAATCTAAGAAATGACTTGAAGGATTATCTAAAATCGAAGGAGATTCCTGCTATGATATACTATCCAAAACCTTTACACAAGCAAAAAGCATTTGAAAACTTAGGCAAAATCGTTGGTAATTTGGAGGTTTCAAGCCAACTTTGTTCGGAAGTTTTATCTTTGCCAATACATACGGAAATGAACCTCGAACAATTGAACTATATTACAGACTCCATTAAATCATTTTTTAATGGAAAGTAGCGTTTATATTCACCCCAGTGCTATTGTTGATGCAAACTGTGAAATCGGTGAAGGAACCAAAATTTGGCACTTCTCTCATATCATGTCGGGTAGTAAGATTGGACAAAACTGCAACATAGGGCAAAATGTTGTGGTCTCACCAGAAGTTATTCTTGGCAACAATGTGAAAGTCCAAAACAACGTCTCAATTTACACGGGTGTGATTTGTGAAGATGATGTTTTTCTTGGACCTTCAATGGTTTTCACCAATGTCATAAATCCAAGAAGTGCAGTAAACAGACGGGGTCAATATACGCAAACAAGGGTTTCTAAAGGGGTTTCAATTGGGGCAAATGCCACCATTGTTTGTGGGCACGATATAGGAGAATATGCTTTTATTGGAGCTGGTGCTGTGGTAACCAAATATGTAAAGCCATACGCGTTGGTGGTAGGCAATCCTGCCAAACAAACAGGCTGGATGAGCGAGTATGGTCATAAACTCAATTTTGATAAAGAAGGATTGGCCGTTTGTTTGGAATCAAAGGAAAAGTATAAATTAGAGAACGGGATTGTTACAAAAATAAAATGAAAAAATTTGCACTTATAGGAGCTGCTGGTTACATCGCTCCAAGACATATGAAGGCCATAAAGGATACAGGAAACGACCTTGTAGCGGCCTTTGATCCATATGACGGTGTTGGAATAATGGACAGTCATTTTCCAAATGCCGATTTCTTTACAGAATTTGAAAGGTTCGACAGACACATCGATAAATTACGCAGACAGGGAAATCCGATTGATTATGTAAGTATTTGTTCGCCCAATTATCTGCACGACGCTCACATAAGGTTTGGGTTAAAATCTGGCTGTGACGTGATTTGCGAAAAACCCTTAGTTCTAAACCCTTGGAATATTGATTCTCTCGTAGAAATTGAAAAAGAAACTGGCAAAAAAATATATACTATTCTACAGTTGCGACTTCACCCTTCTATCATAGCTTTAAGAGAAAAAGTAAAAAACAGCCCAAAAGATAAGGTATTCAATGTTGACCTAAAATATATTACCTCTCGTGGTAAATGGTATCACCGCAGCTGGAAAGGGGAAATTCAAAAGTCTGGGGGAATAGCCACCAACATCGGAGTTCATTTTTTTGACATGCTCACATGGATATTTGGTGATGTTAAAGAAAACAATGTGATTAGACATACTGATGACCTCGCAGAAGGTCATTTGGTTCTAGAAAAAGCCAACGTAAACTGGTTCTTAAGCATCGATTATAACCAAATACCTGAAGATGTCAGATTACAAGGAAAACGAACTTTCAGGACATTGAATATGGAAGGAGAAGAAATAGAGTTCTCTGACGGTTTTACCGAACTTCATACGCATAGCTATCAAAATATTCTGGAAGGCGTTGGATTTGGAGTTATTGAAACAAAGAAAGCTATAGAAATAGTTAGTGAGATTAGAAAGAAGAAGGGATAAGAAGACTTAGATTTGAATATAAGTAATGGGTTTCTAAGAAATAAATTTGAAATAAATGCTAGTAATTGGTGCGGGTGGTCATGCTCTTGAGATATTGGATGTTTTGTTACAAGACAATTATCCTCATCCAATATATTTTTATGACGATATCACACCATCTTTGACTTCGTTCAGAGGTTTTCCCGTCGTAAAGAACGAAACTATGCTTAAAGAGATTTACCCTGCCAACTTTTTCTTCGTTTTGGGTATTGGGAATCCGATTCATAGAAAGAATATGTATGAAAAATTTAAATCTCTAGGCGGTGATCTTTCAAGTGTTATTTCTAACAAAAGTGTTCATTCTTCCCAATTAATAAACAAAGAGTTCGATTTAATGAACCTTTGCTACCTTGGACCAGAAACAAACATCGGAAAAGGTACTTTGATAAATACTGGGGCCCAAATACATCACGAAGTAGAAATTGGTGAATTCACAGAAATCTCACCAAGAGCTTTACTTTTGGGCAAAGTTAAGGTTGGAAATCTATGTAGTTTAGGCGGAAATTGTACGATACTGCCAAAAATAAGAATCGGAAATAATGTAATAGTTGGAGCAGGTACTGTTGTCACCTCCGACGTACCCGACAATAAACTCATTGTAGGCGTCCCTGGCAAGATAATTAAATCATTGTAATCAGTTGGGAGCAAGAATACTGCATATAATTGATGGAAGTAATTTCATAGATTACGTAAAAGCTACTTATGAAATCAACAATTATGAAAACTATTATTCTACATATTCTGATATTGACCTGTTTAATTTACGAGAATCCTTTGACCTTATTATCATTCATTTTTTAAGGAGAGAATATGCTCCCCTTTTAAGTGGGAAATATTTTGAGGTCGATAAAATCATTTGGACCATTTGGGGAGCAGACGCCTTTCAACTTGGAAGGTACTTTAACCTTCATTTAATGCCTCAGACTAAAAAGCATAGATTCCTCAATGAATTTTCAAAAGGATTTTATAAGGGTTTATTAAATTGTGTTCGAATAATTAGCCCCACTCTTTTTGACTATCAAACGATGTTTCAAAGGCAAATAAGTTGCATAAAAAAAATAAAAAATGTCATAACTTTAGCACCGGGCGACGATATTGAATTGAAGAAACATTATGGTTTAGTGGCAAATAGTTATCATTTGAATTATTTAGACCCTATTTTCATAAATTTACTACCTACTAAATTTAATGAAGGTAATAACATTCTGCTTGGCAATTCAGCTGAATATACTAATAATCATTACGAAGCTATTGACATACTTTCGACATTAGAACTTGCAAACAGAAAAGTAATAATTCCCGTTAGCTATGGTGACAAAACTAATAGCAAAGCCGTAGAAAAGTATGCCAAGGAAAAATTAGGAAATAAGGCAGAAGTATTAACGGGATTTATGCCTTTTGGTGATTATGTAGAGCTTTTAAATACATGTGAAATAAGTGTAATGCCTCATATCAGGCAGCAAGCTCTAGGCAATATTGTTAAACTAATTTTTAATGGTTCACACCTATATCTCAACAAAAAATCTAATATCTATAAATTCCTAATCTCAAAAGAATTTAAAGTCTCTACGCTCGAGGACCTAAATGGCTTGAAAACACTAACATTAGAGAACAAAGAAACAAACAGACTGTTGGTGGAAAAATTCTTTGGCAAAGAATATATTCATCAAAAGACTTCCAAAATTATTTCAGAGGTTCTAAATAATTGATTTCAGTTTATTATACAAAGACGAAATATCTTCAGAGATTCTGTATCTTATCAATACATAGAAATAAATTGACAAAACCAGTAAAGACTTTATCCCAATATTAAAAAGCAACTGGATTTTTGAGTTCCCAAAACTTGGAATTATAGAACCCAAAACCATCAGTAAAATTAAAAATAAAACCAACAGAAGTTCTTTTAAAGAGAAGGGATTGAGATTAAATCTATACTTAACGTAAAATAGTCTAACAAAACTAGAAACCAATGTAACCAAACCAGTGGCAATTGCTGAACCCAATAAACCATACATTGGTATAAGTAAATAGTTTAACAAAACAACCAAGCCAGCCATGAGTATTATCAACAAGGTATTCACCTTATAATGCTTAGAATAAGAAATCATTTCATTATTGAGGCCCAAACTCATATCAATCCATTTCGCAAAAGCAATTACTATAACAATCCACTTTCCTTGGGTGTAAACTGAACTTTTGGGTAAAACACCCAATAAAGCTTCAATATTTATACTGACCAAAACAAACATAATACCACCGATAATCATTAAGTTGAGGGCCGACTTTTTATATAGCTCATCTATTTTTTTTAGATTAGAATTAAAAATATACTCCGATAAAATTGGCCCTGAAATTTGCTTAACGGCTTTGGCGGGAATTTCAATGGTAGAAGCTATATATGAAGCTACTAAAAAGATTGCAACCGCCTCTGTACCAATTTTTTGTGCAATAATGTTTCTATCCAGAAAGAGAATCAGATTTACGCCCAAACCTCCGATTATTACCAAACCTCCAAACTTTACACTTTCCCAAAATAGCTCTTTTTTGATTTTCAAAAATCCGAAATTCAAATAAAGTTTATCTAACACTTTTAGGTAAATCATCAGTGCAATAATTATTAGAAATATTGCCCCTGCATTTAAATATAGAAAGGCTTCAAAACTAATCCAACCTAGGCCAAAAGCAATTATCAAGCTTATATTAAGAATTCTAAAAACAGCCTCTCTAAAAAAAGTTGGAAATGCAATACGATTGTTTGCTCTGGAGTAGGCTTCCAAAATCATAATGAAAGCCCAGAAGAATGACATTGGCAGGCTCAACCAAAGAAAAGGCACAATTGAAGGCGATTTTGCCACATAAATCTCCTGAATATTTTGCCTAAATAGAAAGAAAATTAAACACAATAAAAGTGAACCAATTAATGGGAAAAGCATCAAATAACCCAATATCCCATTGTGCCCTTTAGCTTCATCCTTAAATCTAGCAAAAAATTTATCGCTAATATGTGGGGCCCCCAAATGAATAAATGCCGCAAAAATCAAACTGTTTTCAAGCAATATTCTTGAAACTGCTAGTTGATCAGTTGATAAAAAATGTGTTGCAATGAAAAGGGTATTAACTGCACCAAGTATTACTCCCAAATAATAGCCTACACTTGATTTAATACTCTGACGGATTATAATACCCATTATTTGCTGTTTGAGCCTTGTTAGTTTTTCGAATTATCTTTAGTCTCTTCCTTTTTTCCTATCTCCCTAAAATGCATAAACAAAGAACCAAATACTAAAACAACCCAGGCTATTGAGGTGTTGCGGTCATATTTTTGACCCACTTTTATAGATACTGGATCAAAGGTAAATTCTATTTTGTGTTTCCCTGCCGGTACGGCCATGGCTCTCAACAAATAATTACCTCTGATATGCTTGGCTGGTTTACCATCTATAGTTGAAACCCAATCCACGTTTCCTTTATAGTAAACTTCAGAAAACACCACAATCTGATCTTTTTCACTCTCAAAGTTATATTCCAAGTGTTTTGGACTGTAACTGGTTAAAGTTATGCTGCCCGTCGGGTCACTCGCTGGTTTCGTGTTACCCAGGTCTGTTAAAAACGCTTTCTCAACCACTAATGTTTTTGCGGGGTTCAGGCTATCAAGAGCTTTCATCTCCTCCTTAGCACCACTCACAACTTTCAGGTCAGACACAAACCATGCGTTGCCCAGTGCTGCCGGATTCAGCTGAGAAGTTGGGTTACCGTCTTGACCTTTCACAATAAAATATTTGGTATTCAGCATATTCAAAACTCCCATGTTGTTTTTCGATATCTGCTGTTCTATGAGGTCATTAAATCTACTTAGTTTTGCTGCACTATACCCACCTATAGATTTATGATAAACCGAAGTTAAGGAATTGGTAAAAGGACTTGAACTAACATCTATTACCCTGTAAGACAAGGACTTATCTTGCAATATCTGTTGATCTGCAGCCGTTGGAGAAAATAAATTATCAATAGCGTCAGGTTTCTTCTGAAAATCATCCTTTGTTAAATATCTCTTGTCGACCGACCAAAGGTCAAACAATACCAAAATCACAACCAAAGCCCCAACGATAGTCGTATTTTTCAAAGTGTTTTTGACATAAAGCCATAGCACCAAGGCTGTTACTAAGATAAGGATTAAACTTCTTATGGCATCCGAACTCATTAGAGATTCTCTATCAGCCAAGAGAGCATTGTAAACCTGATTTACGGCGGTTTGATTATTTCCAAAACTTTGTCCAAGCACTTCTTTAAACTGGGCATCTTTCGTAGATGTAAAGTTAAAAATACCTGGCACAACAGCGAAAATCAAACATAAGCCCCCAGCTATACCCAAACTAACAAGAAAAGGCTTTTTAAAATCACTCCATATAGGTTTGTTGGTAATAATGGTATGAAGACCCATAGCCGCAATAGCTACTACACAGAGCTGGAATAATGTTAGAATCATACTCACAGCTCTGAACTTATTAAAATAGGGTAAATAATCAAACAATAAATTATTGAACAATCCTAGATTTCCTCCCCATGAAATAAACAAACAAAGCACTCCACTTACCAAAAACGGTAATTTGTATCTTTCGTTAGCATAAAAAAGACCTAAAAGAAACAAGAATAATAAAATTGCTCCGGAATAAGTTGTGCCACTCACAAACTGTTGATCACCCCAGTAAGTCGGTAAGCTTTTTACGAATTGTTGAGCTTGTTCAAAGTCCACGCCTAAAGACGTAAGTGCCTTGAAAGACTCTGAATTTTTGTCCAATTCTCCTGAACCACCACCTGAGAAATTTGGTATTAAAAACGAAAAAGATTCCAATTTGCCGTAACTCCATTCAAAAGCGTAATCTTTCTCAAGACCTTTTGTACTACTGCCGTTATCGCTTAACTCACTTCCACCACGCATGGTATATTTGGCATAATCGTTTGATGTCCAAAGTCTTGAGGTGTTAGTACCAATTACCAACAAACCCAAAGTCAAACATAAGCCAGAAGCCAGTATAAAATTACCCAATTTCTTGTTTCTAATAGCCCTTACGACTTCAAAAATGCTTAAAATAATGATGATAAAAGCAGAATAATAGGTTATTTGAAAGTGGTTGGCGTTTAATTCCAATCCTAAACCCAAACTGAATATTGCAGCACCCAACCACGGCTTGTCTCTGAAACCCCAAATAAGACCCGAAAGCATCAAAGGCACAAAAGCCAAAGCGTAGACTTTCGCCAAATGCCCTGCCTCAATAATAAGTATGTTATAGGAGAAAAATGCATAACCTATGGCTCCCATAATTGCGGGAAAAACTCCAACACCTAAAGAAATTAAAAGTAGGTACGCACCAATCAAATATAGAAATATAAATGTACCATCTTGGGTAAACAAATAATATATGTATGGCTGGAGCTTAACAAATATACCTTCGGAGTAGTCCCCTCCCACAAAGTAGGTAGGCATCCCACCAAACATGCTGTTGGTCCAACCTGTGTACTCGTTGTTGTTCTCGATAGAAAACTTTCGAATTTCGGATTGTACGGCTCTCATTTGGTAGGTATCGCTTTGAAGTAAAGATTTACCACTCAAAATTGGACTCATAAAACCAACAGAAAGCAATGCAAAAAACACAGCTACGAATAAATGGTTTAAATTGGATTTGTTGAAAATCAACTTTTTCATCTATATAATTATTTTATTTTTTCAGCAATAATTGTTACTTCCATACGGAACAAGGATTTACCCCTAAACTTAATTTTCTTCAATAATCTCATCAACCAAGAATCCTCAATGGCAGCATAAAAACTACTTGGCAACCTGAAATTTGGGAATATTTGTTTTAATGGATTCAAAGCAATAAAGGGAATGGGTGACTTAAAGTTACCGAAACCATACTTCTCCAGATTATCCATCGTTTCTTTAAAAGTGGTTTCATCTACATGTAGACAGGTTGCTTCCAAATTCCCTGAAAAAGTTCTATCTACAAGCAATGTCCAATCCGCCGGGCCAAAAAGTCTACTAGGAATAATCAAAACCAATTTACCACCAATGACCAAACTATCTGACAGTGATTTTAAAAAGAAAGCTTTGTCTGCTGGGACTATATGTTCATACACATTATCTAACATAGCGGCCTCAAATTGTTGAGGCACAGAGAATTTTATAATACTCGATTGAATGGTTTTGATGTTTTCCGAGAAGGCATCCTTTGGAAAAGTCGGAGCTTTTACATCCAATCCATACAGGGTTTTATAACTTAGTCCTGATTGTGCAACCACATACAAAAAAGCACCACTGCCACAACCAATATCAATGATAGACTTTCCCTCGAACTCCTTTTTGTAAATATTTAGAATTAATTTTTTCGCATCTATTAAGTCAAAGAAATATTCTTTTAAGTAAGGTGCTGTTGCCTTGGCTGACTTGGTATAAATATACTCATAAAGTGCGGTTCTCCTATCAAAGTCATTTTCGGCTAAAATCTCTTCATGGAACTTAGATTCTGAAACATACATTTCTTCTAAGACATGAATAGGCAAGCCAGTCTTTGAAGAATAAAACTCCGAATTTTCTTTGTTAATTAACTGCATTCTTAGGAAAATAGTACTAGTTTTTGGTTGCTACGAATTAGTAATACCAAAAACTTGACCAAATTTAGAAATAAGTAAACGAGATTAACAATAAAATTCAAAATATCACGGGATAAGTGTGGTTTTTGAAGTCAATTTTTCTTAAAAATGCAAAATTCCAATTGAAATTATAAAGCCGATTGAAGTACATAACCTGTTTAGTTACCTATGTAAGCAAGGTTTAGAAAAATCATTAAATATCGACATTGTTCTGAAAGAAAACCCAAAATACCAATATCTAACTTTGAAAGTTCTTAGCCACCAAGGTTTAATAGACGGAGGGATTGGTAAAAAATACAATTCAATACTTTTTGATGAAACACATCCTCCGTATCATTTCAAAATGACTTTTTTCAAAAACATTGACCCGTTAATATTAAAGGCGAAAAATGATTTAAGGTCGGGGAATTTTCGGACGTAGGTGCCGCCTACATGAAGAAAAAAAGGTGAATGTACTATGGCATCGGACTTGAGCACAAAACACTTGTGGAAGATAACATTCCTTTGGGATTAATAGACGAATGAACCACTCAGAATGTGGAGAAAATTTCTTCTGAAAATAATTCAATTTATTCTGTATGCTGTACAGAAGCTTATTATCATTTTTCGAGACCTTCTACTGGGTTTTAGGAGCTAATTCGAACAGCTAAAAATGGGGTGAAAATTATAGAACCAAATGATATTGGTATTTCCTTTCCCGCACTTTCTTTTGTCAGAAATATCCTATACAGAATAAACACTTCCTTGATGAAGAGAATTTGGAAAAATCAGTATTCTTACGAATCAGTTGGAAACTATGTATTTAAAATTTCGTTGCGAGAGTTTAAAAAAATGGCGGTCGGACTAGGTCTCCCTACACTTACTGCAAGGGCTGTAATTCTGCAATGGGAGCAAAAATATCAATCAAAAACCTTCCAGGCCATAAAAAGAAAACTGAATGACCTATTTATGCGTTTTAACAATAATTCCCTATCAGCATTTATCGATTATAGTCTTTAAAGAAAAACCAAACAATGAAAATCTTGAAAGACTAAAATCTTATAATTACAGAATTTATAATCTTCCTAAATACCCGTATAGTTGAGGTGAGGCATTAAAATTCGGTATAAAATTATTAAGACCAACAAAACGAGAGATTAACCAGAAAAGTACGGTTTAAAACATATTAGCAATAAACCACAAGGTCATTTTTTTTGAAGAATCACAATAATAAAATTATCAGTTTCAGTTTAACCAATCAATGTCCTAATTTTAGCATATTCTTAAATTGAAGAATGACTTCGTTGAAAATGCAAGGAACGATATGTTGCTAAATTATTTCCTGGTAAAAAAATACTCCAAAGGCTCGCAACAAAGGGTTTGGGTACCTTGTTCGAAAATAAAAGGACAACAACCCTGGCTAGGGCAAATAAAGGTTGGGCTATCAAATGTATAACTACCTTCTGACGTAACTGAAAGGGTATTAGCATTTTGGTTTTGAATCACTTGACCGCCTTTCCTCCAAACTACATTTGTAATTTTAGAATCTTCAAGAATAATTTGTCTACCGCCGAACGAAGATCCAGATACCTTAATGGGCATTGTAAAACAACTCCTTGTGAAATCATCTTCGGTATCTAGACCATTGTTCGGTGATGAATCAGAATCTACCTCATTTACACTATAAACTTCTCCCTCGGCATACCACACTCCATATTCCATTGGTGTATATTTCATGGTTAAGATTGCAGTCTCTTGACCAATTAAACCAGGCAATGACCATATACCTGTAGCAACATCAAAAGAACCCTTCGAACCTACTGCAGAAACGAACTTTACGAAAGGTGGGAAATATGGTATGTTGATAAAAACCTTTATGTTACTCGCATTTGCAGAGCCCTGATTTTCTAAGGTAAAGGTAATGGTACCTTCGGTTCCAATCTCAACCTTTTGGCTAACGGAAGAGGATCTTAATGACAAATCAATGTTTGATTGTCCAAACGAAACGAAAGAAAGCTGGAGGATCAGCAATGTGATTAGGGAAGTATACTTAAGCATAATATCTTATTTTGAAAGAATCATTTTCTTATTAGGAACTTGTTTGTTATGGTCAAGAAGTATGCCAAAAATTATTATACGGATACATTTGAGCGACAAAGGTTATAAAACGAAGAGAATAGTGTGCTTCACGAAGTTTGTTGAATTGTAAAAATTATGGTAATTCATCCAATTATTAATTCAAAGTTTGTATTTTGTCGTTCGAAAAATCCGTAAAAACAATGAAAAACTGCCCGGAATGCGGAAATATCATTTTAGGAAGAGTAGACAAAAAGTTTTGCTCTGATATGTGCCGCAATAATTTCAATAATAAGCTAAAGGCTGTAGATGTAAATTATGTTCGCAATATCAACAACATTCTTAAAAAAAATAGAAGAATTTTAGAAGAAATCTGCCCTGAAGAAAAACAAAAAACAACCAGAGCTACATTAAATAAGAAGGGTTTTGACTTTAACTTTATCACTCATCAACGAAAAACTCAGGCCGGCTCAGTTTATTTGTTTGTATACGATTATGGATACTTAGAACTTGACAATGACTTTTTTTTGATAGTAAAAGACAATAGAAGCAAAGAATAAACGTAGTAAATTGCATCATTAAAATATTTTTCATGTTAAGACTTACCTTATTTGTACTTTTTTGTCTCTCTCTACTTTCATGTCATAAAAAAATGGGCGGCTTTCAGCGATCTACGCGAGAAACATTCACTACAAAAACTCGAAATGCTAGCCAGCCTCTTGTATCTGAAAATCCTATTTTAACAGAAAAACTAGGACCCGAATTTGAAGAAGTTACAGCCAACAATTCTAACGAACTTAGAATAGAAAGTCTTGCGTCGGAAATTAAACATTACCCTGTAAGTGTCAATAGAATCAGAAACAACTCGAAAATACAAACAAGTCAGATTGCCGGTGAAACTACAATATCAGAAAAATCTACCGAGAAAGTTAATTTGAAGCCAATTAAACGGAATCCAGTTTTTAATGACAGTTTAAAGATAGGTCTTGTATTTTTATTAATTGCCTCGGCTTTAGCGTTTGTGCCTGCTTTACTCCAACTTGCTGTTTTGTTTGCAGTGGTAGCCATGGTATTCTTGTTCATTGGGCTCAAAAAGCTTTTCAACCGCAGGGCAAAAATCAAGAAAAAGAAAATTCGAAAAGAGAATAATCAAATTAGAAAGGAGAAAATTAAAGATATATTTAAAAAATGAAAAACATCGTTTTTTTACATGGTTTTGGTGAGAATGCATCAATTTGGTCGGAATTCACAAAACTATTAAATCCTCAAAACCAATATCACTTTCCTGACTTCTCGGAAAAGAAAGATTGTTTCTCCATACCCGAGTACGCCGATTGGTTGAAGAATTATTTGGACAAGAAAAAAATAAACGAGGCGGTAATTATAGGTCATTCCATGGGTGGTTATATATCTGTTGAATTTTGCCATAAATACCCCGAAATGGTTCTGGGCCTTGGTTTATTTCACTCCTCGGTGGCTGCCGACAGCGAAGAAAAAAAGGAAAACAGGGATAAAACCATTCAGTTTTTGATAAAACACGACACGAATCTCTTCATAAAACATTTTTATCCAAACATGTTTACGGAGGAATTCAAGGCCAGCAACAGTGATTTCATACAAAAAAACATTGAGGAGTTTAGTAAAATCCCTAATGAAGCTCTGCTTGCGTCTACCTTAGCTATGAAAAGTAGACAAAGCCACGTAGAAAACATCAGTGACTTCAAATTTCCAATTTTTCAAATACTTGGCCAACAAGATACTTTTGTAAATTACAAAGATGCTTTAGACCAAACCGTAAGAATGCAGAGACCAAATCTGTTGCTAATGGACAACATTTGCCACGCAGGTATGTTCGAAAGTCCAAAAATATGTGCTCAGTTCATCAATTCTTTTCTGTCTTCCTTTTAAACCTTATAACTTCGGTGAGCATCCAGCTTCAGAAAAACAAAAAGTAAAAGTGTAAACGACATTAAGGAAGATCCTCCGGAGCTTACGAATGGAAGCGGAATACCAATCACGGGCATAAGACCCACTGTCATACCTATGTTTACTAAAATATGGAAGAATAAAATACTGGCCACACCATAACCGTAAACTCGAGCGAATTTAGACTTCTGTTTTTCCGCTAAACTGAGCAGACGAGTAAGTAAAATAAAATACAAACCAAGCAAAACGAAACTGCCGAAGAAGCCCCACTCCTCACCCACTGTGCAGAAAATAAAATCGGTGGATTGCTCAGGCACAAAGTCAAACTTTGTTTGGGTACCTTTCAAATAACCTTTTCCGATTGCTCCGCCACTGCCGATGGCAAGCTTTGACTGCGTAACGTTCCAAGCGGCACCCAAAGGGTCAATATCAGGGTTTACCAATACTTTAATACGCTTTTGTTGGTGTGGTGCTAAAACATTATTGATGATAAAATCAACTGTAAGAACAAACCCTGAAAACAAAATAAATAATCCAATTACCCGTTGAAGGTTCTGTTTGTTGCGTTCATAACGTTTCAAGAACAAATACCAAAACAATACCCCAAACAAAGCCAAACCCAAAACAACCACCCAGTTTGGAAAAATTAAGGCCAATATCAATAAGACGATAAAGGATATAATAAGAGCCGGATAAACACCTGGAAGGCCTTCTCTATAAAGGACTATAATAAGTGCTGCAAAGGTTAGTGCAGAACCCGTTTCTTTTTGTAGAATAATAATGATTGGTGGAACAAAAATAAACAAAGCAGCACGCACGGCATACTTCATTTTGGATACATTCACCCCCATCGTACTCAGATACTTGGCTAAGGCCATTACCGTAAAGGTTTTGGCAAACTCAGCTGGTTGAAGCGAAAAGGCACCAAATTTAATCCAAGACTTAGAACCTTTAATGTCGCTGCCCAGAAAAATCGTCCCTATCAAGACTACTATCCAGATGCCATAAAATATATATGCAAAGGTATCGTAGACTTTAAAATCAACGAAAAGTATAATCAAAATAAGCATAAAAGACACAGACATGAACAGGATTTGTCTTCCAGCATTGTGTTCTAATGAAAAAATTGGTTTCGGATTGTCGACGTTGTAAACAGCCGCATAAATATTCATTAAGCCTACCAAAAGTAAAGCCACATAAATCCAGATGGTAGTCCAGTCTATTCCTTGTTTTATATCTATCTCTTTTGCCATCAGTTTTTAGTATTTACAGGTGTGCTTTTCGGTTCTAAAGATTTACTAGAAGACGATGCTGCTACGGTGGTCCAGCGGGTATTTGAAACCTGTTCTTTGTAGGCCAACCTTGACACTTTACCCTTTAAATATTGTTCTATCATAAGTCCACAGATTGGAGCTGAGGCCACGCCACCAAATCCTCCATTTTCCACTACAACTGCTATGGCGATTTTAGGCTTATATTTTGGTGCAAATGCTATGAATATCGCGTGATCCTTGCCTCTTTTGTTTTGTGATGTTCCGGTTTTACCACATACCTCTATTCCTTCAACTTGTGCTGACCTACCAGTACCATTAGATACCACCAAGCCCATACCCTTCACTACTTCTTCAAAGTGTCTCGGACTTATGCCGGTGCGGTGGGTTTCTACTTTGAAGCCCTTGATATTATCCTTACTAACTCCAGTGCTTCTAACCAAATGAGGTGTTAACCAATAACCTCTATTGGCCAATGTGGCACAGAGGTTTCCAAGTTTAAGTACATTTACCCCATATTCACCCTCCCCAATACTAAGTGAATAGATATTTGAAAATTTCCACTGATTTTTTCCATAAACTTTATCATATCTTTTGACATCTGGTAGTACTCCTTTGGTTTCTGATGGAAGATCAATTCCCAATTTTTTACCAAATCCAAATTTAGAAACAATCTCGCCCCAAGTCTCTAAACCTACCCTAGCTTGTGCAAAAGGGCTGGTCTCACTATTATTGGCTATAATTTTTCTAAAAACATTATAGAAATATGGATTACTTGATTTCTCAATTGCGTTGTAAAGATTGGCTGCCTCATAGGTGCCACTGTGATAAGCGAACATTGTTGGAGAACCAACAAAGGAAGTTCTTGGCGTTATAACGCCCATTTCTAAACCTATAGCAGCTTGAACCAATTTGAAAGTTGAACCGGGTCTATAAAAGGCCGAAATTGCACGGTTGTTAAGTGGTCTATCAGGATTTCGGCTAAGTGCTGCGTAATTTTTCGAAAATTGCTTACCTGATAATAAACTTGGATCATAGGTTGGGTATGAACCCATGGCCAATATTTCTCCAGTGGAAGGATCGATAGCCACAACCGAGCCTACTTTGTTTCTAAACAGCGTATCCGCCAACTGTTGAAGTTCTAGATCGATTGAGGTGTAAAGGTTTTGACCAATAACTGCTAAAGTATCATATTTGCCATCATTGTATTGACCTTTCTCCTCACCTTTCACATTCATCAAAGTAAACTTCACGCCCCTAATTCCTCGAAGTTCATTCTCGTAATATTTTTCTAAACCCGAAAGACCAATATAATCTCCTTTTCTGTAATATTCTTCCTCCTGTTCCTCAAATTTCTTTTGGGGAATTTCACCAATATATCCCAAGGCGTTTGCCATTGTTTTACCTGGGTAAGTTCTAAAGAACGACTGCTCGAAGGTAAAGCCTGGATACTGAATCATGGCATCTACTACGCTTGCATATTCTTCTTTGGTCAGTTGACGCAGAAAGAGAGAGGGTCTGTCTTTGGAATACTCTCTGGCAGCTGTAAGTGTGCTATCTAAAAACCCTTTTGTTATGTTAAATAATTTACAAAACGAAGTGGTGTCAAAATTTACAACTTTCTTGGGGGTTACATATACGTCGTAAACCTCTTCATTGGCCACAATAAGCTTACCATTTCTGTCATAAATCTGCCCTCGAAGTGGTATATTTATTTCTCGACGAATGGAATTCAAAGCACCTAAAGACTGATACTTGGGGTCTAATATTTGTAAATAAAATAATCTAAGGATATAGATGATACCTATAGAATAAAAGAATATTAAAATAACTGGTTTTCTACTTTCGAGCATGAATGTAATGAGGACAAAATTACACCCCAAAGTTCCGAAAATTTTGGATGATTTTTGTACAAACATCAATAAAAAATATTTGAGCATGTTGTTATAATCTTACAAAATCACCAAGAATTTACAATTTTGGATAAAAAGCTGATTTTTAGCATTTTCATTTATAAAGAAGTCACCATACCTTCAAAAAAAATCCAAAAGCTTAAGTCGTCCAAGTAAAAATATTAAATTTGTAAAAAATTAAAACGCTTGAATTTTTTACAAATCAAAGAAGTGGATATGTCTGCGGTGGCCGATGAAATTATTCGAATAGGAAGTAAAATTCCGATTTGGACATTTGAGGGTAATCTTGGTGCTGGCAAAACAACTTTGATTAAAATATTGGCAAAAAAACTAGGAATTATAGACCCCATCAGCAGTCCTACTTTTTCGTATGTTAATGAATACGACCACAAAATTTTTCACTTTGATTGTTATCGACTGCAATCAGTAGAGGAAGCTCTAGACTTTGGACTTGAAGAATACCTCGACTCAGGCAAAATGTGTTGGGTCGAATGGCCGCAAATCATAGAGAGTATTATTCCTCTCCCCAAGCTTGAAATTGTGATTGAACACGCCCAAAATTTTTCTCGAAATATTTCTGTAAAAACTATTAATTAAGATGGCAACTGATACTTTAAAAGAGTTGGCGAGAGCATCGGCCATTAGTCCGAAAGAATCCCCATTCGCGATTCAAGCCAAACAGTTTAATCTAAGCCTAGGTTTGCCCAAGGAATCGTCTGAATTTGAGAAACGCATAGCATTAACACCAGATGCCGTCGCTATTTTAGTAAGAAATGGCATGTCGGTTTCAGTGGAAACGCTCGCAGGTCAAAGTGCCAACTATTCCGATGTAGATTATGCCAATGCTGGAGCTCAGATAGTTTACAGCCACAAAGAGATTTTCGAAAATGACATAATTTTAAAAATAGAACCTCTTAAAAATGAAGAGTTTGACTTTATTAAACCCAACACCACGTTAATTTCTACGCTCAATCTGCCAACCTTAGATCAAACCTATTTTAGTAACCTCAACAAAAAGAAAATTACGGCTATCGCCTTCGAATTTATTGAGGACAAAGTTGGCGAATTTCCTATCATTAGGGCGATGAGCGAAATTGCGGGAAGTGCGGTATTATTGATTGCAACGGAGTATTTGAGTAGTGTAAACAACGGAAAAGGTATAATACTCGGTGGTATAACGGGGGTGCCTCCAACAAATGTTGTCATACTCGGAGCAGGAACAGTAGGTGAATTTGCAACGAGGTCTGCACTGGGTTTGGGAGCCAATATTAAAGTATTTGACAGGCAATTGTACAGACTGCAGAGATTACAATATGCCGTTGGGAGTAGGATTTTCACCTCAATAATAGACTCAGTTAACCTTGGTCAAGCCATCAAAGAGGCAGATGTGGTAATTGGAGCATTAAGAAGTGAAATAGGCATGGCACCACAAGTAATAACAGAAGAAATGGTGAGTCAAATGAAACCCAATTCGTTGATTATTGATGTAGCCATTGACCAAGGTGGCTGCTGCGAAACTTCCGAGATGACGAGTCATGGCAAACCTGTTTTCAAAAAACACGAGGTTATTCACTATTGTGTGCCAAACATCGCATCGCGTTTTGCTCATACGGCCAGCATAGCTTTAAGCAATATTTTCACACCAGTTCTAATAAAAACGGAAGGATTGGGAGGAGTAAATGAAATGATTTTTCAAAATAAATGGTTTATGAAAGGTGTGGTGTGTTACAAAGGAAGTGTGACCAATCTACACCTTGCCAAAAGATATAATTTAAAATATAAAGACCTAGGACTGATTTTATCGGCCAGATTTTAATTCAATAAAAGATGATAAGTCATAGTAACGAAAACGCATTGATGGATGATGCAAATTCACCAGAAATCAATCAAAAATTGATGGGGAAGGTTTCTTCTGATTTTATAAAAGTATCCGAACACTTAAAAGAGGCCGCCTATCAGATAATAAAACGCAAATACTCTGAGAATCCTATTTTTGTCTTAGCTGAAACTTCGGTTGAAATTGGCGTTACCTTGTTCCAAAAACAAGATTTCAAGACCATTTACGAATACAAAGCAAGCTATTTGGAAGAGTTTTTAACTAGAGGAATGATAGGAGAAGAATCGATTGAGTTTTTTAAGGAAAACTACAAAGACCCCGAAGAATATTGCTGCCTTTTTGTGATAGACAATGCGTTTGCGGGTTTTATATATCTTCCGTTCCCCAATGATTAACAGAGTCAGAAATGACTCTTTTGCGATTAAGTGCAAAACCCCATACCAATAGAAATTTCGAAGCGATATACAGTGTTCGTATAATTGGATAATCATTCCAAAAATCGCCAAGAAAAACATACCAAGACGATATAATGTCAGTAGCCGCCATCACAAACACGCCCGCAATAATGTATTTTTTACCTTCAAAATTATTGTTGAGCATAAGAGAATAAGCACCCAAAATAGCAAACTGAAAAACGTAAAATATCATCAATACGAATATTGAATCTGGTACTATTTCCATCAAAAAGAAACCGAAAAATAGAAAAGCTGTTAGTATATATGGCCAGCCTTTTCTAAGTAAATCTAAATTGGTCATATTCTTTTTCTGAAATCCTGGATACCTTAGCAACACGATATACAACTGGTGTTCAATAAGATACAAAAACAAAAGTATAGACTTCAAAACTTCGGTGTTTTGAAATACAAAGACTATTTCGCCCAGAAAACCAAAAAAAGAAGCTGTAAAGAAAATTTTATCGGTGTAAATAATATTACCGCCGTGCTGCATTTTGTAAAAATAAATAAGCAGAGCAGCTATGAAGAATTTCGAGAGAATGTTTAAGTAAATATAACCAAACCGATAGAGGAAAATCTCGACGATCAAAAGTAAAATTATCGAGCCAAAAAGAAGTAGATTCCTATTCATGTTCAGTTTTTACGTTTGTTGAGAAACTCTCAATCAGGAAGACCTGTGAAAATACATAAAAGCTGAAACTAATGTCATAGAAGGTTTTATGATGAGGTCCAAAGGTAAATAAAAAATAGAATAGCCCGTACAATAAAAGAAAGCTAACACCGGCCACTCCAAAATAAAAAGAATAGTTGTTGACAGGCCTGAACATGGTTAAGATCAAAAATATGGCTAGCTGTATAGCAAAAACAATTAGTAAGAAATAGTTTAGAATTTCATTTTCTTCAAAAACGAAATAACCAAACATCAAAAAAACAAGAAGTGCAGGAATAAAAATCTTAAAAACATCGACTTTTGATTCCTGCACTAATATAGCTCCCTCTTTTCTAAAAACTGTTAGAAATAAAAACTGAACCAATAAATGAAGAACAATTTGAATCTTATCCTTAAATATAAAATTCTTGAAATAACTAAGTTCAAGAATATCAGATACAAAAAGTAAAACCAAGCCACCTATCACGGCATACTCAGGATCTAAATTATCATTCTTTTTTTTTCCCGTATAGTAAAACATCAAGATTGGTATGAACAAACCAAGAAAGATATCGAAATAGGTTTCGAGTTTCAATAACTTGGTGCAAATACCAGTAATGCCAAGGCCTACTAGAAAAATAAAAGAAATTCTTCTCATTCAAAAATCAGTGTTAATTCTGAAAGTATTAAATGATTTTATCTTTACCGGGTACAGGAATTGGATAAAAACCGTTGCTGTCTGGTAGTACTTTTGGCATAGCATTCCAATCAAACTTATCTGGCATAAGATTGATATTTGAGTTAAGTGCATCTTCCCATTTAACTTTCTGCCCCGAATAGGTGGCCATTCTACCCAATATACTCGTCATGGTAGCCATTGCACCATTTTCAGCATCATTTATAGGTTTGTTGTTCACAATGCAATCAAATAATACATCATGCTCCACTTGGTAAGGATTTTTGTCGTCAGTATCACGGTGCCTCCAAATGCTGTTTCCTGCAATATCAGTTATTTTCCCCTCTGTGGCACGACCTTTAGTTCCGACCAAATGCTCCGAAACGTTGGAAACCGTACCCGGCTGATGTCTGCACTGACTGTTTAGAATCATGCCATCGCCGTATTGAAACTCCACATAGTGGTGATCAAATATCTCACCATACTCTTTTCCTTTCCTTACCTCACGGCCGCCCATTCCTATTGCCTCCGTCGGATGACCTCCTTTAAACCAGTTTATTACGTCTATGTTATGTATATGTTGCTCACAGATATGATCACCACATAACCAAACAAAATAGTACCAGTTACGCATTTGGTACTCCATTTCGGTCATTTCCTTTTCACGCTTCACCATCCAAACACCATCGTTGTTCCAATAACACCTAGCCGACACAATATCTCCAATCATTTTCTGATTAATGACCCTTTCGTAAGTTTCTAGGTAAGACTTCTGATAATGTCTTTGTAAACCTACTACCACTTTGAGGTTTTTCTTTTTTGATTCTTCGGCCGCTTTTAACACTCTTCTGATTCCTAAAGCATCTGTAGCAACAGGCTTTTCCATGAAAACGTGCTTTCCTTGTGCCACTGCCTCCTCAAAATGTATGGGCCTGAAACCAGGAGGTGTAGTTAAAATCACCACATCGGCCAGGGCTATGGCCTTTTTGTAACCCTCAAAACCCACAAACTTATTTTCTTCAGCAACCTTTACTCTGGCCTTCACTTTTGGGTTTTTATCTGACATTAAAGAGGTGTAACATTTGTCTACTCTATCTTTAAAGGCGTCTGCCATTGCCACCAGAGTAACATTTTCTTTCACTGAGAGAGCCTGAAATGCCGCACCAGTACCTCTGCCACCGCAGCCTATCAGTGCTACTTTGATTTCATCCGCAGCCGAAGCATAAAAAGCAGAACTCATTTGAGGTGCAGCTGTTAACAATGCTCCAGAAGCAATGCTTGAAGTTTTTAAGAAGGATCGTCTGTCCAAATTGCTCATATTAATATTTTTTAAAATGGTTGAATTTTATTTTTTATCGAAAATAGACTTTTTAAATTGGATTTCAAACTATGCTGGAAAATAAAGCCCGCACTTTCACTCGTCTACAGGGGGAAGGGCGAAATAGGCGTCAATTTCCTTTTGAGATGGTACCAACAAAGGTCTCACAATACGAAAACCTAAAAAAGGAGCATCTGTTAGCCACCATTTAGATCTAGGTATCTGGGGGTCACGTTGTTTCAATCGAGGGGTTGACGGTCTTCTAGCTGCACTTCGCAACATGTCAGCATCGTCGTCCCAATGCCCACCTTTTATGGTATGCGGATACAGCTCAAACCTTTGATTACTAGGATCTTTAACCGAAACTTTAGCATAGTAGTTTTCTTCATAGAAATCCGAGGTCCACTCTGCCACGTTGCCATACATATCGTAGAATCCCCAAGCATTCGGCTTTTTACCACCTACTTTTTTGTAGGCTCCATCCGAATTATCGAAAAACCACGCATACTCTCCAAGCTCTTTGGAATTATTTCCAAAATAAAATGGAGTATTTGTACCGGCTCTGGCAGCATATTCCCATTCTGCTTCGGTTGGTAATCTGTAAAAAATACCTGTAGTCTGGTAAAGCCATTTACAATAAGCTCTTGCGGCGAATTGCGTTACATTACATACCGGAAATCCTCCATTTTTGCCTTGCCCGAAACTCATTTCCACATATGGTTTAGTAGGTCTGGCAATCGCATCTACTTTAAGATTTTTCTCCGTTTCGAGTTCCCTATTTTGAAAAATCAAATAGGTATCCCAAGTTGTCTCAAATTTTGACATCCAAAACGGACTTATTTCAATTTCTTTTTGCGGCCCTTCGTCTTGTCTTCGAGAGGGCTCTGTTTCGGGACTACCAATTAAGAACTTGCCTCCCTTTATGGCTACCATTTCTATTTTTTCGTTAGAATTTGGTATATTCTGGGTATAAGACGCAAAATCATCCACCATAAATAGTGAAAGAAAAAACGACACAAAAAGCACAACCTTTAACATATAATAAACTTATAATTAAATACTTAAAAACATACTAAAAAATCAAACCAACCACAGGAATATAATTACTTGCCCGAAGGAAGCAACCTGAAAACCATTCCTGGATTCTCAACTCCAATGTAAATGTAACCATCTTGACCCATTTTTACACTTCTCATTCTTCCAATATTTAGAAGTTCTTTATGGTTCTCAATAACTTTTGTATCTTTCAAAACCACTCTTTCCAAATAATTAAACCTTAAAGAACCAATTACAAGACTTCCCTTCCAAGCAGGATATTTATCACCTGTAATAAAGGCCATACCCGAAGGAGCAATAGAGGGCAAATAGTAGTGAAGTGGTTGCTCCATTCCTTCTTTTTTAGAGAGATTGGTAATAGGTTTTCCGTCATAGTTTATCCCGTAACTGATTGTAGGCCAGCCATAATTCACTCCGTTCTTTACAATGTTTATCTCATCACCACCTCTTGGACCGTGTTCATGCTCCCAAATTTCTTTTGTTACAGGATTTTGTGTTAAGCCTTGAGGGTTTCTATTGCCATAGGTAAAAAGAGTCTGACTATTAGGTGATTTGCCATAAAATGGATTATCCTCTGGAATTCTTCCATCATCATACATTCTATGCACTTTACCTAGGTCATTATCGGTTCCCTGTGCATACTCAAAATGCTTTCCTCTTTCGCCCACACTCAAATAAAGATACCCTTTGCCATCAAAAACAATTCTAGAACCGTAGTGATGGGTAGTTTTGGTATAAGGGTTGGCTTCAAATATTTCTTTTGACTCTGTAAACTCATCCCCTACTATTTTCCCTCTTACGAGTGCGGTTGTCGTCCAGGTTGATCCAGCTTCCTCCTTGAATTTGGAGTAACTCAAATATACCCAACCGTTGGCCGAATATTGTGGATGAATCTCCACATCTAGTAAGCCACCTTGTCCTTTTGAAAGAGCTTTGGGAGTATTCTTTATTTCGATTTTCTGTTTATTCTGGTCAATTTTATAAAGTTTACCGGATCTGTCGGTTACTAAAAGCTGACCGTCTGGAAGCTGAGTAATTCCCCACGGACTGTCGAATCCTGTAGCAACAGTATCCAACTTTAGTGTCATCGTTCCAGATTGAAAAACGTTTGTTTTAGGTTTAGAAGAGAACTTGTATTGATCAACATTTGCCAGACTTTTAACTATTTGGGCAGCTAAATTGTCTATTTGTTTTGAAGAAAGCGTATTTTTCCAAGAAGGCATACCCGCATCTACCGCTCCTGTGGTGATGGTTTTGATTATTTCGGTTTTAGAGGTACCATATTTCCATTTCCTATCCACAAAGGCTTCAATCTTTTCACCATGACAACTAGAGCAATATTGGGTAAAAATGGCATCAGCTTTAGGGTCAATTACATTATTTTCTTTTGCGAAAGAAATAATAGAATGAGAAACTAAAAATAGCCCGAGTAAAATGTTTTTCATATTTGATTCTTGGTTCAATTGCGAAACTAAATAATTTTGACGTAATTAATTTTTTTTTCTTCTTGATTTTAAAATAATGAAAAAATACGCCCTTCTTTCTTTGCTTTTTGTTTGTTTTAAAATTGTGAGCGTTTCAGGCCAAAAAAGCCAAGAGACCGTGAGCCTTGTAAATGAAATCAATCGTTTGATAGAACAGACTGAAGGTCGTTTTGGCATTGCTTTTAAAAACCTACAAAACAACGACACCATCTTCATTAATGCCCATGAGTATTTTCATGCCGCCAGCACTATGAAAACTCCCGTGATGTTGGAGGTATTTAATCAGGAAAAACAAGCAAAATTCAAAATTACGGATTCAATTATTGTAAAGAATGAATTTCAGAGTATTGTAGATAAAAGCAGTTATTCTTTAAGCATACTCGACGATAGTGACGACATACTTTATGCAAAAATTGGCAAAAAAATGACTATTCAAGACCTGACTTATGAAATGATGACCAAAAGTAGCAACCTATCCACGAATATTCTGATAGATAAAGTGGGTGCTGAAAATGTCACAAAACTATTGGAAAGTTTAAATATCAAAGAAAACATTGTTCTAAGGGGTGTAGAGGACCAAAAAGCATTTGAGGCGGGCTTGAATAACAAAACCACCCCTTACGGTCTTATGCAAATTTTTGAACACATAGCATCAACACAAGCACATAACTCTTTGATGATGAACATCTTATTCGACCAGAAATTTAATGAGATTATACCTGCTAATTTACCGAAAAACGTAAAAGTGGCTCATAAGACAGGTTCTATAAAGGGAGTTCAGCATGACTCTGGAATTGTTTTTTTACCCGACGGACGAAAATATGTATTAATACTACTTTCAAAAAACCTAAAAAATGAAGATGATGGCGTCAAAACCTTGGCCCAAATATCAAAACTCATTTATGATTACATGAATTAAGAAACCACAACCTCTACTATCTCGTTAATTATCAACGCAGTAGCACCCCAAACCCACTGATTCTGAATATCAAAGCCGGGTACTACTAGGTTTCTTTTCCCAACGGTGATGCTCCGAATACCTTTATTTTCAAGCTTTAAAAACTCCGAAAACTTAACCTCAATTATTTTTTCTACTTCTCTTTTGTCAGGGAAAAAATCAGGTTTGTAGTCCAAATAACCCACGATAGGTTTTACAATGAAATTACTAACCGGAATAAAAACATCCGTTAGTTCGCCTATAATATTTACGTCCATCGCCTTTACCCCAATCTCCTCCTGAGCCTCTCTCAATGCTGTTCTTACCAAGTTTTCATCGGCGTATTCCATTTTTCCGCCAGGAAGTGCCATTTGCCCACCGTGGGTTCCGTCATAGGCAGGTCTGAGTATTAATGGTAAAAACACTTCACCATCTGACGGGTAAAAAGCTACCAAAACTGCACTTTGTCTGGTAGTTTCGTTAGGCTGAATGTGAGATAACAGGCGTTCCTCATGCATAAATTTCCTCTGAAACTCTACACCTGGTAGAGGACCTTTTAGTTTGCTTGAAAGCGAGTTTACGAAGGGTTCAAAATACACGTTTGGACTCTAGTTTGATAGTTAAAGATAGGCTTAAAAAACGAGAATTGAAATAACTAACCTATAAATACTTCTTTGCAAATGCTTCTACACATCTTTCGCCATCCATTGCGGCTGAAACTATACCTCCTGCATAACCAGCACCTTCTCCACAAGGAAAGAGCCTTTCAATTTCTGGATGTTCCAGCGTCTCCTTGTCTCTTGGAACCCTCACAGGCGAAGAAGTTCTGCTTTCAATACCGATCATCTGGCCTTCGTCATAATTACGCATTTTTTGACTGAACTGCTTAAATCCCTCCTTTAATGGCTCCGCAATTGACTTGGGCAGAACATCATTGAAATCCATAGCCAAAAGTCCAGGTTGATAGGAGGTATCGTTTAATTTAAAAGATTTCTTGCTTCTATAAAAATCTTTGATTTTTTGGGCAGGCATAGTTTGTACATATTCTTTGGACATACCCACTGCCTCCCTTACCTTTTTATAAGCATTTTGCTCAACAGATTTTTGATATTCCAGTGCCGCCAATGGACCAAATGACTCAAATTCCTTCCAGTCATGCTCATTAACAGCCACTACAACCCCCGAGTTAGCAAATACAGAATCTCTTCTAGATGGCGACATTCCATTCACCACTAGCTCATGTTGTTCAGTTGAGGACGGAACAATGAAACCTCCTGGACACATGCAAAAACTAAAAACGCCTCTCTGGATTTGATTGTAGTAAGTTTGAGCAACCAAAGAATAAGATGCCGCCGGCAAAAGCCCTCTGTCGTCTGAATGATATTGGCATTGATCCACAAACGATTGCGAATGTTCTACCCTTACACCCATGGCAAAAGGTTTAGCCTGAATCAGGACCTTTCTTTCGAACAACAACTGAAATATGTCTCTGGCCGAGTGCCCAGTTGCTAAGATGACACCATCAGCAAGGATTTCAGTTTGGTTATTAATTACTATTCCTAAAATTTTATTGTTTTTTAGCAGGACATCTGTCATTTTGGTCTCAAAATGAATCTCACCACCACCATCCAGAATTGTCTGCCGAATGTTGGCCACTACCACTGGAAGTTTGTTGGTACCTATATGTGGGTGGGCATCCACCAAAATCTGTTCTGTGGCTTGGTGATTGACCAATATTTCCAAAATCCGCCTAACATCGCCGCGTTTTTTTGAACGGGTATAAAGTTTGCCGTCGGAATACGTCCCTGCCCCACCTTCGCCAAAGCAATAGTTGGAATCCGAATTTACGATATGCTCCTTGTTAATGGCCGCAATGTCTCGCCTTCTGGCTCTGACGTCTTTCCCTCTTTCCAATACTATTGGCTTTATGCCCAGCTCCAGGCACCTAAGTGCAGCAAATAGACCTGCTGGCCCTGATCCAACGATTATTAAAGTCTTGGTAAATTGCTTTTTGAAATAATCATACTTTACAAAATCTGCATTTTGAAAAGGACTATTAAGCGAGATTTCTATTTCTAGATTGATCTTAACTTCTCTTTTTCGGGCATCTATCGACTGCTTTAACTTCCTGAAATAAAAGTTCTTGTCAGCTGAAATTTTAAAATTATCTCTGAGAAATTGCTCTAAAAGTTGCTCATCAAGAGCAATATTTGGAGGTAAGACAAATGCATGTATATTTTCCATCGGAAAGGTTTTTATCCTTTAATTTTCTCTCAAAACTACTAAAATTGTTTCAAAATGAAGCTATATTTGCACATGGCCTTCTTTCAGAACATAAAAAGAGGAATCAAAACCACCACCAAGGGCTTAAGTCTGACCTTGAAGCATTTGTGGGCAGCCAGAAAAACCAAAGGTGCCTTGAATGTTCAGGACGAAAATTATTTCAAAATTTCGGAAGGATTTGTAACGCTCCAGTATCCCCACGAAAGCATTTCTGTTCCAGAAATCGGTAGATATCAGTTAGATTGCGAGATTGACGACTGTATAGTTTGTGATAAATGTGCCAAAATCTGCCCGGTAGATTGTATCGAAATAGAAGCCATAAAGTCGCCAGAATTGATCCGAACCACCTCAGATGGCTCTCCTGTGAGACTTCATGCGGCCAAATTCGACATCGACTTGGCCAAATGTTGCTTTTGTGGACTTTGCACCACTGTTTGCCCAACCGAGTGCCTTACGATGAATAGTGAGTATGACTACAGTGTGCTAGATGTCAATCTTTTAAACTTGGCCTTCTCTAATTTATCAGAAAAAGAAGCTGAGGAAAAAAGAAATCTTTATGAGCAATTTGTTGCCGAAAAAGAGGCAGCCAAATTGGCCAAAACTGATGCAACACCCAATCCAGAGGTAGATTCTGTTTTTAAACCAAAAATACCGAGTGCATTTCAGCCTAAGCCACCAGCGACTGATCAAGTAAAAACGGAGGTTGAACCCGTGAAAAAACCAATTTTTGCTCCGAAAAAGCCTATTCAGTCAGAATCAACACCAGTAAACCTAGAACAATCAACCGCTGATAAACCAAAACCAATTTTCAGTCCTAAGAAGCCAATTATGGCTGCAGCAGATAATGCAGAAGCGATTAAAGCTAAATCAGAAGATACGAAACCAAAGTTTGTTCCGAAGAAACCGTTAAGTGCTTCAGAGATCCTGACTGAAAATGTTGCTCCAACAGAAAAATCTAAATTTCTACCTAAAAAGCCAGTTGAAATAGCAAATGAAAATTCAGGTGCAGAAACGAAACCTAAGTTTGTTCCCAAAAAACCGACGGTGATTGCTACTGACGAATCAGTGAGTTCAGTATCAGATGGTGATTCTAAACCGAAATTCGTTCCCAAAAAACCAGTAGAAGTAGTTTCGGAGGCAGTCTATCAACCAGTACCAAATGTTGAAAATGCCAAGCCAAAATTTGTTCCGAAAGCAAAGCCAGAACAAATTGCATCAGAAAATAAACCGTCGGCATTCATTCCAAAAATAAAACCGGAAGTTGCTAACAATGAGACGAGAGAAACGCCAAAACCTGTTGGATTTGTACCTAAACTCAAACCCGTAGTTACCGAAAGTACCCCAATTGATTCAATTAATGAGGCTGAAGCAAGGATAGAAACGCCAGTAAGTCCAGCCAAATTTGTACCTAAACTTAAACCAAAATCATAAATGGAAATAGTACTTAGGGAATTACAAAATGGCAATGTGGCATTTGGTATATTTTGTTTGATAGCAGTTATCGGAGCATTGTATGTTTTGTTTTCAAAAAACGTCTTATATGCATCCTATGGACTTTTGGTGAGCTTTTTGGGCGTAGCGGGTATATTTGTTTTTGCTGGTGGAGAGTTTGTTTCTGCTGCCCAAATCATGATTTACATAGGCGGCATATTGATACTACTTATTTTTGGTATCATGCTAAGCTCCAACAAAAAAATGGGAAAAGGTAAGCTTAATATTGAGAACATGGATATGGTTTTTAGTCTAACCATAGCCGTCAGTTTGTCTTTATTACTCTCATTTTTGGTTTTGGAGTCAAAGTTTAGCACCAGCAGTTTCAAACCACAACAGCACATCAAAAACCTTGGATATAATTTAATGACCGACTCGGTTTTGGTACTAGAGATTATTGGTGTGTTATTGCTGATGGCCTTGATTGGTGCCACTTATATTGCTAAAAAAGATGAATAATTTAACACCCTATATTATTGTTTCAGCCATATTGTTTGCCATAGGATTTGCGGTAATAGTTACCAAAAAAAATCTAATTTTGATGCTTATGGGTGTGGAATTAATGCTAAATGCCGTAAATATAAACTTTGTGGCCTTTAGTAAATTTGATAAAATCCCAGAGCAGGGTCAAATTTTTGCATTATTCATAATGCTAGTTGCGGCTTCGGAAGTAGCTGTGGGCTTGGCAATTATCCTGAAAATAAAGAAATATTACGAGAATATCAACCCAGAAAAACTAACAGAATTGAAAAATTAACTGACATTTTTTTTGGAATACATAAGAAAACCACTACTTTTGCAGTCCAATTGGCTGCGTAGCTCAACTGAATAGAGCGTCTCACTACGGATGAGAAGGTTTGGGGTTTGAATCCCTACGCGGTCACAAAGCGAATCGAAAGGTTCGCTTTTTTTGTTTTAGAGCGTATCACTACGGATGAGAAGGTTGGGCAGGGGTCGCTTCCGACTTTGGATCACTACGTGGCCGACAAGGTGCCGTCACAAAGCGAATCGAAAGGTTCGCTTTTTTTGTTTTGGAGCGTATCACTACGGATGAGAAGGTTGGGCAGGGGTCGCTTCCGACTTTGAATCACTACATGGCCGACAAGGTGCGGTCACAAAGCGAATCGAAAGGTTCGCTTTTTTTTGTTTTGAAGCGTCTCACTATAGACATGAAGGTTGGGCAGGGGTCGCTTCCGACTTTGGATCATTACGTGGCCGACAAGGTGCGATCAAAAAGCGAATCGAACGGTTCGCTTTTTTTATTTTGGAGCGTATCACTACGGATGAGAAGGTTGGGCAGGGGTCGCTTCCGACTTTGGATCACTACGTGGCCGACAAGGTGTCGTCACAAAGCGAATCGAAAGGTTCGCTTTTTTTGTTTTAGAGCGTATCACTACGGATGAGAAGGTTGGGCAGGGGTCGCTTCCGACTTTGGATCATTACGTGGCCGACAAGGTGCGATCAAAAAGCGAATCGAACGGTTCGCTTTTTTTATTTTTGAGCGTATCACTACGGATGAGAAGGTTGGGCAGGGGTCGCTTCCGACTTTGGATCACTACGTGGCCGACAAGGTGTCGTCACAAAGCGAATCGAAAGGTTCGCTTTTTTTGTTTTGGAGAGTATCACTACGGATGAGAAGGTTGGGCAGGGGTCGCTTCCGACTTTGGATCATTACGTGGCCGACAAGGTGCGATCAAAAAGCGAATCGAACGGTTCGCTTTTTTTATTTTGGAGCGTATCACTACGGATGAGAAGGTTGGGCAGGGGTCGCTTCCGACTTTGGATCACTACGTGGCCGACAAGGTGTCGTCACAAAGCGAATCGAAAGGTTCGCTTTTTTTGTTTTGGAGAGTATCACTACGGATGAGAAGGTTGGGCAGGGGTCGCTTCCGACTTTGGATCATTACGTGGCCGACAAGGTGCGATCAAAAAGCGAATCGAACGGTTCGCTTTTTTTATTTTGGAGCGTATCACTACGGATGAGAAGGTTGGGCAGGGGTCGCTTCCGACTTTGGATCACTACGTGGCCGACAAGGTGTCGTCACAAAGCGAATCGAAAGGTTCGCTTTTTTTGTTTTGGAGAGTATCACTACGGATGAGAAGGTTGGGCAGGGGTCGCTTCCGACTTTGGATCATTACGTGGCCGACAAGGTGCGATCAAAAAGCGAATCGAACGGTTCGCTTTTTTTATTTTGGAGCGTATCACTACGGATGAGAAGGTTGGGCAGGGGTCGCTTCCGACTTTGGATCACTACGTGGCCGACAAGGTGTCGTCACAAAGCGAATCGAAAGGTTCGCTTTTTTTGTTTTGGAGAGTATCACTACGGATGAGAAGGTTGGGCAGGGGTCGCTTCCGACTTTGGATCATTACGTGGCCGACAAGGTGCGATCAAAAAGCGAATCGAACGGTTCGCTTTTTTTATTTTGGAGCGTATCACTACGGATGAGAAGGTTGGGCAGGGGTCGCTTCCGACTTTGGATCACTACGTGGCCGACAAGGTGTCGTCACAAAGCGAATCGAAAGGTTCGCTTTTTTTGTTTTGGAGAGTATCACTACGGATGAGAAGGTTGGGCAGGGGTCGCTTCCGACTTTGGATCATTACGTGGCCGACAAGGTGCGATCAAAAAGCGAATCGAACGGTTCGCTTTTTTTATTTTGGAGCGTATCACTACGGATGAGAAGGTTGGGCAGGGGTCGCTTCCGACTTTGGATCACTACGTGGCCGACAAGGTGTCGTCACAAAGCGAATCGAAAGGTTCGCTTTTTTTGTTTTGGAGAGTATCACTACGGATGAGAAGGTTGGGCAGGGGTCGCTTCCGACTTTGGATCATTACGTGGCCGACAAGGTGCGATCAAAAAGCGAATCGAACGGTTCGCTTTTTTTATTTTGGAGCGTATCACTACGGATGAGAAGGTTGGGCAGGGGTCGCTTCCGACTTTGGATCACTACGTGGCCGACAAGGTGTCGTCACAAAGCGAATCGAAAGGTTCGCTTTTTTTGTTTTGGAGAGTATCACTACGGATGAGAAGGTTGGG
>NZ_RJUF01000181.1 GCF_024343775.1 Lacihabitans soyangensis | reverse complement strand
TCTGTTTTTAAGCTATTAGAGAGCCATGTAAACAGTTCTTCAAAACCTAAGTCATTGTTATTGAATTTTTTATGACCAATTCTAACACCAGACTTATCCATAACTCCAACATCAAATTTGTCTTTAGACATGTCAATGCCAACAAAAAAATCAATCTCTAAATTTTCATTTTGTTTCATAAAAACTTAATTTTAAAGTGAAAAGAAAAATTGACCTAAGTAAACTCAAATCGACAAAAGCCTTTATAAGATTATCAGCACGAACTGGTTCTAAATAGCTAAATTGGTTTAGATTGAGTGAGGGAGGCAGGGCCTTTATCGAAGGATAGTTTCGGCTTGCAGAGCGGGTAGGTTCACCTGCTTCCCACTTAGGAAAATTTACCGAGATAAATTTATCCTAATTACTCGTATTTTTCAATTCTTTTTTCATCTGCTAAAGTAAAGGAAGAGCGGTTTTAGCAAGTATAGCTTGCTTGACACTGCTACGATGGTGGAGCCATCGTTTAGCTGGCCTTAGTTGTTAACTGATGTTATATTTTTGCAAATCATAAACACTCAAAAGTTTCCTATGAGAAGTGTCTGTAGATGAAGTATTTTCTCTCAGAAATTTTTCGATTTCATCGAGATTAATATTTTTATGGTATGCATTAAAGATAATGGCATTCATTTTATAGGATGAAGGAATTGTTTCATCGTTAATTATATCTTCAATGTTTTTGTGTTTTTTACAACAATTAGAAGGTAGATTTTTTACACAATCAGTAACATTTTTTATCTGCTGTTTTTTTAATGAAGTTGAATTTTGAATTTCTTTATTGATAGAACTAAATCCGAAGATAGGGAAGTATTGGCTGGTTGAATTTTATATTTATCAATTAAACTTACAATTTGAGAATTTGATTCATCAATAACGTTAAAATAACTTGCCAAAAGTTCAGGTGCAGTTTGATACTGATATTGGATGGTTTTTGAAGAGCCTATTGCCAAAATTTTATCGCCATTTTTTAATGTATCGAGATCTTCTGTAATACTAACTTTAATTTCACCACCAGCATAGATTTCTTTTACAATGTTCTGTACTTTTCTAACATCCAAAGCTGTAACTGGAAGATGTAAATTTGAAATTGATTGATAAATTGCCGTATAATTGTCTGTCTTTATTTTATTTATTCTAATTGTTAATCCATCGAGAACAATGTCGTGTTCACTTATTATCTCATTTTCATTACCTAGATCTCTCTCAACTAAAAGAAAATTATTCTTGATTTTTGTTGCTAATTCTGAGTTTGGTTCAACGTAAGTAAAAATGGTTTTCAGAATTTTTTTAATATTGTCATCATTAACACTATATCCCATAAAAATAATGGGATTATGTATAAAGAGAGAAAGTAATTGAGCACGAATTAGCTCATATTTATTATTAAAATCTAAATAATCCTTTTCTGTAATTATAACTTTTTCAGGATTTTCATGACAGCCGTGAATTTTATAAACAGAGCCGTAAGGATTACTCAAAAGGATGTTGTTACCGATAAGTTTATTAAAGTCAAATAAATTTTCCATTAAACCATCATAATTGGTTGTAACTACGGAGCCTACATTTTTACGAATTTTTCTAAACTCTTTTAATTCATCGGAAGTTTCGCTTTTAAATTTTAATTCAGAAAATAGATTGCAAATATAAATTTTGAATCTACTTAAGTGCACTCCTTCTGACATTTTCTTGTAAAATATGTCATTGATTTCTTTGAATTTACCGTTTCTATCTTCAGATAATTTCTTGTTATAATCTTGCTCTAAATAATCAGCAATTTTTAGAAAATCAAATTTTTCATCAATAAAACATTTTGCTTTTATATCCAGATAGTATTCAGGATTGTCAGTTAGGTCTAAAGCAATTTTACTCAGCAAACCATCCCAAGTGAAAGAATTTTCTAAATATCTAAGACTTATACCTGTTCCAATGAATAGTACAGGATGATTTTTGTATTGAGCAATAAATTCTTGAATCGTCATTGTAATTTTGAATGGGATTTTGTTTATATCGAGACTAAAGTTAATCAAGCTAAAATAGTCATTTTTTTACATAGGCATAAAAGAGAATACCCATAATTATAACATCAATTTGTATCGAGAAATCGCAATTTTTGATTTAAGTTTTCTTTGTTTCCCTACCTTATTATTTTCTTTTCAAATATATCCTTTAAATTCTATACTAACAATAAAATTTTCCTAATTATGAATCCAAAATTGCCGTCTATGTTAGATTAGACTGCTTAATTTGCGTTAGTTTAAATTTCACCCCATCCCCCCAACCAACTCCCTAGCCAAATACGGAGCCAAAGCCACACCCATACCATTCATACAGACACTGGCCGAAAGATTGGGCTGAATAATTTTGGAAACTGGTGTTTTGGACTCGTTGAAGGCCATTATTCCACTCCATTTTAGGTCTATTTCAAAATCAAATTTGGGTAGAATCCATTCTTTTAGATATTTCAGTAATTGATTCTGAATCAATTCTGTGTGGCCGAATTGGTCGGTGTTTTCGCCTTCGAAGTCTAGATTTCTTCCGCCTCCAAACAATACCCTATTTCCGACATTTTTGAAATAATAATAGCCTTTGTCGATATGAAAAGTGCGGTTAAAGCTTAGCCCTTCAATGGGTTTTGTGATGATAACTTGCCCACGGCCGGGTTGTATTTTTTGCTCTGGCAGAAATATATTCGAAAAAGCATTGGTACATATACAAACATGTTGGGCTTCAAAGTCTCCAAGGTTTTTGGTTTTGACAACCGCCATTTTCTGACTGGCGTCGATGTTTTCAACCTCGGTTCCGAAGAAAAACTTTACGTCTTGGTTAACCAAGGTTTTGTGGAGTGCATAAAAAAGCTTTCCGGAGTGGATGGAGGCTTCGGCACGGTTGCTTATGGCATAGTGGAATCCTGCAAATTTGCTTTCAGGAATTATCTGATTATCCTGATAAAAGTGTAGTTTAGTATTTACGATGGAGGATAGGTTTTTGTTCAAGACTTCCAATTGGCTCAGATTGTCCTCAAAAATGCTGGCCTCGCTGAAAAGTTCCGTAGCACCGCAAGGATTGTAATCTATCACATCGCCGAAGTGTTGCTTGATGATTTGGATTCCTTCAAACCGCTTCTGGGTCATGGCCAAGGTTTGATCCCAACCAATTTCTTTTACATTTTCAAGTAGTTCTGATGGACTCCCGAAACATGCAAAGCCGGCATTTTTGGTACTGGCTCCGTTGGGCAAGGTTCCTCTTTCTAGAATGGCTACTTCAGCGTCGGGATTTTGCTTTTTCAAGAAATACGCCATCCATAGTCCCGAAAAACCCGAACCAACGATGAGGTAATCATATTTTGGCTTGAAAATATCCTGTTCCCAATAACTCAGCATGCCTTATATATTCTGTTTTTTGAGTTCATTTAACGCAAAATCTGCCGCTCGTGCAGCCAAGGCCATATAAGTTAAGGACGGATTAACGGCCGAAGAAGAGGTCATACAGGCACCATCCGTTACAAAAACGTTGGGAACACCCCAAACTTGGTTGTTTTTGTTAAGCACGGAGTCCTTCGGCGAATGCCCCATTCTGGCGGTTCCCATTTCGTGAATGCATCTACCAAAACCTCTGATTTCATCATACGGCTTGATGTTTTTGTAGCCAGCTGCCTCAAACATCTCGGCGGCATCGTTTTTCATGTCCACCCGCATTTTGGTTTCGTTTTCTTTATATTCCGCAGACATGATCAATAAAGGAATTCCCCATTCGTCTTTTTCCTCCTCGCTGAGGTAAATTTTGTTGTCTTCGTAAGGCAAGGTTTCGGCAAAAGCCGACAATTCTATCTTCCAAGGGCCAAATTCCGTCATTTTTTTCTTGAAATCTGCCCCAAAATCATCTTTCAAATCTGGTTTTGCCCTTTTAGATTCGCCCTCATAGCCAAATCCACGCAGGTAATCGCGTTTTTCACCTCCGATATTTCGGTATCGTGGTATATAAAAACCATTTGGTCGTCTGCCAAATTCTATGGTATCCTCAAATCCCTCCACTTCGGCAGAAGCACCAGCCCCAAAATGGTGGTCCATCAAATAATGACCTAGTACGCCACTGTCGTTGCCCATTCCGTTCGGAAATCTTTTAGACTTGGAGTTCAACAGGATTTGGGTAGAGGCCAATGCAGAGGCATTTAAGAAAATGGTTTTGGCCAACAATTCAGTTTCTTTTTTGGTGAGGGTATCAATTACAATTACGCCCGTGGCCTTTTGCTTGGCTTCATCGTACTTTATTTCTTTAACAATGGCATTCGTTAGAATCGTTAGGTTTCCAGTTTTTTTAGCAACAGGAAGCGTTGCGGCTTGCGTACTGAAATATGCACCAAATGGACATCCACGGCCGCACATATTTCGGTATTGACAACTACCACGACCAAGTGCCAGTTGCTCCTCGGTTGGTTGTGTCAAATGTGCCTGCCGGGCATGTATGACCTGGGCACCAAACTTGTTATTCTTTTTCTGAAAGTCTTTTTCTACACAAGAAAACGGCATAGGAGGCTGGAAAATGCCATCGGGCAAATGGGATATTTTGTCTATATTGCCTGAAATGCCGACAAATTTTTCTACGTAGTCGTACCACGGAGCTAAATCTTTGTATCTCAGTGGCCAATCTATCGCTATTCCCTCTTTGGCGTTTGCCTCAAAATCTAAGTCAGACATTCTCAGTGCTATTCGTCCCCAAGTGATAGACTTCCCACCCAATTGATAACCTCTAATCCAGTCGAATCGCTTGTCCTCCAAATAGGGATGAAGTGCGTCTTTGGTATAAAAGTGAGCCGAAAATTCGTTGATTTTATTGTAAACACGAGCCGTTTTAGGATAGTCCTTCAGCAGTTCCAAGGTTGCTTTTCCACGGTGTGGCATATCCCAAGGTGGGGTTAAAGCGGTGGTGTAGTCGGTGACATGCTCCACATGACGGCCCCTTTCTATCATCAAGACTTTTAAGCCTTTTTTTGTAAGTTCCATGGCTGCATATCCCCCCGAAATGCCTGATCCCACTACTATTGCGTCGTAAACGTTAATTTCTTTAGCCATTTGTTAAGGAAACTTTACTATTTCTTGAATTGTATTATTTTTTAAAAAAATTTAATTTTATAAATATTATTACCTGAATTAATAATTATATTTGAAAAACTATTCGAATTCTTAAAACTATTTAAAATTAACAAAAACTCCTACTCGTATGCAAAAAAAACTCCTCTTTCGAAATTTGGGTCGGGCATTGATGGTTGTGAGCTTGCTCATGACGGTAAGCTTTGCTTACGCTCAAAGAAAAGTAGCCGGTAAGGTAACTGAGACCGGTAGCACTTCAGGAATTCCTGGGGTTACAGTTTTGGTAAAAGGTACCTCTACCGGTACCACAACAGACGCCAATGGTAGCTACACCATAGACGTTCCAAACAATTCTAGCGTTTTGACTTATTCTTCTATTGGTTATAATCCAAGCGAAGAAGTTGTTGGTGCTCGCTCTGAAATTAACGTGGTGTTATCGCTTGACACAAAGTCGCTGAGTGAAGTGGTGGTAACGGGTTACGCATCGCAACGTAAGAAGGACATTACTGGTGCCGTAACAGTAGTAAACGCCAAGGAACTGACAGCAACACCAGCGGCCAGCGTCACTCAGATGCTCCAAGGTAGAGCTGCCGGTGTGGTAGTTGGTAACGACAACTCACCTGGTGGTGGTACCATGGTACGTATCAGGGGATTTGGTTCGGTGAACAACAACAGCCCTTTGTATGTAATTGATGGTGTACCTACCCAAGGAACGCTGAACCAACTCAACCCTAATGACATAGAGTCAATGCAGGTATTGAAGGATGCCTCTGCAGCCTCTATCTATGGTGCAAGAGCAGCCAATGGGGTGGTAATCATCACCACCAAAAAAGGAAAAGCTGGTGAACCAAACATTTCGTTTGACTATTACACAGGTACTCAACGACCAGGTAGAATGTTGGATTTGTTAAATACGCAAGAGTTAGGTTCTTATCTCTACCAGGCTGACCTTGGTGCTGGAAAGAATCCTTCTGTAACTTCTCCTTCGGTTCAGTATAAATTTGGACCAAACGGGGAGCAAACGATTGCGGATTACATCTATCCAAACGTTTATGGTTCTTTGCCAGCCAATTATACCTATACCAACGACATTGCAGATCCGAATTTGGGTAAAACGGCTTTTAACATTACAAAAGCCAACAAAGAAGGTACCGATTGGCAAGATGCTATTTTTGATCCAGCTCCGATATCCAATTATCAAATTGGTGCTACGGGTGGTTCAAACTCCGGTAAATATGCTATTTCGGCCAATTATTTTTCTCAAGATGGTATTTTGAAATACACCAAATACAACAGATATTCGGTTAGAGCAAATACTGAATTCAAGAAAAACTTTATGACGATTGGTGAGAACTTTACTTTCTCTTATGATGAAAGACAAGGTATTACCAACAACAATGAGTCGAATCCTATAATGTTTGCTATTCGTGTGCATCCTATTATACCCATATTTGACATAACAGGTGGTCCTGCTGAGTTGGGAGGTACGAATACTTCTCCGTATAATGGTTTTGCGGGAAGTAAAGGTGTAAACCTTGGAAATGCACCCAATCCATTGGCGAGACTCTATCGTGAAAAAGATAACTTGACCAAAGGAACGCACGTTTTTGGTAATGTTTATGCCGAGTTTGATATCATGAAAGGACTGAAAGCAAGAACAAGCTATGGTTTGGAATACAATCAGTTTAACCGTTCGGAATACTTCCACAGAGATATTGAGGCGGCTGAGGCTAGAAATGCCAATAGCTTGAACGTAATAAACAATTACGACAAATCAGCCACTTGGTTTAATACTATCAATTATGCCAAGACAATGGGTCTTCATGAACTAAACGTGTTGGTCGGTACTGAATCAGTAACAACTTACTCTTTTGGTTTTTCTGCGAGTAGAAGTAGCTTCTCCTTTGACGATTTGGACTATCGTTACTTAAATTCAGGTTCAGCTGCAGGCTTGGCCAATGCGGGTGACGGAGCAATCCGAAGTGCATTGTTTTCTCAATTCGGTAAGGTGAACTATGGTTATAAAGATACTTATTTGGCGGATTTTACTTTGCGTAGAGATGGTTCATCGAGATTCTCAGAGGCGAACAGGTACGGGGTATTTCCGGCTTTTTCAGTTGGGGTTCGTATGTCAGAGTTTGAATTTATGAAAGACTTGAAGTTTGTGAACGATTTGAAATTGAGGCTAGGATGGGGTAAAACTGGTAATCAGTTAATTCCGAACGTATACAATGCCTACACCTTGTATGCGGCTGACCCTTCAAACAATGCCTACGACATCAATGGCACGGGTTCTTCAATAGTTGGAGGTTTTGACCTAGTGCAGTTTGGTAACACAAACGGTAAATGGGAAACAACTACTTCGACCAATGTTGGTTTAGATGCCGTTTTACTGAACAATAAAATGGAGTTGGTTTTGGACGTTTATAATAGAGTAACCTCCGACATGTTAACCCAAATAGCAATTCCAAGAACAGCTGGTACAGGTTCTATACCTTTTACCAACATTGGAGAAGTACAAAATAAGGGAATTGACCTTGGCATAAACTTTAGGGATAAAGTTGGAGAATTTAGATATCAAGTGGGTCTAAGCCTTGGACATTACAAAAACAAAGTGATCAAATTGAATAATGATCCTAATGCTACTATATTTGGATTTACTACTCGTCTTCCTGCAATTTCTGCAACCAAAGCTGGCCTGCCAATTGCGAGTTACTACGGATATTTTGTTGACGGTGTCATCAAAGACGATGCTGAGGCTGCCGCAGCTCCAAAGTTCGGTTCATATACCAGGGCTGGAACGTTTAAATTCCGAGACGTAAACGGAGACGGAGTTATTACTGCTGCAGATAGAACGATTATTGGTAATCCGCATCCTGATTTTACCTACGGTATTAACATTAATTTGGGCTACAAAAACTTCGATTTGACCATGTTTGGACAAGGAGTTCAAGGAAATGAGATATTTAACTATGTTAGATATTGGACAGACTTTAATACTTTCCAAGGAAACAGATCGAAAGAAATGTTGTATGATTCTTGGAAAAAACAAGGTGATGTAGCCAAACTTCCAAGATTAAACTCCGGTGATGCTACTAGTCAGCAGATATCATCTTATTTCTTAGAGGATGGTTCATATTTGAGATTGAAAAATGTACAGTTGACCTATTCGATTCCTGCAAACATCATGAAAAAGGCCAAAATGGGATCAGCTCAAATATATGTTCAAGGACAAAATATCTTGACTTTGACCAAATATACTGGACTTGATCCGGACATTAACTTGAGAACTTCAGGCAACGACAACCAAGATATTCACATGGGAATTGACGAGGGTGCTTATCCAGTGGCTAAGTCATATTTGGTGGGTGTAAGACTTGGTTTTTAATTACAATGATAAAAATATTAAATAAAATGAAGAAAATAATCATACTATTAGTCGCTGTTTTTATCAGCTTTTCATGCTCTGATAGCTTTTTCGACTTAAAGCCGCAGGGTAGAGCATCTTTGGCTCAACTTTCTACAAAAAATGGCGTAAATGCCTTGTTAATAGGAGCGTACTCGCTTCTGGATGGCGTAGGTGCGGGTAATACTGGTCGTCAATCAACCATTTCGAACTATGTATTTGGTGGAATAAGCTCTGACGATGCCGTAAAAGGTACCGATGCGGGTGACCAACCTGAGCTGTCTTTTATTGAGCAATACAACTGGTTGGCAGATAATACCTATTTCCTAGGAAAATGGTGGCATTCATACGATGGAGTTGCTCGTGCAAACGAGGTGATACAAATCGTTGGAAGCCCAGATGTTAAAGATATGACCGAGGCTGAAAAAGCCCAAGTGGTAGCTGAGGCACGTTTCTTAAGAGGCCATTACCATTTTGAGGCTAAAAAAATGTGGGGCAAAGTGCCTTATATTGATGACAAGATTTACAAAGCGTCAGACCCTAATTCTACAAAAATTCCTAATACAGAGGATATTTGGTCAAAAATAGAGGCTGATTTTGAGTTTGCGGCAAATACGCTCCCTGCGGTTCAGTCACAAAAAGGAAGAGCAACCAAATGGGCAGCAAAGGCTTATTTAGCAAAAGCCAAAATATTCCAGAAAAAATGGGGCGATGCAAAAGCTCTATTGGAAGATGTTTACAAGAACTCGGGAAAGAAATTGGTAGCCAACTATCATGACAATTACAGAACCGTTACCAACAATAACTCGGAGTCTATTTTTGAAGTGCAGTTTTCTGTAAATGATGGTACTACGGGCAATAACGGTAACGCTGGAGATAACCTTAACTGGCCTTACTCTTCTACTGCTCCAGGTCGTGGATGTTGTGGTTTTTACCAACCTTCTCATAACTTGGTGAATGCTTTTAAAACTTCTGAGGATGGGCTTCCATTGATTGGAAATGCGGCAGACGGTACAGAAGATACCTATAACAAAGTAGATTTGCCAAATGACCAAGGTATCAGTGCCGGAACGGCCTTTACATTAGATAAGAGTGTTCCAGTAGATCCAAGACTAGACTGGACAGTAGGTAGACGAGGTGTAAATTTCCTTGATTGGGGCCCAATGCCTGGTTCTACATGGATCAGAGATCAAGTATATGCAGGACCATTTACAGGTAAAAAATGGATGTACTACTTGGCAGAAGAGAATAGCACCACGCACTCAACGAGCAAAAGAAATGTGAACAATAACTATAGACTATTGAAAATGTCGCATGTAATTCTTTGGTTGGCTGAGTGTGAAATTGAATTAGGAAACTTAGCAGCCGCCGAAGGTTATGTTAACATGATTAGAGAAAGAGCTCAAAAAGGTTCAGTTCAAGACCCGACTGTAAATTATGTTGTTAAACCTTATCCAGCCGGAACTTTCGCTACAAAAGGTGCTGATTTTGCAAGAAACGCCACGCGTATGGAGCAAAGATTGGAGTTTGCAATGGAAGGTCACAGATTCTTTGACTTGGTTCGTTGGGGTATTGCCGAAAAAGTATTGAACAAATACGCCGCCGAAGAAGCTGCACCTGGAAAAGAGCCTTCAGGAAGAGTATTTAACAAAAGAGGTTATATGGCAGGTAAAACTTTTACTAGTAAAAATAATTACTTCCCGCTTCCCCAAGATGAGATATTGAACAGTCAAAAAGATGGAAAACCAACATTGGTTCAAAATACTGGTTATTAATATTTTATAACGTAAATGGAAAGCCCGAATATTTTGTTCGGGCTTTTTTTGTTTTCATACTTTCATACCAAATAAATTTTAAGCAGAATTTCTAGGCCAAAATTCCATTCATAAATATTTGTTAGAAATGCGAGAAACCAAGTATACTTTTGAGCCACTAAACTTATAAACAAATGATTATTATTATTGTAGGTATTGTATTGTTATTGACGGCCTATAATCTGAAAAAAGTGAATAGCCCACTTTCAGAGCGAGCCGGTATGATTCGGGTTATTGGTATTGTGGTGATTATTTTTGGTATTCTCTCGAAATGTGTAGTGCAAGTCGATGCGGGTAAAGTTGGGGTTCAGTCTATTTTTGGAAATGTAAAAAAAGAGACGCTTAATAGCGGTTTGAACTTTGTGAATCCATTGGCCGATATAAAAGAATTGGATTTGAAAACCCAAAACTATACCATGTCAGGGGTTCATGATGAAGGTTCTAAAGCTGGGGACGATGCCATTAAAGTTTTGTCGGCCGATGGACTGGAAGTGACTATTGACCTCACGGTTTTGTTTAGAATTGTATCGGCTAAAGCTCCAGATATTTACAAACAAATCGGATTGAACTATGTAGATGTCATCGTACGGCCATTATCTCGAACCCGAATCAGAGATATCTCTGCTAATTATGACGCCATTGCATTGTATTCGACTAAAAGAGACGAGTTTCAAACCCGCATTTTTAATTCTATCGAAAAGGATTTTAAAGACAGAGGTTTGGTTTTAGAACAACTTTTGGTAAGAAATATAGCCTTGCCAGAATCGGTGAAGAAAACCATTGAATCGAAAATCAATGCGGAGCAAGATGCCCAAAAGATGCAGTTTGTCCTACAAAAAGAAAAGCAAGAAGCTGAAAGAAAGAGGGTTGAAGCCCAGGGTATAGCTGATTACCAAAGGATTATTACCTCAACTTTGACTGACAAACAATTGCAATATGAGCAAATAAAAGCCCAAAAAGATCTTGCTGCATCGCCAAACACTAAAATTGTAATCATGGGAAATAGTAAGGGTTCACAGGTTTTATTAAATGCAAATTAAAAAGCCCCAATTTCTCAATTGATACAACAAAATCTCCATGAAATGATTACTTGGAGATTTTTTTATAATAATCTGATTATGAATTCAATAATTTTACTAATTTCATCAATCGAAATAGGTTTAATTTAAAATCGGAATCAAATGAAGAATTTTTCTATTACCGTGTTTTTGATTGTTTTCGTGAGTTTTCAATCTCTTTGTCAAAACGAATACATGGCCTATTTCATGGATAAATTTTCTATTCAAGCTTCAAATAGTAAAATTGAAATTAGGGGCTTGGATACCGTGTTGGTTTCAGAATACACTAACCCCAATGTAAAACTTCAGACCAGAAATGATATTGGTAAAGTATATAAAGGAACACCATTTTTCAATAATTCATGGTTTAATGGCACAATTATGATGGAGGGTGGCGGAGTTTCGAAAGGCTACATGGCATTTAATTTAATAAATAATTCATTATTTTTTTCTGTTGGTGCGGACAAAGAGGCTATTGAAATAAAACCACTTCAATTTACAATCAATGGTAATACTTTTAGAAAATACAGAAACCAATATGTGGCGGCAGGAGATTTATACTACCAAAAGCTGTTGGATGGAGAAACTGAACTTTTTAAAAATATCAAATGCAAATATATTCCAGCTGTTGAGGGTGAAAAAAATGGCTATGAGCAAACAGGTGATGGTTTTGAAGGATATTTTGTAAAAGAAACGACTTATTACATCAACTATCACGACAAAATGCAACGTGTGGGCAAGAAATTCAAGATTTTTGATGAAAACGAAAAAAAGGCTAAAGCATTTGCCGATAAATATGATTTAAGTTTACAAAATCCATCAGATTTAATAAGAATTGTTAAACATATCAATGGATTAGATTCTAACTTGTAATATCGCTCCTAAGCAAAGGTGAAAGACAAAAAAAACTCCTGAGTAGTCAGGAGTTTTTTTGAATACATTGCCTAAGTGATTTTATATCAATACATTTCCATCCATTTCTTTAGGGATATCAATGCCCATAATACTCAAAATGGTAGGTGCTACGTCTCCAAGTTTTCCGCTTTTAGGTTGGCCTTTATAAGCATCATCTACTACAATAAATGGCACGAGATTCAATGAATGGGCCGTGTTCACAGATTTGTCATCATTTAGCATATAATCTGCATTGCCATGGTCTGCTATCACCAAGGTGGTGTATCCATTGGCTGTTCCAGCTTCCACCACTTGTTTTAAGCAGGCGTCTACGGTTTCCACTGCTTTTACTACGGCCGAAAATACACCCGTGTGACCCACCATGTCGGGATTTGCAAAATTCAAACATACAAAATCTACTTCACCTTTTTCTAATTCAGGAACCAAATTAGCCGCCAAATCTTTTGCAGACATCTCAGGTTTTAAATCATACGTAGCCACATCTTTAGGTGATGGCGACAAAAGTCGAGTTTCACCTACAAATGGCTCCTCCCTTCCGCCAGAGAAAAAGAAGGTTACGTGTGGGTATTTTTCAGTTTCGGCAGAACGTATCTGTTTCTTTCCGGCTTTTTCCAAAACTTCTCCAAGCGTATTGTTCAAATTGTCTTTGTCATATATCACCTTTACGTTTTTGTAAGTCTCGTCGTAATTGGTCATGGTGATATAGTACAAATCCAAAGCGTGCATGTTTTGCTCATGAAAGTCCTTCTGGGTTAATGCCTCCGTAATTTCACGACCTCGGTCTGTTCTGAAGTTAAAGCACATTACCACGTCTCCAGCTTCGATGTTTCCAACGGGTTGGCCATTTTCAACCACCACAATTGGTTTCAAAAACTCATCCGTTATGTCTGCATCATAAGATTTTTGGATACTTTCTGATATTTCCTCTTTACTAACCTTTAGTTCGCCTATTCCATTCACCATGGCATCATAGGCAAGTTTTACCCTGTCCCAACGTTTGTCACGGTCCATCGCAAAATACCTACCAGTCAATGAGGCTATTTTGCCACCTGTTTGGTCTAAAGTATTTTGCAAATCTGCTATAAATGCTTTCCCAGATTTCGGATCACAATCGCGACCATCCATGAAAGCATGTACAAATACATCCTTAACTCCAGCTTCAGCGGCTATTTTGCATAGGCCTTTTACGTGCTCAATGTGCGAGTGCACACCACCATCTGAGCATAGTCCTATAAAGTGTACTTTTTTATTATTGGTTTTGGCATAAGCCAAAGCATCTACCATTACAGGTTCTTTGGCGATTTTTCCTTCCTCTACTGCTACGTTGATTTTTTCAAGTTCTTGATACACCACTCTACCTGCTCCTAAATTGGTATGACCCACTTCAGAGTTGCCCATTTGTCCATTTGGCAAACCTACTGCTCTACCGCATGCCTCAAGGGTGCTATTAGGATAAGTAGCCATTAAATGTCTAAAAAACGGCACATTGGCTGCTTCTATGGCCGAACGCCACTCTTCTCCTGGTTTTGGTAAGCCCCAACCATCTAGTATCGCTAAAATTACTTTCTTGTTCAAAATATTAATGTTTTTGGTTAAAATCAATCGCAAAATTAAGGATTTTTTGGATGAATGGAGGAAGTATTGACCTTATTATATTTTTTCAAATTACCTTTTTACTCAGAACTATTGCCAATTACATTTTCTAAAAGCATATTTAATAAAATATTTTATTATTTTCGTGGAGTTAAAGGAGGTTCTGGCAATAATTAACCCAATACTGACCTTAAATGCTGAAAAAAATCATCGTATTTTCTTTACCCATTCTTTTCTTTTCGTTTGTACTGAAAGATAAATCTATCGTAAAACCAAATGTAATTTTGGTTTACATGGACGATATGGGATTTGGTGATATTGCAAGGAACGGAGCTCAAGGTTATCAAACGCCAAATTTTGATAAGCTGGCTCATGATGGAATCTATTTTTCTCAATTTTACTCCCCTCAGGCAGTTTGTACAGCCTCAAGAGCAGGTTTATTGACAGGTTGTTATCCCAATAGACTTGGTTTCAGTGGTGCTTTGGACCATACTGCCAAAATTGGCTTAAATACCGAAGAGGAAACTATTGCCGAATTGCTAAAAGCCGAAGGTTATTCGACCGCAGCCTTTGGGAAGTGGCATCTAGGACATTTGCCTGATTTTTTGCCTACCAAACATGGCTTTGACGAGTTTTATGGCATTCCTTATTCTCATGATATGTGGCCCAATCATCCAGTGACAAAGAATTATTACCCAGAACTGCCTCTGATTGAAGGAGAAAAGACTATTCAAACCAACCCGGACCAAACCCAATTCACAACTAATTTTACAGAAAAAACAATTGATTTCATAAAAAGAAAAAAAGACAAACCTTTCTTTGTTTATTTGGCTCATCCTATGCCGCATGTACCCTTGGCGGTTTCCGATAAATTCAAGGGGAAATCTAAGCAAGGTCTTTATGGGGACGTAATGATGGAATTGGATTGGAGCATCGGCCAAATTCGGGAAACATTGAAAAAACTCAAGTTAGATGAAAATACCTTGCTCATTGTAACCAGTGACAACGGCCCTTGGCTGAACTATGGCAATCATGCAGGCAGTGCTGGAGGGCTTAGAGAAGGCAAAGGGACGAGTTTTGATGGAGGGCAACGAGTGCCCTGCATGATGGCTTGGAAGGGCAAAATTCCAACTGGTTTGGTGGCAAATAATTTGTCTGCGGCATTGGATATTTTACCGACGATTGTAGAAGCCACAGGTGCTAAAATGCCCAAAAGACGAATTGATGGAGTTAGTGTATTAGATGTTTTAAAAGGAAATACTGGAGCCAATCCAAGGACTTCATTTTTATATTATTATAGAAAAAATAATTTAGAGGCCGTAAGAGATGAAAACTGGAAGTTGGTGTTTCCTCATCCTGGAAGAACATATGAAGGTTTTTCAGCTGGAAAAGATGGAATGCCCGGCGGTGTAAACGAGAACTTTACTTTTGAGGGTGGCTTATATGATTTAAGACGAGACCCAGGCGAACGTTATAATGTGATGAATGACCATCCAGAGGTTGTACAAAGATTGATGCAAATAGCCGATGAAGCTCGGCAAGATATAGGTGATGATTTGACAAAATCAGAAGGAAAAAATAGAAGAACTATCGGAAAAATAAAAGAATAATTTCATGACAAACAGAAGAGGATTTTTAGCAAAAGGCTTGTTTTCTTTGCCTTTTTTATCATTAACGAATGCTTTTGGGCAAACCAAAGCTGTGAAAAAGCCCATCGTGATTTCGACTTGGGATAGTGGAATTCCAGTAAATGAAGCCGCCATGGAAATCCTGAAAAACCCAACGGGAAGAGCCTTGGATGCGGTTGAAAAAGGAGCAAACAACATTGAAGATGCCATCAATTGCTGCGTTGGTTTGGGGGGAAATCCCGACCGTGAGGGTAAAGTAACCCTTGATGCTTGCATAATGGATGAAAAAATGAATTGCGGCGGTGTAGCATTTATGGAAAACATCAAACATCCAATCTCTGTAGCCAGAAAAGTGATGGAAGATACCCCACATGTGCTTTTGGTTGGTGATGGTGCCAGACAATTTGCGATAGAAAAAGGCTTTAAAGTGGAAGAGGACAAACTTTCAACAGATGCTGAGAATGCCTATAAAAATTGGCTTCAAAAGTCTGAATATAAGCCGGTAAAAAATATTGAATTAGAGCAAAACAAGGCCATGCAAAAAGGCAAAGGCCCTTTTGCTCCGCAAATGTTAGAAAACGGTGAATTTAACCATGACACCATGGCTTTGTTGGCTTTGGACCATTCTGGAAACCTTTCGGGTGCTTGTACAACTTCAGGAATGGGCTTTAAAATGCGTGGCAGGGTAGGAGACTCGCCGATTATTGGGGCTGGGCTTTATGTAGACAACGAAGTGGGTGCTTGTACGGGTTCTGGTCAAGGTGAAGAGGTGATCCGAATTGCGGGTGCTGCCATGGTAGTAGAATTTATGCGTCAAGGCAAATCACCAGAGGCGGCATGCAAAATGGCTGTTGAAAGATTGGTAAAGATTAATCCGAAAAAAGCCAAGGACTTTCAAGTTGGGCTGATAGCACTAAACAAAAATGGAGAATATGGAGCTTATGCTGTAAATCCCGGTTTTGTGTTTACGGTAACCACCGCTCCTGGAAATGGAAAAATAATAAAGGCAAAAAGCCATTTTTCTTAAAAAAACAAATCCCTCATTTTCAATTATTTGAAAATGAGGGATTTAATATTGTTCTGGTTTTCTCTTAGACAGCTATATCTCTTTCTTTAGGAATTAACATTAATCCCCAAATGGCTAATATTAAAGCCATTACCACAGTTCCCCAAGCAATAGCAGTCTCTACACCGCCCAGAATTGCCATGGAATGAATAATAATCAAGAAAATATTGGAGAATGTACCCAGAACCACCAAAGCGTGCCTTGCGACGGACGGCCCTGAATTTCTAGCGAGCCAAAAAGCAATTCCCAAGGCTAAAAGTAGTGAGCCGTATCCTTTGGCTACAATTTTTGATCCTTCATTTATCCATTCAGGATTTGTTAGGTATTCTTTCCCAAGGAAATCTGGAAAAAAGAAAAGAGCGATGCCAAACACAAGACAATTGATTACCTCGAGTGTAAAGAAGTTTTTAGTATTCATAAATTTTAGGGTTTGTTTATGAATCCAAATTAATCAATTATTGGAATATTTACTTCAGTCTTTTTATTAATTGGCATATTTTTTTTCAAAAGACTCCTGATTTTAAGGCAATTGTGGTAATAATCCTTAAAATCTAACTTCGTTGTTTTAGTGGTGAATACATCATGTTAAATTCATACCGTATTTAATTTTGTAACAATCGGAACTGTGAAAATCACTTGTGTACCAATTATGATAAAAATTACTCCGGCACTAACTAATTCTGCGGCCTGGTAAGGATGCCTTAAACCAATCATAAGTATTGAACTGAGAAAAAAAACAAAGCCCATGGCGAGTCTTAGTACCAATTGAAATACGCTGATTTTAGCTTCTAAGTTAAATAACCAAAAACAAAATATAATCTCCGAAAAACCATAAAAGATGAAGAATAAAGCGGTAACGTCTGAGAATTCAGAAACAGTTTTTGGGTAGAAAAACAGAAAAATTCCATAAAAAAGTAAACCGACCCCATGAAGTGTATGGTAACGGCTTTGGACTTTATTGCCTGAAGTTTTTAAAGCAACAATTCCTGCAATTATTGCACTTGAAATTATTATTAACGAAACAATAAGAGCGTGGGTTGTGATGTTCGAATCTGATTTTATTAACAAAGAAACACCCGCCAAAATAATCAGAAATCCATAGACACTAATTGATTGATATTTAAACATACAGTTGCTTTGTTTAAGTTTTGTATCAAATCAAAGGTCGTACTTGGTTGGTTAAAATTGTTTCAGAATTAAGTTTAAGAATTACAAAATTCTCACATTTGGTGATTCAGTTTGGTTTTGAAGTGGCAAGTTGTTTTAGTTTCGTTTTGAAATTTTCAGAAGTAAATGACTCACTTCTAATGATTTACACTTTTCTATTCCGCCCCATAAATCAATGTACTGCAATTATCGTTTCTTAAAACTTCAGTGGCCTGTTTGTGCATCATTTCGGCAGTGACAGCTTCAATTTTGTCTTTGTCTTGATTACAATAATTTACATTACCCGCATTGGCTGCAATTGCTATATTCATGACTCTGTTTAGCAGCTCCACCTCTCCAAATGCCGCAGTGGCGAGTGCTTGGTGCTTTACTTTATCGAGCTCAATATCAGTAATGTTAGCGTTTTTAATGTTCTCAAGTTCTTCATTGAGAGCATCCTCTGCCGTTTTTAAGTCTATTCCTTGGTTTAGATTACCGCTGACCACAAACATACCGGGGTCTAGAGAACCTGTACTGTAAGCTGAGATATTGTTAAAAAGTTTGGCTTCTTTTACCAGTTTTTGATGCAATCGAGCGGATTTTCCTCTTCCAAGTACATCGCTCAACAGATCTACCGCATGATAATCATCGTGGTATCTACCTGGTACATGGAAGGTCTTGTAAATGGCATTCAAAGGTACTTTAGCCGTAGTTTCAAGTCTTCTTGGTTCAGTTTGAACTGGTTCCTTCGATAAATTTCTTGGATATAATGCAGCCGCTGGAATGTCTCCAAACCATTTCTTAGCCAATTTTTCTATTTGACCAACTGTCACCTTTCCACCAACAACTAAAGTAGCATTGTTTGGTAAATAGTGCGAGTAAAAAAACGATTTAACATCGTCCATGGTGGCGTTTTCAATGTGACTGATTTCCTTGCCAATCGTTGCCCATTTATAAGGATGAACTTGATAAGCCAAAGGCCTTAGTTTTAGCCAAACATCACCATAAGGCTGATTTAAGTAGCGTTGTTTGAATTCTTCAATTACCACACTTCGCTGAACTTCGAGTACTTTAGGGTCAAATGATAAGCTCAACATCCGGTCGGATTCCAACCAAAATGCCGTTTCCAAATTTTCAACCGGTAAAGTGATATAATAATTGGTAATATCGGGCGAAGTGAAAGCGTTGTTTTCGCCACCCACTCTCTGGAGTGGTTCGTCGTAAGAAGGTATATTTTTAGAACCGCCAAACATTAAATGCTCAAACAGGTGTGCAAAGCCAGTTTTGTTAGGGTTTTCGTCTCTCGAACCTACATTGTAACAAATATTAAAAGCGGCAATTGGACTGGTAGGGTCTTCGTGAACGTAAACTTTTAGGCCGTTGTTGAGTTCGAAATGTTGGAATTGAATCATCAAATACTTTAATTTGGTGTAAATTTATGGCTAATTTTACGATAAAAAAATAAAAAGAATCTACTTCGGGGCATTTCGTTAAGGGTCAAAAAGGAACTTTGCGACATAGCGTCTTAGCGGTTTAATCAAAGAATATATGAAATTCAGAATAGGGCACGGCTACGATGTGCATCAGTTGGCGGAAGGATATGAATTGAGTTTGGGAGGTATCAAAATACCTCATACGGTGGGTTCAATGGGGCATTCGGATGCTGACGTATTGCTTCACGCCATTTGTGATGCTTTGTTGGGTGCTTTGTCTCTAGGAGATATCGGAAAGCATTTTAAAAATACTGATCCGCAATGGAGAGGAATGGATAGCAAAGTTTTTCTTTCCAAAGTCACCGAAATGATTGGGGAAAAGGGCTATAAAGTTGGAAATATAGACAGTACCTTGATTTTGGAAGAACCCAAAATAGGAAAATACATACCTGAAATGAAAGTCGCCATTGCAAAGTGCTGCAATATCGAGCCAGATGATGTTTCTATAAAAGCCACCACTTCCGAAACCATGGGTTTTGTTGGTAAAAAAGAAGGCCTCGAAGCCCACGCCGTTTGTTTGCTTTTTAAAGACTGATTTTAGAAATATCAGTCTATTAATTCAGCAGTAAAACCAATTCTTTTGAGCTTATTCACCACTTCAGCCGCTGAAGTATCAGGATTGGAAATGTCCAAAATCTTTGAAGGATTTTCGGTGTCAACTTTCCATGCTTCTGCACCTACAAGCGTATCAAGTGTGTTTTTTACCTTAGCTACGCAGTTTTGGCAATTGATATTTGATTTGAATTTCATTTTGTTTGTCTGTTTTTTTTAACACATAGGCACTTAGGGAGCATAGGTTCATATTTAAAGCGGGTGTAGGTATTCATAAAATATTACACCAAAAGATTAAAGTTTTTCTATGTGTTTTATGTGCCTATGTGTTTATTTTCTTAATTTTTAATCTTAAACTATTGGCCACCACACTAATCGAGCTCATGGCCATGGCGGCACTGGCGTACATGGGTTGCATCAGAAATCCTGTACTTGGAAATAACAATCCAGCGGCCACTGGAATGGCAAGAATATTATAGAAAAACGCCCAAAACAAGTTTTGATTGATGGTGGCTGTTGTATTCTTCGACAAAGTTATGGCCTTTTTGACTCTCGACAAATCATTGCCTAGAATTGTGATATCAGCAACTTCTTTCGCCACATCTGCACCGTCGCTCATGGCTATTGACACATCTGCTTGCGTAAAAGCAAGTGTATCGTTTATACCATCGCCTACCATAGCAATTACCCTTTTTTGAGTCTTTAGAGAGTTGATATAATCTGCTTTGTGTTCTGGTAAAACTTCCCCTTTGTAATCAGAAATGCCTAGCTTTTGGGCCATATTTTTTACCGCTAAAGCATTATCACCAGAAAGTAAATGAACTTTAATTCCTTGATTCGTGATTTCACTTAAATGCTTTTCGATTTCAGGTTTAAGTTCATCTCCAATTTCTATAATTCCCAAAAGTTCTTTTTCTGTCGCAAAATATACCAATGAATTTTCAGAATCTTCAAAATCGTTTTTCGGAATCTCAATCTCATTTTGCAAAATAAACTGCTTATTACCAGCTAAATAATGTTGCCCTTCGAATATTCCCTTTATTCCCTTTCCAGGAATATTTTCAAAATTCTGAATATTTATAAATTCTTTTTGAGGCAAAAAATCAACAATAGCATGAGCCAAAGGGTGGCTCGAATTAGCTTCTAATGCAGCTAAAATAGATTTTTTTGATTCGTCTTTCCAAAATGCTTTTATCACTTTGGGTTTACCCGTGGTAATTGTTCCCGTTTTATCGAGAACCAAGTCCGTTATTCTACCGGTTTTTTCGAGAGATTCGGCGTTTTTAATCAAGATTCCATTCTGGGCACCTTTGCCAATGCCTACCATCAGAGCCGTAGGTGTAGCCAAACCCATGGCACATGGACAGGCCACAACCAATACGGTTATGAAGCTCAATAGAGCCATGTTGGCGTTATTAAACACAAAATACCAAACCAAAAAGCTTAGTGCAGCAGCAGATATGACAACAGGTACAAAAATGCTAGAAATTTTGTCCACCTTTTTTTGAATAGGTGCTTTTGACGAAAGAGCGTCCTCGACTTTAGTAATAATGGATGCCAAATAGGTTTCGGAATGCACTTTCGTCACTTCAAAATCAAGAACTCCTTCAACGTTTATGGTGCCAGCAAAAACCATATCTCCCAAGCTTTTGCTTTTCGGAATTGGTTCTCCAGTTATCATGCTTTCGTTGACACTTGAAGTTCCGACCACTACTTTTCCATCCAAAGGTATTTTTTGACCGGGCAAAACCCTTACCAAGTCACCGTGATTTACTTCATCTATCAGCTTTTCCACAATTTGCTGACCGACCAAAACTTTTACATTTTTCTCATCCAATTTCATCAGTTTCTTTATGGAGTCGGAAGCTCGGTTTTTTGCTGAATCCTCAAGATATTTACCTAAAAGCACAAAAAATATAACAATTCCAGCCGATTCGAAGTAGATTTGAGCGTGGTGATGTTGATGAAGAAGATGTGGAAAGACTAAATTTACTACACTAAAAACATACGCCACTCCCGTGCTGAGAGCCACCAAAGTATCCATGTTGGTTTCCAACCTTTTGGCTTTGTTCCAAGCATTTATAAAAAAATGTCTCCCAAAATAAAATACTAGAGGTGTACATAAGGCCCACATAACATATTGGCCTAAAGACCAATCCATCAGAAACATACCAATTATAAACAATGGAACTGCAAAAAATCCCGCAAGGATCAAATCCCTTTTCTGAGTTCTGAATCTTTGTTGATTGGCACTTTCAAAATTGTCATCCAATACCAAATCAAAACCAATTTCTTTTAGGCTACTTTTGAAAACTTCTGGATTGGTAAGTTGAGGTAGATATTCGACGGTTACAGAGTGGTTGGCGTAGTTTGCAGATGAACCGTAAACCCCATCAACGTATTTAAGGACTGTTTCGGCACTGTTTGCACAGGAGGCACAACTATAACCCAGCACTTTAAAACTCTTTTTTTTAGTTTCTAAATCTACTTCGTTGATTTTTAGAACTTTAACGGCCTCGGGTAAATAATCGCTCAGCTCGTCGGTCTCAATGATTAATGATTTTCGCTGGAGTTGATGAGGAAAAGGTATTTGCCTATCTAAAGTTTCGAGAAGATTTTCTTTGATGTCTGTCGAAAAGAATATTTCGTGCTTTGTCATATTTCAAAGCCCGTAAGGACTTTATTCACAGTTGATTAAACCCTTGGTTATAAGATAAGGAAGTAGAACATACAAGGTCAATCCTTTTATCAAAAAAAAGATAAAACCAGCCCATCCGAGCTTTTTTAAATATGCTACTATTTTCTCTCTTTTTACCATTATATAGTTTCAACAAAATTGTCCGTCAGAAAGTTGACTTTTTCACTTTTCTTTTTCTAAACTCGTTCACCAACATTTTGTTCAGTTGTCTTGAAACAATGGCCGAGCCAGCCCCCAAAATCGCTCCAGCCAATACATCAGAAGGATAATGCACGCCCAAATGTAAACGAGAATAACCCACTCCGGTAGCATAAAGTGCCGCAGGGGCGATTACGTACCATTTGGGGTAGCTTAAAGACAGCGAAGTTGCTGCTGAAAAAGCCACCGAAGTACTTCCAGATGGAAATGAACTGTCGTTTTCTATTTTGTAGTTTTGTAAAAGAGGGTATTTGACGTAAGGACGATTTCTATCAATAGTTTTTTTGAGAACATAACCAACGCCATAAGCACCAACCACTGCCACTGCTGCATTTAAACCTTCCTTTTTGAGGGAGGCATCATCTTGTATAAAACCTACCGCCAACAAAGCAGCAGGTGTACCGATTGCAACAAAATCGGAGGTATTGGTTAAGAAATTCATTCCAGCATCTGCACTTTTGTACCTGTTTAAATTGATTTGTTTCAAAATGTTTATATCGACATTTTGTCCAAAAACTTGGGAACAAAAAAGAATGCATATGAATGTTAGATTTAACCTCATCAATTTAGGAATCCTTCTTTTTTCATAGAATCTATGAGTTGAGCCTTTAGCCCATCAGTAGCTTTAACTAAGGGTAATCGCACTCTACCATCACAAATTCCTCTAATTTCACAAACCATTTTTATACCCACGGGATTAGATTCTACATAAAGCAGTGTATCAAAATCCAGAAAACGCTCTTGAATTTTAGAAGCTTTTTTGAAATCACCGTCCAAGGCAGAATGCACCATTTCAGCAAATTCTTTCGGAAAACCGTTGGCTATTACTGAAATAACACCTCTATATCCCAAACTTATTTGTGGAGTAACTAGATTGTCATCGCCAGAAACCAACAAAAAGTCAGCAGGAAGTTTTTTGGATAACTCAAGGGCTATTTCCATGCTACATGATGCATCTTTCAAGCCAATAATGTTAGGATGCTGCGAAAGCTCCATGACGGTGCTTACTTGCATAGAAGTCACTGTTCTTCCAGGAACGTTATATAGTATTATTGGTAGTGGTGAAGCGTCGGCAATAGCAGTAAAATGGGCAATAATGCCTGCTTGAGAAGGTTTTACATAGTAAGGACAAACTGAAAGAATGGCATCTACACCAGACAAATCTGTGGTTTTTAGCTTATTGATAACCTCAGCAGTATTGTTAGAGCCTATACCATAAACTATTGGCAAATGCTTAGAGTTGTTCTTTTTTACAAAATCAAGAATGGCATGTTTTTCCTCATTGGTCGTGGTAGCTGACTCCCCAGTGGTGCCATTTACTACCAAATAATCCGTGCCATTTTCTGCATTGAAATCAATAAGTTTTTTTAATCCAGCGAAATCTATAGTATTGTCTTCGTTAAATGGGGTTATCAAAGCCACCCCAACTCCTTTCAGGCGATGTTCCATCTATTATATTTTTTTGCAAAAGTAAGTATTTTTTTAAAACGAAGGGGAAGAATCTGAAACAGCATCCATCAAAACGCAATAAATAGGAATTTCGGAAAATTATATTGAAATTAGATTTTGCAAAACTGTGCGAACTACATAATCATGTAATTGACAATTAACTTTTAAAACTCGAATTTTGACCCATAAATAAAACCAAAAATGACCATAAAAATTAACAAAAATGTCTGTGGTAGAATTGCCATCTCAGTATTTTTAATTACACTCGTAGCAAATTTTGAAGCGTTAGCACAAAAAGTTAAGCCTCAGAGGGAGGTGGCCAGCCCTGTAAAAAATAATGTTGCACTTTCGGTTTATGACGATTACGTAGCGAAACAAATCAAGGCGGATTCAGAGGTGATCGATTTGAATTCTAGTATAAATAATGGTTTGGATAATGGAGAAGATATAGAAAGAAGTGTTTTGGATAGAACAACCTATGAAGCTACCTTTAGAATTTCAAAAGATAAACTCACCAAATTTCTGTACGATCCTAGTTTTACTGGAGAAAAAGCAATATCGGGTCTGATGATAGAATTTGGATCTGAAAAAACGGATTTGAATATATTTAGAGTAGGAGAATTGGTTCCAACGGTTGGATACAAGAGCATTGAAAAAACTTTCATGGTTCTAAAAAGTACTGACAAAGCACAATTTGGAAGGATTAGTCCATTTGCTTCGAAAAATTTAAAAGATATTGTACCATTTGCCAAGTCAACAGGTGTTAGGGGTTATTTCATTGGCCGAAATGTTTTATATCGTAAATTGGTTTCAGAATCAGGATTTGTCAAAAATGACATAGCTTCTTTGGAAATTGAAGTTCGGTTTACAAGGGACATGAACAAAGTACTGATATTGAAAGCAATAAAAAGCAACAAATCGGTTGAACTTCTCGGAATGGCCTTGCATGAAGCAGTTTTTCAGCCTGTAAATAGACCACTAACCAAAATGGGTGGTTCTCGTCCGTGTCCAACTTACTGTAGACAATAATAATGAGCGACTGGCTATATCAAATATCTTCGTATGCCGAGTTTTTGCCAATTTTGATTGCACTTTTTCATTTGAAATTCCTTGAAAAAGGCTTAAAATGGTACTTGGGTGGAATGATTATGGCCAGCATATATGGCCTAATTTCCATTAAATTGGGAGAAAAAGGTATAAATAATCATTTCATGATTTATATCAATGCCGCTACCAATTTTATTTTCAGAGCCTTCTTTTTTACCTGTATTTTTACTTCTGTTTGGAATAAAAGATTGGTTGTATATGCTCTAATTATATATTTGTCAGGCATTTGTGTAGACATTGCTGTTCACGGAATTTACATGAACCAATACCTTTTTGGAGTTTCTGATTTGTTGATGACGGTTTTTCTGATACTTGCTTTGAGCCAAATTCTTAAAGATGAAAAGGTAGAATCCTTGCGAAATTATCCGCTTTTTTGGATTGTTTTAGGTACGCTCATTTATGTAATATTTGACTTTTTGTTGGCTGTAGCGAATGGTTGGCTTTATGCCGTCAACCGCCAATTTTTCTTTATACTTTGGGATTACATCACGCCAGTTTTTGGATTCATTAAAATTGCTTTACTGTGTGTCGGGTTTTGGAAAACCAAAAAATACCATACAAGTTTGGTGGTTTAGACCTATTTGTATAATTTACTTTACACTTAGTCAAAACTTGATGAAATCCCGAATTCTTATTTGTGTCTTCATGTCCATTACGAGTTGTTACGGACAATCAACTATCCATTTTACCAAATTTCAGATATTTGATGATAGCTCGTTTTTTGATTGCAATAAGCCTATTGTTTTAGATTACAAACCCCAACATATTGGTATTAGCTTTTTGGATTCTTCAGAAAAGACTTTGCCTAATTTCGAAATAAAACTGGAAGGTTCTGACAATATCGCTTGGATTCCGATTGGCTCACAAGGTTTTATGAGTTACTCCAACTTATACGGAGGGAAGTATGTTTTTACAGTAAAGAATAAAAATAATAATGCTGAAAAGTCTCTTGAGTTTACTATAAAGGCCGCCTTTTGGCAAAAATGGTGGTTTATTCCATCCATCATGCTCTATATTTTCACGGTAATTGGTTTGGTATTTTATTTGTTTTTTCTGTATCGTTTTCGACAAAAAATGAAAACTTTAAAAGTACAAGACAAAATAGCCAGAGACTTGCACGATGATGTTGGATCTACACTTAGCAGCATAGCAATCTTAACACAGGCTGCCAAAAACAACCTTGAAAAAGCTCCTGAAAAGACGAAAAAGCTTTTGGTGCAAATTTCTGAAAATGCACAAGAAACATTAGACAATATGAGTGATATTGTTTGGACCAATAAAACGTTGAATGACAATTTTGAGCAGTTAACGGTGAGAATGAATGAGTTTCTTGGTAAAGTTTTAGAGCCAAAAGATATTGATTATCAACTCACAACAAGCCAGAAACTGGGAAATTTGGAGTGGACTTCTCAGAAATACTACGATTTTTACATGATTTTTAAGGAAGCCATCAATAATGCAGCTAAATATTCAAAAGCTCGCTACGTAACAGTCAGAATAACTAACGAAGAGCGTAATCTAGTATTAGAAATTATTGACGATGGTGTTGGTTTTGATACCTCATTAAAAGGAAATGGTAACGGAATTTTGAACATGACTAAAAGAGCTACTCTTATAAATGCGAAAATAGATATCATTTCCGTCAAAAATCAAGGAACATCCGTTGTGTTGGTTATTCCATTGTAACATCATCGTGTAATATATCAATTGAAAAATAATCTGTAAAATTGCAAAAAAAACAACGCCATGCCCATCAAAGTAATGTTATTCGAAGACAACGAGAAATTACGCTCGGGCTTGTCGTTTCTGCTTGAAAGTACTCCTGAAATAGTGCTTTTAGGTGCCTATGAAAACTGCCAAGACGTTGATTTTCATGTAAAAACTCTCCAACCTGATGTTATTCTGATGGATATTGACATGCCCATTGCCAATGGATTTATGGGTATTCAAGCCGTACGTAAGCTTTCCAAAGACATTCAGATTGTGATGCTAACCGTATTTGACAGCAAAGAGCATATTTTTGAGGCCTTGCAATTAGGTGCTAATGGCTATCTTTTAAAATCAACCCCTCCAGGCCAAATAGTTGATGCCATACTGAACGTACATCAGGGCGGTGTGCCCATGACGGCTTCAATTGCCCGAAAAGTATTGGAGTTTATGTCTGTAAAAAATACTCAAACTCATGATTATCAACTCACTAAAAGAGAAAAAGAGGTTTTGGAGAATTTGGTAAAAGGCCTCAGTTACAAAATGATAGCAAGTCAGATTGGCACTGGTATCGATACCGTAAGGGCACATATAAAGCATATTTACGAAAAACTCCATGTACATTCTCAAACCGAGGCTGTTGCCAAAGCTATCTTGGAAAAAATTATTTGATTCAAAATATTCTCGCATTTTATTCAAGAACTCATTTTTCTTTCAAAGGAAATGTGAGTTTTTTTTTGTTTCTGCAAGTTGTTTATTTATAGGCTATTACATCATCATGTAATTGACGGGCGTGTTTTTTTGGCGGAAATTTGAGACATAATTATTTATCAAAAAATGCTGTCAAACATGAAAACAACATTAATACTGTTTCTAGGTATATTTATTTTTAGCTGGGCTAATGCACAAGTTTTGAGTCCAACAAATAAATCTGTTCTGAAGGCAGGAGTAGCTACTAAAGCAATCGGTCAGGAAACTATCAAACTAGAAGACATCGATGAATGGCTTTGCCCGAGCAGATTGGAACGTGGCGACAAAGAATTTGGTGGCAACGGACCAAAAGTGAAGTCCGAAGTTAAGTTAAGATTGGCCAACAATGGAACCGAAATATGGGCAGAAATTACTTTTTCGGCAGTGGAAACTGTCCAAGACTTCAGCACAACTTCAGGGAAATGGTCAAAAAAAGTGTTTGATGTGCCATATGGCAAAAAAATCACAGCCATAAATTCTGATATGGCCTCAAGAACCCAATTTATTAGTCCAGCTGCAGGATTTCAGTTTTTGTTACCAGGTCAAGACGTTGCCAATGCATTCCATACTTTTCTGGACGGCGTAGATATCGAAAAAAAGATATTTGAGATGCACGGCATCAAAAGAGAAGACAGAGCAGCTTTGAAGACCTTAATAAATACAGCCATTAATCATGGAAATACCGTTATAAAAGTTCCTGCTACGGAAGGAACACTTGTGAAATTTTTCCATGTAGTAGGCGACACTGGTGGCGATGATATCAGTAATGATGATAATTGTAACGACGACACCCGAATTGTGAAAATTGAGTTTTTTCCGGTAACAGTAACATATCAAATCAAATAATATTAAATATTAAGTATCATGAAAAAAATTATTTATTCTATCATTTTTCTTTCATTTTCTGCATCTGTTTTTGCCCAACAAGGTAATGAAGCAACATATACCGTATCCCCAAATACAAACGTAGAATCTCTATCTGAATCTAAAATTTCTACACAAAGGGGATTAGGAGCAAAAAGTGTAGCTGTTACAAATTTTTCTGCTTTTCATGAAATTGCAGGTCCTGAAAATTATATTTCAAAAGTACATTTACTATTAAAGGAAACCGGTGGTAATTATCCAAGAATTAGAATGATAAGTCAAACTTCCACTCCTTCTAATGACAGATTTTGGGATATTAGAGGCGATGTATTTGGCGGTTCAACTACTGATGACTTCATGCAATTTAATTATGGAAATGTGACTTATCCATCAATGTCTTTAAACCCCAATGCGAAAGTAGGAATAGGTATTTCAACTGAAACAAAAAATCTTCATGTGCATGAAAATAATACCGCCACGATAGCCAGTGTAAAATTAACAACAGCGTCTACTGGTGATTTGGATACCGACGGCTTGGAATTACAAATATTAGGAAATAATGATTTGCTTCATCCGAATGCTGCCAGAATAATCAACAAAGAAAATACTCAACTTTTTCTGGGAGCAAACAACGTCCCTACAATGAATATCACACCAACCGGAAATGTTGGCATTAATAGCTTATTTGGAGGTGCTCCAACCGCCAGGTTTCAGATATTCCATGATACAGAAGGCGGTTTTGTAAAACCTCATATTAATCTAATAACTGCCGTGGATGCCAACAATGGAATGATAAAAATGACCAACATAGCGGGAAGTAGATATTTTGGACAATACTTTAATTTGAACAGCGGCACTGCCGCCAATAACTTTCTTTCTTTTGATTATAACGGATCCACACCCATTCTTGATCTGAAAGGTAACGGAAATGTTGAAATAGCAGGTTTTACTAAAATGGGTAGTGAGCCATCAGCACCAAAAATTAAAATGAAAACCATAACGAGTACCACGGGAGCTACCGAAGGTAGCGATTCGAGCTTTCCTCATGGTTTAACTGCCTCTAAAATTATCGATTACTCTGTTTTGGTGGAAGTTGCAGGTGGGGGCGTTTGGGTTAAAAGTGGTCATACCCATTTTACAGAGCGACAATTTGACACAGAAATTAACACAGTCAACATCAGAGTTTATAATAATCCAACCAATAGTGGCAATATACTAAGTAGACCAATAAAAGTAGTAGTTACTTATACTGAATAAATCAAATGTCATGGAAACCATAAAATACATCGAAAACTGTCCACAGGTACATGTGGGCAGTCGCAAATACCTCGCACCAAGTGACATTTTACATCTGGAGGCAGACTTGAACTATACCAATATTCTTTTGTCAGATGGCAAAAAAATACTAAGTTCTACTACGCTCAAAATCATTGAAAATCGCCTTTTGCCTTTTAAGAATTTTGTGAGAATCAATCGCCAAAGTGTGGTGAATATAGATTTGGTGGAAAAGATAGAAGATCAAACGCTTTTTTTGCCAGGAGATAAGAAAGTCGTTTTCTCAAGAAGAATGGAGAAAGCTTGGAGGAATAGTGGAATGAATTGAAGTTTTATTGAAATCTAGTTCTTTGACAATTTGGGTAAATATAGTAGATCAAATGAGGTTGTTTCTCCAAACATAATCGATGAGTTCGGCAGAAGTCTTAGTGTTGGTCTTTTTTCTGAGATTTCGCTTGTGGTTTTCAACGGTATGATACGACAAATAGAGTTTTTCTGAAATAGCCGGTGAATTAAGACCTTTGGCCATTAAGTTTACTATTTCCTGCTCTCTTTTTGTGATATTTGGTAAATCCGCCACTACGAGCTCTTTTAGATCTTCAGCAATATGAAAGTACTGATTTTGATTGTTCACCTTATCCGTAAGGGTCATCAAAGTCGGTCTTTTCAGAAACTCAAGGTGTGAGAGGTCAGTGACGAGTATAAAACCAACAGTGGTGCGGTCTTTTTCGTTGATATACAGGCGGGGCATTTGAATTAACACCCACCGATATTCAGCCTTGGCGTTCAACATTCTGGCATATATATTTAGTCTCACCGAGGATTGACGCTCCAAGGGTAATAGTTCTATTTTTTCAACAGCTAGTTTAAATGCCGACAGAACAAAAAAACGGTCATCGGGGTGAATATTTTCAGCAAAAAAGAATGTATTTCCCTTCGTCCAAGCTTCATGTTGATAGGGTGTAAGCTCGTTTATATTTTGACTAGCTGCCGTAATCATAAGTGTAGAGTTATCACCAATGAACCAAAAATAGGGTCCAATTGCGTAATTAGATGCTTCTTCAATTTGGTTTTGGAAATAAGACACAAAATCGCCAATCATTATTTCATTTTCATTTTTGGCAATTTCTATAAACTCATGAACAGACAATGGACTGAGTACATTCATACTGAAATTATTAGCAAGATTTAAACAACCATTTTACGCACCCAATTGAACTCATTTTAAAGGTTAAAGTTATAAAACCACCAAATATAGGAAAAAATGACAGATATCTGTCATTTCCAAGCTGAAGCATAAATACGAACTTTGGTGATTGATTGAATGTAAACCTCTAGCCATTAAATATCCTCAAATTTAAAGATAAGTAATACCCAAATTGTAGGATTTCTAACCATTCAATTAAATAAAAACTTTGTGTTTAATTTTCTATCTTCCAAAAAATCATGAAAAATTTCGTCAAAATTCTATTTTTCAGCCTTTTCGCTATCACTACCTACGCACAACAAGCTACTGAGATTGACTCCAAAAGTTTGAAACTGCCTAGGTATGCAAATTTGGCTGCAATAACAAATATTACCACCGGCATAGCCACACCGACACAAGGCATGATGGTTTATAATATTGAGACTGCTTCTAATTGGTTTTATAATGGATCCAGCTGGACCAATTATGCCGGTAGTCTAACACTACCGTTTTCTCAAAACTTTAACGGCTCCTCTGATATTTTTTATATCGGAAATACAGGAGCCTCAGGCAGTGTAGCTGCCTTTGAATCTGGCATAGCCTCAAACCAAGACCCAGTAATAAGAGGCAACAATTGGGGAAGTGGTCCAACCATCTCCTCACAGAGCAGTGGTTTGGGTAGTTCAGGGCTTTTTTATATTCAGAACACAAGCAATAATGCAGCAGCATTATCAGCCCAAACCAACGGAAACGGTGATGCCATTGAATCAATAAATGGTGGAAAAGGGAAAGCAGGATTTTTTAGTATTCCCGTAAGTTCAAACGGACAAACCTCCCTGGAGAGTGAGACTTATGGTGCGGGAGTCGCTTTAAAGTCCACAACTTATGGTGATGGTAGTGCTGGTCTTTTTACAATATCAAATAATTCGAGTGGAGCAGAAGCATTGAATGCAACAACCAACGGTTTGGGAAGGGCTGGGAATTTTTCGATTCTTAATAGTTCAAATACAAGCAATGCTGTTTTCGCAAGATCAAACGGATCGGGAGTGAGTTTAAAAAGTGAAAACGTAGGTACAGGTGCAGCAGGTGAATTCACTATTCCCATTATTGGAAATAGCAGTGCCGCATTGGTAGTTAATAACTTTGGAACGGGCTTTGGTGGTGTATTTGGAGTCTATAATGCTAATAGCAATAGTAGCACCATTCATTCAACGACCAATGGAGTTGGTTCGGCGGGCTATTTTCAAACTACCAAATCTACAAATACTACCCCCAGTTTGAGGTCTTATTCAAATAATCAGGGTGCGGCTATTTTAGGTCAAAATACGGGTGTTGGAACTGCTGCCAGCTTTGTTATCAACAATCCATCTAGCAGTTCGGACGCAGTTGGTGTTCAAACCAACGGCACAGGTAGAGGTTTAACCATAGTGAATAACTCAATTTCATCTTCAGCGTTACTTGCCGTCAATCTAACAAATTTAGGAACTGCCCTGGAAGTCACGGGCGGCATAAAGGTAGCCGGTACAAACAGAGCAGCTTTTAAGATTGTAACCATATCTACTTACATTTCAGGTAATTCATTCGGTATCGTAAATACTACCATGGCTAATCGTTCTACTGATATCTTAATAGTAACTTATGAATATACTGGTGGTTCTTATCTTAACAAACAATTCGCAACTTATTGGAATGGAAGTAACTGGGAAATTCATCTCACTGACAATTCAGCCATGCCTGTAGGCATCACTTTCAATATTTTAGTTATCAAGCAGTAACTCATACGCCATTAAACAATAATCACCCATGAAAAAACTAACAACACTCACGCTGATCCTATTTCTCTCGGTCTTTGGCATAAGATGCAAAAAATCAGGAAGCGACATAATTCCCGAGGAAAAAAGTATCACAATCGGCCAAAACCGCCTTTTTGAACCCGACCAAGGAACGGTTTCTAATGTGGTTAAACAAGCCAATACCGCCGAAGTGCCTTTGGAAACCATGACGAAAAGCTTTGAAAGTTTCGACAAAGCCACGGGGCAAATGACCTTTAAAAGTGATGCCAACGAACTGAAATTGCTAAAGAACGGCTCTGTGGTTTTGTTTACAGGACATTCACTCAAAAAAATTAGCAGTGTAACTGAGTCAGGTGGTAAAATAATAGTAAAGACTACAGCCGCCAAGTTTGTGGATTATTACAAATCGGCCAAGATAGACTACAAAACAGCATTTCAGTGGAATAGTTCGGTGCTAAATTCCTCAATTATAGATATCAACAACGAAAAAGGAGCCAGAGTTAAACACATTGAAGGTAAACAAGAGTGGACTTATAAAGGCGAAATAAGAGGCTGGGAAGTAGAATTAGCCCTTGCACCAGAATCTTCGGGTGATAACCGAAAACTTGGACTGAATCTGAAAGCCAAAAAAGGAAATTTGGGAGCCATAGAATTCAAAGGTTTTATTTCAAACTTCAATATAGAAAGCCAAATAAATGTTGAAAATAGCCGCTTGAACACCTATTCTGAATCTCATAATGATATCAATGGCGAAATTGAGGCGAAATATGCTTTCTTGTCCATGTCAAATGCCGATGCGGCTTTCGAAATCCCTATAAATTTTATGCGAGTGATGGTGGTTCACGGAGTTATTCCGGTGACTTACCGCATCAAGTGTGTGCTCAAGGTCTATCCTGAAATTTCGGCCAATAGCACATGTCAGGCAAACCTTAAACTGGCTTATTCAGGTACAAATGGTTTCTCTTATGAAAACAACAGTCTGACTCCAAGGGCCACTATGGCCAATTTTAATCCTTCGATAATTGGTGAAACGGGTTCTGCATCTACTGGAATTGTTGGCGTGGGTGTTGGCTTAGAATTTCCAAGATTCGAAATCGGGATTTTTGACACTGTAGTAGTTCCGTATTTCCTGACAAATACCAGTGTAGTTAGTTATTTTGAAAGTGGCTTGCCTTTTATGCCTGGGCCGTGCAATAGCACCAGAATAACCTTAAAAGCTGAAACTGGCTATAATTTCAGTTTCTTGGGACTTACGACCTCAGGCTCTTTGAAACTTTTTGAAAAAAGTCAAGAATACAAAACTCCTGGCTCCAAATGTCCTGCAGCAAATATTCCTTTTTTAGAAAATACGCTGGCCTTAAAGAATTACTAGGTTTTAATAAATCAAAAAAACGCAAGGGTGGAAGAACTGCCTTTGCGTTTTTTTTCTGTCAAATACAATTTAAGAATTTAATAAAGTAGGCCCTAGGATTTTAAAGTATAGTTCATATATACTTTTTCCACCTAAAATAAACCCACAAACCCACGGCCAAAACAAACATGCCTATTAAAGTATAGAAGTACCCGTTTGGTTCTTTGAGCTCGGGCATTTGCTCGAAGTTCATACCATAAATACCCACAATGAAGGTCAGTGGCATAAAAATGGCTGTAAAAACAGTCAAGGTTTTCATGACGGAGTTCATGCGATTGCTCAGCTGTGAATGATAATTGACCAAAAGATTCTCTATTTCGTCTTTAAAGGTTTCTATGGCCTCTAGGTTTTCGATGACGTGGTCCAAGACATCTTTCAAATACACTTTTGTTTCTGTATGGATGAGGCTGTTTTCGTCTCTAATCAACTGATTTATAATTTCTTTCAATGGAAAAAGAGCCTTCTTGAGGGCATTTATTTCTCTTTTAATATAGAACAATTGATTCTGATGTGCCGATTGTGCGTTAGACAGAATTTGTTCGCTTAGCTCCTCAAGTTTCTCTTCCGTTTCGTTCAAAACCACAAAATAGTTGTCAACCGCGATATCGATGAAAGAATAAAACAGATAGTCCAATTTGCTCCTTTTTGTTTTGCTGTTTTCTCTGTCCATTCTGAGCAGAATTGGCTTGAAAATATTGTGATGATCCAATTCCTGAAAACTAATGGCAAAATCCTCATCCAAAACTATAGAAACATGTTCGGTCTCAATCTCGGATGTTTCAAGATTTCGAAACGGAATTTTCAGGACCAAAAACAACTGATTGTTTTTTTCGTAATGATCAAGTTTGGCCTTTTGGGTAGTATTCAGAATATCCTCCATCATCAAAGGATGTAGCCCAAAAATCTTGCTAACTTTCTCTATATTTTCTTTGTTATGAATACCCTCAATGTCTATCCAGTGGTTCATCTTGGCATCCAAAACTCCCTTTATTTCCTCAATGGCTGGATTTTGGGTTATCAAAACACCCTCCACGTTATAGTCTACGATGGTAATCGAAGACTCACCCTCAATGGTTTTCCCAATGTATTTGGCCGTTCCAGCTGAAGAAAAAACCTCGTGTTTCGGTGTTTTGGGTCTGTTTTTTTGTTTTATTTTTCCCATAAAATTGTCATCATTTGTTTTCCAAGAAGAAAGCCGACTGGAAATTTACAAAAAATACCTCACTTATTCCTCTCGTGATGGCGGTGTAGAGCCACCTCACTATTTCTATATCTATTTCTTCGTTTGGCAAATATATTTGATCTATAAAAACAGCATTCCATTGACCACCCTGTGCCTTATGACAAGTCAGAGCGTAGGCAAACTTCACCTGTAAGGCACTCATGTACTTATCTTCCTTTATCATTTTGCTTTTCTCTCTTCTCGATTTCACCCAAAAATAATCCTTGGCAACACTTTCGTACAGTTTTTTGTTCTCTTCCTGTGTCAAACTTGGCGAATTTGAATACAAAGTATCCAGAATTATCAAGGATTCAAAAGTAGGTTCTTCGGGGTAATCTAACAACTGAAGTGTGACATTTTGAAACCGAAAACCGTGCATTTCTTCTTCTCGTCCAATTCGCCTGACTATGGCAAACTCACCATTGGCCACAAATCCCGCCTCAGAATCGTCTCCCAAAACAGTATAGTTGTTTTTTACTACCATCAGTATATCACCATTGTCAAGCTCGGTGTCTGAGTAGTTTATTTGGTTTCTAATCAGTCGGTTATATTGTACGGCATTTCTATTTGACCGAGTCAATACAATGGTATTTTCAGGGCCATATTTGTCATAAGCGTATCTGATACCATCCTCAAGTTTTTCACCGGTCATTTTAAAAATATCCTTAAAACCTCTTGTTATGAGTTGAATTTCAGGTTTTTCTGAACCCAATTGATCCCGAAGTAAAGTGGCATTGGTCAAAATTCCGGAGTTGGCTTCCTGCCGCATAACATCTTTAAGCGTGATGGTGTAAACTTTGGTATAATAAAAGTCCTGAATATGGGCCACATCCAAGGCTGGACTGAGCGGCATTGAAACAGGAGGCAGCTGAGCTTCATCACCGATAAGCATAATTTTGTTTTCGGTACCACTAAAGACAAAGTTTATCAAATCATGCAAGAGACCATTGCTGCCAAACTCTCTCGTATCAGCAATCATAGAAGCCTCATCGACAATGTAAATCGTTCCTTCGTCTTTGTTTGGTTGTAGTTCAAAAACCAAATTCCCCGAGTTGCTGTCTTCTTTTTGTTTGTAAATTTTTCGGTGTATGGTTTGAGCTTTACCACCTGTGTAGTTCGCCATAACCTTTGCCGCACGTCCAGTCGGTGCCAAAAGTGCATATTTCCAGCCATGGCTGGGGAGACTTTTTATAAACGAACCCAGAATGGTTGTTTTACCAGTACCAGCAAAACCCTTCAAGACAAAGGCTGTTCTTTCGTCCTCATCTGCAATGAATTTTTCAAGCAAACCAAAAAGCTTCGCCTGTCCAGGCGTAGGTGTATGCTTAAAGTTTTCAGCAAGTAGTTCAGAGAAAGAAAGAATTTTGGCCATTTTGAGAAAATAAAAAAAGCCTAACTAGTAGGCTTTTGAAAGAAAAGTTTAATAATGATCTAAGCCATGTGCTTGATATTGAGGAAGTAAAGGACACAGAATATGATACCCACAAATGCAATCATACCGCTTCCAATAAATCCTAAAAATCCATCATAAATAACCAAGGGTGCAATTATAGCTACCAGTGTGCCAGCTACATAAATGAAGAAGCCCTTTTTGTTCAATCCCCACATTAAAACTGCACCAATTAAGGTCAATATATTGGCTACACCACTTGCCATAGCACCATTTCTTACTTTTTCTTCAGAAAGGTCGTTGCTCACCGAGTCCATAATTTTATTTACCATTTCAGCCGATTTCTCATCTTGAGCTTGCTCGTCAATTTGGTCCTTGGCATTCTCCATAGCCTCTTGGGTTAGCCCTGTGGTCATACCAGCAGCAGAATAAGTAGTGATGGCATTGTAAATACCAAATGCACTACCTAAGAAGGTCAGAACACACAAAACGGTAAGGAATGTAGGTCTAATGTTTTCCATATTTAGATAAGGGTTTAGTTTTGAAATTTAAATTTAAGTATAAGTTTAGTAACCACCAAACGAATTCATTTTTCAATAATATAGGATTTTACATTGCAGAACTCGTATAATCCATAAACGCCTAATTCTCTGCCATATCCCGATTGGTTTATTCCTCCGAATGGCATGGAGGCGTCAGATTTTACCATAGAGTTTAGGTAAACATTGCCAGCATTGAGTTTTTTTAGAAGTTTTTCTCCGTTTTCTAAATCTTGTGTCCAAAGACTCGCTCCAAGGCCAAAACTGGTTTCATTGGCTATTTCTATAGCTTCCTCAGTATCTTTGGCCTTGATTATACAAGCTACAGGTCCGAACAATTCCTCAGTAAATGAATGACTCAATTCCCTGTTTAATTCTAAAAGCGTTGGCGTAAGTAAACAACCCTTTCTTACTCCTGAAATAAGTTTAATTGCACCCTTATTTACTAAATAATCAATTTGTCCCTCAATTTTTTCGGCTAAATCTAATCGGGCAACTGGTCCAAAATCGGTATCGGCTTCAAATGGATCGCCAGCTTTTAGTTTCTTTATTTTATCAGAAACATTATCAAGAAATTCTTCATAAACCTCCTCAACAACAATCCACCTTTTAGCCGCAATGCAGGTTTGTCCAGCATTCTGAAATCGCGATTTTACCGCAAAAGTGGCGGCGTTTTCAATATTGGCGTCAGCCAAAACCACGAAAGGATCAGAACCACCAAGTTCTAGAACAGATTTTTTTAGATATTTTCCGGCCAAACTCGCCAAAGACGAACCGGCCAGATTGCTTCCGGTCAAAGTCACACCTTTTATGAATGGATCGGCTACGATAGATTCAATTTTATCAATATCCACGAAAAGATTTTGAAAAACACCTTGCTCAAATCCAGCCTCCATGAAGAGTTTCTCTAGTGTCGTTGCCGACATAAATACGTTTGGGGCATGTTTTAGCAAAACCACATTTCCCGTCAAAATAGTAGGTATAGCAAACCTCAATGCCTGCCAATAAGGGAAATTCCAAGGCATAACAGCCAGTATCCCACCTTGTGATTCATATCTATAATAGGCTTTGTGAGCATAATTATTGATTTCAACGCTTCTGGTTTGTTCCTCGGCTACATGACAATAATATTTTGCAGTAACTGCACATTTCTCAATTTCGGCCGTAGCAGATTTTAATGTTTTGCCCATTTCTAGGCTTATTTCTTTCGCTAGCTCAGTCTTTCTAGCCTCTAAAATATTGGCCAAATTGAGGGTTAACCTAATCCTCTCGATAATATCAGCCGTTTTCCAACGGTTGTAAGTTCGTTCAGCTTCCCTGATCTTTGAAAAATAGTCGACATCCTCCTCAAAACTCGCTAAAATCTCTCCATTTGCTGGATTTACACTCTTAAATGTCATTCATCATATCTTTTAAAGTCACATTGTCATACACTGATAAATTGGCGTCTCTAATGCGTGCCATTATTGGCCTTATTCTACATTTTTCTTCGTTGCTACAATCATCACATTTACCATAAAAATTCAATGAAACACAAAGCACTGGGGCTATGGGGCCATCAATTATTCTAATGACTTTAGAAAGTGTAACTTCTTCAGGCGGAATTCTTAACAAATAACCGCCACCTTTTCCCTTCTGGCTTTGCAGAATTCCGTTGTTTCGCAGCTCAAGAAGTATGGCCTCTAGGAATTTCTTCGGAATATTCTCTTTTTCCGATATTTCGCTTATTAACAACGGTTTATGAGCTTCATACCCATCAGCTAGTCTGGTGAGGGCTTTAAGTGCGTATTTGGCTTTTTTAGAAATCATAGGGGTTGATGTTTTAGCAAATTTAGTTTCGATTCTATACCAAACAAAATCATTTTGAGTTTTGAGAGGAATAAAACAGCTTATTATTGGTAAATTTGCACAAAATTAAGATAATGAGTAAAGTTATAAAATTATTTCCACCTTTAATAGAGGCCATCGAGAAGGCTTTGGTGGAGATTTTTGTTGAAAATAGAAAAGCGGACAAAGCTATTTCGGGAATTTTAAAGTCTAATCCGAAATGGGGATCACGCGATAGGGGATTTATTGCTGAAAATACCTACGATATGGTGAGAAATTGGCGTCTGATAAATTTTTGTTACGGCAAAGATGATGTCAATAATAAACTGGCCGGAACTTACAGAGATTTAATAGGTATTTGGTTAGTTTTCAAAGGATATGACTTGTCAAATAGTTCGCTTTTTGGTAAAATCGATATAGAAAAAATCAACGAAAGAAGGCTTGAAGCTGAAAAAGATAGAAGAATAAAATATTCGGTAGCCGACTGGATGGACGAGAAAATTTCGGAAGAAATAGGAGTTACTTGGCCAAGAGAATTGGAGGCACTGAGCAACCAGGCTGAGGTATTTTTAAGAGTAAATACCACCAAAATATCTAAGGAAGATTTAATAAAACTTCTGAAAGAAAAAGACGTTGAAGTCTCTGAGGTTGAAGGCGTTGAGTCGGCTCTTCTATTGCAAAAACGTATGAATGTTTTCTCTTTGGAAGAGTTCAGAAAAGGTTTCTTTGAGGTGCAAGATGCTGGTAGTCAGATGATTTCTGAACTACTGGATATTCAGCCAGAGCAAAGAGTCATTGATGCTTGTGCTGGAGCCGGTGGAAAAACCCTTCACATGGCCAACATCATGAAAAATAAGGGAAGAATTATTGCTCTTGACGTAGAAGAACATAAACTGGTTGAACTCAAAACCAGATCCAAAAGAAATGGATTGAGCAACATTGAGCCCAAGTTAATTGAGTCAAAAACGATCAAACGTTTGAGAGATACTGCGGACAGACTTTTGTTAGATGTTCCATGTTCTGGTTTAGGTGTTTTGAAAAGAAATCCAGATGCAAAATGGAAATTGAAACCAGAGTTTTTGGAAGAAATCAAGCAGGTTCAGGCGACCATCCTTCAAGATTATTCTAAAATTTTGAAATCTGGAGGTAAAATGGTGTACGCCACTTGTTCTATTCTCCCATCTGAAAACGAAAAACAGGTGGAGAAGTTTTTAGCGAACAATCCAGATTATTTTCTGATAAAAGAAAACAAAGTTTCTCCTGCCAAAAGCGGTTTTGATGGATTTTACATGGCATTGATTGGGAGGGTTTAGTTGACTGGTTGGTAGTTACTGGTATATTGGTTATTGGTGTCCCGATAGCTATCGGGAGGTAATTAGTATGACTCTGAATTTCGATGACTGAGCGGAGCCGAAGTCAGAGAACACTGAAATGCCAAACCGATGACTGAGCCGAGCCGGAGTTAACCGAAATGCCAAACCGAAGACTGAGCGGAGCCGAAGTCAGAGAACACTGAAATTCCAAACCGAAGACTGAGCGAAGCCGAAGTCAGAGAGCACTGAAATGTAATCGATGACTGAGCGAAGCCGAAGTCAGAGTACAAGAAATATTTTTAAATAGTTGAGTAAAAAGTATTAGAGGACATTCATGAAAATACTAATAGTTGACGAAATGCACGAGTCTATAGTCCACATGCCTGAGGAATTGGGCTTGGAGGTAGACTATTTTCCGAATATTGCTTTGTCAGAGGTTTTGGAAAAAGTAGCTGATTATGAAGGGCTTATTATCAGAAGTAAGTTTTTTATAGACGAGAATTTCCTGCAAAACGCACCTAAGCTCAGGTTCATTGGTAGGGCAGGAGCCGGTTTAGATTTGATTGATATCGATGCTTGTAAAAGACGAAATATTGAGATTTTTGCGGCCAATGAAGGCAATAGAATTGCGGTAGCCGAGCATTTGATTGGTATGATTCTCGGTCTTTTCAATAAAATAGAAAAATCGCACTTAGAAATTAAACAAGGCCAATGGAAGCGAGAAGAAAATAGGGGAGAAGAGCTATTTGGAAAGACAGTTGGTATCATTGGCTTTGGAAATAATGGCGAAGCAACCGCTTCTCGTTTGGTAGCGTTTGGTTGTAAAATTCTGGCCTATGATAAATACAGGTATGGATTTGGTAATCAATTTGTTACCGAATCAACGCTTGATGAAATATTTCGAGAGGTAGACATACTAAGTTTGCACATTCCACTCACAACCGAAACCAACAAAATGGTGGATAAAGCGTTTTTTGAAAAGTTTTCGAAAAACATTTATTTCTGTAATGTGGCCCGTGGAGAGTTGGTAGTTCAAGAGGATTTGGTAGATGCATTAAAGACTGGAAAAGTAAAAGGAGCATGTTTGGATGTTTTAGAAAATGAGAAAATTAATAAACTTTCAGAATCACAACAAGAAAGTTTCGACTATCTAAAAAATCACCCAAATGTCATTATTACGCCACACATTGCCGGCTGGACTTTTGAATCTTACAATAGGATCAATACGGTTTTGAAAGATAAAATTGCTAGGTTTTTGGGGTTGTAGGCAATTTTGAAGTAATTATTAAGTAAACAAAAAACTGAAATTGTAGACTATTGAAATGTATAAGATTTGGTTTCTAAATAGAATTGTTTATAAATAATTTATAGTCAATAATTTAATGTATTCTATTTTGACTATTTTCTGGTCCAAGATTTATTGTTATTGGTTAAATAAGTTCGCTACTTTTCAAAGTACAGTCTAATTAAGTTTGCTCTATAAGGTTTATCTATCTTACATATTTCATTGATAAATTCTGTTAATTTTTTTTCGTCAATATTTATTTGATTCAAATGTAGATTTAGTTTTTGAGCACCAACGGCCTTACTTAACGAAATAGCCCATTTATATTGTTTTGTTTTGAAGACAAAACTGTCGTCAGTCGATATTGAAATAAATTTCTGACCTGAAATATTTATTTGATATGCTTTCTTTATCTGCTCCCATTTTATTTCTTCTTGCTTGCTTGTTCTGTCCCAGATGCCATTTTCATTAATTATTATTTGGGGTCGCTTATCAAAGACTTGAAATATCCCAATCGGAATTCCAAGTCCAAAGAAAAAAGTAGCAACCCAACCCATAAAATTATCAAATGTACCAAATTGCTCAGTTCTTATGGCAAATATTCCAACCGCGACAAAAGGAATTGCTAATCCAATTAATTTCAAACCTTTCCAATTCGTTTTATACAACTTAATTTCAGTCATTTTTTTGATTGATTGAATCTAGATTGCTTTTTATAACTTTTTATATTAATAACAACCTTATGACTCACCTTCCACCACCTAACTCAATCTCCTTAACCATCACATAATCATTCATCAGATATCCATTTCCTATTTCTATATCTTCCGAATAGGCAATTTTGAAGCCCAGCTTTTCGTAGAAAAATCTCGCTTTGTTTTGGCGGTTTACGTTGAGTAAGAGTTTACTGTTTCTCTTTTTAATAGCTTGGCTTTCAGTTTCTTCTATCAGTATTTTGCCGAGGCCTTTACCTTGTGCAGCTGGTGTGATGTATATTTTATGGATCTTGGTTTGTGCTTGCCCTTCGTAGTCAGTCTCGAAAGACACAAAGGCCATATCCATGTCGCCATCTTGGATGATTAAAAATGTTTGGGACTCCTTCATTTGTCGCTCCAAAACCTCTTTGTTGTACATCATATCCAACATGTAATCTATTTGCGACTGCTCCAATATATCACCATATGCACTCGGCCAAGTATCAAAAGCGATCTTTTGAATGCTCGGAATGTCCTTTACTTGAGCTTTTCTGATTTCCATGGTTCTGAAAATATGTCTTTTAAGGAATGTCCAAATATTTGTGCGTCTGAATACTCATTCTCCATTTAGGGTTTTCTTTGATGTAATCCACTATTAAAGGCATCATTTGCTCCCTTTTGTCCCACTCGGGTTGTAGGAATAGGATACAATTTTGATTGACCTTTTCAGCATGTTTTTCTGCAAATTCAAAATCTGATTTATTGAAAACAATAATCTTCAATTCATGAGCGGCCTCGTAAAATTCGGGCAATGGCTCCTTAAATTTTTTTGGCGAAAAACATATCCAATCCCAACTACCCGACAAAGGATGGGCTCCAGAGGTTTCTATATTTGTTTTGAAATTTTCGCTTTGTAGAACAGCCGTTAAATTATCCAGATTATACATCAAAGGTTCACCGCCAGTTATCACTACTAGTTTTCCAGGATTGGCCTTTGCATTGAGCAAAAGCTCCTCAACAGCCACTTTTGGGTGAGCGTTTGCATCCCATGAGTCTTTAACATCACACCACACACAGCCCACATCACAACCTCCCAACCTAATAAAGTAAGCGGCCTTTCCACTGTGAAAACCCTCCCCTTGTAAGGTATAAAAAGCCTCCATAATGGGCAGCTTTTCTGATAAATCTATTTTAATTTCTTGCATTTCAATACAAAATTAAACAGAAAATTAGTGTTTAGTGTTATCAACTGTAAGCAATTTTGTTTTTCACACTCACAAAACGATTTTTCGAATTACTTTTGCATAAAAAAAGCATTTTCATGGCCTATATTCCGCTTTATTGTCCTTCATTGACCTCGTATAAACGACGCCTTACCAACCAAATTAATATTGGTGGCTTAGGCCTTGGCTCAGATTTTCCAATAAGAGTCCAATCTATGACCACTGTGGATACGATGGATACGCAAGGCTCAATAGACCAATGTATTAGAATGATTGAGAGCGGCTGTGAAATAGTGAGAATCACGGCCCCGAGCGTCAAAGAGGCTCAAAATCTGGAGAATATAAAAAAGGGACTGAGGTTGGCAGGTTATAGTACACCTTTGGTGGCCGATATACATTTCACACCCAATGCAGCAGAACTTGCTGCGAGAATTGTTGAAAAAGTGAGGGTTAACCCAGGTAACTATGCCGACAAAAAGCGTTTTGAAGTCATTGATTATTCCGATGCTTCTTATGCACTTGAATTAGAAAGAATTAGAGAGCGATTTCTGCCATTGGTGAAAATATGTAAAGAATACGGCACAGCCATGCGTATCGGTACCAACCACGGCTCACTTTCTGATAGAATATTAAGTAGATATGGCGATACGCCTGCGGGAATGGTAGAATCTGCCTTGGAGTTCCTTAAAATATGTGAAGACGAAAACTACTTCAATGTGGTAATTTCCATGAAATCGTCCAACCCACAAGTAATGGTTCATGCCTACAGACTCTTGGCTAAAAGATTAAATGACGAGCAAATGAAGCCTTATCCGCTACATTTGGGCGTTACAGAGGCAGGTGAAGGAGAGGACGGCCGCATCAAATCTTCCATGGGCATTGGGACACTTTTGGAAGATGGATTGGGAGATACAGTTAGAGTGAGTCTTACAGAAGATCCTGAATTTGAATCGCCAGTTGCTCGTAAACTTATAGACAGATATCTTCCGAATTCGAGCAATTTTGACTTAAAACCTTTGGAATCTTCGAATTTTGAGCCTTTTTCTTACAAAAAAAGAAAATCAATTGAGGTCACAAATATTGGTTCTCAAAACGTTCCTCGTGTGATCGCCGACTTTTCAGATAGAGAGAAAGTTGAAATTGAGGATATGAAAAGCATTGGACATTTCTATTTGCCTCTACCAGACAAATGGAAAATGAATGACTTGGGTGTGGATTTTATCTATTCGGGTAAAAAGCCAATCGCTTTCATGCTTCCAAACGGATTGAAACAGATTTTAGACTATGAAGTTTGGAAAACTTTAGAGGACAAAATACACAATTTTCCATTAATTAGCAAAGCCGAATTTCTGACGAATGTTGATTTATCTGAAAGCATAAACTTTTTGAATATTTCAACAGAAGCTCTGGATGAAAGTCTTTTAGAAAAGATAAAAACGGACGAAAAAGTAACGATTATTCTAAGTTCAGAAAGACCAAATGCCTATCCTGATTTTAGAAAAGTTTTATTAGAATTTGCTAACCAAGGGATTAAAAATCCAGTTATATTTAAAAGACAGTATGACGCACTGAGCCTGGAAGAGATTCAACTACATGCTTCAACTGATATAGGTGGAGCATTTTTAGATGGATTTGGTGACGGAATAATGCTATCAGTCAAAGAAAATCCCAAGGAGATAAATAGTTTGGCTTTTGGTATTTTGCAAGCGGCCAGAACGAGGATTTCCAAGACAGAATACATCTCATGTCCATCTTGCGGTCGTACATTATTTGACCTTCAGGAAACCACGGCCATGATCCGTAAAAGAACAGATCACCTTAAGGGAGTGAAGATTGGTATAATGGGCTGTATCGTAAACGGACCCGGAGAAATGGCGGATGCCGACTATGGTTATGTGGGCATTGGTAAAGATAAAATTTCGCTTTATCGTGGTCAGGAGGTAGTAAAGCGATCTGTGGCTTCGCAAAATGCTGTAGATGAGTTGATTAACTTAATAAAAGAAGACGGTAACTGGAACGAACCAGAAACAATAGAAGAATAAAATGGGAAGATTACAAGAAATGCTCAAAGTTGGGCCGGTTTTTAACTATTTCGGTAGAGTTTTTAAAAAAGACAAAGAGGGTAAATATCCAGTAAGCACCAATTTGAAAATGATGCACGGAATCAATAAAATTTCTATCGTATTGTTTTTAATAGCGGTTGTGGTAATGGTTATTCGTGCTTTTACAAGAGAATGAACATTGAGGAAATCAGAGATTTTAGCCTAAGCTTCAAGGGTGTCACAGAGGAAATGCCTTTTGGGCCTGAAACTGTCGTATTCAAGGTAATGGGTAAAATGTTTCTACTTCTACCTTTGGACGTTGAAGATGTGCGAATAAGCATTAAAAATTCACCCGAAAGAAATATAGAATTAAGAGGGGAACACCCTAATATAATGGGTGCGTTTCACATGAACAAAACGCATTGGAACAATGTAATTATCGACTTCAGTACAAAACGAGATTTTGTAAAATTGTTAATCACTGAGTCCTATGATTTGGTGGTAAAGGGATTAACCAAGAAACTTCAAATTGAGCTTTCTTCAATGTAAAAGGAAGTAAAAGACTTATGGAATATTTGTTTGTTTACGGAACTTTGATGCGAAACTACACCAATAATCCATTCAGGTTGCTGTTAGAAAAAAATACAAACTTTATCGGCGAGGCTTTTACCTACGGAAAACTATTTTTGGTCGATTATTACCCTGGCCTGATACACGATTTACCTTCAGAAAATCATAAAGTTTATGGCGAAATCGTTAGTTTTGAGAGTGAAACGGATTTCCTTAAAAGCCTTGACGAATACGAAGATTATGATCCAGAAAACATTATTAACTCCTTGTACATTAGAGAATTGAAAGAGTGTTTTCTTCTTGTTGATAATTCGTCGTTCATTTGCCATACCTATATTTATAACCAGAAAGTCAATAATTTAAAATTTTTAAACAAAGGCCGTTTTTTTTTAAGTTAAATTAATAAGTACTTTAATTTTTTTTCTAAAAACTGTACCTTTGTAAATTCATTTAGAACCTTAAACATCAAATTCTAATTATTATGATAAGTACCAAAGGGATAATTTTTTCTGTTGCGGTAGCTGTAGCGTTTTCTTCGTGTGTATCGAAGAAAAAGTTCGCTGGATTACAAACCGAGTTAGCCAGTACCAAAGCCGACCTTGAGCGTCGTGGCGAAATGGTTAACGATTTCAAAAACAAGCTTGTTACATGTGAGCAAGACAAACAAAGAGCTGAAGATGCCGCCAAAGCAGCACAAGCCGCTAAAGAAGAGCAAATGAGAGATTTGCGTGCTCAAATCACCGACTTGCAAAAAGTAAGAGATACACAAATGCAACAGGTTGGAGGTTTGACTGTTTTAAACCAAACTGCTAGCGAAAACATCAACCGTACATTAGCTCAGCTTGAGAAAAAAGACAAGTACATTGGTCTATTGCAGGCAGCTAAATCTAAGGCAGACTCAATGAACCTAGCCTTGGCAGTAAATCTAAAGTCGTCACTTAATGAAGGTTTGGATGATACCGACATTGAAGTTAAAGTTGACAAAACTGTTGTGATGGTCAATCTTTCGGACAAAATGTTGTTTACTTCAGGAAGTTATAAAATCTCTCCTAAAGCCTACACTGTTTTAGAGAAAGTAGCGAAAATGTTGCTGGCCAGACCAGATCTTGAAATGATGGTTGAGGGCTACACCGACAATGTCAAAATCAGCACAGATTGTATCGATGACAACTGGGATTTGAGTGTGAAAAGAGCTACCTCTGTGGTAAGAACGCTTCAAACCAAGTTCGGAGTTGATCCAAATAAACTGATAGCGGCTGGTAGAGGAGAAAACAATGCTCTTACCACTAACGATACCCAAGAAGGACGTTCAATCAATAGAAGAACAAGAATCATTTTAATGCCGAAGTTAGATCAGTTTTACGATTTATTGAACCCAGATAACGTAAAATAATCGGTATCATATTATTTCGAGAAAAAGCCGTTCTTGATGCATTCAAGGCGGCTTTTTTGTTTTAAATTCTTTTTGCTCATGATTTCGAAGGTAAGTTTTAGAAAAAATGAACCCTGATTAGGAACTATTTAAAACGAAAGGAATGTTTGTAATTTATAATCTAAAAAATAAGTAAATGGGAGCGAACGCAATAGAAGTAAATGATGCCAATTTTCAAGAATTAATAAAATCTGATAAGCCAGTTTTGGTTGATTTCTGGGCTGAATGGTGTGGACCGTGTAAAATGATTGGGCCAACTGTAGAAGAATTGGCAGGTGAATATTTAGAAAAAGCCATCGTAGGTAAAATGGACGTAGATGCAAATAGCGTGACACCTTCTAGTTTGGGCATTCGCTCAATTCCAACCTTGATGATATTTAAAAATGGTGAAATGGTAGATAAAATCGTAGGTGCAGTTCCAAAACACGTTTTGGCTCAAAAATTAGAGGCAGCACTTTAATCCAAAGATAAATCGTTGACAAAAGACTTTAAGGTTGATATCTTAAAGTCTTTTTTAGTTTAAGACGATTTGCTCAACCAAATCCAGCTCCTTGTCAGAGATATTCAAAGGTGGAGAAATTCTCATGGCATTGTCACAATATAAAAACCAATCGGTTATAAGTCCATTTTCAATGAATCCGTCGATGGTTCCTTTTAGAATCTCAAAATTTTCAAATTCAGCGGCTAGCATAAATCCTTTCCCTCTAACCGATTTAACGAGAGGATGTTTCAAGAAAATCGATTTGATTCTATCAGATTTCTGATTCAAATCTTCGTAATTTATTTCATCCTGAATCACTTTCAATGTAGCCAAAGAAGCCGCACAACTTACAGGATGTCCTCCAAAGGTAGTGATATGTCCAAGGATTGGATTATCTTTCAGAACCGACATAATACTTTGCGGAGCCATAAAAGCTCCAATTGGCATGCCACCACCCATTCCTTTGGCGGAAAGCAAAATATCAGGTGCAAAACCGTATTGTTCTAGTCCCCAAAATGTTCCTGTCCGTCCAAATCCCGTTTGTATTTCATCAAAAATCAAAAGACAGCCCATCTCATGGCATCTTTTGGCTAATTTTTGCATGAAATCATGGTCCGTTTCGAAGATTCCACTTTCAGCTCCAATGGGCTCTATGATGACGCAGGCTGTATTTTCTGTTATATGGTCTAAATCAGCAAAATTATTCCTCTCGATTTTTTTTATGCCGGGTAGGAGAGGTCTGAAACCTCTTTTGAAATGCTCTTCTCCCAAAGATAAGGCTCCGTGTGTAGAGCCATGGTAGGAGTTTTTAATAGCTATTATTTCACGCTTTTTAGTGTATCTTTTGGCCAATTTCAAGGCACCTTCAACAGCCTCTGTACCTGAGTTTGTAAAGTAAACATTGTCAATTTTATCTCCGGCCAAAGTATCAAATCCAGCAAGTGTCATTACCAAAGCATGAGCAAGCTGAACTTGAGGACTTTGGATATATTCGCCATAAACCATTTGGTGCAAGTAGGAATCTACCTGTTTTTTGATTGCTTTAATAACTTTCGGGTGACGATGACCAACATTACTCACCGAAATGCCAGATATGAGGTCTAGATAGGCTTTGTGATTATTATCAAATAGAAAACTTCCTTCGGCATATGTAAATTCCAAAGCCAAAGGAAAATCTGAAGTTTGAGCAAGATTATTTAGAAATAGCTGTCTGTTGTCCACTGATTATCAATTGGTTTCGAAAAATGCACTACTTCCACCTACCCAGTCAAAATTTTTGTTGTAATCCACACCTATCATTTTACCCCTACTTAAACGGGCCAAATTGGTCATCAACTTAGGATTACTTGCATTTTCTGGCCAGATATAAAGCATCCTTATTTCACATTTTATGCCCTCCCCATTCAAGTCTTTAATGCAGGGTTCATACACAATTTTTCTTTGAAGAAGATAATTTTCTGGGTCTTTGATGCTGTCTAGGTCGTCTTTTGATACATCAATCTTAACTCCTGCTCCAGCAAAAGAAAACAAAGGTTTTAATACATAATTTTCTAAATCATCTGGAACTTTATCGAATTCAGAAAGATAGTTTGATTCAGGAATATATTTGGACTTAAAAAATGGCAAACTGAATTTGGAAACTCGATAGAACCAATTTGGGTGAGAAATCCATTTGGCAGAGTGTGGTTCTTTCAAATCAACATTGAGTTTTAAATCAGGATAGTTTCTGTCCAAGTCATCAAATATTAACCTGTTGTAAATACGTTCAATAGTTATTTTCTTTCCATCCTGTTCATAATACAAATCCTCTCCAGATTTACGAAGTTTGGTCACGCAAACGGGTTCTATTCCCCAAAACTTCTTGGTTAAAGAAAAATCTAATCGTGTTTTTTGTTTTTCTGGAAATACCTCCAGCAGAATTGTATTCTTGGGGTGGCTACCATTCAGTAAAAACTGCTGCATTTCTTGCATATAGGTCATGGTGTTGAGCCTATTAAAAAACTCGCTGTAACCTTTCTGTACGTTAAAATGCTTTTTGTATTTACTTGAAAGATAGCTCTGATAAGCAAATAAAGATGGGAATCCTTGCAGCTCAATTAATTGTGGTTCAAACTCACCCTCAGCGTTCTTTGTAATGGCAAAATCTATTGCTAAACAATCCGGTCTGTGGTTTTCATTTGGCACAAAATGGTCTGTCGGTATTGCTCTTTCGGTTTTTTCTTTGAATCCTTCTTTTTTAATTTCATCAATGATGGAGCCGCAGGCACTTAGTATCTTTATTTTCAGGTCTTTACTTACAAATATCGGAGATTCTGCCACTCGAAAATCTAGTGTATCGGGAAATTCATTTTTTATTTCAGCCAACATGGCCTGGTATTTTTCTACTGAAAATGAATCATTAAAATATTGTCTTGGCTCGTTTACCATAGTTTTAGTCTAGAATAATCTCAAATTTTTGTTGAAAAGCATGCTCTAAAAAATTCGGAAGTATGACAGATTCCGTTAACATAATTTTGTCTGGATCTTCCAAATGTTCAATCATGCTGTGGTATTTCTTTTCTCCAAAATTGGTAATAACAGCTTGTTTTTTCTCCTCTGTTTTAAAGTAGCGATGCATACCTTCTGCGTCAGCTTCTGGGTGAAACTGTGTTCCAACTATTTCTGGGGTAAACCTTATGGCCATTATTGCCCTTTCTAGCGGCACATGTGGCCTATTTTTTTCGAGACATAGGATTTTCGCACCAATTTCTTTAAATCTCTTTTTGTTGGGCATAATAGCTTGAAAATCACGAGAATCCACCGCCCAGAATGGCTCTTCCAAACCGAAAAATATACTTTCGTGTAGTGCAGGCTCAAGTTTATGAATAGGCATAACACCAAAGGAAGTTGATTTTCTTTTGGTAATAATACCTAAGTCAAAATATTGATACAATAACTGAAAAGAATGGCAAATGGCAAATAATTGCTTCTTAATTTCTACTTTTTTATTGTGTTCTAAAAGTTTACTGATAAGTTGAAAATAATTCGCTTCCCATTCGGTATTTTCAAGAATTGGACTTCCTGGGCCGCCGGTAGAAATAAACGCATCAAAATCGGCGATTGAAGGTAACAAAACACCTTTTCGAACATTAAATATTGAATAGTTGGTCATATTTACACCTTTGGATTGAAGAAAATCTTCCACCAAAGTTTTAATACAACGCATTCCTTCATTGGGTGCGTCGTCATACATATCCAATATGGCTATTTTAAAATCTGACATTCGTTTGTTTGAAGATGACCGCAAATTTCGTCAAATTACTCTTAAAGTCCGAATTTTGTTTCATTTACTATATAATCTACCACAGCATTGAAGTCGTTTGTTTCTTCAAATACCTTCAACTGTCTATCTGCACCTGTACCATTTTTTAATATTTCGTGCACATAATTTACCTCATGTGTAGAACCCAATTCTTCTGCTGAATCTTTAATGAAATCTAAGAGCTCATCAACCAATTCATTATAAGGCACTTCTGATTCTTTTCCGAAGTCTATCAATTTGGAGTTAATACCGTATCTACCTGCACGCCATTTGTTTTCGTTTATCAAATGTCGCGGATAGGTTCTAAAACTTAGATTTTGTTGTCTTAGTTTATAAAGTTTGGCAATCAAAGCCTGCATAATGGCAGCTAAACAAATTGTCTCGTCCACTCTCATCGGTACGTCACAAATCCTGAATTCTATGGTTGGGAAAAAAGGATGAAGTCTTAAATCCCACCAGATTTTCTTCCCGTTGTCTATGCAGCCCGTTTTTATAAGCAAGTTTAAGTATGAGTCGTACTCAGCCGCAGACTTAAAATGCTCAGGAATACCCGTACGAGGAAATTTGTCAAATACTTTGGCCCTATAAGAATGAAATCCTGTATTTCTACCACACCAAAAAGGCGAATTTACAGACAAGGCAAATATGTGAGGCAAAAAATATCGAGCTTGGTTCATGATATTTATGGCGTCGTCACGATCTTCTATGCCCACATGGACATGCAAACCGAAAATTAGGTTTCCTCTGGCCACATCTCGCATTTCGTCTATGAGCTTGTTGTATCTATCATCTTCAGTAATTAGTTGATGCTGCCAATCAGAGAATGGGTGTGTTCCCGCAGCAGCGATGTGTAGATTCTGTTTTTGGGCTAAATCCAAAAGCATTCTTCGCAAATATGTAACTTCTTCACGTGCCTCTTGAATGTTCTCACAAATATTGGTTCCTACTTCTACAACTGCCTGATGCATTTCTTGCTTTATTCGCTCCTGTAAAATAGTCTTTCCTCCTTCAACTATTTTTGACATGTGCGATTTCAGCTCTCTTGTTTCAGGGTCAATAGTTTGGAATTCTTCCTCGATTCCCAACGTAAATAATCCCATTATTTCTTAGGTTTTTTTATGGTTTCGGTTTTCTTTGGTTTTAAATCAACTAACGGCTGAACAGCTGAATCCCTTACAAATGTGCCCCACGTGCAGTTATTTTGTCCAAATACCTGGCTTGTAGCTTTTTCTATCGCAAAATTCGCAGCATTTTCAACCACCCATTCGAAATTCTCTTGACCCACAGAATTTACATCTGCATCGGGTGCTGGATTGCAAAAATCTATGGCATAAGGTATGCCGTCTCTAATCGCAAACTCAACAGTATTAAAATCGTAGCCAAGGGCTTGGTTTAGTTTTAAAACATAGTCTGTTATGGTGGCCATCAATTTTTTGTGTGCCTCTCCCTGCGTTTTAGGTTGAGTAGCATATCTTAAATGATGCGGATTTCGTGGTTCATAAGGCATCACATGTACATATTTACCGCCAATACAATAGCATCTATAATAATCCGTGAAGATAATTTCTTCTTGAAGCATCATGACCAATTGTCCCGTTTCGCCATGTTTATGCCAGAGATCGTCAGGGTTTTCCACTCTGTAGACACTTTTCCAGCCACCGCCAGAATGCGGTTTCATGTATGCTGGAAACTTCACTTTGTCAAACATATATTGCCAATCTAGTGGCATTTTCAGGTTTCTAAACGACTGATCTCCGGTGTCATCTGGTCGTTCTTTTGATGGCAATAGTACTGTGTTTGGAACTGGAACACCAAGTTTTACAGCTAGACAATTGTTAAAGTATTTTTCGTCAGCACTAAACCAAAATGGGTTGTTGATAACAGCAGTACCACACAGGGCTGCGTTTTTCAGAAAAGCTCTGTAAAAAGGAACATCCTGACTTATTCTGTCTATAATAACCGCATATTCAGAAGCAACACCTTGTTCGGCTTTATCAATTAAGACTGGTTCTGCAATTATTCCTCTTCCACCAGTTTTCTGATTTACCCTATCTATAAATGCCCAAGGAAATGTGTTTTCCATTCCAAAAAGAATTCCTATTTTTTTCATATTGTTAATGATTAATTATTGCTGATAAATATTCTGGAAAGGCTTGATTCCAAAGCGGCCAATCGTGACTGGCCCATTTTTTTTCATCATACCAATGGTTTACATTCTTATTGTTTAAGATTTGTGAAAATCTGAAAGTTTCATTTCGGCAAATATCCCAATCGGAGGTTCCAAGAATTACCTTCATGTGGTCAAAAGTCCATGATTCGGCATTCGGAACAAAATCTACAGGATTATTAAAGTAAACGTTGTCGTCAAAATACCCCTCCATAAATGTTCGAATATCATATGAACCACTCATTCCTATTACGAAATCTATCAAATCTGGCTTTTTAAAGGCCAGATTCATGGCATGATAGGCTCCAAAACTACATCCGGCCAGGCCAATCCGATGTACGCTGTTCTCTTTTTGTATTTCAGGAATAAGTTCATACGCCAGAAAACGAGTGTAGAGCTCATAATTATAGGCTCTATCATGCGGCGAAATGTTTTTGCCATAAAACGTTTCAAAATCAATGCTGGCAATATTGTAAGTTTTTACTTTTCCCTCATTTATGTAATTGTGAATACTGCCCAAAAGGCCCATGTCGCGGTTTTGATGGGCACTTCCCATCGAAGTCGGAAACATCAAAATTGGTTGACCCCAATGGCCCGTTACATACAAATCGAGCGACCTACCAATTATGTGCGAATAAAAATGTATATGTCGTTCTTGCATTGTTTCTTAAATTTGTATTTTAGTTTGAAAAATTAAAATCTTAATAATTTTCTACTAATCAAAACAAACATTCATTTTTTTTTAGAAATGAGCAAAATGATAAAATTTGAAAGAGGAACTATTTGAAGTATTTAGAAAGAAAATCATTCCTTCGGCTTTTCTTAATCGAAACGTAATTTATGACTTGGTTTTACCCAAGAATATGGTTAATGATACTCCATATCCAACCATATACATGAACGATGGACAAGATTTTGACCAATTGGAGACACTTAATTCGATACGTCATTACTATAAGAAAGGAGGACAAGCCTTTATTTTCGTAGCAATTCATACCAATGAAAGGCGATTGTCAGAATATGGTACATCTTTTCAGGCTGATTATAAAAACCGGGGAGACAAGGCTACAGATTATATGAATTTCGTGGTTTCTGAATTGTTGCCTTTAATAAGAAAAGAGACAGCAAGTTCTTCGATTGCCAATGACAATACTTTTTGTGGTTTTTCGCTAGGTGGCTTGTCTGCTATGGACATTGTTTGGGAAAATCCTCACCTTTTTTCGAAGGTAGGAGTTTTTAGCGGGTCATTTTGGTGGAGAGATAAAAGTTATGAAGAAGGTTACACCGATGACCAAGACCGAATTATGCATAATAAAATCCGAAAATCGAATTACAAGTCGGGATTAAAGTTTTGGCTTGAATGTGGTACAGCCGACGAAACCGCCGACCGAAATAACAATGGCATTATCGATTCCATCGAAGATACTTTGGATATTATAACTGAACTAAAAAATAAGGGCTATAATCAATCTGATATAAAATATGTAGAAATTGATGGCGGAGAACACAATTTCAACACATGGAAACACGCCTTCCCACAGTTTTTAGAATGGGTTTTTGATTCTAAATAATTAATAATAAGGAAATAATTCCCCCATCGGGGGTTAGGGGGCTAAAATTCCCCCACCGGGGGTTAGGGAGCTAAATTCCCCCAATAGGGCTAGTGGGCAATTGAGGCTAAAAACTCCATAGTGTCTACATTGTCAGCATAATCTGCTAGTCCTGGCGACTGACTTTCGCCGAAACGATAGCTATTTGGTGTAATGGGCAGCTTACTTACCACAACCTGAATTTCATCCTTCTGAGATTCCAATCTTTCCTTTAAGTTTTCCAAGTCGGTATAATTTTCATAGAAAAGAGTAGAAATGGGAGAAGCAAGATTTTCATCATTTTTAAGTAACACAAATCCATTGTCTAAATGTTGTACTCCATTTACCAAATATATGGATTTCATGTAGTCGTAGTTATTATTGTATTTGGAGTGCATTGAGATCGTGTTCCAATACTCAATGGCTTCAAAAAAGGAAGTGAAGTCGTAGCCAACTGGGACATAAAGCTTGGCTATGTTTCTACAACCCAATCCAAAATACGAGAATATGTCATTTCCGAGGTCAGCCAACTCAATTTTGGTTTCTTCACCCGTCAAAACAGCAACAGAGGTTCTGTTTTTACGAATGATATTAGGCTTACCCCCGAAGTAGTAATCAAAGTACCTTGAAGTGTTACCGCTTCCGGTTGCTATGTAGGCATCCATATTATTTAATCTATCGGCTAGGACCAAACATTGCTCCACTGCAGGATTGATAGATTTTAGCTCCTTCAGGATATATTGAATCAGAATTTCGTCCTGCGAACTGGCCTTATAAACGGCCAGGTGACCAAATAATATAACATGAATTATATCTTGAAAACCCACTAAAGGAATATTGCCTGCCGCAATAACACCCACTTTCTTTGGTTCTAATTGCTCGAAGTACTCATTTGGATATAGAGCTACAAAATTTCTTAACTCACTTTCATTTAAATATTTATCTATAATGGTTTGTATAGATTTTTTTAAGTTGTCAATTGTAAACCAGCCATTTTTTGATTTTGCAAAGGCTAAAATCCCTTGGAAGTCTTCAGTTTCAATCTTTTGGTTTAAAGACTTTCCTAAGTCACTAAATAGTATTATTCTTTCTTCTAATTTCATTTTTTTTATAAAAAAATACCCCTTTCTGAAAATCAATGTAAAAATACAAAGGATGGTAAACTTTGAAGAATTATATTTGTTATTTAGTTTGAAAACAAAAAGAAATTCAATCGCGATGGCAATTATTATAACGGACGAATGTATAAACTGTGGAGCTTGTGAACCTGAATGCCCTAACACCGCTATTTATGAAGGTGGTATAGAGTGGACTTACGGAGGTGGCACAAAACTCTCAGAAGTTGATTTTGGAGATGGTACTATTATTAAAGGAACTGCTACTATGAAGCCTGTTTCTGACGAATTTTATTATATAGTTAGTGATAAATGTACCGAATGCACTGGTTTTCATGAGGAACCACAATGTGCCGCTGTTTGTCCAGTTGATTGTTGTGTGCCAGATCCCGACAATGTGGAAGATCTCGAAACATTACAGGCTAAGAAAGCTTGGTTACACGGAGAATAAGATATTGAGAGCCGCAAGTTAATTTGCGGCTTTTTTTATGAATCTCAGTTTGGTTATTCTTGGAAAAATAAAATTTTTAATCTCACACTTTGTTCTTCATTTTATAATTGCCCCCAATCAGTTAATTATTAGCAATTCTACGAAACCTTTTTTCAGCTAAAATTCCATACATCCTCCTAAAACGCAGCTGACTTGATGCTCTACTGACTTTAAAATTCAAGAATTGGCTTATTTCAATAATTCTCTTGATCATTATTGCCAAATAATCAGATTGTTACGATTTTGAGTATTCAATAAACTCTCGAATTCATTCATTTAGTTTTAAAGAAATACTACATTTCAAAATAATATTTTGTAATTAAAGCAAAATGCAGAATAAATGTGTTTTTGTCAAAAAAGTAATAAAAAACCAAAATGTGATTCATATTTATAGCACTTTTTCAAGAATTTATATTTTTTTAATAGAAATATGCTAAAAATCACACTTAAAAATTTGATTTATGCATTTTTTTGAAAGAAGTTTGTTGAAAAATATAACATACTTATTTATTAATTAAACCAAAGAAAATTATGAAGAAAGTGTATTTAACAATTTTCGGCCTTGTTTCAGCTCTTGCAGTGTCGGCAACCGAAAATCCAACAAAACCAGGTAAGAGTGAAAAAAAACAAACAAAAAAAGTTGAAGCAACAACAGAAGCTCCAAAGGCGGTTGTAGAGGAAGCCAAGAGCCCTCTTACATTTAGTGGGTATGTTGATACTTACTATTTTGCGAACTTCAACGGAGTACAGTCTAATTTAGGTGCTTCAGGTTTCGAAAGAATATTTGACCAAAAAGCTAACAACTTTCAAGTAGGTTTGGCTCAGTTGAAAACGACTTATTCTACTGACAAGGTAACGGGTGTAATCGACCTTACTTTTGGTAATCACGGAGATTTAGGAAATTACGGAAACCCAATCAGTCCACTAGGTGCTGAGTTTGGAAGTACAGGTCTAGCAATCAAACAAGCCTACATGACTTGGAAAATGTCAGACAAGGTATCACTTACAGGTGGTCAGTATGGTACAAACGTAGGTTACGAGGTGATTGATGCTCCTGTAAACTTCAACTACTCTTTATCTAATATGTTTGGTAACGGACCATTCTACCATACAGGGGTGAAGTTAGATGTGGCCGCAACTGACAAATTTGCATTCATGTTAGGTATCACTAATGGTTTGGATAGTAAAGACGATAACAACAAAGCCAAAGGTTTTCAAGGACAAATTACGCTAAAGCCAGTTGATGGATGGAGTGTTTATCTGAACTATTTCGGTTCTGACGAAGGTGTGGATGAGAAAAATATGACATCTTGGTATGATTTGACTACTTCGTATCAAGTTACAGAAAAAATGTTAATTGGTTTAAATGCGGTAACTGGAAAGAACGCGACAGGATCGTGGGGTGGTGCAGCTCTTTATTTAAACGGTAAAGTATCAGAAAAATTTAGCTTAGGAACTCGTATTGAGTATTTTGATAACAGCAAAGGTGGGATATATTTGGTAGATGCTGATGGTGCTGGTGTTTCAACAACTGGAATAACTTTGACAGGAAATTATGATGTTTCTCCAAATCTAAAATTCAAACCAGAATATAGATTTGATTCATATAAGAATGCTGCTGGTACTTTTCAATTATATGATAAAGACGGTGGTTTGACAAAGAAATCTCAATCAACATTGGGAGCAGCCCTAATCTTTTATTTCTAATTATAACCCTTTTTGTACAACACTTAATTATTTTCAATTATGAGCGAAACAGCAAAAATTAAACCATCTTATGTGCCGATAGCCATACTGGCGGCGGTAGTTGTCTTGGCCTTGGTATTTCCTTCTATACCTGGTGCAATCATTACAGAAGGAGTAGACACAGGAGATACTGCGTGGATGTTGGTGGCGTCTGCACTAGTTTTAATTATGACACCAGGATTGGCTTATTTCTATGGCGGTATGGTAAACGCCAAAAACGTTATCTCTACGATGCTACAAAGCTTTATAGCAATGGGCGTTATCTCAATTGTTTGGGTAGTAGTAGGTTACAGCCTAGCTTTCGGTGAAAGTGTAGGAGGATTCGTTGGTAATCCACTTACTCACTTCATGATGAAAGGAGTATTGGATGCTAAGCCTTGGGGAACTATCCCAGCGATTATGTTTGCATTTTTTCAATTGAAATTTGCGGTTATCACTCCAGCTTTGGTAACTGGTTCAATGGCAGAGCGTATCAACTTCAAGTCTTACGTAGTATTTATGATACTATTCAGCTTGTTCATCTACGCTCCATTGGCTCACATGACCTGGGCATCTGGTGGTTTCTTGTTCGAAATGGGCGTTCTTGACTTTGCAGGTGGTACTGTTGTACACATGTCTGCTGGTTGGGCTGCTTTGGCAGGTGCTATTTATCTTAAAAGACGTAGGTCTCATGTAGAAGGAAGTTTCCTTCCTCCGGCAAACATTCCTTATGTATTGTTGGGAACTGGTCTATTGTGGTTTGGATGGTTCGGATTTAACGCAGGTTCTGCCTTAGGTGCTAACTCATTAGCTGCGGTTGCTTTCTCTACAACTAATACAGCTGCTGGTGCTGCTGGTATTGCTTGGGTATTGTTCGATGCTGCTCGTGGTAAGAAAGTATCTGCTCTTGGTTTCTGTATCGGAGTTGTTGTTGGTTTGGTTGCTATCACTCCTGCTGCGGGTTTTGTTTCTATACCTCACGCTTTGGTAATTGGTGTGGTTGCATCAATTATTTCAAACTATTTAGCTCACTACAAAACCAAAACTGCTTTGGATGATACATTGGACGTGTTTCCTTGTCACGGAGTAGGTGGTATGGTTGGTATGGTATTTACTGGTATATTCGCTTCATCAGCAATCAACCCAGCAGTTTCAAATCAAGGTTTGTTCTTTGGTGAAACTACATTGTTTATCAAGCACTTAGTTGCCTTAGTGTTGGTTTCAGCGTTTGCATTTATCATGTCGTTCATCATCTTGAAATTAACAGATATTTTGGTTCCAATGAGGGTTTCTGAAGAGGACGAATTGATGGGACTAGATGTTAGTCAGCACGATGAAGCATTATTAGAAGCCTAAAACTTATTATATTTACAAAAAAATCACAATTTATTGTGGTTTTGTTGTACTCCAATTGGTAAAATACCCGTCTTTTGATGGGTATTTTCTTTTATATCTATTTGGATAAAAAAATAGCAACGACTTAATTACGTTGCTATTTTAATTTATAAAACGCTCAATATCATTAGTGGGTCAAAACTTCCTCCAGCTCTTCTATCTCAACTAACATATCAAGGTTTATTGAACAGAGCTTTATTTTCTTGATGTCATTTATCAGTAAAGGATCGTACTTGGCATTAACTTTAATGTAGTTAGAGGTGAAGCCGGTCATAAATCCGTTATTCTCTTCAGCTTCAAACAAAACTTCTTGCTCAGAGCCTAAATGTTGTTCATAAAAATATCTTCTCTTCTTTTCCGATAAAATATGGAGCATTCTAGATCTTTCCGCACGTTTATTTTGAGGAACAACAGGCTTGATTTGAAGTGCTGAAGTATTTTCTCTTTCAGAATAAGTAAAGACGTGCAAATAGCTTATGTCAAGGTCATTAACGAAGTTATAACTTTCTTTGAACTCTTCATCCGTTTCACCAGGGTGGCCTACAATTACGTCTACACCAATACTGCAGTTCGGCATAATCTCTTTTATCTTCTGTACCCGCTCCTGGTACAATTCACGCTTGTAACGGCGTTTCATTAATGCCAAAACCTTACTGGAGCCCGATTGTAGTGGGATGTGAAAATGAGGCACAAATCGCTTCGATTGAGCCACAAATTCAATTATTTCGTTAGTGAGTAGGTTGGGTTCAATACTTGAAATTCTGAATCGTTCAATTCCCTCAACTTCGTCCAGGGCTTTTATTAAATCAAAGAAATTCTCTTTTCTTTCGCCTTTAATTATTCCAAAATCTCCAATATTCACTCCCGTGAGGACAATCTCTTTTACTTCGTTTCTGGCTATTTCCTGAGCTGCTTTAACGATATTTTCGATGGTGTCTGACCTGCTAGAACCACGAGCCAAGGGAATGGTACAGTAAGAGCAAGGGTAGTCGCAACCGTCTTGTACTTTTAGAAAAGTCCGAGTTCTATCGTTTAATGAAAAAGAAGTATGATAGTCCACTGCTTCGTTAATATCAGTCGCAAAAACCTTATCAGCAGGCTTTACGGACATCGGTGACTTCTCAAAAGTGCCGATTAATTCATGAAGTCTAAACTTTTCAGCTGCACCAAGAACTGCGTCAACGCCTTCTATTTCAGCTATCTCCTTTGGTTTTAGTTGGGCATAACAGCCAATGATGGCCACATAGCCTTCAGGATTTATTTTTTGAGCCTCTTTGACGATTTTCTTGCATTTTTTGTCCGCATTCTCCGTAACCGAGCAAGTATTTATGATAAAGACATCCGGTTTGTCCTGAAAACCTACCTTTTTGAATCCTTTGTCTTCAAAAGTCCTGGAAATAGTAGAAGTTTCGGAGAAATTGAGTTTACAACCCAATGTATAAAATGCAACTTTCTTCATTACGAATCGATTAAGTCACAAAATTACGAACAAAAAACCCCCAGAACAAAAGTTCTGAGGGTTCAATATCAACAAATAAACTATTTCTAATCTAAAAATTAGAATTAGATTTTAGCAGTTTTTACAGTTTTGATAATTCTAGCTGCTACCTTGTAAGGATCTGCAGCCGAGTTAGGACGTCTGTCTTCTAACCATCCTTTCCATCCTTTTTGTACAGCAGCTATTGGAATACGAATTGAAGCACCACGGTCAGAAACTCCGTAAGAGAATTGATCGATAGATTGTGTTTCGTGTTTACCAGTTAATCTCAAGTGGTTGTCTGCACCGTAAACAGCAATGTGTTCTTTTACAAATGGAGCAAATGATTGACAAATGATATCGTAAACATCTTTGCTTCCAGCAGTTCTTAGGGCAGTGTTAGAGAAGTTAGCATGCATACCTGAACCATTCCAGTCTGTATCGCCAAGTGGCTTACAGTGGTAGTTAACCCATACGTTATATTTCTCACAAGTTCTTTCTAGTAAATATCTTGCAACCCATATTTCGTCACCAGCTTGTTTTGCACCTTTAGCAAAGCATTGGAATTCCCATTGTCCAGCAGCAACTTCGGCGTTGATACCTTCCACGTTCAAACCAGCTTGCAAGCAATATTCTAAATGCTCTTCGATGATATGACGACCATAAGCATTTTTAGCACCTACCGAACAATAGTAAGGTCCTTGAGGACGCGGGTAACCGTTAGTCGGGAATCCTAAAGGAAGGTTAGTGTCGCAGTCATATAAGAAATATTCTTGCTCAAATCCAAACCAGAAATCATTGTCATCATCTTCAATTGTAGCACGGCCATTAGACTCATGCGGATCACCGTTGGCGTCCAAAACTTCACACATTACTAGGTATGCAGGAGTTCCCAACAACGAACGCTCAGGATCTTTACAAATAAATACTGGCTTAAGTTGACAATCAGATGAACCGCCAGGAGCTTGCTCAGTTGAAGATCCATCAAAAGACCACATATCACAGTCTTCTAACTTTCCAGAGAAATCGTTTTCTATTTTGGTTTTGCTTCTTAGGCTTTGAGTTGGTTTGTAACCGTCTAGCCAAATGTACTCTAATTTCGCTTTTGCCATTTTTGTAATAATTTTATATTGATTCTGTTTTTCTTAAAGAATTATGTTACAAATATATTGGCGAAATCAAAATATTATTTCTTCAATCAAAAAAAAGTATAGATTTTATTCTATTTTATTTGAAAAATACAACTATTTGTAAAAAAAATGAGATTTGTTTCGAAACTAGGGTGTAAAATGAACTAAATTTTGACTAAAAAATGATTTTGCGGTAATAAATTCCTTAAAATGGAATCTATTTTTTTAATAATTCTAATTTTTGCTACTGATTTGGGCAAAAATAAAACATAATATTTGGATTTTACTATTTTTTGTCAAATTGCACTATTCTCATTTAGGCAAAAATAAATATGATAAGAAACCTTTTTAAAAAGTATCCTTTTATTGGTTGGCAAGTGTCAAACAAGGAGAAAAAAAGACAAAAAATTACCTGGCAAGAAAGTCTTGATAGCTTTTTTGTTGTAAAGCTTTACCCTCCATGAGCTCTTTGGATTTCAGAAGTTCTTGATTTTGAATAAGTAACTTGCCTTTATTATCGAAAAGCACTTCCTTCCTTGGCTTTATAAAACCAAACCCATCGTTGAAAACAAAGAATGCCCACGGCTTGGTATTAGTTTTGAAAAGATCTTTGCTCCAATAAAAGGCCGATGCGTCAAAGTTCATTTGACCGAGTAAAGTGGCGGAAATATCTATTTGTGAGGCAATGTTTTTATAGTTCCAGTTGGTGTTCACCGCTCCACCAGTCCATAGCATCGGAATCTTGAAATCATCCACTCGGTTTGCTGTTTCGGGTAGTTTGTGCCCATGATCTCCCACAATGATAACCAATGTGTTATTCCACCAGTCGGTTTTCTTAGCTTTTTCAATAAAATTACCCAAGCATTGATCTGAATAATTCAAAGAATTCATGAACAAATCCACGGTAGTTTCACCTTTTATTTTAGGCTCTTGAGTTGTTTCGAATGGCTCGTGGCTGCTTAAAGTTAACAAACTTGAAAAGAACGGTTTGTTTGCAGATACTTTATGGTCCTCTAAGAACTTGTCAAAAATGTATTCGTCATGAACTCCCCATTTAGATGTTGCGAGTTCAGCCGGGAAATCATTCATATCCACGATTTTCTCAAAGTTAGCATTGAATAAGTATGATTTTATGTTTGCAAACTCCGTATCACCACCATAGTAAAATTGCGTAGAGAATCCGTTTTTGCCAAATTCCTTACTCAAAACTGGTAATGTTGCTGTTTTTGTAGGATATTTTATGATTGATTCTGTCGGCTGAGTTGGAAAACCGCTCAAAATACTGGTAATGGCTTTATCAGTCCGGTCACCCATCGCATAAAAATCAGAAAAGTAAATACCCTCTGATTTTAGTTTATTAAAATTGGGAGTAATCTCAACCTCATTGTGTTTTTGGTCTACTACTTTTTTAGTAAAGCTCTCCCAAATAATAATCAGGACATTGGGTTTTCTGCCACTCTGTTTAAGAATTTGTTTTCTTGGCAAATCATTTTTGTAAAGATTGGCAATTGTTGTGTCAAGGCTTTCTTTCGGCAAATAAGTGTAAGGATTAACCTTATTTGAAGAATTGTGAATAATTGAGCTGAAAAAGTTCCACGGGGCATTTATGGCCGAGATATTAGCAAAGTTTACTTTTGAGAAATATACAGTGCTGTGATTCATCGGGGCAATTCCAAAACCGCCACGAATAGGAATAATCAAAACCCCCACCATCAGTAAACCATATATTATAAATGGGAAATTTTTGATGTGTTTCCAATCATAAATTTTGTTGGCCATTATACGGTAAACTATAGAACTAGCAACTATTACAAGAAGTATCGTGCTAATAATCAATGGAATTACTGGTGAGTTCTTGACTGAAGCCCAAGCTTCCTTTGGCGACTTTAAGTATGCTAAGGGTGTAGCGTCTAATCGAAATGACCAAATATTATAAACCTCCAAATCGACTACTATAATTAGTGTTATGACGAATATCAGAAAGAAGGTATAAGAAAATATGGTATTCTGAAATAGGCTTTTATTAAGAAAATTTGAAATAGTTACCCATAAAAAAGGGAATATACACAGGTAGCCAGCCATCGATAAATCCATTCGGAACCCATGCCAAAAAATGCCAAAAACAGTTTCTAAGGTTAAGGTTTTGGAATCCTCAATGTGATACGAAAGAAAAATAACTCTGGCTGCCAAAAAATATATGGACCAGAACGCAAAATATATCAACATGAATCTCAACCTTTCTCTCATTTATTTTGGGTTTTTATTTAAAAAGAAAAAAACAAATGCTTATTTTGCTTCAAATATAAAAGGTACAGCTCATAAATTAACAAATATGTCAGAACTTAGATGGAAAGCGATAGACGTGGCACAAAACCGCACTATTCCTATTATCCAAATTCCCGAAGGCAAAGTAACTGATTTCTACGGTATTCACACTTTTACAGATGAAGCCATGAAAACCCTTCTTTCGCCAGATGCTTACAAAAAGGTATCAAACGCAATAAAAACAGGTGACAATATAGAAGGTAATGTGGCAGATGAAGTTGCTTCGGCAATGAAGTCTTGGGCCATTTCGAAAGGTGCAACCCATTACACTCACTGGTTTCAGCCGCTCACCGGTGGTACTGCCGAAAAACACGATGCGTTTTTCGATATATCGTTTGACGGCCACGCCATAGAGAAATTCAAAGGAAGTGCGTTGGTTCAGCAAGAATCTGACGCGTCATCCCTGCCAAACGGTGGAATTAGAGAAACTTTTGAGGCCCGTGGGTATACCGTTTGGGATCCAAACTCACCAGCTTTTATTAGTTACAACAGCTCCGGAACTGGAACTTTGTGTATTCCTTCTATTTATTTCTCATACACGGGAGAGCTACTGGACGCAAAAACACCACTGTTGAACTCAACGATTGTTTTAGATAAAGCTGCAACCTCTGTGGCCAATATTTTTGACAGGAACGTAGAAAAAGTTACGGCCACTTGTGGTATAGAACAAGAATATTTTTTGGTAGACAAAGCTCTATATCATTCTCGTCCAGACCTTATTATGTGCGGAAGGTCAGTTTTTGGTCATTCGCCAGCTAAAGGTCAACAATTGGAAGACCACTATTTTGGTTCAATTCCTCCAAGAATCAATGCCTTTATGGTTGATTTTGAAATAGAGGCTCTGAAAATAGGTATACCAGTAAGAACCCGTCACAATGAAGTGGCTCCTGGACAATTTGAAGTGGCTCCGACTTTCGAGGAAATAAATCTAGCATGTGATCATAATATTCTTCTGATGGATGTAATGAAAAAGACAGCTCAAAAGCACAATTTTGAGGTGATGTTTCATGAAAAACCTTTTGCTGGAATTAATGGTAGTGGAAAGCACAACAACTGGTCGATAAAAACAGATACTGGGGTTAACCTATTGGGACCAAGTACTAAACCAAAAGAAAGTCTGAGATTCGTTACTTTCTTGGTGAACATCGTTAAAGCGGTTCATGACCATGCCGACATGTTACGAGCTACGGTTGCTACTGCCGGCAACGAGCACAGACTTGGTGCTAATGAGGCTCCGCCTGCTATCATCTCGGTGTTTTTAGGTACGGCCATGACCAAGGTTTTGGAAGATATAGAAAATAAGGAGATTATAGAAATTGAAAAAGGTGAAAATGCCTATATTAAACTTGGTTTGAACAGAATTCCATCTGTATTATTAGACAATACTGATAGAAATCGAACATCGCCGTTTGCCTTTACCGGGAATAAGTTTGAGTTTAGGGCGGTTGGTTCTTCTGCTAACTCTGCTACGCCAATGATGGTTTTGAATACCATTGTGGCTAAGCAGCTAGAATCATTTAGAAAAGAGTATGATTTAGAAAGAGAGAAAGATCCATCTAAGAAGGAGGGGATCATCTTGAAAATTCTAAAAAGATATATCAAAGAGTCGAAAAATATCCTTTTTGAAGGAAATGGATACTCTAAGGAGTGGGAAGACGAAGCCGCAAAAAGAGGTTTGTCAAACATCAAAGATGTGCCCAAGGCCCTTGAAGCCTATATCTCGGACCAAACGGTAGAGCTTTTTGAAAGTATGAAAGTTCTGAATAAAAGAGAACTTCATGCGAGGTACGAAATCAGACTAGAAAATTATATCAAGAAAATCCAGATAGAATCTAGGGTTATTGGTGATTTAGCTCAAAACCACGTGGTTTCTACGGCCATAAAATATCAGACAAGACTCGTACAAACGGCAAAGTCATTGATAGACATGGAAATGAAGGAGGAAGCTGAGCCGATTCTGAATATCATTCGCGAAATATCTAAACATGTAAATGTAATTTCGAAAAACGTGAAGGATATGACTGAGGCCCGCAAAAAGGCCAATAATTGTGAAGATATAACCGAAAAAGCGAATATTTACTCAAACGAAGTAAGGCTTTTCTTTGATGTTATAAGAAAGAGTGTAGATAAATTAGAACTCATCATTGACGATGAAGACTGGCCATTAACCAAATATAGGGAACTTTTATACATAAGATAATGAACGACGGATACAAAGAAGAGGAAATTGAACAGCTAAAAGCTGAATGTGAAGAAGAGGATCAAATTTTTGTCTTAGTAGAAGATGAAGAAGACATGTCCGATGAAAATGAGTTTGCTCATTTTCAGTTTGTGGGGAAACACAATGGCAAAGAAGTGATTTATGACGCACTTTTGAGTACGTTATCGCTTCACCATAGTAGTTTATTGTATGAAGAGGCAGAGGCGAAAGTAGCTAAATTATACAAAGACTATGTTCCTTTTGAGGAAAGAGCCGAAGGTGCAAAAGTAAATGAGGAAGCCGAGCAGATGATTGAAGAACTTATTGAAGAAATGGAAGACGAGGAAACTGTAAAAGTAGCCGAATTCTGTGAAATTGATATGGACTTTGAGTACGGAATTGGCTTGGATGTAGCGTTAAATGTTGAGGAAGTTACCGTTGAGGTAATTGAGAAATTTATCAATGATTTCAACAACGGTACCCTTAAGTTGGACAAGACAGCCTATAGCTTCAAACATGGATTCGACGAAGATTGATTTTTTGTTCTACAGTCCGGAAATAGAAAAAAATAATTGTCTTGATGCCGTAGATTCATTGCATGCCGTTAAGGTTCTAAGGAAAAAGCAAGGCGACATCATTCAGGTAACTGATGGGCTTGGGGGTTGGTATCGATGTTCGATATCAGACCCCAATCCTAAAAGTTGTGTTTTAAATATTCTTGAGGTTGAGAAAGATTACAACTCTCCGAAGAGGCGAATATTTGTAGGAATTTGTCCAACAAAAAATGCCGACAGAATAGAATATTTTATTGAAAAAAGCGTAGAAATAGGTGTTAGTGGGATATTTTTTATTAAAACGCAGCATACTTATCCAAAGAAGATAAACTTGGAGCGTTTTAGGAAAATTGCCATTTCAGGAATGAAACAGTCCTTGAAGGCATATTTGCCGGAGATGACCGATTTGCTAAGTTTTAATTCTTTCCTTAAACAAAGTACCCGTTTTACTCAAAAGTTGATAGCACATTTAGACGAACAAGCCATTGATGTTACTAAAATACCGTTGGAATCTGACCTTTTGATATTGATTGGGCCAGAAGGTGATTTTTCTAAAGAAGAACTAAAACTTGCACACGAAAATAAGTTTAAAACCGTAACCTTAGGCGAAAATAGGTTGAGAACTGAAACCGCTGGGGTAGTTGCAGTAAGTATATTAAATTTATTATGATGAAAAAGAATGTTTTGTTGACCGTAGCGATTTTAATTTCGTTCAGCTCATTTTCGCAAGTTTACACAGTTAAAATTGCCAAATTGAAATACGGAGGTGGGGGAGACTGGTACGCAAATAAAACTTCTGTACCCAACCTGATTAATTTTTGTAATAAAAATCTAAAAACCAATCTTTTTCCAGAGGAAGATATTATTGAACCAGGCGACAAAAAGATTTTCCAATACCCATTTATTCATATGACCGGTCATGGAAACGTGATTTTCAATGAAGGTGAAGCCAAGAATTTAAGAAACTATTTGATTTCTGGAGGTTTTCTTCATATCGACGACAACTATGGACTGAATCAGTTTATCCGAAGAGAAATGAAAAAGGTATTTCCTGAGCACGATTTTATCGAAATTCCGTTCTCTCACCCTATTTATCACCAGAAGTATCAGTTTAATAAGGGTTTACCAAAAATACACGAGCATGACAATAAACCGCCACAAGGTTTTGGCATATTTCATGAAGGAAAACTTGTTTGCTTTTTCAGCTATGAATGCGATCTTGGAAACGGTTGGGAAGATGCCTCTGTTTACAATGATTCCGAAAGTGTTAGACAAGAAGCTCTAAAAATGGGAGCCAACTTAGTTCAGTTTGCCTTTTCGAACTATTGATAAATTTGCTCCATAATTTTGCGACCTACCACTGGCTTAAAGTGGGAACCTTCATAATAATTGCCTAGATAGTTTGTAAATTCGTTTTTGCCTGAATAATCAAATACATTTTCCTTCCCGAAATATTTCTCTAATAATGCCCTGTCATTTACATTAAAAACCCTTTGATCGTAGAGTGGTGCTATAATTATTTTGAAGTTTGTTTGGTTGCTTTCAAAAGTATCGGCAATAAGTCTCAAATCCTTTAAATGATGCTCCTTGATAGCTTCCTCGTACATTTTTGGGTTTTCAGGTTTGTAAGGAAACCAGTCATTTTTATAATAGGCCAGTGAATCTTTCTTTAAAAGTTCTATGTTTTCTGGAAAAAGAAAATCATTGCTCGGGCTAGTGTAATAGTATTTAAACTTGAAAAACTCGTCCATGTAAGGACGAAATGTCTTGAATATTTTTAAATCAAAAAATGAAATAAAATACTGTTTTTTGAAAAAAGACTTAAAGAAAGTCAGATGATATTGGAAGACATTCGTCGAATCCTCCCAACGGTAATCTTTTAGGTGAACTATGGACTCTGACTTTTCAAAACTCTCGTTAAAAGTATCATTATCAACAACTAATATGGCGTTTGAGATCTTGTTACCCTGTTTTTCTATAAATTTTATTTTACCAGCTATTCCCGAGATGTTATCATTGAAAGCATCAAAATGATAGGGAGAGGGATCTTTAATAAAGGTAGACCAATCCTTTGTGAGAAAGGCACTTGACCTTGAACTACCAAATATAAATGAAGAAAATTTATATTTTGGATTATTCCTTAGAAACGTTTCAGTACTGATTCTGTTTCTATTGTAGGTCTTTAGAAAGTTACTTCCATAGGCATCGTAACTATATATTACATGAAATGGATCAAAAACAATATAAGAGATAATTAGAAACCAAATTGGGCTCCCGAAAATTAATAATCTTATAATGAGTTGTTTAAAAGTGAATTTCATGCCTTAAAACTGAAAATATATAAATTGAACTTCTCCGAAATAGCCGTAAGTGAGGATAAATAACAAAAAGAAGTAATAAATACTCCAACGCTGCCAAGATGGCCTATTTTCTACCCAACGGCCCATGTCTTTGGTGCTCTGCATCCATTGCACTACTTCAAGAATCAAGATTCCCAAAAGTACCACAATTAAATTTTGTGTGCCTATCAGGTTAATGATTTCCTTAGAACTATGGCTACTGATAGCAAACATGTTCTTGATGACATATTTGGCATCATCAAACTTCGGAGCTCTAAAGAATATCCAAGCGAATACTACCAGTGCAATGGTTATAATATTCTGCAATGCCGCACTTAGTTTTTCTCCAAAAAGACCGAAGAATTTAGTTTGAATGTTCTTGGTCAACTGCCCCATAATTTGGTAAAAACCATGTAAAGCTCCCCAAATCACGAAATTCCAACTTGCCCCGTGCCACAATCCGCTAACCATGAATACAAGAAAGAGATTGAGGTACTTTCTAGGTGTGCTAACTCTATTGCCCCCCAAGGGAATATACAAGTAGTCTCTAAACCAAGTGGATAGCGAAATGTGCCATCTTTTCCAAAATTCAGAAATGCTTTTGGCTGAATAAGGCCTATCAAAATTTTTCATAAGATTAAATCCCATCACCCTGGCTGAACCAAGTGCTATGTCTGAGTAACCAGAAAAATCACAGAATATTTGAATAGAGTAAAACAAGGTAGCAATCAAAAGCGGCATACCTTGATATTTCCCCAAATCACCGTAAACTTGATCTACAAAAACACTTAAGTTATCAGCAATCACTACTTTTTTAAACATTCCCCATAACATGAGTCTTAAACCAGATTTTACTCGCTCATAATCAAAGTCAAACTTTTCATAAAACTGGTGTAAAACATTCTGTGGGCGTTCAATAGGTCCGGCTACCAATTGTGGGTAAAACATTACATATAAGGCATATATGCCAAAATTGCGTTCTACCTTTTGATTGCCTCTATAAACTTCTATGGTGTACGACATGGCCTGAAAAGTATGAAAAGAAAGGCCAATCGGAAGAATAAAATGCCAAAGAGGATTATAATGCGTTTGGTTTATTTTATAACTAACTGCATTAAAATTGTCTATAATGAAGTAATAATATTTAAACAGAGCAAGAACACCAATGTTAGCAATCAAACTAATCGCTAAAGCCCACTTTCTTTTGATTCCATTTGTTTGGTCAATCCATATGCCCGCATAGTAGTCGATTATGATCGTAAATAAGAGAATAAAAATATACTCCCATTTAAAAAAAGCATAAAATACACAACTAGATGCCAGAAGTAACATCCACCTATATTTGTATGGAAATACAAAGAAAAGGAAGGTTACTAACGGGAAAAAAAGTATAAACTCGAAAGAATTAAAAAGCATATATCTTAATTTAAGACTCTTTTGTTGTCAAAATTTTCAAAAAAGTCTGATACTTCTTTCAAAAACAAACCACCCAAAGAACCATCCACCACTCTGTGATCGAAAGAGTGAGAAATCACCATTTTTTGTCTGATACCTATCAAGTCACCATCGGGCGTTTCTATAACAGATGGTAGTTTTCGGATAACACCAAAGGCCATTATGGCTACCTGTGGCTGCATAATGATTGGAGTACCAGACAAATTTCCGAATGTACCGATATTGGTAATGGTGTAGGTACCACCAGACAATTCCTCTGGTTTAAGTTGATTATTTCTTGCCCGTTTGGCCAAATCATTAACTTTAACAGCCAACTGACTTAAGGAATACTTATCTGCCTGATGAATAACTGGCACTATCAAGTTTCCGTTAGGAAGGGCAACTGCCATTCCAATGTTTATGTCCTTTTTGTAAATAATATTTTCACCATTTACTTGGATATTAATACCTGGATATTTCTTAATTGCATTTACAACGGCCTCAATTAGGATGGGAGTAAAGGTCAGATTTTCCTTGAATTCTTTTATAAAACTGTCTTTGATTCTAAGTCTCCAATTTACAACGGGTGTCATGTCTGTTTCCATAAACGAGGTCACATGCGGAGAAATGGCCTTGGATTCTACCATTCTTTGCGAAATCATTTTTCGCATTCTGTCCATTTCTACTATCTGATCTTCACCCGTTCTACTTATAACCGGGTCTTCTGAGACAAAAGTTTTCGGCTGTTTTTTGGAGTTAAGGAAATTAAGAATATCATCTTTGGTTACCCTTTTTTCAAATCCTGTTCCTTTAATATTGTCTAATTCGGCTTGAGAAATGTTCTCTTTTTTCGCTATATTAAGCACCAAAGGCGAATAAAACTTGGTATTAGAGCTGGCAACGAGCGTTGGAGAAGAAACAATTTCTTCAAAGCCTTTTTCTATTTGATCTAGGTAATCTACTTCAGCTGTTAGAGCTTTTTCTACTGGTTTTGAGATAACCGCATCACTTTCTGTCTCAATTTCACATATTGGCTTGCCGATTAATGCAACATCTCCATCGTTAACCAAGAATTTGGTGATTACACCAGAATGAGAAGAACCAATTTCGGTATCAATTTTGTCTGTGGCTACTTCCAAAATCATATCGTCAATTTCTACATGGTCACCTTCGTTTACCAACCATTTTAAAACAGTACATTCAAAAATACTTTCACCCATACTGGGCATTAATATCTCTACTTTTGCCATAAAATCTCTACTTACCTTTGGTTAATATTCTTAAAAAATTAAGAGCTGCTTTGGCACTGTATTCAATGTTTACGATCCTTATTTTGCCTAGGCTTAGTTTTTTTGTTAATGTTTGTTTTCCGTCAGTCACTGCTAACCAGACTGTTCCAACCGGTTTTTCTTCAGTTCCGCCGTCTGGTCCTGCTACTCCGCTAGTAGCAATTCCGAAGGTTGTCTTCATCACTTTACGAACACCTTCAGCCATCTCAATGACCGTTTGCTCACTTACAGCCCCAAATTTAGTCAATGTTTCTTGTTTTACCTTTAAAACATCCATTTTTGCTTGATTGGAGTAACTCACCACACCGCCCAAAAAATAGGCAGAACTTCCCGGAATGGAGGTGAGCAAATGAGCCAAATAACCTCCTGTACAACTCTCAGCAACTCCTAAAGTGGATGCCGTTTCATTTAAAATTTTACCAATAGATTTCTCTATTTCATCGTTTTCGAAGCTGTAAATATGCTCTTCTATCAACGGAACCAGCTTGAGAACCTCCGTTTCTATCTCTTCCTCTACTTTGGTTCTATTTTCGCCAATTCCAGTTAATCGTAGCTTTACTTCACCAAAACTAGGCAAATAAGCCAGTTTGATGTGCTCAGGCAGATTGTCCTCCCAATTCTCAATTCTTTCGGCCAAAAAAGATTCTCCTAGACCAATAGTTCTGATAATTTTATGAACAATTTCAGGTAGTTCAAATTTCGCTTTTAACCTAGGTATAACTTCATTACTCATTAAATATTTCATTTCTAGAGGAACGCCTGGCATTGATACGATTACTTTACCATGATGGTCAAACCACATCCCAGGAGCTGTACCTGTAGCATTGTGCAAATATGTACATTTTGACGGAATCGCAGCTTGTTGCCTATTAAGCTCTGTAAAAGGCCTACCTCTTTTTTCGAAAAAGCCTCTCACAAATTCCTCAGCATGTGGATTTATTACCAATTCGTCGTTGAAGTATTCTGCTAAAGTCTTTTTGGTTATATCGTCTTTGGTTGGTCCTAAGCCACCCGTAATAAGTACAATATCGGCTCTTTGAAGGCTTTCACTAAGTATATTCAGTATCTCCTTTTTTTGATCTCCGACCGAAGATTTTCGAATGGTTTTGATTCCTACTTTATCTAATTCCTCCGATATCCATTTTGAGTTGGTGTCGGTTATTTGGCCGTAAAGTATTTCATCACCTATGGTTACTACTTCGGCGTAAATTATTTTCATCTAAAAAAGTTTATTATTTGCTGTTACAAAATTCACTAATTTTGCGTTTAAATACAAAGAATTCCGAATTTCTCAATTATAATGGACAAATCCAATTTTAAAAAAATTACATAATGAAAAAAGTATTGTTGCTTTCTCTATTCTTTTTATTCGGTTTGATTTCATGCGGACAAAAAATTAACCTAGGAAACGTGGTTAACTCCGTATTGTCAGGAGCACCACTTACCGAAGCCGAGGTAGGCGAGGGTCTTAAAGAAGCATTATCTGTTGGTATAAATTTGGGAGCTGATAAGGCCTCTGCACTGGATGGTTATTTTAAAAACCGAAAAATCAGAATTCCGTTTCCGCCTGAGGTTCAAAAAGTAGAAACCACTTTGAGAGGGATTGGTCTTGGCGGTGAAGTTGATAAGTTCATTTTGGCATTAAATAGGGGTGCCGAAAATGCAGCTCAACAGGCTAAGCCAATATTTATTTCGGCCATTAAACAATTGACTATCAGAGATGCTATAAATATTTTGAGAGGAGAAAAAGATGCTGCTACACAGTTTCTTAAGAGGACCACATCAGCTCAATTGATACAGGCTTTTGAGCCACATATGTTAAAATCTCTTGAAAATACTCAAGCTACCAAATACTATAGCGATTTGGCAAATGTGTACAATAAAGTGCCTTTTGTGAGTAAAATAAATCCTGATTTGAAAGGTTATGCCACCCAAAGAGCGGTGGACGGACTTTTTATACTGGTAGCTGAGGAAGAAGCCAAAATTAGAGAAAATCCATTGGCCAGGACTTCAGAATTACTCAAAAGAGTTTTTGGTAGTACTAAATAAATTTGTAATAATCAGAATTGAAATAATATGTTAAAATCGGAAATCAATTTTTCTATAGATTTGGATGAATCAAGAATACCAGAAAAAATATTTTGGGACGCCACTGAGAATCCAAACGAAGGTGTAAACGAGACAAAAGCCATATCTATAAGTGTATGGGATCAATATCACAAGGGGCTCTTGGGTATTAATCTATGGACAAAAGATATGCCTGTTGATGAAATGAATCATTTTGCCATTGATATCGTGGGCAACCTTTCTCAAATGTTGAAAGACTCCACTCAAGACTCAAAAATGATCAGTATTTTGGAGGAAGCTGGAAAAAAGATGACGCAGCACTTAAACGAAATGGCAAAACAAGATCAGGCTAAGAACTAAAGTATTTTAGTACATTACAAAAAAAAAAGCTTCATTACGGAAGCTTTTTTTGTTTCTATTGGGTTTATAATTTCTATAATTTCACAAATTTCCTGATATAGAATATATCAGTTATTTGCATTTTTATAATATAAGTACCTGCTTCCAGTTTTGGAAGTGTATTTCTAAATTCAGCCATTGAAACTACAGCACCAGTTGTACTTCTGCCATTCAGGTCAAATACCTCTATTGGTTGATTATCAGAAACTTCTACACCTTTTATTTTGATTTTGAACTTTTGAGTGTCATTTACAGGATTGGGAAATACAATAGTTTCATCAGAATCATTCTCAGTAGCCAAAACCATTTTGGAGAGTTCAACTATTTTTTTATAACTCGGTATTCCGTATCCAATTTTATTATCTGGGGTTTCATACTTACTTGCCGATTTTATCAAAAGGTCTCTGATTTGCATTGCACTATATTTTGGAAATTGCTGCTTTAAACCAGCGACCATACCCGCAATTAGTGGCGAAGAAAATGAAGTCCCCGATGAAAAACTTGCATTCGGATTCGATATAGCTACGCTTGTTTGTGAGCCACGAGCCGAAACCTCAGGTTTTATATTATTCTTGGCGTTAGGCCCTGGTGAGCTAAAACCAACAGTATTTCCATTTAAATCCACTGCACCTACCGCAATAACAGAATCGGCATCAGCTGGAGTTACGATGTGATTCCACTTATTATTTCCTTCGTTACCTGCAGAATTAACAACTATAATACCTCTCGTAACTGCAAAATCGGCAGCTCTAGCCGAAATGGTTTTATCACCGTTGAGGTCTTCAAACTTGTAATCTGTAGCTGGATTATCAAATGAATAATAGCCCAAAGATGAATTGATGACATCAACGCCCAGACTATCGGCATTTTCGGCAGCAAATAACCAATAAACTTCCTCTATCCGAGTTTCTGAGCTTACATCCTCGGTTCGGTATAAGGCAAAGTCTGCATCGGGTGCCGTGCCTACTAGTTGACCGTTAAGCTTGGCACCTATACAACTTAAAGCTGCGGTTCCATGCCAATGAGACTCGTAAACTGTGGTGTCATTAGAAACAAAATCATAGGTTTTGATAATTCTTTTTGCAGAAAAAAGGTGTTTAAATGCATCCATTGTATTGGCCTTGTCAAACCCTGCATCGAAAACGGCAATCAAAATTCCTTTTCCGGTGAAATTATTTTTGTGCATTTCGTCAACGCCCAATTGTTGAATTTGGACCAGTGAGTTGCCGTAGCTGAATTCCTCATATGAGCCAAACTTATCCATTGTAACATTTTGATTTGATGTACTGGATACTCTTCTTCCTCGAATATCTTGGTTTCCGTCTACACTTTTAAAAAATGACTGTTTGCTCAGAATACTAAAAATTTCTGGTGTACAATCGACTAAAACGGCATTTAGCCACTTCGATGTTCCAATAACCTTGGCCCCCAGTGCTTTAATTTGACTTATATAGGTAGAACTTACGGGGATATCCAGCGAATTGACGGATATATTTTGACTCTTACGTCGTTCGATAGATTTTGGAGAAAGAAACTTTTCGGGAGATGAAATACTGAAATTTGAACCGGCTTTGTCCTTCAAATAAACAAAGTATCTATTTTGACCAAAAGATAAAGAAATAACAAACGTAAAAAACAGAACTAAATTTACCTCCTTCTTCATCAAATATTCTTTTTTTAGTAACCAAAAGTACTAAATAAAGATACTATTTATACTAAAACGGGCAAAAAAAGCATAAAGAATTTCACCCCTGCAATGGGTAAAAGCGAAGGAATAAAAAAAACTTCTTTTACAAATTCATTAAACCCATCAAAACCAAGGCAGATAACAGTAGTAAATTAACTATTTTAAACCACCTGAAATTAATCAATGAGGAAGGGGTTTTCGCTTTGTGATAGTTCAACTTTAGGTCTTTCATTTTTGTAAGTTTTTATTAGGAAGCACAACTTGCATTAAAGATAATTATATAAATTGAATTTTCAAAAAATATTGAAAGAAAATATTTCCTTTTTTATAAATTACTTTAACAATTCAGAACTAATTTTGTGCCAAAATATAACAACCAGAGGAGTTTTGATGCAAAATATAAGGATTGCGATACAGAAATCAGGCAGATTGAGCGAAGATTCAATAGATTTATTTAAAGAATGCGGCATAAAACTTGACATGGGCAAAGGCAGATTAAAGTCTGTTTCTTCAAACTTTAATGCTGAATTTTTGTTCTTAAGAGACGATGATATCCCCGGGTATGTAGAGGACGGAGTGGCTGATTTGGGAATAGTAGGAGAGAATGTCCTTGTGGAGTCTGCTAAAAAGGTAAACCTTGTGAAAAAACTGGGTTTTTCGAAATGTAGACTTTCCATAGCAATACCCAGGGAAGAAAGTTTTGAAGGGCCACAGTCGCTGCAGAACAAGAGTATAGCAACCTCTTACCCGAAATTATTGTCGAAGTATCTCAAAGAAAATGGCATTAAAGCCAATATTCATGAAATAAGTGGTTCTGTGGAAATAGCACCATCTATAGGCCTAGCCGATGCCGTTTGCGATATTGTCAGTTCTGGAAGCACGCTTTTGAGTAATGGTCTGAAAGAGGTACAAGAGATCTTTAAGTCAGAAGCTGTATTAATTGGAAACAAGAATTTATCAGCTGAAAATAAGAGTATCCTTGAAAAAATCTTGTTTAGGATCAATGCCGTTCAAAAAGCTCAAGACAATAAGTACATTCTGTTAAACGCACCTAATGATAAACTGCCTGAGATAATAAATATAATAGCTGGAATGAAAAGCCCAACGGTTATGCCTTTGGCTGTAGAAGGCTGGAGTTCAGTTCATTCCGTTTTAGAAGAAAAGGCATTCTGGGAAAAAATAGAAGCATTAAGAAATGCAGGGGCACAAGGAATTTTGGTAATTCCGATAGAAAAAATGATACTTTGATAAATGAATATTTTTGAATTTCCAAAGAAAGAACAATACGCAGAAATACTCAAACGACCTACCATGTCGTTCGACGAAGTAGAGCAGAAAGTAAGGCCCATAATACTTGAAGTCAAAGAAAAAGGCGACGAGGCACTAATTAAATTTGCTCTAGAGTTTGACAATATTCTGCTCGACAATTTCAAAGTAGATATCTCTGAAATTCAAAATGCCAAACAATTATTAGATATTGAGCTCGTAGAGGCCATTGACCAAGCTTTTGAGAATATTTATACTTTTCACCAAGCACAACTTATTACCGAAAATGTGGTTGAAACCATGCCCGGTGTTAAATGCTGGAGAAAAAGTGTAGGAATCGAGAAAGTTGGGATATATATTCCAGGGGGTTCGGCACCTTTGTTTTCTACTGTTTTGATGTTGGGCATTCCAGCCTTAATCGCCAGATGTAAACAAGTGGTTTTGTGTTCCCCGAGTAATCATCCCGCCATTTATTATGCCGCCCACAAATGTGGGATAACAGATGTTTTCAGAATTGGCGGCTCTCAGGCTATCGCAGCTATGGCCTTTGGAACGGCCTCGGTCCCAAAAGTTTACAAGATATTTGGCCCTGGGAATCAATATGTAACATCGGCCAAACAATTGGTGAATCAATTCGGTACAGCCATAGATATGCCCGCAGGCCCTTCGGAAGTTGCGGTATTGGCAGACCATAGGTCGAATCCTGTTTTTATTGCCTCTGACTTGCTTTCACAGGCCGAACACGGACCAGATAGTCAGGTAATTTTAGTAGCAGATGATTTGAAAGTTATTCAGGCTACAATTTCTGAAATTGAGATACAGTTAGAAAATCTCCCAAGAAAAGATATAGCCAAACTCGCCCTAGAAAATTCAAAAGCTATTTTGGTTGAAAATATGGAAATTGCCGTTGATATCCTCAACGAGTACGCAGCGGAACATTTGATACTTTCAGTAGAAAATCCACACGAAATTGCCGATAAAATTATCAATGCAGGTTCTATATTTTTGGGTGATTACACGCCTGAGTCTTGTGGTGATTATGCCTCTGGAACCAATCATACTTTACCAACCAACGGCTATGCAAGGGCATACAGTGGAGTCTCATTGGATAGTTTTGTGAAAAAAATTACCCTCCAACAAATAAGTAAAGAGGGTATTAAAAATCTTGGTCCGATTGTAGAAAAAATGGCTGAAGCTGAGCAATTATTTGCTCATAAAAACGCCGTAACAGTTCGTTTAGAATCTTAGATTTTCAACGATTATTGCACTTGCACCACCGCCCCCGTTACAGATAGCCGCCATTCCATACTTTCCACCTTTATTTTGAAGTACATTCAACAGGGTGACAATTATTCTTGCACCAGAGCAACCGAGTGGATGGCCAATCGCCACTGCACCTCCAAATGCATTGAGTTTATTATCTTCTATACCAAAATGCTGTGCAAATGCCATTGGAACAACAGCAAAAGCCTCGTTCACTTCGAAATAATCAATGTCTGAGATATTTAAATTTCCATTTTTTAAGGCCTTTTCGGCTGCAATTATTGGTGCCGTAGTGAACCATTCGGGCTCTCTAGAACCATCTGCGTATGAAATTATTTTGGCCAAAGGTTCTAATTGATATTCATGTAAATAATCCTCCGAAACAAGAATCAGGGCCGCAGCTCCGTCATTAATCGTCGAGGCATTTGCTGCAGTCACTGTACCTTCTTTGCTGAAAACAGGTTTTAAGGTTGGTATTTTGTCAAAGTTAACCTTCCTAAACTCTTCATCTTCAGAAATTACTGTAACATTACCTTTTTTATCGGTGATTTCAATTGGACATATCTCGGCTGAAAAATTCCCATTGGAAGTATTTAGAGCGGCTTTTTTATATGAGTTTATAGCGAACTCGTCTTGTTCTTCTCTTGAAATGTTGTAGGTATTGGCCGTGGCATCTGCAAAGCAACCCATTGCCTTTTGCTGATAGACATCCGTCAATCCGTCTTTTGCAAGACCATCAATCAAAACTCCGTTACCATATCCATATCCGTATCTTGCTTTTTCTAGATAAAAAGGAATCTGAGACATATTTTCCATTCCTCCGGAGACCACAACCTCGTTTTGACCTAGTGCAATACTTTGAGCGGCCAACATCGTGGCTTTCATACCCGAAGCACATACTTTATTGATAAGAGTGGTAGGTATGGAGTTAGGCAAACCTGCACCCAAAGCAACTTGAGTGGCCGGAGCTTGACCCAGATTGGCCTGTACTACGGATCCAAAATAAAGCTCACCGATATCTTCTTTCCTTACTTTAGAATCTTGTAAGGTTTGTTTTACGATCTCTGCACCAAGTCTTACGGCTGAAACATTGGCTAAAACTCCACCAAAACTCCCAATAGGTGTGCGTTTTGCGGCTACAATATAAACTTCTTTCATGTTAATTATTAAAATTCAAAGATAGACATTGAATTGAATTTTCAGATTATCTAAACCCATTTTTTGATATTAATGCTTGGAATTGAATATTATTAGCGGGTTTTAGATAACAAAAAAAGGTAAACAATCGCTTGTTTACCTTTTGATAAAACGTTTGTGTCCAAATTAGATTGAGGCTTTTTTCTTCTGCTGTGTTTGCTCGCCAATTTGTATCAATTGCTCCGTGCTTTTATAGCCTAGTGCTTGATTGACAATTTTTCCAGATTTAGGGTCTATGAAAAATAAGGTTGGATATCCTCTAACTGGATACTTTAACGCAATCGCAGGGCCTTCACCTTGCTCCATATCAATTTTGACATTGATAAAATTTTCGTTGAAATAATCACCGACTTTTTTGTCAGGAAAAACTCTTGCCTGCATAGATTTACAAGGACCACACCAGCTGGTGTAAGCATCCATGAAAATTATCTTATTCTCAGCTTTGGCTTTTTGAATTGCTTGATTCCAATTGCTCTTTTCAAACTTTATCCCAGAATCTTGAGCCAAAACCATTTTGGAAATGCCCAATAAAAGGACTAAAACTATGTTTTTCATTATTAATACTTTAAATTATACTTTTTACAACGATAACAGGACAAAAATTAAACCAATATCCTCGCTGTTAACATATTTTTAACATCAATCGTAATCTTCGTCCTCGTCTGACTTTCTACCGCTTCCCACCCTCATGGTGTCCAAGTCGGTATATTTGTCTTCGTAATCATCTTTAATATCGTCTTTTAAATTGCCGTCATCGTCATAATCTGTGTCATCTTTGATTATTTTTTGAGCTTGTAAGTTTGTCATTCTAATCAAATAATACTTATCCTCAGTCTCGTATGGCAAGGCACTTACATTTTTTCCGTCTTTGTCGGTAAATCTAATCAGATGGTCAGAAAATCCGTTTGGATAGAAAAGCTTTATCTGCTCCTGCATATCATCTGAAAGCTTTGCGTAATCTTTGATGGCCCTTGGTTTGTTCATTTTTGTACTTTTAGAAAAACAATATTTATATAATGTTCAGGTCTCGTTTGTTTTAATCCCGTGATTCTAAATAAAACACTAAAATCGTGCAAAAAATATTTGAACACCAAATATTTTTCAATTATTTATTTTCTTTTACGAGTTTAACAATAAAAAAGTTGTCTAAGTTTTTATTTTTCTACTTTTTATTCCTGATTGAAGTTCAAATTGGGATTATATTTGCAGAAAATAAAAGAGAATGAAACCAGTATACAAAGCACATCCATGGCATGGCATTTCGGTAGGGCCAGATGCCCCAGAAGTTGTCACGACCTTTATTGAGATCGTACCGTCAGACACCATTAAATACGAAATTGACAAAGAATCAGGCTTTCTTAAGATAGATAGACCGCAAAAATATTCCAATATCGTTCCTGCCTTGTATGGATTTATTCCTCAAACCTACTGTGGAGACAAAGTGGCAGAGTTTGCTAGAGAAAAAGGAGCCACAGCAATTAAAGTGGGCGATGGGGACCCACTAGATATTTGTGTTTTGTCTTCACATCATATACCTCATGGTGATATTTTGTTGCAAGCAAGGCCGATTGGTGGATTTTGTTTTATTGACAAAGGAGAAGCTGATGATAAAATTATAGCCGTACTTACGGGTGACCAAATTTATGGAAATTTCAACGATATCTCTGAATTACCAGGTGGAGTTGTTGAAAAATTGAAGCATTACTTTTTGACTTACAAGAATTTACCTGGCGAACCTCAGCATTGTGAGATTGCCTATGAATATGGCAAGGAAGGGGCAGGAGAGGTTATTAAGAAATCAATGGAAGATTATAGGGATTTGATTTTTAATCCATTGAAATAAAAAAAAGGAGCATTTGCTCCTTTTTTTATTTGTTTTGTTCCGACTAAAACTTATTTTTTGTTCAAAACTTTCTTTACCGCATCTATTGTTCTCGCGACGTTCGGCAAGGTAGCTTCTATTAAGGTAGGAGCGTAGTGTAAAGGAATATCCATGTTGTTAACTCTAATAACTGGAGCATCCAAATAGTCAAATGCATATCTCTGAAGATGATAAGTTATTTCGGAAGAGATAGCAGCTAAAGGCCAAGCTTCTTCCACCACCACACATCTGTTTGTTTTCTTTACTGAATCTATAACTGTTTGGTAATCAATTGGTCTGACTGTTCTCAAATCTATTAATTCAACGCTTATGCCTTCTTTTGTCAACTCCTCAATAGCTGGCAAAACTACTCTTGGGATCATTTTTCCAAAAGAAACAATCGTCACATCCTTGCCTTCTTGAATCACATTTGCTTTACCTATTGGTAATATGTACTCACCGTCAGGAATCATTCCTTTGTCGCCGTACATTTGCTCAGACTCCATAAAAATTACAGGGTCATTGTCTCTGATAGAAGCCTTCAATAGACCTTTGCACTCGTAAGGACTTGACGGTACTACCACCTTCAAACCAGGTGTATTGGCAAACCAATTCTCGAAATTTTGAGAGTGTTGAGCTCCCAGTTGGCCTGCATTGCCTGTAGGGCCTCTAAAAACTATAGGACAAGAATATTGTCCTGCAGACATGGCCATTATTTTAGCCGCACTGTTTATAATTTGATCTATTGCTACAAGTGAAAAGTTGAAAGTCATGAACTCAATAATAGGACGACATCCATTGATAGCCGCACCTACACCAATACCTGCAAAACCCAACTCGGCAATCGGGGTGTCAATAACTCTTTTAGGCCCAAACTCGTCCAACATACCTTGGCTAGCTTTGTAAGCACCATTGTATTCGGCTACTTCCTCACCCATTAAGAATATTGTCTCATCACGACGCATCTCTTCTGACATGGCCTCCTTTACAGCATCTCTAAATTGAATTTCTCTCATTTTTGGCTTATAAATAAATTAATTTCGGGTAAAGTCCCCAAATGGTTTACAAAAATAGTAAGCTATTGTCAATTTTCGAAATCTATTTCTACAATTGAGCTAATTCGTTAGCTATTTTTGGAAAATAATTATCATTTATTTGATAATGTCTACGGAAAACAAACTGGTCTCAGAGCCAATTGTTTTAAAACCAACATTTTGAGAAAACAGAGACAGAAATAAATTATCCAATAATCTTTATTATGGAAATTACCGGCCTTTTTATTTACCCCATTAAATCCCTCGGCGGTATTTCGCTACAAAGTTCTACAGTAGAAATAAGAGGATTGAAATACGATAGACGATGGATGCTTATTGATGAAAACAATCGTTTTTTGTCGCAACGAGAGCTTCCCGTTTTATCAAGGTTTGCAATGACATTAAGTGAAGAATGTCTAATTGTTACAAACACTTTAAACAAAGAGCAAATAAACATTCCACTTGAGATTGAATCGAATCAATATAAAAAAGTGCAAATATGGGAAGATGAAGTGTTGGCTACCCTTGGTCCGCCCGAAATAAACCTATGGTTTAGCAATCAAATCGGGCGAAAGGTAGAATTGGTTTATCAGCCTAACGAATCAATCCGGCCTATCGATCCAGATTATTCGGTAACAGGCAAAGAGCACACCAGTCTGTCTGACGGTTATCCAGTTCTAATTATTAGTGAGGGCTCTCTTGATTATCTGAACTCCGTTTGTCCAGAATACATCCCAATGGAAAGATTCAGGCCCAATATCGTTGTCAAAAATATTGAAGCCTTTCATGAGGATAAGCTAAAAAAGATCAAAATTAATGATGTTGAGCTTTATGGAGTAAAACCTTGTGCCAGATGTAATGTACCCAATTTAAATCCCGATTCTCTAAAGTTTTCAAATGAGCCTTCTTTAACATTATCAAAAATCAGAAAATTTGGCAACAAGATATTGTTTGGTCAGAACTTGGTTGTTCACAACGTAGGTAAAGTTAACGTTGGAGATAAAATATCAGTTGTAGACTAGTGCTAAAAACCAAGTATTACTAATAGATTATCGACTTTCAAGAAAAAATATAGATTAGGATAATCACTTATTCAAAAGTATATTGTTATTCATACATTTGTATAGTTTTGGCCTAAAAAGCTGCGGTTTTCTATCGGGACATTAGAAAATTTTATTCTGTGGTTAATAAAAAATGAATTTTAGGCCTCAAAAAGCAATTTACAAGACCCTTGAATTGATATATATCAATTTTTTTTAAGTTTTTTTCTGAATAATTTTTCTTTGAAAAAAAGTTATTAAACGGATACGTCATTTTACAGTGTTCTAAAAATGAGATATTTGTGATTGTTTTTGTCTTCAAAAAATGTAAAAAAATGGATATTATATCGAACAATTTTCCAACTTTTTGCGAAATTTTTAAAAAAATGTTTTTGTTTTTTTTTTTGATTTAAAAAAAAGGATTACTTTTGTAATGTCATCAGCAAGAGCTGGACATGTAAAGAAAGAAATAAGATATTTAAGATAAAAGTTGTGTGGATTTAGTAGCGGGAAAGGCTGGAACATTTGTTCCAGTCCTTTTTTTTTGTATATTATTCAGTTTTTCTCTGTTATAATTCTACCCAAGATTCGATTTTTATTTCACTTGTTATTTTATTTAGATTACTTCGATTGATCAGATTCAAAAAAGATCAAATTTATTAAGGACTACTCACTGCTATTGTGTTTCTACCGTCAAAATCATTGTTTTTTTTAATCCGAAATAAAAAATGAAGATTACCTATTTGAGATTTCTGTAAACAAAAAAAAAGACTCCTAAATTTCTTTAGGAGCCTTCTGTACCCGGAGCCGGAGTCGAACCGGCACGAGTGTAACCTCATTGGTGTTTGAGACCAACGCGTCTACCAATTCCGCCATCCGGGCGTGTCTTCGTGTTGGGAGTGCAAAAGTAGAATATGATTTTTAAGAGTCCAAGTTTTCAAGCATTATTTTTTGAAATATTTTTGAATTAATTTCTTCAAATACATCACGAAATGGTCTTATTCGTATCTTAGGGACTCAATAGGATCAAGTTTAGATGCTTTATATGCAGGATAATAGCCTGATAATAAACCGACTATTACGCACACTACCAAACCAAGTAAAATCCAGTTCCAAGGTACTACAAAACTACCACCTCCAGTCATGAAAAACGATACCACATTGCCAGCTGCAATACCTAAAAATACCCCAGCAAGCCCACCGATGATACAGATCACGATGGCTTCTATCAAAAACTGTAACCTTATTTTTGTTGGAGAGGCTCCAAGAGCTTTTCTAATACCTATTTCACGGGTTCTTTCTGTTACCGATACCATCATAATGTTCATAAGAGCTATAGAGGCTCCAAGAAGGGTTATGATGGAAATTCCGAAGCCTCCAATTCTTAAATAGCCTGTTACTTCGTTTAAGTCATTTAAAAGTGCGTCTGAACGTTCTATTTTAAAGGAATCTTCATCATAAACTTTATCTCCCCTCACAATTCGCATTACCGAAGTAGCCTCTGCTAAGGTATAGTCCAAATCTATGGCATCAGGCACCGAGGTGGTAATTTGGTATGAGAATACTCCATTTTGGTCAAAATTTCTAGCAACTTCAAGTGGTATGATAGTAACTCTGTCGTCATCACCACCAGTTATACTTCCTTTCTTTTCCAAAACACCGGCGATATTGAATTTTTCACCCATCAATGTGATATTCTTTCCAATAGGGCTTACTTCTGGAAAAAACTTCTGAGCTACTTCAAAACCAATCAGAACCATTTTATTGGAATAGAATCTATCATTTTCAGAAATATTTCTTCCGGATTGAATCTTATAACCCTTCAAGTTCAGATAGTTTTCGTCAGCACCAACAACTATAATATTCGGGTTTGATTTCTCTGTTTCATACTTCACGGTTTCGCCTTGAGAGGCAAAAGTATAAATACTCACAATGGCTTTGGTTTTCTTGGAGAAACTTTCTTTGTAATCCAAGGCTTGGCGAAAATAAATAGGCTTTGGTTGTTTTTTTACAATACCTCTTCGGCGTCTACCATTATTTTGCTCCACTTTTATGTCAAAGGTATTCACCCCAAGCCCCTCGAAACTCTTATTTACAGAGCCTTGCATACCTTCGATTGCCGTTAGAATGCCCACTAACGACATTATACCAAATGTTATGATTGCGGCGGTAAGCACTGTTCTGAGCAGATTGGATTTGATCGACCTTAGGCCTTCAGATATATTCTCTTTTAAATTCATATTTTTTGTTCTAAATCTTTGGAATTATTTTTGAATAAAGGCTATTCAAAAACATACTAAAACAATAATTCTGAGGTATTTTTGTTTTTAATGCAAATTACAATATTCGTAAATAATTAAACAAGCCAATGAGGAAAGCCATTTTGCCGTTTATCATTTTTTTGACATTCAGCAGTCGAATATTCGCAAATCAGGTGTTCATTCCGATGGACGAAAGTCAAAAGAACCACCTAAAAGCCTATGGATTGGCATTTTGGGTATTGAAAAATTACGATACGGAAATTGACTGGTTGCTTAACTACCGTGGTGGAAGTTTTATGTTTCCGGCCAGTCAATCTTTCATAAACGAATGTGTAATAAGAGGCATAAGTTATGATGTAATATCAGAGGCTGACGCAGCTGGCATTATAAAATTGGTAAAAAACCCTGATGTAAACATGGATGCAGTCAAGCTCCAGAAAGCTCCAAAAATAGCTGTTTATACCCCAAAAAGTGCCCAACCTTGGGACGATGCCGTTACCTTGGCTCTTAATTATGCAGAAATAAGCTTCGATAAAGTCTACGACGATGAGGTCATGAGCGGAAAATTGCCTGAGTACGACTGGCTACATCTGCACCACGAAGATTTTACTGGGCAGTATGGTAAGTTCATTCGTATGAAAAGTGCAGCCTGGTATCAAGAACAGAAACGAGAGGTGGAAAGCATAGCCCAGAAATTTGGGTATTCAAAAGCTTCAGAACTAAAAGGAGCTGTAGCGAAAAAAGTCAGCGAGTTTGTTCTTGGCGGTGGATACATGTTTGCTATGTGCAACGCCACAGATACTTATGAGGTGGCGTTAGCAGCACAAGGTATTGATATTGTGGAGTCGGTTTATGACGGTGACGGCTCTGATCCGCAGGCCAACTCAAAGCTTAACTTTGACAGAACATTTGCCTTTAAAAATTTTACTTTGGAGCCAGATCCATACGAAGTGGAATTTTCCGACATTGATAATCAGCCTGGAGAAAGAGGAGTTACCGAATCCAACGATTATTTCACTTTGTTCGAATTTTCGGCTAAATATGATCCTGTTCCCACTATGCTCACACAAAACCATCAGAATCTTATCAAAGGATTTATGGGCCAAACAACAGCCTTTAAGAAACAATACATAAAATCGGAGGTACTGGTTTTGGCTGAAAACAGACTTTCAAACGAGGCCAGATACATTCATGGAACCGCAGGCAAGGGGTTTTATACTTATTACGGAGGTCATGATCCGGAAGATTATCAACACTTAGTAAATGAAGAACCCACAGATCTAAATTTACATCCCAATTCGGCAGGTTACAGACTTATCCTGAATAACGTATTATTTCCAGCTGCTAAGAAAAAGAAACTGAAAACGTAATTTACTATTTCTGTAATTTGAATATAACGGATTTAGGGGTATTCGGCATTAAATTATTTTTTATCAGAATGGCCCAGATTTTTGTCTGGAGCAATAAAATCTCTAATTAGCTGTTTGATCACTTTGGGTTCTGCAAAACCGCCATAAGTTTTTCGGTCGAAGACTATGGTGTCTTCGACCGAAATTATAAAACTACCTGATGAAGGGCTGGGTTTGAGACTCATCAGCTCTATTTCTTCCTCAAAAGTCACGAGCAATTCCTGGGCAAGCCAAGCTGCACGCATCATCCAGTTACATTTGGGGCAATATTCTATTGTTATTTTATGCTTCATTTAGTTATTCTTAAAAATAGATTTAATACAAAAAATCTAGGGTTTGAATGATTCTCTTGTTCTGGTTTGTACTATTTTAAAGTTTCCATGTAGGTGACTAAATTTCTCAATTCGGATTCATTAAGGGCAAATTTTGGCATAAGAGATTCAGCTTTTTGTTCAATTTTAGAAACATCCTTAAGTTTCAGAATATTTATGCTTGCACTTCCTGGATATTTCACAATGAGGTCTATTTCTGTTTTTGAGGTTACAATTGCCTGTATAACATCTCCATTTTTCATGGTTATTTGTTGGGTTTCATAACCAAAACCAATACCCTCACTTGGGTTTATGACGGCATTTAAGAGTCCTTGTTTGCTGAGTTTATTACCAATTAAAGAGAGAGATGGACCAAAATCAATCCCTGAGTTTTTGGCGACATGACAAGTAATACAATAGGTTTCGAAAACTTCCTTACCAGCCGCTTGGTCTCCGCCCGACTTCAAAATATTATCAATATTGATGGTTTGACCTCCGGAAGTAGCTATAATTTTGTTCACTTCGTTTCTTATATCTCCATGCCAAGTCCGTTTCAAAATATTCAAAGCTGTCTCTACATATTCTGCGGGTATTTTTTTTGATTTAAATTGCTCCCAAAGCACTTCCTCTGATTCCCAGCCACCCATTTCGTTGAGGGCTAACAATCGTAATTCCTCTTTGTATTTAGGATTTCCGTAAATTTTTACCAATTCCTTGGCAATGGTCACATTGTCCACATTACCATACTTGTCAATGGCATTTTTAGCATTTTTTGGATTGGTCAGCTCTAATAATAAGCCTTTTACTCCGTGTAATTTGACATTTACCCTTCCAGCTTCGGACGCTACCTGCCTATCGGTAGAATTCAAAGTCAAATTATGCAAACGGGCAAATTGGGTTTTAACATTAAATTTGTCAACTAAGTCAATAAAATCAAGGTCATTTTTTATTCCAGCCAAAAGCTTTGGAAATTCTACTTTAAAGCTTGCATTGTTCTGGATAGTGGTTTGGTCCAAAAGTTTAAAAATTGTTACTTTCTCTACGTCAGATTTGGATTTCTTTATTAAACCAAAAAGAACATCATTTTTATTAGCTCCTTTTTGGAAATCAAAGGCTCGGTAGTATTTCCATTTTGATTCGAGAGGTTCATTTTGAATGATTTCTGAGAGGTATTCCATAGTTTTGGCACCTCTACTTCTCCAAATCAACTCCTTTACATGAGGCTTTTGCAGCCAATTTTGACCTTCTTTGGCCCGAAGAAGTTCAAGCGAATTATCCCAGTCTTGATTTGCGGCTATACCAAGGGCCTCTAAAAACCAACGGTCATTTCCTTTGTAATCCGAAGCCAATTTTGCCCAAATATCGGCGTAGTTTTTATGTCTCAAAGCCAAGGCAATCTCTCTACGAACCTGTATGGATGGATCGGCTGACATTTCTTTCAAAAACTCGTAAGGGTTCTTAAAGTATTGTCTGGCCATTCTGACAGATAAAACTCTTAAATCCTCGTTTGGACTTTCAGCGGCATGATTTACCCAAAGACTATTTTGTTCTGCCAAAAGCCAATACGCACGAGCGGCCATATTCGGTTTTCCTGATTGTATTAACTCTTTAAGCGAACTTTCGGCCTTTGAACCCATATTTTTTAAAGAATTGAAAGCTAGGTATCGAACGGCTTGATTGGGGCTTTGAAGTGCTTGAGCTGCTCCTGAGGCCGTAGAATAGTCGTAAGTTGGTGTTTTGTATTTTACGCCTTTAGGAGCTATTCTATAAATTCTACCTCTGAGAGAATCGCCCATGGCGTGTCCACCAACACCTGGATCGTACCAGTCAGACACAAACAAAGAACCGTCTGGAGCCACTGTAATATCCGATGGACGGAACCATTTATCTCTTTTAGAACCGTCTAAAATGTTTAAGACAGAAGCCGAGAATCCCGCACCATTTTTAACAGTTGGGTAGGCACGAACTATATTTGGCCCAGCATCGCAGTGAATAATTTGATTTTGGTATTTGGCAGGTAGGAGTGAGCCTTCATAAAAAATAATACCCGTTGGGGAACCAGCATAAGTCTGGAGCAAATTTGGTACTACACCAGGATCATTGAGGTGCCAGTGTTTTTTATAAACCGAATCTTCCATGTTGGTCCTTCTAACACGCCAGTCGGCTCCAGTCATTTCGTCTTTGAAGCCGTAGTTGCCATAATCCATGACGTAGTTAATCCTTGTGCTTCGGTTTCCGTCATCATCGTTATCCGATTGCCACATTTTACCATAGCTATCCAAGGCGAGTTCATAATTATTTCTAAAATTCCAAGCCAATGGTTCAAGGTTGGTGCCATCTTCGTCGGATCTGAACACCATACCCTCTCGGTAAGGTTTCCCATCTCCCGTTATAACTTGTTTTTTATCGTCAAGAAAAGCCTTTCCCTCTTTAGAAATAAGCGTATTTCCTGAGTTTCCAAAGTTAAAGTAAAGTTTTCCGTCAGGTCCAAAAACAAAAGCGTGCATTCCATGGTCGTGCTGTAAACCGCCAATGCCCGAGAATAGAATTTCTTTTTTATCTGGAATGTCGTCCCCATTTTCGTCTGTGAAGACAAATACATTTGGGCTACAAGAAACATAAATTTTGTTTCCTAAAACAGCAATTCCGAGTGCCGCATTAATGTCTTCTCCTTGATAGAATACTTTAGATTTGTCGGCTTTTCCGTCCTTGTCAGTATCTTCCATAATCAAAATCCTATCACCTTTGGCATTGTAAGGATTTCTTGGGTTCAGGGTGTTCCTATAGTTGTAAGCTTCACATATCCAGACTCTTCCCTTGGCGTCAATGTCCATATTAGTAGGGTTGGTCATCATGGGTTCCGAAGCAAAAAGGGTGATTTCGAGCTCAGGATCGAATAATTCTATGCCGTCAAGTGCATGTTCGACACTTCTTTTTTCAGAGTCCGTCAATTTAGCATAATCTTCGGCTGAAAGTGGTTCTTTTTGATCTGATAAAAATGAGCACAGCGATAACGCCAACAAAATGGTTATTCTTTTCATAAAAGGTTGAATTTTAAAAACTAAAACGGATGATTTATAAAAACTGATTTCAGAATTTATAAAGGTTTTGACCAGTTAAATATAAGGCTTTTGGATTTATTCTTTTAACAAAAAGTAACCTTTTTAAGTTATATTCATCATAATCTGGTGAATTTGCATCAAAACTGTTGATTTGGATCATTCCGGACGAATGTATGAAGGATTTGTTGCCAGCCCAAATGCCGACATGTGTTACTTTAAAGGTAGTTGTGTTTCCAAAAAACAATAAATCTCCTTTTTGAAGCATTGAAAAGTCATTCTCAATACTTACTGGGTCGCCAATGAGGGCTTGCTGAGATGCATCCCTTGGCAATAAGAGACCAGAAGCGAAAAAAGCCATTCGGGTAAAACCGCTGCAATCGGCCCCTTTGAACGAAGTGCCACCCCACAAATAGGGTATTCCAAGCATTTTTCTGCCGTTTTCGACAATCTTTTCACCGCTATTTTGTCTATCTTTTAACCAATCCTTAGACGATTGTAAATTATCTGTACTCACAAATCCGTGCTTTCCGTCAGGAAAAATAACCTCTGTGAAACGGCCACTCTTAGCTGCAAAAACTAATAGATTGCCGAAACTTACGTCTCTTACCGAATAAGCTTTTGAGGTAGTATCACTCATTGCAAATCCAGAGGGATTAACGTATATTACTTTTTCCTTATTCTTGAAATTCACATATTCGGTTTCTGAAAATTGCTTGATAGTTGAGCCCTCTATCCAACCGATGTAATCATCAGGACATTGTACCCGATACCAGCCTCTAGTTTTTTCTAAAACCAACAAAGGCATGCCCAGAAGTACTTGTGAGGCTAATTCAGCAGACTCCTCTGGTTTTGACCTTAAGTTTGCCACTGAGACATTCACCACCGCATTTTTTTCGAAATTTCTGTTTGAAATGGGGAGTACTAAAACTGAATCCTTGACGTTTTCATTCTTGATGATAGAAAGTAAAGCATCCTTTGCTTCCCTTAGATTGGTTTTTCCTACAATTGCGTTGGTATTCGGACTATAAGTTATTTCGAATATGGCTGTACGTTTGTCGGGTGCATAAATCTTCCTTATTTTCTCAATATGCTCCTCGTATTGAGCATTGGCACAATAACTTAAAGATAAAAGAACAATTAAGGTTATTTTTTTCATTTCCAGCCTTGAGCCACAATTTTAGTTTTTTCGCCGGAATTCAACACCAACCAGTTTTCCTTTTCTTTGGTTACAAATCCAATGGGAGTTATTTCTGGTATGGCTTTGATTTTCTCAAAATCTGCCTGTTTGAAAGTCATAAGGAGCTCATAATCCTCTCCACCACTGATAATGCTGGCAATGGGGTTTAGATTAAATTCTGTGCAGGTTTCCAGCGTAATATTCTCAATAGGGAAATTTTCAAAAAAGACCGTAAACCCAACCCCAGAGTGCTTTGAGAGATGAAGGATTTCAGAGGCTAAACCATCCGAGATATCAATCATGGAAGTCGGAACTACACCTATTTCGTTTAAATCATGAATAATATCTGTTCTGCCTTCAGGCTTCAGTTGCCTGCCAACTACGTAAGTTTTGTCATCTATTTTAGGTTGCATATTGGGATTACCCAAAAACTCTTGCTTTTCCCTTTCTAGCACCTGCAATCCTAAATAAGCAGCACCCAAGTCACCAGTAACGCAAACTATGTCGTTTTCACCTGCACCCGACCTATAAACTATTTTATCTTTTTCAACTTCACCGATTGCTGTAACTGAAATTACCAAACCCGCTCTACTAGATGATGTATCGCCACCCACAAGGTCAATATGATAGGCTTCGCAAGCTAAATTTACACCTTCATAAAATTCGTCTACAGCCGCCAAATCAAATCTATTACTGATGGCAATTGAAACCGTTATTTGTTTAGGAGTGCCATTCATGGCAGCAATATCCGAAACATTTATAGCCACAGCCTTGTAGCCCAGATGCTTTAGCGGGGTATAAGTCAGGTCAAAGTGTACGCCTTCAAGCAACATGTCTGTACTCACAAGTGTGTAGGTTTTGCCGTTATCAATTACTGCTGCGTCATCACCTATGCCTAATTTTGTATTGTTGCTGTCGTATAAAACAGCAGTGCTTTTTATTCTGTCTATAAGACCAAACTCACCTAAACTTTCAATTGATTCTTTTTCCATGCTACAAAATTAGGCTTTTAGACCCTATATACAAAAAAAAGGTGTCTCTTTCGAAACACCTCTGAATTGATATTTTTACTTAAATACTTTTAGTTAGTTACCAAAGTGTACGTATTGGTTGTATTTCCTGTTTTTGGATAAGGTGTAGTACCTGTCAGTACCAAATTTTTACCTTCATCTGATAACGAAGTTATTGTAAACTCAAGATTTCCTCCAGTGCCAGTTGGCTGTGGAGTAAGCCCTTTGATAGATAAGGTTGTGGCCGTAACACTATAAGTACCAGTGTAAGTGCCACCATCAATTTCTCTTATCGTGACAGCAGGTGGAGCTGAAAGGTCTAATCTATAAGTACTGTAGCCTGGTTTAACGTTGGAAGTTCCACCTGTTTTGTAAACTTCAGTAGAATTTTCTTTAACCGAAGCGGCAGTCCAAACCTTTGCAATTCTTTCAGAAACTGGTGGCACTTTTGGTCCGCAAGAACTGATCACCAACACTCCGAAAGCAAATAGGGTAGATAAAAGTACCTTTCTGTTCATTTTAAAATTGTTTTCTTTATAAAACGTAAATATATCTTGATTCGTTGTATTAGTCAAAAAAAATGCCAAATTTTCTCACAAAAACATTTCGGGTTTATCAATTGTATTACTTTTGAAAATAAAAACAATAGACTTGGAATTAAAGGAAATTAATAAAAGAACATTAGCACTTAGAAATGGAACTGATAAGCCAGAGATTTGGGTAGCTTATAATGGTTTGGTTTTCGATGTTTCTGAGTCTCGACTGTGGAAAAATGGCAAACATTATGAGCATTGGGCTGGACAAGACCTGACCGATGAACTAAAAGATGCCCCTCACACAGCAGGTGTTTTTGACAAAATGAAAGTAGTTGGAAAATTAATAGATTAAGATGAAACTTTTAGATACACTAATTTTATTCGGAAGTATTGGCTTTTTGGTCATTTGGGTAGACCAATTTATTTACAAAAGTGTGCCTTTTTCTGATACTTATTTTTGGCTCATGTTAGGCTTGGGTGGTGTTATGCTGGCCATGTACAGAAGAGGCATTCAGAAATTAAAGGATAATCAAGGGAAGAAAAAGTAAGCTGTCGATAAGCCAACGATAATTGTTTTTGAACTTTGGTGCAGCTGCTACAATCAATGAAGTAACCAAAGAAATAGTAACTAACACAAAACCAAGTAGATTGGGGTAGTTTATTTGGTTTGAAAAAAAGAAAATTACAACAAAAATATTGAGTGCGGTTATATAGTTAATTACCTTTCTAGTATTTCTAATTCCAATTTTTTTGCAAATATTCTCCTCAGATTCGTTCTCCAAGAATTCAAAAAATGAAAATGAAAAGGTATTTTGAATCGTAATTCCGAAAAACATTAACCCTAATATCCACGAACTGAGGCTTATGCTAGAATCAAGCACAAATGGCACCCCAACTACCGCCAAGGTATAGATGAAGGGCATAAAGATTTCTTTCAGATACGGGAATTTAGGTGAAATAAAATAAAGATAAAAACCTGCTAAAATGATTATAAAGAAACCATAAATAATCAGATTTAGTGGTTGAAAAAAGATAATAACGACTGAAATTGATACAGCAGCAATCATCAATATCTGCAAAATGAATTGATTGTCGTAATGGAATTTATGTCTGTCAGTGCTGATTTCGGGTTTAGAAATATTGTCTTTCAATCTATCCAAAACATAAATTGCCCAGCAGGTAAGTCCAAGCTGGGCAAGAGATAAAAAATCATGAAAAGGCTGATTGTTAGGAAGTTTATAAAAAGCCACAAAACAAACCATTGTGGCTGCCACTACATTGAGGTTGGATAATACAATGACACCCAATATTTTTTTCAACACTTTCAAAATCATGCTTTCTGCTAAAATCTGACCCAAAAGTATCAATCATTTTCAATAAAGTCCTTTATGGCCTGGTTATATTTCTCCGGTTCCTCTAGTGGCCCGGTATGACCGGCACCTTCAATTATCATCAGTTTGGCATTGGGAATATTTTCCGCTAGATACTCAGATTTTTCAACAGGACAAGGTATGTCATCTTGACCGACTAACACCAAGGTTTTGCATTTGATATTTGGTAAATGATATTCCGTTGAAAATCGTGTAATTACCCCTTCAGTTGCTTTTACTATCAAATACCTGTTATTTTCTTTCAGTTTCTTTAAGAAAAAATCATACTGGTCAGATCTGGTTTTGTCTTGCAAAAACTTTTTTCCGAACATGAGATTCATTATAGATTTTTCAACTGGCCAGTAACCAACCGTTTTAACCATATTATTCAGCATTTTGTATTTCGAAATGCTCTCCAATGTTTCTGCATCTGTGGTAGACTCCATTAGAATTAGTTTTTTTACCAAGTCTGGTCTTTTGGCAGCCAAAGCTATTCCAACATAACCACCCATAGATAAGCCTGCAAATATTACAGGCTTACCTACAAGTGTTTCTATAATTTCCACTGTATCGTCAAAAAGACTATCCAGATCATATTTCCCATTTTTAGCAGTTGTACCTCCTTGTCCCCTAAAGTCGTAGGCCAAAATGCGATATCTAGATTTTAGGAAAGATACTTGGTTATGAAACATCCAATGGCTCCACAAAAGACCATGAGCAAAAACAATTGTCTCTTTTCCATCACCCTCCAAAATATAGTTACATGAGGCATTTTTGAGTTCAATAATCGGCATATTTTTTTAGTTAGAGTATATTTCGCTTCTCAAAGGTATAGCAAAGTTATAATCCCCGTTTTGAAGTTTTGCTCTTATTTTTTTGAAAGCCTCTATGGTGTAATCAACATCCTCATAGGTATGCATAGAAGTTGGAATCAATCTTAACATTACAACACCCTTATTTACAACGGGATATATAACTACTGAACAAAAAATACTCAAATTTTCTCTTAAGTCTATAATCATATTTCCTACTTCGTTTTGAGTAAAATCTTTGTTAAAATACACTGGTGTAACATGACTGTTAGTAGTTTCAAGATTAAATCCTTCTGCTTTTAGTCCGTTTTGTAAACGCATGGCAATATCCCAAAGTCTATGTCTAAACTGCGGATTTTCTCTCAAAACTTCGAGCCTTTTTATACCACCAAGCACATAACCCATAGGTAAAGCTTTGGCGTAAATTTGAGACCGAACATTATACCTCAGATATTTAACCACCTCAGCACTTGCACCCACAAATGCACCCATTGCTGACATGGCCTTGGTAAATGTGGCAAAATAAATATCTACATCAGCCTGACATTGAAAGTGTTCTAGAGTTCCTTTTCCGTTTTCCCCCAAAACACCAAAGCCGTGAGCGTCATCGACAAGAAGTTTAAAGTTAAAGTTTTCTTTTAGCTTGACAATTTCGTCAATTTTGCCAATTTGGCCCGTCATACCAAAAACTCCCTCCGTTATGACCAAAATTCCGCCACCATTTTGAGCTGAAAGCTTCGTGGCCCGTTTCAGGTTGAGTTCAAGGCTGGCCATATCATTGTGGTTAAATCTGTAATACGCACCGCCCTTGGCTTTATGCAGCCTAATTCCGTCTATCAAACAGGCATGACAATCGCCATCGTAAACAATCACGTCTCGGTGATCCACCAACGATTCTATCACAGACATAATGCCTTGGTAACCAAAATTCATCAAGAAAGCGTCTTCATAACCTGAAAAATCTGCTAAGTCTCTTTCAAACTTTTCATGATAGTGTGAGTTAGCACTCATCATCCTTGATCCCATCGGATAGCTCAGCCCAAACTTATCAACTGCGTCAGAGTCTGTCTTTCGAACCGCTGGGTGGTTTGAAAGCCCCAAATAGTTGTTTAATGACCAATTCAAGATTTTATTCCCATTAAAGGTCATGTAAGGCCCTATGTCTCCTTCGAGGATAGGATAACTGAAATAATGGTGGCCAAAATGCGAAATGGCACCAAGAGGACCGAGGTCCTTTTGAATTTTGTCAAAGATGGATACTCCCATTTTTTTTCTTTTTTATGGTGAAAAATATGAGAGAGCGTCTTTTAAATTATTAAAAAAGCACATAGAATACCTTGCTGATTCACATCAGAAAAGTACGATTTCGTTAAATTTCTTGTTTTTGGGAACATCGATAATTTGATGGCAAATAAAAATATTATTGATTTAAATCAATCATCTTAAACATTAAATTTTGCAGTAATTGGCGGGAAAATAATTGAGCGGTATCATTGAAGCCGTTGAGAAAAATGCAAAAAGCATAAATTTCGTTTTTCTCATCCAAAAAGTAGCCTGCATAATTCCTAGTTCCTGATATTGAACCACTTTTGGCATAAATTCTACCATCTGTTATACCTTTGGGGTCTAAGGAAACCACTGTTCCTGTCTTTCCAACTCTCGGAATGGTCTTCAGAAATGAACCGAATTGTGGGCTTGAATACATTTTGCTTAGAAAAGAGGTCATGGCTTGAGTAGAAAGTGTGTTTAAAGGAGATAAGCCACTACCGTCTAGAAATTTGAAATTTGATAAGTTTAAACCCCGGGTTTTCCAATACGATTTCAGAAAGTCATCGTAATTTTCCACTGAGTCACTTGCCATAGATTTTAAGAAATTCGATATTCCGTCAGCAAAGAAATTCACACTTCTGAAGTTGCAATGTTCTGCTATAATTGAAAGTGGTGGAGAGTTTAATACAGCCAAAGTATCATTTCTAAGATTCACTTGCATTTCATTTCCTTGTATCTCAATTCCATTTTTTAAACATTCGTTTTTAACAAGACCTATGAAAACCTCATTGATATTCGGAGTAGAGCCTTTTACCTCAAAATTTACACTCCGCTGCGGAACGGTGCCTGTCAGAACTATCTCATTTGAGGGTGCTAGGTTGACGATATTTACCTGATCTCCTGATCCTTTCTCGGCAGTTTTGACCAGATTTTCAATTTTCCAACTTTCAGAATTGGGAAAAATTCCACTAACTGTGGCCGAATCACCAATATTTTCTCCTCCATTGAAGTAAACTGTGTAAAAATTTTCATTGTAGTTAAATTGCTTAGGATGAGCACCATAATAATTGCCGAGATCACCCATAAGCCATTCAGAAGGAATATCGAAATGCTGATTTTCTTCTATTTCTATTTTACCCGTAATTTTCTTGATATTTTTTGATTTCAAAACATCAACTATTTCTTTCAAAGAATTTAATCCTAACCTTATGGAACCAAAACTAAAATCACCATTTGAGGTAATGACCAAATCTCCATCCAAGGCATTGTTTTCGATTGTCCCATTTCTGAGGATTTGTGTCTTAAAAGTGTGGTCAGATCCTAGAATATCCAAGGCGGTGCCAGTGGTGAGCAATTTTAATGTAGAAGCTGGTGGGAGGGCCATTTTTGATTGATAGGCATAAATTTCTTCTCCAGAGCCAATTTTCCGAACACTCATGGAAACATTTACATTTTCAGTACTCGAATTTCCTAAATATTGTGAAATAATGGTATTTAATTGACTTGAATAAGTGCTTATTTGTAAGATTATTATGCAAATTATTTTCATGAATTTCTAAAATTTTCTTTAATAGTACTCCAATATACTATCTTTGCAGTCCTTTTACATAATTTTCCCAAAAAAACAGAAATCAATGAGGCTTACATTTTATGGTGCAGCCAGAAAAGTGACGGGTAGTATGTTTCTCTTAGAATTGGAGGATGATTACCGTATTCTTATTGATTGCGGCTCAACATTAGACGGCTCTCAAAACCATCGCGAGGTATTTCAATATGGAAATTTCCCATTTGATGCCTCTCTTGTAAATATTGTTTTTCTAACACATGCTCATATTGACCATTCGGGTCAAATTCCGAATCTTTACCAATCTGGTTTTGAAGGACAAGTGTTGTGCACGAGCCCTACTATGGAATTGTCGGAGTTATTGTTGCATGACGCTGCAAATTTGAACTCGAAAATCGTTAAAAACATAGAGAAAAGCCATAAGAAGTCTAAGAAGTGGAAGAGCATAGAAACGCAAGGGCTGTATTTAAGAAGGCAAGTGGATGAAGCCGTTCAAAACTTTGTACCCATTGCTTTTGGCAATAGATTTAAGTTTAAAGATGACGGCTATGTGACCTTTTATCCAGCTGGACATTTGTTGGGTGCTGCTCATATCGTAATTGAAGTCAAAGAAAACGGAGAGTTTAAAAAAATCGGTTTTTCCGGAGATATTGGTCGAAAAAACTTCCCGCTTTTGGTTGATCCAGTTGCTATTCCACAGGTAGACTACTTGGTGATGGAGTCGACCTATGGTAATAGAAACCATTCAGATGCAGGCGATCCGGAGAAAGTTTTGAAAGATATTATCCAGGAAGCTTGTGTGGATATTACCGGCCGATTGATAGTTCCATCTTTCAGTGTGGGTCGTACCCAATGTTTATTATATACGCTCAATAGACTTTACCAAAACTACGACATTAAGCCGATTAAAGTCTTTACTGACAGTCCTTTGGCTCGTGTAAGTACCAAAGTCTATGAGAAATACAGGAAACAGCTAAACAAAGAAGCCAGAGATTTTTACGAAGAAACGGATTCAATATTTGACTTCGAGAATCTGCATTACCTTGAAACCGATATTGAAAGTAAAGCTGCCTCTATTCATACCGAATCCTGCATCATTATTTCTTCCTCAGGCATGATCAAAGGCGGTAGAGTAGAACATCATGTGGAGAAAAACATTGAAAATCCTTATGCCACAATTTTGATGGTAGGTTATGCTACTGAAGACTCGGTAGGAGGTAGGTTGCTATCTGGAGATCTGAAAGATTTGCAGATCAGAAATAAGAAATTTGCTGTAAATGCCGCCATAAAAAAAATAGATGTGTTTAGTGGGCATGGAGATTTAAACGATTTGATTAGCTTTGCAGAAAACCAAGATAAGAGCAAGCTGAAAAAACTTTTTTTGGTTCATGGTGATTTTGACGCCATGACAAACTTTAAAGAAATTTTAGAAACGAAAGGTTACGAAAACGTAGAATTACCTAATCAAAACCAATCATTTGAATTATAAATAGACTTCAATGAGAACTTTATTAGAATTTGAGAAACCAATAGCTGAATTAGAAGCCAAACTTGAGGACATGAAAAAATTGGCCGAAGACAATAACGTTGACGTAAGTGACGCTGTTAGAAACCTATCATCTGCAATTGATACCCTTAGAGCTGAAACGTTCCAAAACCTTACTCGTTGGCAGAGGGTTCAGCTTTCGAGACATCCAGACAGACCTTATACTTTAGATTATATAGAGAGAATTTGTTCCGAATTTCATGAATTGCACGGAGACCGAACCGTGAGAGACGATCCGGCTGTGGTAGGTGGAATAGCCGATATAGACGGGGTCAGTGTGATGATTATCGGACAGCAAAAAGGTAGAAAAACGAAGGAAAGACAACACCGAAACTTTGGAATGCCGAATCCTGAGGGATACAGAAAGGCTTTGAGATTGATGAAATTGGCCGAAAAATTTGGCTTGCCAATAGTTACTTTAATTGACACTCCAGGTGCTTTTCCTGGTTTGGAAGCTGAAGAGCGAGGGCAAGGTGAGGCTATCGCAAGAAATCTTAAAGAAATGATGACTTTGAGAGTGCCAGTTATTTGTATAATAATAGGGGAAGGAGCATCTGGAGGGGCATTGGGAATTGCTATTGGTGATAGAGTATTAATGCTCGAAAACTCTTGGTATTCAGTAATTTCTCCTGAAAACTGCTCAACAATTCTTTGGAGAACTTGGGAGTATAAAGAGCAGGCTGCGGAAGCTTTGAAGCTGACTGCCGTGGATATGAAACAAAATGGCTTGATAGATGGAATTATAGCCGAACCTCAGGGTGGGGCACATCTTAAATGGGATGAAATGTCAGATATCTTGAAGAAAACCATAATTAAGGAAATTTCGGAGCTTGAAAAACTAACGCCTCAAGAACGAATTTCAGAAAGGATAGATAAGTTTTGTGCAATGGGTGTAGTTGTAGAATAGTATGTGTTCTAAAACTACCACAAAAGCTGTTGTTTTTGATTTTGGAAATGTCATCATCAATATTGATGTTGAGAAGACCATGTCGGCCTTTTCTGAGTTGACATTCAAGTCACCAGCAAGAGTAAAACAACTTTTTACGGATGCCGAGGTTTTCAAAAAATATGAGACGGGATTTTATTCAGACGACGAGTTTCGGGATGTGATTAGGCAGGTATTGAGCTATCCACTTAATGATCAAGAGATTGACCAAGCTTGGAACGCTCTTTTGCTAGACGTTCCAAAAAAACGCTTAGACTTTTTGGAATCTCTGAAAATGATATATCCGATTTACTTGCTCAGCAATACCAACAATATTCATATTGAGCAGTGCAAGCAATATTTTAGAACAAAATTCGGTATTCCGAACTTCGAAACCATTTTTAGTAAAACTTTTTTGTCTTACAAAATGGGGTTGTGGAAGCCTGATTATAAGATATATGATGCGGTAATTGGCAACATTGGCTGTAAGCCAGAAGAAATACTTTTTTTGGACGATAACCAAGACAATATAGACGCCGCTACTGATCTGGGCATAAAGTGTATAAAAATAAATCCGCCTGATTGTTTTACAGAAATTTTAGAACATATTCTTTAGAAATGCTAAAAAGCCCTTACATCAATATCATTCTTTTTGTGGTTACATTTATTACCACTACACTTGCTGGGGCTGAGTGGATATATGGTAAATCCTTCTTTTTTCAGAGTGACATGACGGGTTGGGCTGAATTTAAGCAAGGACTGTGGTTTTCTATTCCCTTTTTGGGTTTTCTCACTACACACGAATTCGGCCACTATTTTATGGCCAAAATCCGAAAGATTGATGTTACTTTACCCTATTATATTCCTGGGTGGTTTGTGGTTCTGACTTCGATCGGTACGTTTGGTGCATTCATAAAGATTAAAGAAAAAATCAACTCTAAGAATGATTACTTTGACATCGGAATAGCCGGCCCATTGGCTGGTTTCGTAGTTGCAGTGGTTGTTTTGGCGTGTGGGTTTTATTTTCTTCCGACCGACGATTACATCTACACCATTCACCCTGAATACAAAAATTTTCAAGGAAATTACAGAGCCTTCTTAGATACATATCAGACCAATGGCGAAATAATAACTTTAGGTAAAAGCTTGATATATAATTTCTTAGAAGGCAAATTGGCTGATCCATCTTTGATACCTCACAAATATGAAATTACTCATTATCCACTAATTTTGGCAGGTTTCTTGGGTTTGCTTTTTACTGCTCTTAATCTCCTGCCCATCGGGCAATTAGACGGCGGGCATATTCTTTTTGCACTTATTGGTAAAAAAGCTTTTGATGTAGTTTCACCGATTTTCTTAGTGCTACTGGTTTCTTATTCGGGTCTTGGAATGTTTAAACTGACCGATTTTACAATGGCTTACTCTGAAGAACAAGGAACTCTTCTTTTGCAATTCTTATTTTTTGTTTACTTCAATTATCTGTGCTTTTCAAGGATATTTGACAAAAAATTGAATAGTTTGATTCTCGCACTTGCGGTAATCCTCATTCAATTGTCATTTTCAAAATATTTACCTGAAGTTTCCGGTTATTCGGGATTTCTAGCATTCGGTTTTTTAATTGGCCGAGTTTTGGGTGTTTATCATCCTGAAACGGTTGATTCAAAGCCACTGGGTATCACAAGAAAGATTCTTGGCTGGATTGCGATACTAATTTTCATTATTTGTTTTTCACCTAATCCAATTAATTGAAAATGAACTTCTTATTACGCACATTCTTTAGGCTTTTGGGTTGGAAGGTCATCGGAAATGTGGATTCCAGCATAAACAAAGCAATACTTTCAGTAGCTCCTCATAACAGCTGGAAGGATTTTCTAGTGGGTATTAGTGCGAGAGCAGAAATGCGATTAGATATTAAATACCTAGGTAAAGCAGAACTTTTTAAGCCACCATTCGGGTTTATTTTTAAAGCTTTGGGTGGAACTCCAGTCTACAGGTCAGAAAAAATGAATATGGTTGATAGTCAAGTGGCCGTTATCAATTCGTTTGAAAAAATATTGATTGGAATTGCACCAGAAGGAACTCGCAAAAACGTAGATAAACTCAAAACCGGCTTTTATTACATTGCAGTCGGAGCCAATATTCCTATAATCAGAGTGGGTTTTGATTTAGTTAAAAAAGAAGTAATCATTGCTGAGCCATTTTATCCAAGCGGTGACTTTGCAGCAGATATGAAAAAGTACTTTATTCCTTTCTTTGAAAAAATGGGAGGATTTCAGAAAAACTGGATAAATAATTATAAAAACGATATTTTTTGATGAAAAAGCAGACCAAATTGATTCGTATTCAGACAGAAAAAACACAGTTTAGGGAGCATTCAACGCCTCTTTACCTGACCAGTAGCTTTTGTTTTGAAGATGCTCAAATGGGCAAAGATTTGTTTGACAACACACTCGAAGGTAATATTTACTCACGTTTTTCGAACCCAACCGTTCAGGAATTTGTAGATAAAGTATGTATGTTGGAAGATGCAGACGAGGGAATTGCAACAGCTACAGGTATGGCTGCTGTATTTGCCGGCTTTGTGGCTAACTTAGTGTCTGGCGATCACATTGTTTCATCAAAGGCTCTTTTTGGTTCAGCACACCAAATTATCACTCAAATTTTACCAAATTGGGGAATTACTCACACCTACATTGACGCCTCAGCACCCAAAGAGGAATGGGAAAAAGCCATTCAGCCAAATACGAAAATGATTTATTTGGAAACGCCATCAAATCCAGGCCTTGAATTGGTGGATATGGAAATGGTTGGCGAATTGGCTAAAAACCATAATCTAATTTATTTTGTTGATAATTGTTTTGCAACTCCAATGCTTCAAACTCCTTCAGAATATGGGGCTAACCTCATTGTTCACTCAGCCACAAAGTTTTTTGACGGTCAAGGAAGAGTTTTGGGGGGCATCATAGTTGGTACAAAGGCACTGATAGAGAAAGTAAGATTTTTCTGCCGTCAAACCGGGCCATCTTTGGCACCATTTAACGCTTGGGTGCTAACCAAAGGTTTAGAGACCTTGGGCTTACGTTTGGACAGACATTGCGAAAACGCACTGAAATTGGCCAAAGCCTTGGAGGGTGTTAAAGGTGTAAAAAAAGTAAATTACCCGTTTTTACCATCACATCCGCAATATGAACTCGCCAAAAAACAAATGACCGCCGGCGGTGCTTTGGTAACTTTCGAGTTGGAAGGTGGATTTGAACGAGTAGTGAAGTTTACCAAACTCTTAAAGATTGCATCCTTGACCTCGAATCTTGGAGACAGTAGGACAACTGTTACGAATCCAGATACCACAACACACGCCAAAGTATCGAAGGAAGACAAAGCCAAGCTAGGAATCTTTGAAGGCAGCATGAGAGTTTCAGTAGGTTTAGAGGATATCGAAGACCTCATTGAAGATTTCACCCAAGCAATTGAAGGGTCAAATTAAGAATCGGAGGATTGGTTTATACAGAAAAGCACTTGAAGCCTCGCTCCATGTGCTTTTTCATTTTAAGCCATTTTCGGCATTAAAACTCCCAAATAAACCCGATAGTTGGTGTAACCAAGGCCGAAGGCTCCGTCAAAATTACTGGAATTCCATTTGATGCATCTTGTTTAATTTGACCGCCATCTGTTGTGGCAAAACCGGTATTGGCTTCGTTTCTTTTAAGGGTAAATTCGGGAACAACTGGTGATTTGGCTAGATACCAGTTCGTTATGTCTATGTATAAGTCTAAAGCCGTTTTCTTGAAGTTAATTTTCTTGTCAATTCTGATGTCACTGCTATTAAATGAACCCAAACGCATGGTATTCAGTCTAGAGTAATCATAAACAGTTACGCCTTGAGTGATATAATTAAGTCTTGATGCATTTTCGTCAATTGGAGAATAAGGTGCACCACCCTGCAAACGAAATTTCAAACCAGCTTCCCAATTTCTACGAAATTTGTAACCTACAGCAAAACTCATCAAATGTCTATTGTCCCATGAACTCGATACTAGCTTACCATCCAAACCACTAAAAAGGCTCCTGTAAAATGTGTAAGAATAAACGCCAAAAAACCTTTTTGTAAGTTTCTTTTGGGCAAAAAACTCAATTCCGTAAGTTTTACCATCTCCGTTAAAAAGAACTTCCTCATTGCCTAAAACATTAAAATCAGCACCCAAATTGGCCAAAGAAATACCTGAATTTTTAGAAACGGGCATGTTTTGGTAGAATTTGTAAAAACCTTCCAAAGTGAATCTTAAACTTTCGTTTGGAATAAATTCTAAACCAGAAACCAAATGATTACTGATTTGATATTCAGCGTCTTGATTTAATAAAGTGCCAGCAGTATTTGCAAAACCCAAGATAGTATAAGGTGGTAGTTTGAAATATCTACCAGCCGAAGCATTAATTGACCATTGGTTATTTAGGAAATAACTTAAGGAAATTCGAGGTGAAAGGGTGTTCAAAAAATTCATTCCGTTGTCAGTGAAGCTGTTTCCATCTGTTCTGATTCCACCGCTAACGCCAAGTTTCTCAAATCTTTTGCCAACCTGAACAAATGCTCCGTATTTCATAAATGGATCTATCGGGCTTTCAAAATTGATGCTTAGCTCGGGTTGTATTATTTTTCCGTTGGCATCAAGTATCTGTTTTCTGATAAGATTAAATGTTTGATTGGTATATTTTACGAGCTGAGTGGATAGTCCATAGGCTAATTTCCAGCCATTTAAGGTTTGATTCACGTCAAAACGAAGTTTATTTTCTGCTTCTCTGGAATTCAAATCTAATGTCTTGGGTGAGATTTCAGGATTCTCATTGTCTTCAAATTTTACAATGTCATTATTGAACATATTTCTGCTCAGTGCGAGATTCCAATAACCATTGTTTATCAATCTCTTAAGTGAGGCTCCCACTGTGTAATTCCATTGGTTTATGTTTGGGGCGGAATTGATAGTTTGTGCTTTCTCAGCCGAATATTCATCAGAAATAGCAAAACTAAACTCGTCTATGGCACCCAAACCTACAAAAGTAAGTGAAGTCTTTTTGTTTATTTGATGACTGATTTTCGTCTGAAAATCCCAGTAATTAGGTCTTATGGGTAAATCTATGGCCTTAAAAAGCAACTGAAGATAAGATCTACGGGCAGAGGCCAGAAAAGTCGTGTTTTTAGATAATGGACCTTCAAAAGTAGTAGCTAATTCCGTAGCACTTAATCTGATGTTGCCCTGTAGTTCGTTTGGATTACCATTTTTTTGTTTGAACTGAAAGACAGAGCTAAGTGCATTATCGTATCGGGCATCAAATGCCGACGAACTCAGTTTTACGTCCTCAATAAAGCTTACGTTTAGCATTCCTTGAGGCCCGCCACTGCTTCCTTGTGTCTGAAAATGGTTAATTACAGGAACTTCTATTCCGTCAAGATAAAAGACGTTTTCGTTTGAACCACCACCGCGAATAATGATGTCATTTCTAAACGACCCTCCACCAACTCCACCACCAACGCCAGGGAGAATCTGAATAACCTTACTAATATCAAAATTCCCACCCGGATTGGCTCTGATTTCTTCGGTAGTGAGTTTCTGAATACTCAATGGAGACTCCAAAGTACCTGTAAAAGCAGTTTCTTTTTTGGCAGTTACTTCCAAGGCCTTTAGGTCGTTCTTTTGGGCTTCTAATTCTACCTGGAAGGTACTTTCGTTACCAGTATTGATCACCACATTATAAAGTGTGAAGTTTTGGTACCCAACATAGCTAAATAAAATATTATAAGTACCTACTGGTATATCACTTATACGAAAACTACCATTTTCGTCAGTAGTGCCACCTTTTTGAGTGCCGACTATCTGCAAACTAACAAAAGGAAGAATCTCTTGGGTATTTTTATCTACCACTTTACCTGTTATGCTACCATTTTTTTGAGCAAATATAGTTAGAGTAAGAAATAAAAATGTAATTGTAAGAAAGTGTTTCATTTTAGATGTATAATGATTGAACCGTTATAACCAAAATACAGGGTAGGAGGTTTTAATTTTGAAACAAAAAACATAAAAAAAGAGGCCTAAGCCTCTTTGTAGTTCAATATATAGGTAAAATAGGTTATACTAGAATGAATAAACCAACCAAAATAGATGCACCAGCTGAGAACCACATTGGAATTCTTTTAGTCTGATATTGATTGATATTATAAAGTTTCAAATATTCTGTACGCAACCACAAAGAAACTCCAATCAATAAGAAAAGCAGTGATGTTGAAACACTCAGAGTCTTTGGTGCAAAACCTTTCAAATCAATGAATAATAATGTTGAGACGATAGCTAAAACTACCCCAAAAAATATTAGTATGCCAAACAAAAATCTGTAACCGTCTTTTTCTATTGAATTTCTCATATTTATGTCGTTTTGTTGACACAAATTTAAATCATTGATTTGGCTATTTCCAAATAAATCGAAATATAATTTTGGCAAAAAGTCGAAAAATAGGTTGAAAAAATGACTATAATTTGAAAAATATATAAAAAAATTGAAATAGTGCAATAAAAAACCACGATGTTCTTAGTAAAAAAATGCTTTTTTGTGGTTTTTAAGTGAAAAATTCTTCATAAAGCTTTGTGTAATTGCTAAACTGGATTTTTATAAGAAATTTGGCAATTTTTATCAAAAGCAATATTATATTTTGTTTCAGTCGTTTTCCAAGAAAAACAGGTCGTTTAAGTAATGAATGTAAGGTTTGATAACTTTCATATGCTCAAATAGTACGTCTGCAAAGCCGGATTTGATTATCTCGCTGTTTTGGTAATTTCGAATAAAAAACAATTCCTTGCATTTCAGCAATTCTATTTCTGGATGATCTTCTGTGTAATTTTTTGGAGGCCTTTTCAGCTTTTCCCCATGAACAGTAGGAAACGTACTTTTAAATTTGGGGTCTTCAATAATACCCTTCAAGATTTCAGGATTGTAATCCAACTCCTGACGAAACTTGGCGAGATTGCCGGGTGAGGGTTGCCACATACCAGCACCAATAAATGTTTCGTTGTTTTGTAATTGAAAATAGTAGTCAATTCTCCCCGAATGTCTTCCGCCTGGACCAAACGCCACGGAGAGGTTGTTTTTGTAAGGTGCTTTGTTTTTTGAGAATCTCACGTCTCGGTTTATTCTGAAGATGCAGTCTTTAATCTGGGTGTTTGCAAAATCAGGCTCTATTCCTTTTAGTTTAGTGAGTAAAATATCGCTAAAATCTGTAAAATTGGATTTGGCTTCTTCATAAAAAGCTCGATTTTCATTGAACCACTCGCGGTTATTGTTTTCTTCTAAATTTCTCAAAAATTCAAAAGTAGCTTCTCTTATCATATAATAAATGTCTAATTTTGTGAAAAAGTAAGATTAAAAAAGCGAAAAATAAAAAATGTCTAGAATTTTAACTGGAATACAAGCGAGCGGAAGACCACATTTGGGTAATATTTTAGGTGCGATAGAACCAGCAGTGGCTCTGTCACAAAAGCCAGAGAATGAGTCCTTCCTATTCATTGCCGATCTACACTCACTTACAACCGTAAAAGACCCCGCTTTGTTGCAGTCTAACACAGCTGCGGTGGCTTCGGCTTGGCTCGCTTGTGGTTTTGACGCTGAAAAAAACTTTTTTTACAGACAATCACGATTAGCAGGATTTCATACCGAGCTTTTGTGGTATTTGAGCTGTCTTACGCCATATCCCATGCTCGCCAACGCACATTCGTTTAAAGAAAAGTCTGACAAACTTTCGGATGTCAATGCTGGACTTTTTACTTATCCCGTTCTTCAAGCAGCTGACATTATCCTTTACCAAGCCAATTTTGTGCCGGTTGGTAAAGACCAAAAGCAACATTTAGAAATGTCAAAGGACATAGCAGCGACCTTCAATAGAGTTTTTGGGGAAGTTTTTGTTTTGCCTGAGCCTTTGATAAATGAGTCGGTGATGACAATTCCAGGTATTGATGGGCAAAAAATGAGTAAGTCTTACAATAACTACATTGATATATTTTTGCCTGAGAAAGAACTTGATAAACAAATTAAAAGAATTGTAACAGACGCTACACCTCTAGAGGAACCGAAAAATCCTGATACTTGCCTTGTCTTTAAATTATACGCCCTATTGGCTGATGAAAGTCAAATATCAGCAATGCGAGAAAAATATATGGCTGGTGGATATGGTTATGGTCATGCAAAAAAAGAATTTTTAGAGTTGATTCTAACCAAGTATAAAAAGCAAAGAGAGGTTTTTAATTTTTACATGGAAAATCCAGATGAATTAGAAGCTAAGCTCAGAAATGGTGAAGAAAAGGCAAAAGAAATAGCCTCGCAAACAATGAATGAAGTAAGAAAACTCCTAAAATTTGCATAAGATTGATTGAAACTATTTTAGAATTTGACAAACAGTTATTCTTGTTCCTCAATGGTTTCCACAGGCCTTGGTTGGATACATTGATGCTGTTTTTTTCAAAATCTAAAGTATGGATTCCGTTGTATTTAATCATTGTATTTTATTTGTTCCGAAACTTCGGATTAAAAGATGGGGTTAGGTTCATTGCTTTGATTATTTTGGCAGTGTGCATGAGCGATTTTATAACTTCAGGCATTATGAAGCCTTATTTTCAGAGACTTAGGCCATGTTATGATTTTCTGAGCGAAATGACGCTGGTTGGAAACTGTGGAGGGAAATATGGATTTGCAAGCTCACACGCAGCCAATAGTTTTGCATTATTTTTTAGTATTTATAAAATATTTGGCAAGAAGCATTTCTGGACCTATACACTTTTGTGCTGGGCAATAATCGTTAGTTACAGTCGTATATATCTCGGAGTTCACTTTCCCCTAGATGTTTTGTTTGGAGGGCTTTTAGGAATTTTAATATCAACCTGTATTTTTAAAATAAACGAATCAATAACCAAATGAAAAAAGTATTTTCAGTGTTTGTCCTCGTTCTAGCACTTGTGTTTAAGTTGTCTGCACAGGACATCACCAAAGGCACTTGGTATAATGAAGAAAAAAATGCTAAACTTCAATTCTACGAAACAAATGGCAAGTTATTCGGTAAAATAGTTTGGCTGAAAGACCCCAACAAAAACGGAAAGCCGAGAACCGACGAATTTAACCCGAACGACAAACTTAAAAGTGCTCCACTTTTAGGTCTAGTTTTTTTGAAGAATTTTCAGAAAGACGGTGAGAAAGAGTGGAAAGATGGGACGATATATGACCCGAAAAGTGGCAAAACATACTCTAGTAATATGAAATTGGTTAGTCCAACTCAGTTGGATGTAAGAGGTTATATAGGAATTTCGCTGATTGGCAAAACTTCAAAGTTTACAAAGGCAGACTAATTTTTAGAATCACCGAAAACTAAAAAGCCTTCCGAAGTTTTTACACTTTGGAAGGCTTTTTTATGAATTATAATTTTTAGATAAAATCGTCTTCTAAATCATCCTCGAAATATCTGCTTTCTGTGTAATCATCATCTACTGCCTTTCCTCCTTTGCTAGCTAATTTTTTGATGATGGCTATTTGACCAGAATGATACAAATCGTGGTGAATAATACCATTCAGAAGTGTATTGAAGTTATATTCTGCACCAGGAACAATTTCTTGCAAGAAAGAATCCTCTTTGGTTTCTAATTCTTTAATAAGTTCGTCGTGACTGAGGGTGAGTTCCATCATGAGCGTTTCTAACTCAAACTGGTCAATTTTACCAATATTCCCCCAGTTTGCTTTCTCATCCGAAATATTATAGTTTTCGTCACCCTGCATTTTTTTTACTGCAAATAACCTCCAGCTGGTAATATGATAAAGCAACTCAGCAATGTTATGAATATTTCCCGCCGAAAAAGATGCTTCTTTTACAGTAAGACCTTTGGCAAGTTCTAAAACTGAAGGACCATGCCATGCCCCTCCATGAAATGCGGTATTAAGAAGATTTTTTAAGTTCTCGATGTTAATGTTTGTATTGTTTGCCATATTAACAAGGTTTTCATTGCCACAACACCCATATCATACCTAAGTGGTAGGTGTCGTGCTGAATTAATCCATTTAGTAGTTTATAAAAATTATAGTATTCTCCAGGTACGTTTTTTTCTAAAATATCGTCATCGTATTTCTCCAATTCAGCAATAAGTGCAAAATGTTGTTTTTTGAGATACTCTATCAATTCGTTGAAATTTTCGGGCTTCGTCATTTCGTTGTTACCCCAATTATCCTCTTCTGTTTCTAGGCTGTAATGGATATTATCATTGAGTTTTTCGATAGTAAACTTCCTCCAAGCAGCCAAATGATAAATGTGCTGAGCAATGGTTTGACTAGAAAAGTTCTGAACTTGAGATACTTTTTCCAGCGGTAAACTATTGATAATTTCCATAACAGAAGGGCCATGCCATGCGTCTCCGCGAAATACAGTATCAAGATTGTCGATGATTAATTCTAATGCCCTCATTCGTTTTTAGAAATATTTACAAAAATGATAAAAATCTATTTTAGAATTCATTTTTTGACATAAAAAAAACAGAAAATAATTATTCTCGAAAGAATTGCTGAAACGGTTTTTTAGTAATCTCTGCCTTTCCAAACTATCTTTTTGGCAAACAAATAGTGTAAAAACTGAAGCAGCCAAGAGGTAGGCAAATACAATGCGAATAGCGGAAGGTATTTAGAATAACCCGACAGTTTAAGTTTTGACTCAAATCGGAATACCAAAAAACTGTAAAAACAAAAAGTAATTAGAAATACAGTCAGAGAAGCTTTCCACGAAAAAAAGGCAATCAAAGCATACAATGGAAGCGAAACGGCCTGTATTATTCCAAGGTATAAGGGGCCCGAATTTGACTCAATAGCACCTTGAATCCAGCGATCTCGTTGTTCAAAATAATCCTCGGGCGGCACGGTGTAAGCCACCACTTCAGGTATAAAAACCTGTCTGAAATCGTAGCCTTCAGCGATTATTTTTTTATACAAGGTGTAATCTTCCACTATACTAAATCCAATTTTTTCGTAGCCACCCGTAGCAAAATACGCTTCTTTTAGTACGGCCATGTTGTTACCCATACCAGTGGTAGGTATATTTCTGTCAGAAAATAATTTATTGACTGTAACTACACAAAACCATTCTAATGCTTGCATGGTAGAGGCAAAGGTGTCATGTTTCATGCCAGTCACACCCACCATTACACCAATTCCTTTTGTGTTTCCAGCTCTGTTGGCCATTTCATTTTCCAACTCCGAAAGCATTCCATTTATCCATTGTCGCGGCAAAGCCACGTCTGCATCAGTAAAAAATATATATTTCCCGGTGGTTTGATGCATTATTTTTGCCAATGCTCGAGTTTTACCTTTTAATTCTTCGTTGGATTGTCTTTCTGGGATATCCACCACCGTAATCCAGGGCTTACCAGTGGCGAATTTTTGCATTATTTTTAGTGTGTCGTCAGTGGAATTGTCGTTAGCAAGTATTATTTGTAAACTTTCCCTAGGATAATCAATTGTTTCCAAAGATTCGAGCATTCTATGGATGCCCTTGGCTTCGTTTCTCGCTGGTATTAAAACACTTACGGGTATGGGAGTTGTTGTCGACATAAGTTTGTTTTGTGTATTATTAGGTATTATTTATATTTAAAATGTAATAATTACAATTTTTATCATAGTTCCAATAATTATACCAGTTTTTGTGAGCTTAATTTTATCATATGAAATGAATTTAGGATAAATACTCCCAAGCACTTTTATAGGTATCTATAGACTCTGCATATTGAATAAAATCTGAATAGTACGGAAAGTTACCAATGGTGGCACTATCACCTACCACTACCAGCAGTTTTCTGGCACGTGTCATGGCCACGTTCATTCTACGCGTATCAGCCACGAAGCCTATTTCACCATCCGAATTTGACCTTGTCATGGATATAAAAACGGCATCACGCTCCTGGCCTTGGAAGCTGTCGATGGTATTTATGCTTATAAAACTTTGCCATGGCTGAAGGATACTGGATGCACTGATAAATTCTTTCAATAACTGAATCTGCTGTTTGTACGGACTGATAACAGCTATACTCGGCATCGTCATTTCGGAGAAATTGTTCACGAGCTCTTCTAATCTTTTAACTAGAAAAGCAGCTTCTTCTGGGTTAGTTGAGCTTGTACCTTCGAGTTTTTCTTCGAATCCGCAGCCAGCGGTATCTATAAATTGAACAGGCGGATGTGCAGTACTCAATTGATGATTGGCAACGCTTTCATGTGCTTTTAAAAGATTACCATAAAATGTTTTTGATGAATGGGCCATAATCTGTTCATTCATGCGATATTGCGTTTGCAGAAGTGTGACTGCCTCTGGATATTTTACAGTCAATTTTTCGAGCAGTGTATTAGAAAGCCCCTTGGCAGATGCTTCTTGCGACTTAATGGTAGGAGGGAGCTGGCAATGGTCACCGGCCAGAATCAATTTCTTGCCTTTCAAAATAGGAATCCAGCATGCAGGCTCTATTCCTTGACCAGCTTCATCTATCACTACGGTGTCGTAATTGATGTTTTTCATAGAATAGTGATTAGAACCCACCAGTGTGGCCGTAACTACCTGAGCCTTATTTGATAAATCCTCAATTATATATTCTTCAATTTTCTCCACTTCCTTCATCAGTTTGTGTGCTTCATCAAACAGTGCTTTCCGCTGGTCTCTTTCTGCTTTTCCGAAGTTTCGCTTGTACTTGTGAGCCATGTTTTTGTATTCATTGGCTTGCTTTTTCCAAGTCTTGATATCTTTAAACGATGGGTGGTTTTTTATTCTTCCTTCCACAGTTTGTGCTTGAAGTTCCTCCGAAACTCTTGCTGGATTTCCGAGGCGAATTACATTTAAACCTGCTGCACTCAATTTTTCGGTCAATAAATCCACGGCAGTGTTGCTCGGAGCAACCACTAAGATTTTTTCATTCTTTTTATCTATTAGTGCCTTAATTGCCTGTACGATAGTCGTAGTTTTACCTGTTCCTGGAGGTCCATGAATTATAGACAAATGATTGGCGTTGAGTACATTATTGACGGCCTCGTTCTGAAAAGTATTTAGTTGGGCGTTGTGATATTTATTTTCTTGAAGATAAAATGTTGGGGCCTTTTCTCCTTTCAGAACTCTTGAAATGTCAGATTCGTCATTTTCTGCTTTTTTTAGGGTAGAAAACATTTCTTCATAGCTATTATTATCAAAAAGTACATCAATGCCCAATTTACCATCTCGGCTCCAGTCCGGCAATTCATCCGTTCTAAAGTTAATTTTTAGTCTATTGCCACCTTGATAAGTAATGGTGCCTTCGAGTCTGTCAGTCTTTGCGTCGTGGTTTGAAAACAAAACTGCTGGCACCCCGAATCTGAACTGATGAGGCAAATCCTGATGTGTGGTGCGTTCAAATTCTACTGTCAAATAATCTCCTCTGCCCAATTCTTGCCCTCTGATGGCCACTGGATACCAAGTAAGGCCACTGGCTCGTCGTTCGCCTATTGATGCAGATTCGGTGAGCTTTTTATATTGTGCTTGGTCTTCAAGCTTCTCTATTTTTAGTAATTCCGCTAAATCTTTGAAATAATCCATTCAGGATGTTTTTTGGTGCAAAGATAAGGCGAAGAACAACCAATGCCTATTTAATGGGAATTTTGAATAAAAAATGGCCTAAAATTCAATTAAAGGCATATAATTGAAAAATATCGGTTCTAGAGCCGATAATGACAAATATCTGCTTAAAAGCCGATAATGAAGAATATCGGCTTATTGACCGATAATTTAAAATATCTGCTAATTAGCCGATATTTTTTGAAAATAAGCTTTCTGGTATTATATTTGGATGTTTTTCAAATATTATGGAAGCAATAATAACAGGAGACTTGATAAACTCAAGGCAGGTAGAGCCCAATGAATGGATGCCAGCCTTGAAAAAAGTGCTCAAAAAGTACGGTAAGGAGCCAAAGAATTGGGAGATATTCAGGGGTGATAGTTTTCAGCTAAATACCAAGCCTGAAGACGCCCTCATGGCGGCACTTCTAATAAAAGCAGAGATAAAACAATGGAAAGACTTGGACGTTAGGATAGGAATCGGCCTGGGAGAAATCACCTATCCAGCCGCCAAAATTACGGAATCCAACGGCACTGCTTTTTTGAACTCGGGCGAATGCTTTGAGGAGCTAAAAAAACAAACACTGGCAATAAAAACACCCAATAAGGACTTGAACGCCACACTGAATTTAATGATAGAGTTGGCCTCGCTTACCATAGATAGGTGGACGGAAACCGCTGCTAAATTGATCAAACTCAAAATTGAAAACCCGACGGCCAATCAAAAAGAGTTGGCTAATATGCTAAACAAAACGGCCCAAGGAACTATAAGTGAGGGATTGAAAAGAGGCGGCTACGACGAGCTTCATAAACTTATGGATTATTATAAACTCAAAATCAATGAATTATGATAGCTTGGGTATTAAAACTCACTCTCGCACATCTTTTAGGAGATTTTATGTTGCAACCAGACAAATGGATTGAGCACAAAAATCGTAAAACGTACAGGTCGAAGTATCTCTATTTTCATGTATTGATACATTTTGTATTGCTTTTGTTGGTTTTAGCGTTCGACTTTAAATATTGGGCGGCATTGATTTTAATTCCGATTTCACATTATGTGATTGATTTGGGAAAGCTTCTTTTGAGAAAGAAAATAGAGACAAGAATATTGTTTTTTATAGACCAAGCCTTACATTTCTTCGTAATATTTTTAATAACCAAGCTATATTTCTCTTTCCAAGTTGACTTTTCTCAGGCATTTAAGGCAAAAGTATTATTACTATTAATAGCTTTTATATCAATAAGCTACGTAGCCTCTGTGGTTATAAAGATATTGATTTCTAAATGGAAACAAGAAAACGAAACCACCAACGCAGCAGGTAAATACATCGGAATGATGGAGCGGATTCTGGTTTTTGTATTTATCGTTTTGAACCATTGGGAAGGCGTAGGTTTTTTATTGGCTGCCAAGTCTGTTTTTAGGTTTGGAGACTTGACCAAAAGCCATGAAGTTAGGCTAACAGAATATATACTGATAGGTACACTATTGAGCTTCGGAATAGCGATTGGAATTGCCTTAGGTTATCAAAAACTTTTAAAATTGATATAAATGGATCCATTACACGGCGTCACGCTCGAAAAAATTTTAATCTATTTGATAGAAAACCTTGGCTGGGAAGCCATGTACGCAGAAGTAAAAGTCAACTGTTTCAAATTTGATGCAAGCGTAAAATCGAGCTTGACATTTCTCCGAAAAACACCGTGGGCCAGAACAAAAGTGGAGCAATTGTATATCAAAGAAATTAAAAAAAAGGCATAGAACTAATTTTTCAACTCTCTGGCGTATTCTGAAGGCGTTTTTCCGACTATTTTTTTAAAGTGAAAGTTGAAATTCGAAATGGTATTGAAGCCGCTGTCATAGCATATTTCAGATACATTCATTTTGTTTTGACTGAGTAGCTTACAAGCATTTCCGACACGAATCTCATTCACAAAATCGACGAATGATCTGTTGGTACGTTTCTTAAAATATCTACAAAACGCAGCCTCACTCATATTTACTTTTTCAGCAATATCGCCCAGCTTAATACTTTCCTTAAAATTTTTACTCACATATTCATACACTTTTTGCATACGTTCGGTTTCTGAGAGTTTGTGCAAATTGGTGTAGTTTTCGTTTGTAATAAACTGATAGTCTTTTGATTGTGAAAGGAAATGAAGCAAATCAAGTAGAGACAAGATTCGTTTAAAACCTTTAATATTCACCAATTCAAGAAGTTTTTCAACAATTAGGCCTTGTGTTTTTCCTGACCAAACCATGCCTCTATTTGAATTTTCTAAAAAGACCTTCAAGCCCGCCATCTCGAATTTTCCGAAAAAATCTTTACCTAGAAAATCCTCAGTGAAATAAAGTACGATACCATGGGTTTTGAGTTCGGAGTTGTTTTCAAAGTAGATTTTATCACTTCTCCAAAGATGCGGAAGATTTGGCCCGAGAAATACGGTGTCACCAGGCTCGAAATATTGAATGCTATCGCCGATAAACCTCGTACCAGTTCCTTCTAAAACTGTAAATAGTTGATAATGAGGATGAAAATGCCAGTTGGGATCAAAGAAGTTTTCCTTCAAGCTCAGCACCGTGACGGATTCTTGTTGACTTCCAACGTTTTTTTCAAGAACAACTGGCATAATAGGTACAGTTTTTTGTTCGACAAATTTAGAATTAAAACAAAAATAGTCAAAATACTGGAAGTAGTGGCAAAGATTAAGGAACAAAATTGCAATTTTCTTCTATAATATTGTACTTAAATAGACTATACACTTATGAAGAACAAATTAGGAATGAACCTGCTACTTTGGGGTACCGAAATAGACGAGCGTTTATTTCCAGTATTGGAACAAATAAAAGAAATCGGCTACGATGGCGTTGAAGTTCCGATATTCAATACAAACCCAGAGCATTGGTACGCATGGAGAAAAAAACTAGATGAACTTGGGCTGGCGAGAGTTGCCGTTACCATAAATGGACCGGGAGAAAGTTTTATCAGTCAAGATCCACAAGAGAGGAAAAATACCCTCGAACGTAATAAAAAAGCCTTGGATTGTGCTATGATATTGGGCTCAGACCTTCTAACCGGACCTTATCACTCCGCTTTAGGAGTTTTTACTGGCTCAAAAGCTACTTCACAAGAAAAACTTTGGGCCAAAGAAGGACTTTGGGATTTAGCCGAATATGCAGATAGTTTGGGAATTACGCTTGGTTTGGAATATTTAAACCGCTTTGAGAGCTATCTGGTATCTTGTGCCGATGAATTGTTGGAATTGGTAAATTATGTAAATCACCCAGCATGTAAAATCATGTTTGATACTTTTCATGCCAATATAGAGGAGAAAAACATGGCTGAAGCCATCAAAAAAATAGGGGAGAAGTTGGTGCATGTACAACTTTCTGAAAATGACAGAGGAACTTTAGGCCAAGGCAGAGTAGAAATTCCGGAAGTCATAGAAGCCCTAAAATCCATCAATTATGATGGAATGTTGAGCATTGAAGCTTTTAGTGAAAAGCTTGCAGCCGCAAACATCTGGCGGAAAATGTTTGAATCAGAAGAACAGTTAATGAAAGACAGTTATGAATATCTTAAAAGTATAATAAAATGAGTAAAAAAATAAACATCGCCATTGTAGGCCTAGGATTTGGAGCGGAATTTATTCCAATTTATCAGCGTCATCCAAACGCTAACATGTATGCCATTTGCCAACGAAATGTTGAGAATCTCAATAAAATTGGTGACACATTCGGAATTGAAAAACGCTATTCTGATTACGACGAACTACTCAATGACCCTGATATTGATGCAGTTCACATCAATTCGCCCATTCCAAATCATGCTGAACAGTCTTTGAAAGCTCTATATGCAGGCAAGCACGTGGCATGTACAGTGCCAATGGCTACCAGCGTAGAAGACTGCATGAAAATTGTGAAGGCTACTCAGGAAACAGGCAAAAAATATATGATGATGGAGACCGTGGTTTATGCTCGCGAGTTTTTGTTTGTCAAGGAATTGTACGAAAAAGGAGAATTAGGAAAGGTTCAATTTCTAAAAGCTTCCCATCAACAAGACATGGAAGGTTGGCCTGACTACTGGCCAGGCTTACCACCCATGCACTATGCCACACACTGTGTTGGTCCAGTGGCGGGCTTGCTAAAACTGGAAGCGGAGTATGTCTCTTGCTTTGGGTCAGGTACTATTTCAGAAGATTTGGTAAAGATTCATAACTCGCCTTTTGCAGTAGAATCGGCTCATATAAAGTTCAAAAACAGCGACTTGAGTGCATACGTGTATCGGTCACTTTTTGATGTAGCTCGTCAGTATCGTGAAAGTTTTGAGGTTTATGGTTCGAAAAAATCATTTGAGTGGGCATTGATTGAAGGCGAACCAAATGTAATTCATACCGCTAAAAAACCTGAGCCTGAGATTCCTGAAAAAGTAGAAACGCCAGATTATGCACACCTTTTACCCAAAGAAATCCAATCTTTTACAGGGAAAGGTGTTTATGATCACGACGAAAATACACATTTGAGTTTTGCCCAAGGTGGCGGTCATGGTGGTTCGCATCCACATTTGGCTCACGAATTTTTAACTGCATTGGTCGAAGATCGTGATCCTTTTCCAAATGCTGCTCAATCTGCTAATTGGACTTCCGTAGGTATTTTGGCCCACGAATCAGCCATGCAAGGAGGTGAAATTATACGAGTACCAGATTTTTTCAACATTTAAATAAAAAACTAATGAGAAAAATACTCATTTTTCTATTTACCATTTCGTTCGTTTCAACTTTTGCTCAAAAAGCGAGAAGGCTTGAGGTGCTTTTTCTTGGAGACAACGGTCATCACCGACCCATCGAAAGAGTGCCGTCTTTGATGGCTGCTTTAGGGCCTAAAGGCATTAACGTAACTTATACCGATGACTTGAGCGATTTAAACTCAAAAACATTGGGCAAATATGATGCTTTGATGCTTTTTGCCAATTGGGACGAAATCAGTACATCACAAGAGAAAGCATTGCTTGACTTTGTGGCCTCTGGGAAAGGTTTTTTGCCCATACATTGTGCTTCTTATTGTTTTAGAAACTCGCCAGAATTTATAAAGTTAGTAGGAGGGCAGTTTTGGAGACACACCATGGATTCCATTACCACCCAAACCGTTCAGTCAAACCATCCAATTATGCAAGGTCTGAAACCTTTCACGGTTTTTGATGAAACATACTTGCATACAAAATTGGAGGCGGACAATAATATTTTGGCCACAAGAGAAATTAAAGCTGACCAATTTAAAGATAAACCAGATACCAAAATCGAGCCTTATACATGGACAAGAACGCATGGAAAAGGCAGAGTTTTTTATACGGCCTACGGACACGATGACCGAACTTGGTCAAACGATGGGTTCCAAGAAATGCTTTACAGAGCAATTTTATGGGCTGTAAACGATGAGGCTCTTGCTGCTTATAATGACCGAAATCCCGAGCCTTTCAAATATCGTGAAGCCAAATTACCTAACTACGAGCAACGTCCCGGGCCTCAACTTCAGCAGTTTCCCCTTACGCCTGAGGAATCTATGAAGCATATTCAGATTCCGGTAGATTTTAAGTTGGAAATGTTTGCTGCAGAACCGAATGTGATGCACCCCATTGCACTTACATGGGATGAAAAAGGCAGATTGTTTGTGTTGATCACCAAAGATTATCCCAACGAAAGAAAACCAGAAGGAGGTACCGATTATATTTTAATGTGCGAAGACACAGATAAAGATGGTAAGGCTGATAAATTTACAAAATGGGCGGACGGCCTGAGTATTCCCACAGGAATGGTCTTCGCCAATGGCGGCTTAGTGGTTTCGCAGGCACCCGATATGTTATTTTTACAAGACACGGACGGCGACGATAAAGCCGATGTAAAGAAAGTTTTATTCACTGGATTTGGTACTTTTGATACACATGCTGGACCCTCTAATCTCCATTATGGCTTCGATAACTGGATTTGGGGTTGTGTAGGCTATTCTGGGTTTAACGGCAAACTACCGCAAACAGATTCTTTAAAGTTTGGCCAGGCATTTTTCAGATTTTTGCCTGATGGCAGTAAGATGGAATGGATGACAACTACTTCAAACAATACCTGGGGTATGAGTTTTAATGAAACCAACGATGTTTTTGGTTCAACGGCCAACAACTCTCACGGCTGGTATATGGCCATTCCACACAGTTATTTTAGTTCAAAAAATAATGTGGACAATGGAAGTAGAAGCACGGATACGCATCGCGATATGAAACCAATTACTCCAAAAGTAAGACAAGTTGATGCATTTGGTGGTTTTACTGCCGCTGCCGGACATAATTTTTACACGGCAAGGGCATTTCCAAAAAAATATTGGAACAAAATGGCCTTCGTAGCAGAACCAACAGGTCATGTGCTACACCAGAACAATTTGATTAAAAAAGGTACTGATTATTTCGATAAAGAAAGTTTCAATCTCATGGCTGGAGCCGATGAATGGTTTTCTCCCGTTTTTGCAGAGACAGGTCCGGACGGTGCGGTTTGGGTGGCAGACTGGTACAGTTACATTATTCAGCACAATCCAGTGCCTAAAGACTTCAAAAACGGAGCAGGAAATGCATACGAAACGGACTTGAGAGATTTTACACACGGTAGAATTTATCGAGTTTCGGCCAAGGAGGCTCCTGCATATACTCCGATAACACTTTCTAAAAATAATAGTGCTCAACTGTTAGCCACGTTGAAAAACGATAATATGTTTTGGAGAATGCAGGCCCAAAGACTATTGGTTGAAAGAGGCCAAAAAGATGTAGTTCCGGCATTAATCGAAATTTTGAAGGACCAAACTTTGGATGAAATTGGTATCAATGCTCCTGCTATTCATGCTCTTTGGACATTGAAAGGTCTAAATGCTATTGACCAAAATGTGATTGACATTGCATTAAATCATACTTCTGCTGATGTTCGCAAAAATGGATTAAAAGTTATGGATTTTTCTGCAAAATCTGTTGAAACTGTCATCAAAAACGACCTTCTAAATGACGAAGAACCACTGGTAGTTTTGAATACCCTTTTACTACTTTCAAAATCTCCACTAAACGCCGCAGCAGAGAAGGTATTTTTCGAAAGAATGGCCAAGTCTAACGAAGTGGAAGACAGATGGTTGCCAGATGCATTTGCTACCGTATTGTCAGCAAACAACGGCAAACTAATGAAAAAGCATTTCTCGAATCAGCTTAAGGTAGCAAAAGCGGCTAAGCCAGTGGCAGCAGCTCCCATGGCTCATGACCACAGCAAAATGATGCATGAGGCCAAGGCAGAAACAAAAGTAGAGGGTGTTGATTTGGTGATTTCAGAGATAAAAATCGATCCAGCCAATCCTTCAGCTAGAGAAAGAGTTTCAGTGGTAGTAGATGTAAAAAATCAAGGAACACAAGATTTACCTGCTGAAAAACTGATACAACTTGACCTCACTTTCGAAGGTGTGGGAATCAAGATTGATCAATTGAGTAAGAATTATAAAGATGGAATAAAAGCGGGAGAAACAGTTTCTATTTCTAAAAACATCAACGGACCATGGGTTGGAAATATCTCTTTTTCAGCTGATATCATCGGTGAGTATAATCTCAGAGTGGTGATGGACAAAAACAACGAAATAAATGAGGCCAACAAGAAAAACAATACAGCAAGCAAGAAAATTAATTTCTCGGCACCTGCAAATATGAATTCTTTTGCTTTAGAGAGATCAATTCGTTCTTATGCTTCAACTGCCCCAGTGGATTCTTTGGTGGCTTTAATAAAACGTTCTCAGAATCTAGATTTACAAGGTAAAAATTCAGTTTTAAAAGCTATTTCTGAAGGTTGGAACTACCGACTTAAAGATGTAAAAGTTAAACCAGCTGATAAGGTATATCTAACAAATTTGTACAAAACACCTGATACAAGGCTAACCAGATTGCTAACTGCATGGAAAGTAATTGAAGATACAAAACCAAATGGTGAGGTTAAAATTGTTAAAATCAAAGCTATAAGAGAAGCAATGAAATACGATTTGACTGAGTTTACAGTTAAGCGAGGACAGACCGTGGAGTTGACCTTTGAGAACCCAGATGCTATGCAGCATAATTTGGTAATAGTGAAGCCAAAAACAATGGAGAAGGTTGGAATAGCCGCCGATAAGATGATGATGGACGAAAAGGGTGCAGAGAAAAACTATGTGCCAGGATTATCCGAAGTCCTATTCTCAACTCCACTCGTTACGCCAGATCAAAGTTTTAAGTTGACATTCAAAGCCCCAGAAGCGGTTGGAAATTATCCATATGTGTGTACATTCCCGGGACACTGGAGATTGATGAATGGTACCATGAAAGTGGTAAAATAAAACCTTAAATGGCTAGAGAAAGTATTAGTAGTGTTTGTTTCACAAAACAAGTATCGATTTGGGTAAACCGTTTCAGAAACCACTGCTAATACTTTTTCATTTTATGTTGTTAATCTTCTTCAAAAAATAAATTCTCAGGTTTTGGATAAGTGATCAGTTTAGAGAAATCTACTTTCCAAAAATCTAAATCTAACAGTTGACCGTTTTCATCCATGGTAAGTGTAATGACCACCTCTTTTCCGTCTGTATCGGTGTATTTCGCCTGAATTAAATCACCAGCGTAGGGAGCAAGTTCGGGGTCGCCTAATCCGATGCTTCCCATCACATAGCCCTCGTATTCATCCACCAAGTCTGCTATTGGATACTCTTCCGAATTGAGACCCACTTTGCTTAATAGAAACTCAATCAAAGCTTTTTCTTCCGGTTTTATTTTTCGTCTTTCTTGCATTTCTTTTATTTGACTACGCAAAGAAAATTCAATTCATTAAGCTTTCAAACAAATCACACATCGATTGTAAAAGTTATAAGATAGCGTCAAACTTAATTGCATCCGATTATCACTTAAAAAAACAAACTAATTGAGTACATAGTTTATTTGCAAAAAATATAACCTAATCGCTATGAACAAAATTTTCAAAATCGTCATAATGTTACTTTTTGGAGGTTTTTTGGGTTATCTATTTGGCAAATATGGATTAAGTTCAATACCAAAAGACCTGCCCAAAAACTACTTGATTGCATTATTAGCAGCTTTGATTCCTATATATTTTATAGTGGTCGGATTTCACGAAATAGGACACGCCGTGGCCGGGAAATGGGTTGGCTTTGATTTTAGGATGTACATTATCGGGCCATTTTTTTGGGAAAAGGAAAATCAGAACTGGAAATTCAAATGGAACAAAAGTCTAAATTTGTCGGGTGGAATGGTGATTTGTACGCCAACAGCAGATCATAATTTAGGCGAGAAATTTATGAAATATGCCGCCGGAGGTCCATCGGCAAGTTTGATACTTACATTGATTTCTCTGATTGTCTATTTCTTGGTTCAATCTTCCTCATCTAATCATTTCGAAAGTCTTCTTGGAGTAATTTTGTTGGTCACCTCATTTCTTTCTTTTCTGATTTTCTTGGTAACAGTTGTACCGTTTAAGGCAGGTACTTTCTATTCAGATGGTGGACGTATATTGAGGTTGCTTAAAAATGATGAGACTTCAGAAATGGAAATCTTGTTCTTAAAAATAATGTCCAAAACTACTTCAGGCCAGAGATATGCCGCATTAAACTCAAATGACTTGAAAAGAGCTTTTGAATTAGCAGAAAAGCTGAATGACCCATTTAAGGTTTATCTTTTAAGTTATTTGTTCCACCATGCCTTTGATAAAAAAGATTATGACGAAGCTGAGAGCTATTTAAATCAATATCTAGATAAAATACAGGAAATTCCGGAAGCATTTAGAGGAGTCAGTTGGTTAGATGCCTCTATTTTTTACGGTTTGGCAAGAAAGGACGTTGAGAAATGTAAAGAGTTTTGGGACAAGTTTTCACCCAGTCCATTTGTACCGAAAGGTCAGATTTTTATGGCTGAGGCCATTCTTGAATTGCTACATGGCAATATCGAAGTGGCTGGAGAGCTTAAAGTAAAAGCTCTCCAACAATTACCGAACTTATTGGATAAAGGTATGGCGATTTCGATGAAAGAAAGATTAGCTTCTATGGATGTTTAAGAATCTAAACTTAGATACTTATTTCCATTTTGGGTAACTATATCCTTTCCTATATTGCCTTTCCAGCAGTTTGTTGGCCTCTGAATCGTTGGTTATTTTTCCCAATTTTCCGTCCCAATCCAGACTTTTTCCAGCTTTCAGGGCAGCCATACCGAGCAAACTCATATTTGTTGCCTCATATCCCTTCTGAATATCTGCAAAAGGCAGTTTCTTGGTTTTAATAGAATTTAAGAAATCCGCCCAAACCAAATCAATGTTTTGTTGATCTGGTTGATTCAGTTTTGCATCTTGGTGAATAATTTCGGTATTTTTGTTTTTTGGATAAAATGACCAACCGCCCATCCATCCCATATGAAAAGTGCCTTCGGTGCCATGAAAATAAACACCAACGTTTTCAGTTTTGGAAGTTGGTCGGCCATTTAATTGGCTATGTTCCCAAGTGCATGTAAATCCTTCAAAGTCATAAACAACTACCTGACTTTCGGGAGCATTGTTGTTGTTAGTGTTGATTTTATCCGAAGCCAATGAGAATATTTTCTTAGGAGCCGTTTCCTCAGACCACCAAAGGATTTGGTCAAACCAGTGAGGTCCCCAATCTCCTAGTTGGCCGTTAGCAAATTCCGTTCTTTGTCTCCAGCTTCGTGGATGAATGGTTGGATTATAGGCAACGAGTGGGGCTGGTCCGCACCATGCATCCCAATCAAGGCCTTGTGGAACAGGTTCATCCGCTACTATTTTGCCTTGTCCAAAATTATAAGTTACAAATGCTTTCACCTCTTTAATTTGCCCTACTTTTCCAGATTTAAGAAATTCTTGCCCGCTAACATTATGAGGTGAATATCTTCTATGAAAACCAGTGATACATATTCTTTGGGTATCTCTAGCTGTCTTCAAAATGGCCTTTCCTTCGTTAACGGTATGGCTTATCGGCTTCTCTAAATACACATGGGCTCCGGCCTTCATAGCATCAATGGCAATCAAAGCGTGCCAGTGGTCGGGAGTAGCATTTATAACAATTTCAGGCTTCTCTTTATGTAGTAGTTCTTCGTAGTTTTTATAATTTTTGGGCTGATCGTTTGTGAGTTTATTAGCTTCTTCCAGACATTTTTTAACTTGTCTTTCGTCCACATCACAAAGAGCTACCAATTGGCATTCGCCTGATTTTAAAGCCTCCCTGAGAATATTGGTACCCCACCAGCCCGAGCCAATTAAAGCCAATCTATATTTCGATTGTGAAGCAAACGTAATAAGTGGACGAGTAAAAACGGCACCAGCGGCCAAAGCCGTTGCTTTGAGAAAAGATTTACGATTCATATTAAGGTTTTGAATAAATGTTCATGAAATTATGATTAAAAAATAACTTTGGCAAATAACACCCCATAAAACAAAAGCCATTCAGCTTTATTAGTGCTAAATGGCCTTGATCAAGTGGATGGGATTAGTGAGTTCGTATTATTCTAAATGTTTTTTAATGGTATCTAACATGCTTGTATCAATCCTTCCGTCTCTTCCTTTGGTTGGTACTATCGGGTTGCCACTTTCAAGAATCTCATTACCCGCATACCACAATACAGCAGGTACTTTGTTGGGATGTTCTTTTATGAATTTTTTCATAAGTTCTAGTTTTTGCTCAATTTGTGGAAGAGAAGCCTTGCCAACAGTAACAGCCTTATCTAAATCAAGCGAACTTCGGTTATGTAAATTCTCAAAACCCGTAGAAATTGTAGGTATAAGATTAATATCTGTTATTTTAAATTGTCTCATCCAAGTATCTCTGGCTTCTACTTCAGCCTGTATAAATTCTTCTGCGGTCTTCTGACCTACGAAAAGTGTGTAAGAACTTCCAGCATTGGCTCTAAATTGCATATATTGACCAAAGTCTCCCGGAGCTCCACCCATGCTGTAATAAACTACATAGATATCACCACCACCTTTTGCCGAATAGGCAGCTCTATATTTGGGCAAATCTTGCATGTCTCTGTTATTGAAGTATAAGACAGGCTTATTGTCTATCCTAAACCAGTAATCTTTAAGCATCAAATCGGTAATGTAGTTAATTTCAGTGTCACTGCGATTAGAAGCCAACATAAAGGTCATTTTAACACCACGTTTGTTTTCTGAGTTTACAAATTGTAACCTAGCCTCGCTTAGTGGGCTATCATTATTGTAATAATTGAAACAGAAGAAATCAAAGCCAGCTTCGGCATAATATTGTATTTCTCGATCGCAATCCGCCTGGGTTTTGTCATATCTAACTTGAACAGCACGCTCCATTTCGTCATAAGTATTGCGTCCGAGTTCTGGACTCCATTTTACATTATATCTGATTTTAATAATTTCCGGCTCGTGATATTGGCCATAGAAAGGTACAACTCTGAACTGATCCATATACTCGGTAGCCACCAATCTCGATTTTGAAACGTGGTTTATCAGGAGGTCATATTTAGGATTTTCATCGTTCCAATAATCTCTATACCAGCCATCCCACATAATTGCACCTACCGGAATTTTGATTTTATCAGACGAACTTATCGGGTCTACTTGAACTGGCTGCACCACCACAGGAGGTGTAACTTTAGTAGTGTCCATCACGACAGGCGGGCTAACCTCAGTGATATTGTTTTTTACAAATTCGCCAATATTATTTCTGATATATCCATTAGATCTCCACCATTCAGACTCCCATTTTGTTGGTAAACTCCCGTTTTTAGCAGGTAGCAGGCCACCTTCTGCGGTAATTTCATTTGACAATTTATTTCGGTTAATGGGTTTGGTAACTTGAACATTAGAGTCATACAAGAAATTCATTCCTCTAACCACATAATAGCTTCTATCTTTGTCGGTTTGCATTAGCCAAAAGGTGTTATTTGTCTTTTTAATGACCAATATACTTCCTGGTAGCAAGGTCCATTTACCAACTTCTATCTCGTCGGGGTTGTTAATTTGTACAATAGCCGAGTGTGTCAATGTTAGGAATTTGTCATTGGCTGAACTTTCTATCGAATGCATCACCAATTGGACTAAAAAGAATAGAAAAAACTTAAAAGTATTCATTTTATTAGGAGTATTTCAAAGATAGTAGCCTTTGAATAATTTTATTACACATCCAACACATATACACATAGTGTGCCAAATTTAAGGATTCCAACAAAAACAGTGGCTCTCAAGCCTATTTGAAAATCAAAAACTCTGAAATTTTATAATTGAAGAGATTAGTTTCAATAATTTCAGAAATAGTTTCTGGTATATCTTGAATATCAACCAGGCCCTAAAGTTACCCAATATTTAAAGTTGGTTTAATACTTATATTGCATTAGTTTTGTTTTTTTTATTATTCGGAGTCTTCTTCAAAATGAAGTATTACAAAACTTTAGATGCTATTCGAGCAATCGCTGTTTTTTTAGTTATTCTTTCTCACTGGTTGCCTTTTAATTTTGTAAAAGTGTTTCACTTCGGCTATGTCGGTGTTGACATTTTCTTTGTTTTGAGTGGTTTTCTGATAACTCACAATCTTCTAAAAGAAAAGGAATCAGACGAAAACAATATAAAAACCAAGTTTGTACATCTAAAAAACTTCATAATCAGAAGATCCCTAAGGATATTTCCGATTTATTATCTTCTTATTATCACTTTGGCTGTATTTGCAAAGTATACTTACACCAATATTGAGCAAAACCTTGTTTATTATCTTACATACACTTCAAATATTCTATTTTTTAATACTCAAAATTGGGATGGAATGCTTTCGCATCTATGGTCCTTAGCGGTTGAGGAGCAATTTTACCTCATCTGGCCATGGTTAATTATTTTTGTTCCGAGAAAGCACATCCTAGCAGTCATTATTGGGAGCTTTTTGCTGGGAATACTTTCGACTTTTGTCATAAAAGCCATTTTCCCGGGTAATGAATTCCACGATTTACTCACCCCCACTTGTTTTGATGCCTTCTCTTTGGGTGGCATCTGGGCCTATGTAAGGGTCTATAAGGTAGATAAAATCGAAAAATTAAAAAGTACTTTTGTAAAAGTAGGAGTAGGCTGTTTTTTCTTTTTTTTAGCGAGAGAAATATTCCAATTTGATCCGATAATTTCAAACCGAACCTTTATCTCCATTATTGCACTGGCATTAATTATTTTTGCGATAGAATACAAAGATACCCTTGTACATAAGTTTATTTTGGAGAATTCATTTCTGATTTTTGTAGGAAAAATAAGTTATGGAGTTTATCTTTTTCACAGCATAATTCCGTGGGTTTGGAACCTAGGCTTCAACGCTTTAACCTTACATTCGGCCTTTTTTGCTAGCATACCCACCTCAAACGTAGAAACAAAGATTATTTTCTTTGTTCTCAAATTGGTTTTACTGCTGGGATTCTGTTGGTTTTCATTCAGGTTCTTCGAACATCCTATCAACAAACTCAAACATAAGTTTAAGTAATAGATAGATTTTAATCATGATCTGGACTAAATACGGACTAGGTTTAAGAAGAAAAATCGCAACTATTTAATAATCAAATAGTTACGATTAGTATTTGTGGAGACGCAGGCTCTACATATAGGCAATCTAATCCAATCAAATACAATCTTAAACAATCTCTATATCAATAACTTATAAAATATATTCTTGTAATCGCTTGGATTGAATTGTTTTAAAATTGACATTTGTGGGCTAAATGTGGGCTAAAAAATTTTAAAACTATTGAATATGGCAACTGTACAATTTTTAATTCAATCTGATAAGAATCCATCTCCAATTTATTTAAGACTTCGAAATGGAAGAAACGCTGATATTAAGTTCAAAACTTCATATTCTATAAGTCCAAATGATTGGAGCAAATCTAAAAAACAACCTAAGAATATAAAAGATGCAAATGGAAAGTCTCTTATGAGTGAGCTGTTTTCTATAAGGAGTAAGATAATTACAGAGCTTAACAATTCTAAGAGAACAATAATAATCACAAAGGAATGGATTGAAAAAGTTATTTCCACCCCTGAAGTAATACTTGCCAAAGACCAGGACCACTATTTACAGAATTGCTTTGATGTATACCACGATGAAAAAAAAACAAATTCTGAAACAAAGTTATCTTTGTTAAAAAAAACAAAATCTGTTCAAGCATTAGTGAAAAGATATGAAACAAAGAAAAGAAGAAAATTTCTCCTTTTAGATGTAGATGTCAATTGGATGTCAGATTTTGAAAAATTCTTAAGAAGTGAAAACTATAAGCAAAGTTATATTTTCAGAAATGTAAAGTTTATTAAGATGGTGGGGAAGTATTTTAAGGATTTAGGTTATAGTACTAGTACTAATTTTGATAGTATAAAATCAAAAGATAAGAAAGCTTTCAAAACTTATCTGAACGAGGATGAACTAAGGCTTATCGAGGAAGCCCCCATGCCTACCGAGAGCCTTGAAAACGCTCGAGATTGGTTAGTTATCAGCTGTCATCTAGGTCAAAGAGTTTCGGACTTAATGCGGTGTTCTAAAAAACGCATTGTGATGAATGGTAATAAAATGCTGGTTGACATAAGGCAAAAGAAAACTGACCAGGCTGTAATGGTTGGGGTTTTTGAAAAGGTCAAAGAATATCTAGCTAAGCGAGACGGTGACTTTCCAAGACCAATATCAGATCAAAGGTATAATGAATACATCAAGGAGGTATGTAAAATTGCTGGCCTCACTCACATTGAAGAAGGTACCTTATATGATGCAACTACTAAAAGAGGGATAGATGGTTTTTATGAAAAATGGCAATTGGTAACCTCACATGTTGGCCGAAGGTCATTCGCTACAAACTATTATGGTAAAGTACCTATTGCATTATTATTGGTGCAAACGGGTCACACTACCGAACGAGCCTTCCTTGATTATATCGGGAAAGGAAGTATAGACAAAACATCGGAGTTACTCGATTATATGGAGCGGTTGTATAACCGTACCTGATACTTCAAATGGTGCGAAATACTAAATATTAGACTTCGTTAAATCTCAATTTCTGAAAAAATATGAGTGAAAATTTATTAAATAATTTTACTAAATTATTAGATTACAAAATATACTGTTTCCATACCGATATTGATAAATTCATTTTTAACGAGGTTTATCACTTCGACATTGAAGATTACAACTCTATGTTAAAGGTATTCAAAGACATAACTTCAAAAAAGCCTTCACCGAGATTTCAAAATTATTCTTCGAGTATGGAAGATTTCGAAACAAATCTTGCGAAAGAAAAGTATAAAATTCTAAAGTCACGACTTGAGGCCAATGAAAAGGAAAATTTTTTCTCACCGATAAACGAAAGAAAAATAACAGAACAAATAGATAAAGAGGTCAGTGAGGAAATGGTTAGAAAATCTTTTTTTCATCTCTATAATGCACAATTTCAATTTGATTATTCTAGTGCAAAAAATGAAGAGCTAGAGGGTATTTTCGAAAAATTCGATAAAATAAATACTATACTTGGTAATTATCTTTTAAGTTTGAAAAGAGTAAAGTTATTCTTTGATGAACCCAAAACTGGGAAAGTTTGGCAAAATAAGTTTATAAAACAGTTAAAACTGGACATAGATTATTATTTCAAAACTTACGAAGGAGAAGCAAGTATTATCGAGACTATAACATGTGATCTAATAGATGAAGAACCATTTGGAACGAAAGAACTTGAACAATTAAACTCAATTATTAATAATATTGAATATGTTCTTAATGTCATTGGTTTAGCCCCCTGAAATTCGGACTATTTTTTAAATGTTAATTTAATGTGTACTGCAATATACTAATTTTGTGATGGAGAAACGACCGACGGTGACCTTTGCACCGAAAGTAGATCAAGTGTATCGGGCCCGTGCATTTTGATAGTGAGCTTTTCGAGCTCGGGAGAAACTTCCCTCAGGCTTCCATTCCCCGATAGCAGGTAGTGGGGAATTTTTAGATTAAATCTTTTTGGCTTGTTCTGTTCTTCTATCATTTCTATTAAGTTTTGATTCCACAATTTCCAGAAAATTACTGGCGAGAGGTGATCGAGGCTTCCATGTAATCTGCTGTTATTGTATATTTTATAAAAATTCATCAGGTGTTTTTCTAGCTCGTTTAATGTTTTGAAAGCTTTGGCATTTAACGACCTTGCCAGTATGGAATGGAAGCTTTCGATATGTCCGTTTTCTTGTGGAGTGTAGGGGTGAGTAAATACCTGATTAAGGTAGTTTTCCTTAAAAAACGTCTGAATCTCTTTGGCAGCAAATCGGGTGTCATTATCATTTCTTATTTCGACGGTGATATCATTTTTAAGCATTTGATAGGGTTGCAGATAGTTGAGAATTATCTCTTCCCAAGCCTTTTTTACTTGGGCTGACTTAATTGAAAACGCAACCTCCCAATACAGCACTTTTCTGGTAAAACAGTCGATAACCGTCAAAATGAATGCATAACGTGCCTGTTCACTCACCCACTGAAACTTAATATCCATCTCTAATACCTCCAGAGGTTGATTGGGATACACTCTTCGATACTTGACATAGTTTTTGGCAGGTCTTTGGTTGCGGTCATTAAGTATTTGGTACTCCCGCATAAGTCGATAAACTTTCTTATGATTGATGATAAGGCCATCATGTTGCAGGCTGGCAGTCATAGCTCTGTAACCATAGCTGGTCTCTGGCAAGAATAAGGTGTTAATCATCATTTCTACTACAATTTGATTCGAAATAGGCTGTAACTTACCCTTTGAATCTATCCTGAGGGTAGTTTCTGTTGGTTTCAAACCTCGGTTATCAGTTAACTTTGACTTATAATAATACTGATGCTTGGTGATTCTTAATAAGCTAAATACCAGACATTTGCTTAACCCCAGACCAATGTACTTCCTGGCCAAATCTATTTTTTCGTCTGGGGATACTTCTTTTTTAGCAGT